>NZ_JAUSTT010000022.1 GCF_030812995.1 Bacillus chungangensis | reverse complement strand
GAAATATTTACACGCAAAATAGAGAAAAGTGAATTTGAGGATCCTCAAATTCACTTTTCTCATTATTTAGAAGCTAGTTATGTCCCAGCCTCTTTCCGTTATATCGTCTTATAGAGAATTACTGTGGATTTAACCCACGTTTTTTAATTTCATTTTTCAATAATTTCACCCAGTCACGATCTTGATCATTCTTTTCCGCATCACGATATGCCGCTACCAATTGCTCGTTGCTTAAAATTTTCAAGAAAAAACCTCCCTGTGAAATTAATTGCTTTTCTCTATTTTATGTGCCTGTTGAAAAAAAAGGGGAACAAAAAAGACCGAGAAGTTCAAAGAAAATAAATTGAGCACGGATACGCAATAACCTGTAGAAAAAGTTACTTCTATACGTTTCCGAAAAAACCATTTATTCTGATTTCATCGAACTAATTGCTTCCAGTTGAACGGTCATCTCGGACTTTTCGAACACCTATTTAATCATTATTTTACCTTTTTCATTGCAACTTGGAAAGGGTTTCACTAAAATTAATTCAAAAGTATGACTAATCTCGTATGTTTGTTCTTTTCAGATAAGCAGAGAGAGGGTGTTGTAATTGTTGACGTTAGCCCGCAACAACGACTTGCATCATATTCTTGAACAAAAGGGAGAACGTCCCTTTGCACTAGCTTTAAAGATGTCAAGTGCTCCGTCGCTGAGATAAAGGTAGGTGGAGGGCAATATTTATCCCACATCTAACTGGCAGTAAGACCCCCACCTCAAGAGTGAAGAGGAGTCGAAGAAGTCTAGGTGGGGGATAACTGCCAGTAAATGTCCGATTGGTTCAACTAACCATCAGTGGGGGATGAGAGAAAACCCCCACTGATGGAAGTTTCACTTTATTTTTGATTTAAAGCAAGAAGACTAAAAAGAATAAATGCAAAAGCGTTCTTTTCAGTCTTCCGTTTTTTTAATATATCTTATATTTAACTGTTATTATTGATTGGTTTGAATCTACTGTTCTACTAGAGAACGATGCATATAGGCGGCAGATTCAGAAAAATTAAGCTGAGAAAAGCTACACTTTACTATTAGCGCATAGAAATCCAAACACTTTTTACTTCTGTGTAGTTATTTAAGGCATATGAGCCCATTTCGCGGCCGATTCCCGACTCTTTATAACCCCCAAATGGCGCTGCTGCATCAAATGCATTATATGTGTTTACCCATACAGTTCCAGCTCTAATTTTACTGGCAAGATAATGGGCCTTCGCTAAGTCGCGAGTCCAAACGCCGGAAGCTAATCCATAGCTGCTGCTATTCGCTCTAGCAATTACTTCATCTAAATCATCGAAAGGCATAGCAGCAATGACTGGGCCAAAGATTTCTTCTTTAGCAATGGTCATTTCGTCGCGTACATCTGCAAAGATCGTTGGCTCGACAAAGTAGCCTCCATTATTTGGTTTATTTCCCCCTGCAAGCAATTCTGCTCCTTCATTGATTCCTTTATCAATATATCCCATTACCCGTTCTTGCTGTTCTGAAGAGACAAGCGGACCCATCTGTGTCTCTTTTTCAATGCCTGCACCTTGTTTTATTTTTTTGGCATGTGCGGCCATATCGGCGACAACATGGTCAAATTCTTTCTTTTGAATGAATACACGAGAACCAGCGCTGCAAACTTGGCCTTGATTAAACATAACGCCATTTAAAGCTCCTGGAATCGCTTTAGTCAGATCGGCATCAGGTAAGATAATATTTGGTGATTTTCCTCCTAATTCTAATGTAACCCGCTTCAATGACTGAGATGCTTTTGACATAATAAGCTTTCCGACCTCTGTTGATCCAGTAAAGGCAATCTTATCGACAAGAGGATGATCGACCAATGATGATCCTGCTGGTTCACCAAAGCCAGGAACAATATTGATTACACCTGGAGGGAATCCAGCTTCTTCAATTAATGAAGCTAAATAAAGGGCGGAAAGCGGTGTTTGTTCTGCTGGTTTAAGTACAATTGTACAGCCTGTTGCAAGTGCTGCACCTAGTTTCCACATCGCCATCAGTAGTGGAAAATTCCAAGGAATGATTTGGCCGACGACTCCAATTGCTTCGTGGCGTGTATAAGTAAAATAAGGGCCGGCAACCGGGATGGTTTGTCCAGTAATTTTGGTTGACCAGCCGGCATAATAGCGAAGGTGTTCAATAGCCAAAGGGATATCAGCATGTGTAGTTTCCCTAATTGGTTTTCCGTTATCTAACGTTTCTAATTGAGCTAATGCCTCACTATGCTCCTCCATTAAGTCAGCTAGTTTATAAATGAGACGACTTCTTTGAGCAGCACTTATTTTAGACCATTTGCCTTCATCGAACGCTTTTCTAGCTGCTCTCACAGCTAAATCAATATCTGCTGCTCCTGCCTCATAGACTTTTGCCAGTGTTTCACCAGTTGCTGGGTTAGGGGTATCGAATGTTTTTCCAGAGAGACTTTCCACAAATTCACCGTTGATATAAAGCAGTTTCGGTCCTTTGAGGAATTCACTTACACGTTCATCAATTTTGCTTTCCGTTTTTTGATTCATCGTCTACCTCCCTATTTGCTTTACAAGATATTTCTCACCTCTATGTTACTAATGAATATATATTGATTCAAGTAATAAAATTCGTAAAATTACGAAATATAATGGCATAAACTGATGAAAATCGACATTGCGCCTGTATCCTCTGATAAAGTATACTTTATGTAAAAATAGCAAAATTTAAAATTCGCTGTTGTTTTTTTAAAAACTATCATATAATTTAACTATGTTTATACTAGAGAGATTATTCAGGAGGGTGAAATATGTTTGATGAGAGAGCGGCGTTACAGATGAGAATAGAGCAGTTAAGAGAAGCAGAGGAACGTTTATTAAAGGAACTCCGAGCAGAGCGAATCACCATATACGAACGTTTAAGAGAGCTTGATGACAAAGAACCAAAAGGCGCAATGAATAAAGCGGCTGAAATTAATCAAAAGGTTTTGGAAGAAATGCCACAAACTCCCCAAGCGAATATTGAAAATGAAACGAATGCTTTTCAAGCTATGAATGTTGAAGAGCCTCAGGAAACGACGATCAAAAAAATCCGACGAAGCAGGCCATCAAGAAGAAGCAAATCTAGTAAAATGAGAGAGGTTGCCGTCGCAATATTAAAAGAACAGTCCGAGCCAATGCGCGGCATCGTACTAAAAAAGGAGATCGAACATAGAACGGGCCTGACTATTCCGAATATGACTTCTTTTATGAAAACAGTTGAAAATTTGTATGACCATATTAAAAAACCTGCTAGAGGACTATACATGTATGATGGATCATAAGAGGGATTGTAAAGCTTTTCGTTAGTTTCTATTGCTTGCACGATAAAAAAGTGAATAACAGCTTTCCAAAGGAATTCTCCCACTACAAAATTGTTTAAGTGGGAGATAAATCTTTTGCACAAAATAATCTTGCTTTAGTAGAAAAAAAGTAAGATGAAATATATCCTAGGACTTATGATAAACGACTAGTATAAAAAAGCTATTATTTTTTCCCTGCTTTTATTGAGAAATTCGCCCGAGCGTATACTTTGAATCAGACAAAAAGCAGCAGCTTCATAAACGATAGGAAGGGCTTTCTTATCATTAGAAGGTAATAAATGTATTTTGTTAAAGATATTTTCATTCATTAAAAACTTGCAGCATTTCTAAAAACATGGAATAAGAATGCTTTTTTGCTTACAAAAATATTGAAATGTCATATTTAAGTTTTGTAAAGTAAATTAGAGCGATATATAATCAAATCATCCCGATAACGGCAATGTTTAGATTGAGCTAACATATAAAACAACATTGCTATCGTCATTATGATATTATAATGTATGTGCAAATATTCACTATCATGAAAGAAAGGGATAGATGAGATGATAAATACGATTAATTTGCCAAAAGCGGTACAAGCAATGATCAAAAACAGAAAACAATCATTTCAGCAAGATAAGGAATATGGTTATTTAATAGGAAATGAAGGGTACGTAGCTGCTGATGAACCTGTTTTGTATGATGCTATCACTGCTTTAGCTTTAGGGAAAAATGTATTGCTGAAAGGCCCAACTGGTTCTGGAAAAACGAAGCTCGCTGAAACATTATCTGCAATTTTCTCCCAGCCTATGCATAGCATCAATTGTTCTGTTGATATGGATGCGGAAGCATTGCTCGGTTTTAAAACGATTCGACACATTGCAGGTAAAAGTGAGATCAGCTTTATACCTGGACCAGTCATAAAAGCAATGACAAAAGGGCATTTATTATATATCGATGAAATCAACATGGCGAAACCAGAAACATTGCCGATTTTAAATGGTGTTCTTGATTATCGCCATATGATCACGAATCCTTTTACGAGCGAAGTTGTTCAAGCACAAGAAGGATTTGGGGTTATTGCGGCAATTAATGAGGGCTATATTGGTACGGTTCCATTAAATGAAGCATTGAAAAATCGCTTTGTTGTCATAGATATTCCTTATATTCAAGCGGAAACGTTGAAGCGAGTTCTTGAAGTGGAAAGCAAACTCCAAGATCCAGTACTGCTGGATCGTTTTGTGATGTTATCAAAAGATTTAATTGTTCAAGTTAAAAATGGTGTTGTATCAGAGGAGGCGGCATCGATTAGAGCTCTCATTGATACGTGCGATTTAGCGTTATACTTACCTCCATTACGTGCTATTCGACGTGGAATTATGGATAAATTAGAAGATGCTCGCGAAAAGGCAGCAGTTCAAAATATTGCTGAAACATTGTTTGAGTAGGGAGCTGGTTGAATGAGACGTTTTATCCAATTTAATGATGAACAAGTAGATGCAAGTCTTTATATGGAGCTAACTGATTTAACAAAAACGTTAGCAGCGGATCAAGATTATCAAATTCAATTCGGTGCTCATTCTTATTTAGATAGCCATAGCAAAGTGGTTTATATAAGCCACTTTTGGCAGCATCGTCCAGAAGAACAGTGTAAAAATGGCATGAAAAGTGACGTATTCTTGCGAGTAATTGGCAATGCAAATTATACGGAAGAAGCCATTGTTGCTGACTATCATAAATACATTAAAAAGACAACAATCCAAAGCTTCGCAAAACAATTGATGATGATGGCTGAGGATTTGCGTCTCGAGGAAATTTGTAAGAGGGAACGTCCCGGCACGAAGCGTGTTTTTCAGCAGCGTCGTTTTATGCTACGCCGCTATTTTTCTACTCAGCTCCAAGTAAATTTGGAACAGAGCCGTTTTTCTGATGCATTGTTTAATGTTTGTTACTTATTATTAACAGCGGCTTCACCGATTATATCATTGCCTTTCCTAAACGAGTCCATTTCTTTTGCCATGCCAATTATTAGACAACAGCTTTCAGCCTTCTATGAAACAACAAATACGAGAGCAACAAGCGATCAATGTTTAGCCCTCATTGATGTGCTCCAAGAAGTGCTTGATGCTGATATGCTGCAAACGTATTTTCATTTGCCTGTACTAATAGGACATGGAGAAAATGGTCTTGCATTTACCGATTTAAAGAGAAAAGACCCATTGCAAAATCGAGATATTGCGAAAGAAGAGGAAGAGAGAGGAGCAGAACGCTTAGCAGAAAAAATGGACATGTGGCATCGGGAAACAAAAGAAATAGGAAGAACCTTTTTTTCCTTCGATTTAGAGAAAGGAACACAGACCCGCTTAGGAAGTGATGGGGGACGGGAGGAGGACGAAGGTGATCCAACGTTATTATCTATTGCTAAAGGTTCAAATCGACGTTCTGTTCGCAATGATTATGATGAGATAGAGGAGGCTGCACTCCATCGTAATATAGTTAAATCAGGCCATGACAAATATGGCTTTGCGAATCGATTTGCTTCTTCCATCTTCCTGACACCCGCTCATCCAACTTCCGAAGAAATGGATACGTATCGCACGTATAAACAAAAAATAGCAACACACTTAAAGAAATTAGTTAATATGATTCAGAAAACACTAGAACAGAAACAGACTGGACCACGGAAGAATGTACATTATGGTTCTCTTGATCAAAAGCTGGTGCGGTACTTTACGGAAGAGTATCCACGGCTTTTTTACAAAAAAAACGCTCCAGCTCCTGAATTGGATGCTGTTTTTATGCTTTTAGTCGATTGTTCAGCATCTATGGCAGACAAAATGGAACAAACAAAACTAGGGATTGTTTTGTTCCATGAAGCGTTAAGGTTGTTGCGCATTCAACATGAGATTGTAGGTTTTTGGGAAGACACTAGCAGTTCAACGACAGAAAAACAGCCCAATTATTTTTTTCCGGTCGTTTCAAATGTAAATTGTTTTCACAAGAAGCAAGGCGCAGCGATTATGCAGTTAAAGCCTGAGGAGGATAATCGGGATGGATATGCAATTCGCAAGGTAACAGAGAATCTAAAAGCCCGTTATGAAAAACAAAAGTTTTTGCTCATTTTCTCAGATGGAGAGCCAGCTGCCTTTCACTATGACCAAAATGGTATCGTTGATACACATGAAGCAGTTTTAAATGCCAGAAAGCAAGGAATTATTGTGATGAACGTCTTCCTCTCGAATGGAACAATTGAAGAGAGGCAAAAACGCACGATAGAAAATATTTATGGAAAATACAGTGTTCCTGTTTCAAATATTGATGAGCTGCCAGACATACTTTATCCATTGTTGAAAAAATTAATAGGCCAAATATTAAAGTAACAAAAGCATGTCCGAAAAAGGTATGAAAAAACCTTATCGATGATTCTTTTGAAAATGAAAGAAAGATGGGAAGAGAGACCTAGCTCCCATCTCTAAATAAATATAGTTGGCAGTGCTGCTTGATACAATGAGTAGGCTATCATGGCATTTCAAGATCTTTATACGCTGAATGAGATGATGCTTTCTTACTGCCAACTGTATATAAAAGATTGGCGGCCAGTAAGCGATTTCTAACGATAATTCCGAACCATGAGGCAAGTACTGCTTTAATAATGCCAACGATAACAAATGGTGTAAAACCACCTGCAAAGGCAGCAGTCCACGATAAATCAGCCTGATTTTTCCACCAAACTGTCCCAATCAATAGTGTTACAAACATGCCAATTGTATTTGCAATAATGGCATTTTTGATCGTAAAGGCAGTTTTTTCTAAGAAAAAACCGATGATAAAAGCAGCAGGAATAAAACCAACCAAAAATCCGCCTGTCGGGCCGATGAGAATGCCTAATCCTGCTGTTAATTGCGCAAAAACAGGAACGCCTATCATACCGATCAATAGGTAAAGGAAAACAGAAAGCGTTCCATATGCTGCTCCTAAGATGGTTGCTGCCAATCCAATAGCTAATGTTTGGCCAGTTATTGGTATAATCGGCAATGGGATTGTTATTTGTGCTAATATTCCTATGATAGCGGAGAAGAGTGCAGCAACAATCATCATTTTTAACTTATATCTTGATTCTATCATACGATTCCTTCTTTCTTCTTATCCAGCGTTCATAAGCTTTATTTTAGTTTAGCTTAACTTGATTCCTCATCTTATGTCAACTTTTATTTTTTAAGGTTTACTAAAGTGCTGCAATCATAAAGTCACCCAGCGGATTGCTTGATTGACTAGTCATGATAATTTTGTTGATGATGGTTATATTTAAAGCTGTTAAAATTAGTGAATTCCACTTCTAACTCAATATTTTTAAGCGCATTTTTTTTTAAATAAAATGCAGAAGGATTTGATTTAGAGAACGCCTTAAAATGATGACGATGAAAACGATACCAGCGATCTCCTAAGTTAAAGATGTCCAACTTTCTTTTGAAACCATGCTCATAAGTGTCAAAGATGACTTTTTTTAGAGATTTGCTTGTTTCTTCATGCAACTCCGAAAAAGAGATATTTTCTCTCTTTTCAACGAGAGAAGCTTGTACATTTGCATGAATATCAAATGTCGGAAATAATGACTGTTCCCTTACTTTAATATCCATCGTTGGATTGAATACTGAAATAACAGCAATTAAATCTCCATCCCTATAAATTGGCAATGTTTGTTTAAATGGCCTTTGAGATTTCCATATAAATCCTTTTAATTGATCCATTTTTAAAAATCCTTTATATTTTTTTTGCTGAAAAAAATAGGCTCCTTTTGTATAAATGACTGGATATGTGCCATCGGATTTCCATGTATGTTCACTAATCCCAAACGAAGGAATCATGACGCTGCCAATTGGTTTATAATAGTTGCTTACAATCATTTTTCCCGTCATTAGTTGAATGAAGTCTGTATCCCCGCTACCAATCGTATTTCTAGAGAGGTAGTTATGGAGCGGAGGATAATGAAATAGTACATTTTGCGACAGTATTTTTTCTAATGATTCATCTGTTGCAAACATGTTGACTGTATAGCGAAATGTTTCATTTCTTCCTAAGTCACTGATGATCTCTTTGAACTTATGCTTTAAAATTGTTTCACTAAAAATAATCGCTTTTAGATGTCCTAAAAATAGCGGTGGTTGTGATTTTGGAAAGAGGTTGCTCAGAGCTAAATAAATTGTCTTTCCTCTTCCAATTCCGATCCAATTCGGTATCGGTTCTGTTTGCCTGCCGCCTTCCTGTTTTGCGACATTCATGAAATCGATGGATTGCGTATAAACAATATACTCTTTTTTATCAAGGTCATAGTCAATGCCAATCGCAACAATATAAGTCAAATCTTGAATACTTCGATGGCCATGACATCCTGTTAAGAAGAGAAGGCAAGAAATACAAATGAAAAAAGCAGTTATTTTTTTCATTCATTTCCCTCTCTTTCAGCACTTTGCGGCATAGTTGAAGCTGCTCTTTTTTTATAAAAAAAAGCTGGTTTTTTCAATAAGCTGCCAATAATTTCTTTCCAAGAAAATGGTGCGAAATTTGAGAGGTAAGGAACCCCAAAAGATGATAATGTCGCCAAATAAATAACCAATCCTAAAAATCCTGTAATAAAGCCTAGTAATCCAAAAAATGTAGACAAAAATAAAATAAGAAACCTCGTCAGGGTAATGCTTGTTGTCAATGATTGATTCACAAGCGTATAGGAAGATACGAATGTGATAGAAGCGATAACAAGCATCGATGGTGAGGTTAAGCCTGATCGAATTGCTGCATCACCAACGATTAAACCTCCAAGGACAGCTACCGTTTGCCCAACAGCTTTTGGCAAACGGACACCAGCTTCATTAAAAAGTTCAAATAATACCAATGTGATAAACATTTCTTGTGCAGGCGATAAAGGCAATCCAACTCTAGAAATGGATATGGTCGCTACTAATTGGTAAGGAATTTGCTCGACATTAAATCCTATTAATGCTATCCACAATCCAGGCAGTAATGTTGCTAAAAATAATGAAAATAATCTTAATATCCGTTGGAATGAAGAGTAAATAAATTTTTGTGTTGCATCCTCTGGCGAATTAATAAGCATTGGTAAATTTACAGGTGCAATGGAGGCTGTTGGGCTTCCATCTATAATAAGCGCAAAGCGCCCCTGATTTAATGTTTGAATGACAAAATCAGGCCGTCCAGTACTGTCGAATAATGGAAAAAGAGAGTAAGGATTGTCCTTAATTAATTCTTCCAACTGTTGGGTGCTGACCATGATATCAATATCAATGTTGGAAAGGCGTGATTTTATATCTTGTAAAATATCGGGATTAATGACATCTTTAAAATAAAGAAGCGCAGTTCTTGTTTTGCTGCGATTTCCTAAAGTATATATTTCAACTGCCAAAGATGAACTTTTAAGCCGGCGTCTAATGAGAGAGAGATTCGTATTTAGATCCTCAACAAAACCATCTCTCGGTCCTCTAATAGATGACTCATAAGATGTTTCTTCTACATTGCGCAGAGGTATATCTAAGATATTAAGTTGATAGATCATGTCGTCAATGATAAATAATAATGAACCAGTTAGAAGAGCGTGAATAATTTCTTCTTTTGGCTTTTTCGATAAATGAATTGTTTGAAACAGCCGCGGAATTTCATTTATCAGATCTGTATCTTCTACATTTTCCTCTGCTAATTTTGTTAAAATCGTACGATCAATATATTTTTCATCTATCAGTGTTTCACAATACGCTAATAAAAGAGAAGGGAATTTTCCCATCGTTTTGATGTGAAAATCATCACTATCTTTCATTTCTTCTTGGAGCCAATCAGCTGTTCCTGAAGAATGTTTGGCATCTTTTTTTAGCATATCAGTAATTTTGATGGCTTGTTTCTTTTTTCGTTTTTTCATGCTGTTTACCTCGTTTTTCTGCGATGAAAATCATTATGATAAAAATGACACACATAGCAAGGAAGAAAAATGGCAGAGATGGAAAAAAGTAAACATAAATAAATTGATAAAATTGATAGCTCTGCAAAGGAATCAATTCCAAAATAAGCAGTCCGAAATAGAGAGCTGTGATAGTAAAGGTGCGGTGTTTTTCAGGTACGGCATAAGAAATTAAAATAATAAATAGGCTAATTCTAATGAGTGCACTGCTTAACCATTGCCAAAGGGCAAAAAAATCAAGGTGAGTAATATATTCTCCAATCTTTAATAGACGCCATTGTTCAAATGCTGGATAGCGAAAATTCTTCCCTTCTACGGGGCCAAATTCCATGATCGTCCCTGTTAAGGGTCCGAGAAGCAGCCCTAAATAAATGAATCCTAACAATAGTATGTGCCTATACTTGATTTTATTATGTATGTTAGGTACTAAAAGAATGACGATAAATAGCTCAAATAATCCAGCAAGGATATAGATTAATCCACGTAGCACTGGCTTAAAGCCATCCATTAAAATCGGAAAGAGCAGATCAACATTTTTTTCAGTAGTGTTAGCAGCGGCAATAAAAAAACCTAGAATAACAACTATTGGCAAAATAATGCCGCTAGAAATTGCTAACGTTTTTAAACCAAGCCTTGTCGCAATATAACAAAGCAATAAAAATAAGATGAAAGTAGTAACATATGGAAGGTCCGTTACGAAATAAATACTAATCCAAATGGTCGTATCTTTTAATGTAACATAAGTACTAATATATAAAAAAAGTAAGATGGGAACGAGATAAGCAATAGCGGCTTTTTTCCCAAAATGATTTTTCCACCAATCAAACATATTTTGCTGATTGGTTTTTTTTATGATAAAAAAAACCATCCAAGCAAATAGAATCAGCGGAAAGATCGATAAGATCGCACTAATCCACGCGTCTCTACTTGCAGTATTAAGCACAAATGGAATAATGATGACATGATTAAGAAGACCTGTCGATAAAATTAACGTGATAAATACTTGCTTTGTTACTAATACATTTTGCCCTGGAGTTTTCATCTTTCCCACCATTCTTTTCCATATTATAGACTTAGTATGGCTAACATAATGAGAAAATAACCGTGAATTCCTCGTAACACAACTATTCCTTCATGTCATCCTCTTCATGAACTTATCTTTTAAAGCCGCACAATTAGTATTGCATTCTAGTTATCCCACATCTAACTGGCAGTAAGACCCCCACCTCGGGGAGTAAGAGGAATCGAAGAAGTCTAGGTGGGGGAAACTGCCAGTAAATGTCCGATTGGTTCGGGCCTACAGGACGTAGGTCACAAAGGCGTTGCAACAGGATAAGGAAAGCTTCGGCAGCGATACATCGCACGAAGAAAAGCGGTTTCCTTTTCGAGGACGTTGCGATCTTAGCCTTTGTTCTACTTCTTGTCCAGTGGGGGATGAAAGAAAACCCCCACTGATGGAAGTTTCGCTTTATTATCATCTTTCTCCTAAAAATGAGATTTTCACATTAGATGACATTCTTATTTCATTTTCTTAAATTTTTCATTTTTACGAGAAAATCTTTGCTGGATTTGATAGAATCAAAAAAGAGATTTATGTTTCAAATAATGCAATGGATGTGAAACTGCGAGATGAAGAAAATTGCAAGTTTAATTGTATTCATGGTTCTAACAATGAGTACGCTGTCAGCCGCTTTTGCTCAAGATGAGACAGGCATTGAGTTGGAAAGTGAATCTGCTGTCTTAATGGATACAAAAAGCGGAAAAATATTATATGAAAAAAATAGTTCACAAAGAATGGCTCCGGCTAGTTTAACAAAAATCGCAACAGCTATTTATGCTATTGAAACGAGTGATTTGGAAGAAATCGCAGTAGTAAGCGAGAATGCAGAACGTGTAGAAGGTACGAGAGTCTATTTAGAGGCTGGCGAGACAATGTCATTAAGACAGCTTATTCAAGGTTTACTCATTAATTCTGGGAATGACGCTGCGATTGTGATTGCTGAGCATATACACGGATCGACAGAAAAGTTTGCGGAGCATCTTAATCAATATTTAAAAGAAAAAATTGGAGTGCAAAACACTCATTTTCTAAACCCCCATGGTTTATATGAAGAAAATCATTATACAAGCGCTGCTGATATGGCTAAAATCACTAATTATGCTCTTCAAAATGATATTTTTCGAGAAATTTTTGGCACAAAGCAGATGGAATGGCATGGCGAATCGTGGGACACAACTTTGGTTACACATCATCTTTTGTTGAAAGGGGAGTATGCTATAGCAGAGACCGTTGTTGGCGGAAAAACTGGCTATGTAGATGAATCCCTTCATACACTTGCTACTGCTGCAAAAAATGACCAGATTGAATTAACGGTAGTGACATTAAAATCTAGAACGAAAGAAGCTGGATATTCAGATACGCTGAATTTGCTTCATTACGGATTTCAAAACTATCAAACACAAAAACTATCTAATGATAAAGAATACAAAGTTGGAAATCATACTTATAAATCTTTTGAAAGCATTTATTATACAAAACCAATTGATGAGTTCGTATCAGAAGAGATTAATGAAAACGGCACATTAAAAATAAAAGATGTTCAAGGCAAACTCTTGGATTCTTTTCAGTTGACGCCAATTCAGGCGAAGGCTGCGCAATCTAATCAAGAAGGGGAGCAGCTGTTTTTTAAACATCGACAACCAACGTTGCTCATATATAGTTTTTTACTTGTTGTTAGTATGCTGTTTATTTGGAAGATCGTAGCAGGGATTTTGAAAAAAAAGCACTAGTAGCCAATGATCGGCTCACTAGTGCTTTTTTACCAGCTTCGACCCGCACCGCCGCCGCCAGATGATCCGCCGCCCCCTCTGCTTCCACCGTCGCCGCTGCCGCCACCGCCGCCTCGGCTTATGAAGAATGCTAGGAGCTGCAGTAACGTATGTGTAAGAGCGCCTTTAAAAAGTTTCATATCTAAGATAATAAAGACAATGATAATTGAAACAATTAATATTACTTCTAATGCCGAGAGCCCTTCTCCTTCGGTATAGTAGCTTTCGGCATCAGTAACTTGCTTCCACTGATACTCCTCTGCGACTTCATTAAACAGTTTCTTATATGTGTTCGCAATAGCAGCACCAATGTTGCCCTCTTTTAGATAGGGAAGGGCATAGTCATCAAGGATGCGGCCAACTTTCCCATCAGGGAGGGCGCCTTCAAGTCCATAGCCAACTTCAACTTGGATTTTCCTATCTTCCTTGGCAAGGAGAATAAGCACCCCATTGTTCATATCTTTGTCGCCTAGCTCATATGTTCGAAAAGCTTGTACTGCATAGTTTCTTATGTCTTCTCCTTCTAAAGAGGGAATGGTTAAAACAGCTATCTGTGCTTTCGTATGCCGATGGAGCTGGTGTCCGAGCTGAATCAACTCTTGTTTTTCATTTTCGGATAAAACTTGGGCATAATCTTGAACATAGATTTCCACGCCCGGCTTCGGAATTTCAACAGCATCCGCCTTTCCCGCTATGAAACTAACTGCTAACAAAAATAGCAGTGGAAATAGGAGGAGCGATTTTCGCATTACTCTCCATCTCCTTCAAAATCTACAGGCGGAGCATCTTTCGCAGTTTCATCCGCTTTAAAATATTCCTTTTGGTCAAAGTTGAACATTTTCGCTGTTATATTTCCTGGAAATTGCTTTGCTTTTTTATTAAATGATGAGACTTGATCATTATAGTCTTGGCGGGCAACCGCAATGCGATTTTCCGTACCTGCTAACTCATCCATTAATTGCTGAAAGTTTTCATTCGCTTTTAAGTCTGGGTAGTTTTCTGAGATTGCAAGCAATCTACTTAAAGCGTTAGACAGCTCTGCGTCAGCATTTGCTTTATCAGCAGGAGAACCAGCACCAGCAAGTTTTGCTCTTGCATCAGAAACACTTTCAATTACTTCTTTTTCATGTGTAGCATAGCCTTTAACAGTGTTAACAAGATTAGGTATTAAATCTAATCGTCTTTGTAGTTGATTTTCAATCTGTGCATACGATTTCTCCACATTTTCGTCTGCTGTTACAAATCCGTTATAGCTAGAAACGACTGGAACTACCAAAATCGCTAGCAAAATAACGACAGTAACAATTGCTATTAACCCTTTTTTCATTTGTATCACTCCTATGTCGTAAGCCTTTTGTATCAGTAAACTTTCAAGCACTTAGATATGCTAAACAGGTTGTTTAAGCGCAGCTTAAAGTGTTCACATAGAGTTATAGGCTTTTATATCACGATTCATTATTTGGATGTTCAAGAATCGTTATATCTCTTATACTATTTTACAAGAAAAAAGTTTCATTTTAAATCACAATTAACGAAGTTTTTTTAAAAATAAGGAAGCATGAAATGAGAATATCATGACTATGCAATCCTTTTTCATCTATATAAAAACTAAAGCTAAGTGCACTTGTCTTTTTGTGAATACATGAAGTGCTGGCTCGATCCTATCGGACATCTATTCTTATCTAGCATAAGTGGGATAAAAAACGATCAGAGGCTGATCCCAATGATCTTGGGCCAGCCTCTAGGCTATTCTAATCTGCAATACATAATTGGACATCCTTCACAGCCGATCTCGTCTCTTAAATATTGCAGATCATGAATCATTATTTTCCCTTCGCACATGGAAATAATGCCTCTTTTTTTCAAGTCGCTTAACATTCGATTAACGCTTTCACGAGAAGTACCACTAAAATTACCAAGCTCTTGATTTGTAAATGGAAAATCGATCAAGATTCCATCAGCTTTTTTGACACCGTAGCTATTTGTCATTCTAATCAATGTGGAAAAAACAGCACCTTTTTTTCCGTGAAGAAGAAGATCGCGAAATTTTGTTTGTGTATTCCGATATTGATCACTCATCCACTTCAGAAATTCCATTGCAAACGCACCGCTTTTGAATAATTCTTCTTCCATTTTTTCTTTGCTGATAAAAGCGGCTTCCCCATCTTCAATCACTTTGGCCGTAAGCATAAAGGTAGGAAAATGTGAAAAAATAATTGCTTCGCCAACAATATCGTTCTGCCCACAAAGACGGAAGGTCAATTCTCTTCCATCCTCCGTAATTTTACTTACTTGCACCTTTCCTGATAAAATAAGATACAGTCCTTTAGCTTGCATACCTTCCTGAAATAGATATTGTCCTTTTTTTATTTTAAACGTGTGGTCGACAAAGCGCATTAACTCATTTATAGGGATCGTTTTTGTTGCCATTAGGACTCACCACCTTTATTTTCTGGTAACAAAATGCGATTCACGTAGTCTGAAAGCAGTCATCCTTATTTACGTATATATCCCAATTTCATCTTTTCTACATTATATATGATAGAAACGAAATGGACACAGTATTTTTTTGACTAAACAAGGAATTTTTACGCTATATCATTATTGAAGGATTTTTTACTCATGGAAATTGATTGTATGAATGTGTTTTTTATGATGCCCTCCATCTCATTAAAAAAACGCTTGATAAAGAAATAAGAAACGGATAGATATTTTTCGTTATTTTTTCCTAGATTATTTTTAACTTTCTTAAAAACTGGTACAATGGTTACAAATATGCTTATCACGTTTTCATTAGGATAAACATCTCTTTGTTAGGAAGGGAGAAGTCAATTAACGGGATATAGAACGTAATGATCCCTCAAGACTTGTTGTAATTGTTCAGTTATTTAGTGAACTTGTTTAAACTTCAGGGACACTCGACTGTTGGGTCTACACCTGTAAGGTTACTGTTCAATTTTACTGGGAAAGGCAGTGCCGATAACTGTTATATAGAACAGGAGATGATCTTTGTGAAAGTGTTCGATCGGTTCAATAGACCATTGCAAGATTTGCGCATTTCTCTAACGGATCGCTGTAATTTTCGCTGCCAATACTGCATGCCTGCTGAGATTTTTGGTCCTGGTTATGCTTTTTTGCCTAGGGAACAAATCTTATCTTTTGAAGAAATAGAAACGTTGGGGCAAATTTTTGCAGATTTAGGAGTGAAAAAGCTTCGTTTAACAGGAGGAGAGCCGCTCCTCCGTAAAGATGTTGCTGTGCTTATTCAGCGGCTCCTCCATATACAAGGGATTGAAGATATTGGTTTAACGACGAATGGCATTTTGTTGACGAAACAAGCTAAAAGCTTATATGAGGCAGGTTTGCGCAGGTTGAATATTTCTTTGGATGCTTTAAATGATGACGTGTTTCACAGTTTAAATGGTCGTCATATTGGTGCAAAATATGTGTTGCAAGGTATTGATGCAGCATTAGAGGCTGGATTTAATGTGAAAGTCAATATGGTCGTTCAAAAAGGAATCAATGATCAAGAAATCATTCCAATGGCTTCTTATTTTCGCAGCAAAAAGGTCACACTTCGATTTATTGAATTTATGGATGTTGGGAATTCTAATGAATGGAAGTGGGAGAAGGTGATGACGAAGCAGGAAATATGGGAGCAATTATCTTCTCATTTTAATTTAGAACCTGTAGAACAAGCATATTTTGGGGAAGTGGCAAAAAGATATCGGTACAAAGGAGAACAAACTGAAATCGGTTTTATTACCTCTGTATCAGAATCGTTCTGCTCTAGCTGTACCAGGGCTAGAATATCAGCAGATGGAAAGCTATACACATGTTTATTTGCAAATGAAGGATTTGATTTGAAAGCGTTGCTTCGAGGCGGATCGAGCAGAGAAGAAGTGCGAGAAAAAATCATTGATATTTGGAATCAACGGCATGATCGCTATTCGGATAAGAGAACGGAAGAAACGGGAAACAATAAAAAGAAAATAGAAATGTCATACATCGGCGGGTAAATGAAAGCAAACGGAAACCAACCATCAGTAGGAGACGCCTTATAAATGAAGGACGAAAGAATCAGAACCTGTCAACTGAGGCAATCTTGAGTGGTCTCCAGTGCTCAATAAAGAAAGATACCTTATCGTTCTGTCATGCTGATTCATATCGTATCGAACATTTACTAAATAGAAGTGAGATGTTAGAAGTATAAGATGGGAATCGTTTACTTCTAACTTCTCACCTATCACCTTTAAAGGCTGTGGATCTTGCTGTTGGCTAGATGTAGGATAAAACAACAATATACGATAAGACATGAGGGAGAGAAGGCTATGTTTGGGAGAAAAGGACAAGCGAAGAAAACGGAAAGAGAAAAACAACTGGAACAGCAGATTGCTAAGCTAGAAGCAGAAAAACAAAGCAAGGATGAAGCAATAAGAAATTGGTTCTCAGGACTGCATTCAGAACTGGCAAATATTTTAGAGTTTAAAGACAAAGGAAAAGAAACACACCAGCGTTTGGCAGAGTGGATGGAAGAAATGAAAGAAAAAATGGCAGCTGTGTCTAATCTTAGTAATGATAGGGCAGCACAAACAGATCATTTAGCTAGTAAAGGAGAAGAAATAAACAAACTTTCAGAACAAATGGCGGCGCAATCTCATGAGGGGAGCAGCTATATGGAAAATGCAGAACGCATTATTCACGAATTGGGAAATCAAATAAAAGAAACCCAAGAAAAAATGCTGCATCTTAGCGATCGATCTAGTGAAATTAAATCGATTGTACAAGTTATAAAGGAAATTGCGGAACAAACGAACTTACTTGCTTTAAATGCATCTATTGAAGCGGCTAGAGCTGGTGAACACGGGAAAGGCTTTGCTGTGGTAGCTGCTGAAGTCCGAAAATTGGCTGAAAATACAGCAGAAAGTACAGAGCATATTAGTACACTGACATTAGCTGTAGAAACGGAAATTGATGAGTCTTTAAAGGCAACGCAAAAGAGTGCTTCACTTGTGGAAGAAGGGGTAGAGGTGAGTTCGCAAGCTGCCAATAAAGTAGCCGAGGTACTGCATTCTATTAACACAGGGCAGAAGAACATCGGAGATATTCAAGCAGCCATGCAAGATCAATTGACTCATACTAAGAGAATCAATCAACAAATGGAAGATATTGAACGTTTATTCCAAGATTTTCAGGAAATGTTGTTAAAAGAACAAGAAAATGCCAGACAAATGGAAAGGACCCTAGCTGCTGGTATAGAACATTTACAAAATGAACCAGTGTGACACACAGATGATCTCAATCTAATAGATTCATTGATAACCGTATGACATAAAAAAGACCGGAGGGTTGATAATGGTAGAAAGACGTCGTCCCATTTTTGTGAAAGATGCAATTGATAAAGTGATGGAACAAAAACGACGAGGCCAAACAGAAATATTGGCTATTTCAGATTGTGAAGATCGTTTTTTGGCTGAGCCTATTATTGCAACACATGACGTACCGCCATTCGATCGTTCGCCATATGATGGCTTCGCTATCAGATCGATTGATACAGAAGGATGTTCATCAACCAATCCACTTCAATTTAAAGTTATCGATGAAATTGGAGCGGGACAAGTAAGCAATATGCAGGTTCGCGAGAGAGAAGCAATTAGAATCATGACTGGAGCTGCAATTCCGAAAGGTGCAGATGCAGTCGTCATGTTGGAGCTTGTGAAAGAAAGTGAAAGTGATCGACAGAAGTTTATCACACTATCTCGCATGATGAAAGAAAATGATAACATTTCTTTTAAAGGAGAAGATACGAGGAAGGGTACAGAATTAATAGAAAAGGGAACTTTGATTAATCCTGGAGTAAAGGCTTTACTTGCAACCTTCGGGTATCATAAAGTAAAAGTAGCAAAAAAACCAGTGCTCGGTTTAATTGCTACTGGAAGTGAATTGTTGGATGTTTCCGAACCATTGCAGCCAGGCAAAATTCGCAATAGCAACGGACCGATGATTGAGGCGCAAATTAAACGAGCAGGTGGGAGCGTACGAAAATATGATCTGTGCCAAGATGATCTGCCATCTCTTTATCAAATGATACATAAAGCAATAGAGGAGTGTGATATGGTCATTACGACAGGCGGGGTATCTGTAGGTGATTTTGATTACCTGCCACACATTTATGAGCAGCTTCAAGCACAGCTATTGTTTAATAAAATTGGCATGCGGCCAGGAAGTGTAACAAGTGTAGCCGAAAAAGAAGGCAAACTGTTATTTGGCCTTTCTGGTAATCCTTCTGCTTGCTATGTTGGTTTTGAATTGTATGTTCGTCCAATAATCCGCTACTGGCTTCATTCCAATAAACCATTTTTAAAGAGCGGCAAGGCATATTTGCAGAAGGATTTTCCTAAAGCGAATCCATTTCATCGTTTTGTACGAAGCAGTGTCGATTTTTCTAATGGCAAGCTTTGCGTGGAACCTGTTGGCCTTGATAAATCGAATGTTGTTACCTCCCTTGCATGGGCAAATTCTTTGATGGTTTTACCAGGTGGAACAAGGGGATATAAGCAAGGAGATGTTGTCAACGTTCTTTTTTTAGAAGAGCAGAGGGGAAGTGCAGTCTTATGGGAAGAAATACCAAAATCTTCCAGATAGTTGGCTATCAAAATAGCGGCAAAACAACGTTAATAACTAATCTGCTTGCAAAAGGAGCATCGCTAGGAAAACGGATTGGTACAATCAAACATCATGGCCATGGTGGAGTTCCTTCGACAAGCATTCCTTCTAAAGATTCAGACCACCATTTGAAAGCAGGGGCTGCTCTATCTGGAGTTGCAGGAGAGGGAGCCCTGCTCCTTCAATTGCCTGCTCAAGAATGGCAATTAGACACACTACTACAGCTCTATCAGCTATTTGCATTCGATCTTATTTTAATAGAAGGCTTCAAACTTGCACCTCATCCAAAAGCAGTCCTTCTTCGCCAGCAGCAGGATTTAATTCTTTTGGAGCAATTGGATCATATTCAGGCTGTCATTTCTCGGTTTCCTTTACCGCAAAATGTGGTCTCTTCATCTATTCCTGTTTTTAAAATAGATGAATGTTCAATATTTATCCAATGGTTTTATCAAACATATTTGCTAAATAAATGAGTAAATGATAGGAAAAGACTAAAGCAGCATGCCTTCTGTCTTTTTTTTTGTTTTAAAAAACGTGATTAAGGTATAATAAGTCTATTCTATAGAAAGAAAGGAGAAACGAACCGCAAAAAAATGAAGAGAAAGAGAGAGAGAAACAAATGGAAGCAGCAAAAAAACAGCAAGACCAACAAATGACAACTATGTACGCTATTTTATTTGCAATCAGCACTGGACATATGTTGAATGATTCCTTTCAAGCGGTAGTTGCTGCGATGTTTCCCATTTTAGAGTCATCAATGGGGTTAACTTATGCTCAAATTGGCTGGATTGCATTTGTCGTTAATATGACTTCGTCTGTGATGCAGCCGGTATTCGGTTTGTATGCAGATAAAAAACCAACGCCATTTTTATTGCCATTTGGTATGTTTTTAAGTTTAATAGGGTTAGTGGCCTTTGCTTATTCGCCTAATTTTTATTTGATTTTATTATCGGTCTTATTTATCGGTCTAGGATCTGCTGTTTTTCACCCAGAAGGGTCTCGCGTCGCTTATATGGCAGCTGGAAAAAAACGAGGGCTTGCACAATCCATTTACCAAGTCGGTGGTAATGCTGGCCAATCTTTGGCGCCTATATTTACCGCTTATATCTTTGTACCGCTTGGACAAATTGGTGCAGCATGGTTTGCTTTTGCAGCAGGATTAGGAATCATTATCTTATCAAATGTTTCCAAATGGTATAAAAAACAAATAGCGCTTTTCTCCATTCCGAAAAAGCAGCAATCAAAAACGACTGAAAAGAACCCGATGAATCGAAAAGTGAAAGTTGCTCTTATCTTACTTATTTTTTTAGTTTTTGCCCGTTCATGGTATTCAGCTGGTATAGGTAATTTTTACCAATTTTATTTAATTGGAGATTACGGATTATCGATTAAACAAGCACAATTATATGTCTTTATTTATATGATTGCCGGGGTTATAGGCACTTTATTTGGCGGTTCTCTCGGTGATCGTTTTGGAAGAAGAAATATTATCTTTCTATCTTTATTTGGAGCAGCTCCATTGACTTTAGCTTTGCCTCATGTCCCATTGTATATGGTCATTCCATTGTTTTTCTTGATTGGCGTCATTGTGATGTCAAGCTTTAGTGTAACAGTCGTATATGCACAGGAGCTAGTACCGAATAAGATCGGTATGGTATCCGGTCTGATTGTTGGTTTAGCATTTGGAATGGGAGCGATAGGTGCAGTTTTATTCGGCACACTAGCTGACATGTTTAGTATCAAATTCGTTATGATTTTATGCAGTGTGCTGCCTCTACTCGGTATTTTTACATTATTTTTGCCGAAAGATGAAACATTGTCAAAATTGACGGCGTAAGCATTTTTAGCTGTCCTAAATTCAAAATACGCCTAAATAGTGGGGATGCAACCTTGCAATTTAGGCGTATTCGTATAAAAAATTAAATTGACAGAAATCCACACTAAAAAGACTTTATTCAATAACCTTTTCAAGTTCTTTCATTTCTATCATGTTGTGTAAACATTCACATTATTCCTTTTCAGCAACTTCCATTTAGATAGACGGTTTTGTTAGTCTTTTTTTTACCTTTTTTCATATGATATCCAAGTGGGCGCTTTACCCCGATCTAGCTCTCTTTAGGCAAGCGTTCCAAAAGCATGCAAAGTTCATGAAGCGAATCGTCTATTAGAAGCTGCTGTATGAGCAAAATTGAAAAAAAGCGTCTGCTTCTAAGAACATTTTGCACAATCTTTTTTTAAGAAGGTGAGCTTATGCAAACATTGCTGCGTCATTTATGCTTGGTAAAGGAGTTGATGGAAGAAAAAATAGAAGCTGTTCACGAAAATTCGATTTCTGCTTTAATGAAACAGCTGCAAAGACATTTAAAAGATTTTGCTTTTCATCTTGCGGAAATGCTGAATAAGCTTGAACAGAAGATGGAACTAGTTTTACATATTCGAATTATATATTTAATAAGTGATGTGATTAGTGAATTGTGCAGCGTGTTAAAGGAAAATGAAGAGGTTGATTTAGAAGCAGAAGTTTCCTCTTTGCAGCAAGGTTTATCCTGTCTCGTTCCTTATATTATTCAAATGTATGGAAAAAACAAGACATTACATATTGTTCCTTCTCATTATCAACAGTTATCAGGAATTTGGAAATAATGCATATAACAAACTACAAGGCAATCGGATGTTTGATCCGATTGCATGCATTTTGCTAGTGGATGTGTTTCTTTTTGAACCTGCCGCCGCGAACTTCTGACATCGTAGCAACAGCAAAAAAAGCAGATGGATCTAACTCTTCAATAATTGATTTTAATTTTGCTTCTTCTAGTCGGGTAATGACACAAAAAATCACTTTTTTATCATCCCCTGTGTATGCTCCTTCTCCTTTTAAATAAGTAACACCACGACCAAGCCTAGCAAGAATGGCTTCGCCGATCTCTTCGACTTCATCACTGATAATCCACGCAGATTTTGATTCATCGAGCCCTTGAATGACGATATCAATCACTTTAAAAGCAATAAAATACGCAAGGACAGAATACATTGCACGATTCCAGCCAAATACAAAGCCAGCACTGCTAAAAATAAACAAATTAAAAAACATGATAATTTCTCCAACAGAGAAAGGGAGTTTTCCGTTTAGAAGAATGGATAGCACCTCTGTACCATCTAACGAGCCACCGGATCGAATAACCAATCCAACTCCAATGCCAAGTATAATGCCGCCAAAAACAGTTGCTAATAATAAATCATCTGTTACAAAGGTGACATGATGAAGAGAAAAAGTAACAATTGACAGAACGCTAATCCCATAAAGAGTGGAGATGGCAAAGGTTTTTCCAATTTGTTTATAGCCAATGTAAATGAATGGAAGGTTGAGGAGGAAAATAATAATGCCCAGTTTCCAGCCTAAAAGATGCGTTAGGATAATAGAAATACCAGTAATACCGCCATCCAAAATCTTATTCGGTACTAAAAAAAGCTCGAGGCTAACAGCCATTAAACTTGCACCAATCGAAATAAGCACTAATCTTTTAATGAAAGCAGCTGTTGACAATTTTTTATGTTTTATTTTTGTTAGTATATTGTTTGGTTTGTCCATCATTTCTCCCCTTATAATAGTTTACACAGCTCCTTTATAAAGTGATTAATCCCTTTTATTTCCTTAATAAGTAAATTTTTACCACGAGAAAGCAGAACAGAAATCTGTTCTTATAATAAAGAAATTAGCGAATACTATCCACTATTCCTTCGGTTAAAAAGAAGCGAGTTTGTTACAATATAGCAGATGCTGTTAGTTTATGTGAGCAGAAGCATACTTTTATTTTATATGATTATTAAAGATTTGCATAGAAAAAAATCCTTTTCACCCTGGTTAACATAAATGGAATCTTCCTTTTACTAGTGTTTTTGACAAATCACAAACAATATGAAAAGCCTCTCATTTCTTCAGTATAGTAAATTTGTTAAAAACAATACTATATAGAATAGGTGCTGTTACAAATCGAGCCCTACTAAAGCAACTACAAAGAAGTTAAAATAAGTAAATTTACATAAGACAGGAAATGATGCAATGTACCTTTGTCCAATTTTTTGTTTCGTTTGTCATCACAAAACGTAGTATTAGCTTCTTGATAGGACAAAGCGGTCACGTTATCTACTAAGGATGCGGCTATCACTGCGATGATTAGTGATGTAAAATATTAGTTTTAATTAATTGTTGCATGTTACATAACATGTATTTATAATATAGTTATGTAACATGGGCAAGGAGATAATTTTGATGGAATATGTAGAAGCTTTAAAGGATAAAAAGGAAATAAACGCGCTAAAAAGGTTTTTTAAGAAACATTCAGAACGAGATTTTATGCTCTTTGTGTTAGGGATTAATACAGGATTAAAGATAACTGAGCTGTTGAATATTAAAGTTGGAGAGGTTTTAGAAAGAGACGGTGTGGTGAAGGATTTTTATTCCCTTCCGACTAAAGATATGAAAGCCCCAATGGAGATATATCTCAATCCAAAAGTGAAAAAGGCTATACTACACTATGTGAAAACTGTACATTTGAGAAATGAAGACTACTTATTTCAATCGACAAAAACGCAAAGACCGATCACACGTCAACAAGCTTATCGCATCATTTGTCAGGCAGCTGAAAAAGTGGGGATAAAGGGGAAAATTGGTACAAACTCTTTACGGAAGACCTTTGGATACCATGCCTATATACAAGGAGTCGCTATATCTTTTCTTCAGAAACATTTCCATCATTCAAGCCCGTCAGAAACATATAAATATCTTGGAATTAGTAAAGACAAGCCTATTAAAACGGAGATTGATGTGAATCTTTAAGAACGGCACCCCTTAATCCACGATAAAGCAAGTTAAAGGAGGAGTTATAGTGAACATTAGAGAAGTTGAACTGCCTGGTATTGGAGTTAAATTCGAGGTAATAACACGGAATGATGAAAAAATAGTCATTGTTGTTCATGACGATGGACGCAGAGAGATCTATCACTTTGATACTGATCATGAAGAAAGCGTTTCGAGTGTGATATTAAATGATTCAGAAGCGAGAAAAGTGGCAGCAATACTAGGTGGCATGGTGTACAAACCAAGAGCGCTTGATACGATTGAGATGGCTTTTGATGATTTACTAATTGAATGGTTTAAAGTAGAACAGGATGCACCAGCTATTAATCAAACAATCGGTAATTTAGAGGTTAGAAACAAATATAATGTGACAGTTATTGCGATTTTGAAAAAAAATATGAAACAGTTATTTAATCCTGGTTCAGAGACCATTATTGATGTAGGCGATACACTTGTTCTTTCAGGTGAAAGAACACAGCTCAAAAGATTGATTAGCGAATTATTAACGAATACGGGGTGATTAGTATAGTATGGATAATTTAATATTTGAAATCGGAACATCGTTTGTATTAGTAGCAATTGCAGCATTATTTGCAAACAGATTTAAGTTTTCAATTATTCCTTTCCTCATTATTCTCGGTATGGTTGTAGGTCCTCACGCCCCTGTAATCGGAATCATTGATTTGAAGTTTATTGAGAGTGCAGAGATAATTGAATTTCTTGGTCGTATTGGTGTATTATTCCTTCTATTTTATTTAGGTCTAGAATTTTCAGTTGGAAAATTAATAAAATCTGGACGTTCGATTGCAATAGGCGGAACGATATATGTTGCCTTAAACTTTATCCTCGGTCTCATTTACGGTTTTCTAATCGGTTTCCCATTATATGAATCATTAATTATTGCTGGTATGGTTGCTGTATCTTCAACTGCAATAGTCGCAAAAGTACTAGTAGATTTACGACGTACTGGAAACGCGGAAACAGAATTGATTTTAGGAATTGTTTTATTTGATGATATTTTTCTTGCCGTATTTTTATCAGTGATGTCAGGGATTCTTCTTGGTGGTGCAACCTCCGTAGGGGGTACGCTTTTATCTGTCTCTATTTCTATTGGATATATGCTGTTGTTTTTCGTCATTGCACGTTTCGGAACACGATACATTAATCGTATGTTCAATATTAAATCTGATGAAATCTTCATCATTGTTGTTTTTGCAGCCTTGTTTTTTATTGCAGGGTTTTCCGAATATATTCATGTTGCTGAAGCTATTGGAGCACTTCTTTTCGGTCTCGTTTTATCAGAAACAGAACATAGTCAACGGATTAAAAAGATGGTCATCCCATTCCGTGATTTCTTTGGTGCTTTATTCTTCTTTAGTTTCGGTCTTAGTATTGATCCGCTGTCACTCGGAGGGGCTATACACCTAGCATTAGGAGCTGTAGCCGTTACAATTATCTCAAATATTATTGCCGGTTTGATCGCAGGCCGCCAATCAGGGTTGTCACATAAAGCCTCACTTAATATTGGATTAACAATCGTAGCTCGTGGGGAGTTCTCCATTATTATCATTAATTTAGGTCTGGTTGGTGGATTAAACCCAGATTTAAAACCATTTTCCGCTGTATATGTTTTAATACTAGCCATTTTTGGTCCTTTACTTGCAAAAGAGTCCAAACGTATATATAAATTGTTTGATAAAGTATTTAAATGGAGTGAAAAGGAAGGAAAACGAATAAATTCATTTAATTAAAATATAACTAAAAAATGGAAGGTCTATTACCTTTCATTTTTTTATTAAAAAGTGTAGAAGGAGTTACTTCGTAAGTTTTTTTGATGTATAATAAGAATGAATGTTCATTCATTTATATAGGAAGTACTCAAGTGTATATGAATGGGGATGAATCTCCTTTCAGTCGAGGGTTGGCATTTGCATGTCTCCATCGTTCAAATAATATAGTGCCACATCCTTTTTTCGGTTGCTTATTTAGCATTTCAATCATAACAAAACAGTTTCTATAAAGTTTGATTTAAGAAGAGGATGTTAAGGATGATTACAATCAATCATAAAGAGGAAATTTTACAAGCCGAGATGATCGTAACTTTTGCTAGGCAAAGTCTATCTATTTCTGTCTATTTTGTAGATGGAATTTTAATCGATACTGGGCCGGCAAAATGTCATCATACACTAGCGTCCTTATACGAACGTTGGGAAATAGAGCAAGTTTTCCTAACCCATCATCATGAAGATCATACTGGCTTGGCTCCTTGGCTTCAGATAAAAAAACAACTCCCAGTCTATATTCATGAAGTCGGCATCCCAATCTGCCAAAAGAAGGCTAATTTGCCGATGTATCGTCGTTTATTATTGGGAAAACGTGAATCGTTTGAACCGTTGGCGTTTAAGAATGAACATGAGGGCAATAGATATAAGTGGGAGATTATCAATACTCCAGGGCATACAAACGATCATGTAGCTATTTATAATCGTGAAAAAGGTTGGATGTTCGGTGGAGATTTATACGTATTGCCTCATCCAAAAAGTATGTTTGCGTTTGAATCAGTTCCGCTTATGATAAACTCATTGCAATCCATTTTAACTTATGATTTTGATACGTATATTTGCGCTCATGCAGGAATCATTCAGTCTGGAAAAATAGTCATTAAGAAAAAGCTTGATTACTTAGAAAACATTAGGGGTGAAATACTATACTTGTATGAACAGGGGATGTCCGTTCAAGAAATTCGAAAGCGGCTTTTTCCAAGAAGACATCCTTTACATTATTTTTCCTTTTTTGAAAATTCGCCTTCCCATCTAGTGCGTTCGAGTTTATCCAAAATTTAAATCGAGAAACTCGCTTAAGAGATGAACAGGTGGAATTAAGTAGGAGAAGTGTGGTTGAATACGCTCTATTGCTTGTGGTTCAGGATCAGTTGTATAACTATAAAAAGTAAAAAGGTCGAAATCTTCCTTATCATGATAGGAGATTCGACCTTTGTATTTTTGTTGTTGCAGTTTTTCTATTTTCGTTTTCGTTCTTCGTGTGCGCATATCAGCTAAAACATATATGCCACGATTTTCTACTGGATTACGCTTTCCTTCTCTTATCATTTTGTCTCGATACTTTCTTGCTTTACTTTTTGCCATCAATATCCACTCCTTTTCTACATCCTAATAAAAAAAGATTATTTTGGCAATCTTTTTTATCCCACCAACCCAGTACCATATAAGAAAGCACTCCCTTATCTAAAAGAAGTAGATAGTTTAGCGTTAAATTGAATCTTGATAAAGCGCCTAAAAGCTTCTATCGGGATAAACTTCGGAATAACTGAATCAAATAAATAAGTATGCTATATTTAACTTACGGAACTCGAAAGGATGTTTTTAATATGGCAAAAAGTGTAGTAATTGCTGAAAAACCTTCGGTTGCACGTGATATTGCACGTGTACTGAAATGTAATAAAAAAAACAATAGTTATCTTGAAGGAGATAAATATATTGTAACATGGGCGCTAGGACACTTAGTAACATTAGCTGACCCAGAAAGTTATCATGTGAAATATCATAAATGGAATCTAGAAGATCTGCCAATGCTGCCTGAACGTTTGAAATTAACAGTAATAAAAAAGACTGGAAAACAGTTTAATGTTGTTAAAACTCAACTTTCCAGAAGTGATGTAAAAGAAATAATCGTTGCTACAGACGCTGGGAGAGAGGGAGAATTAGTCGCTCGCTGGATTATTGCTAAGACGAAGGTTAACAAACCGATTAAACGTTTATGGATTTCGTCTGTGACAGACAAGGCAATAAAGGACGGCTTTGCCAACTTAAAGCCTGGTAAAGCATATGAGAATTTATATGCTTCAGCTGTTGCCCGTTCTGAAGCTGATTGGTATATCGGATTGAATGCAACGCGTGCATTAACTACTCGTTTTAATGCACAACTAAACTGTGGTCGTGTACAAACACCTACTGTAGCTATGATTGAAGCTCGTGAGGAAGAGATTAAAAAATTTAAGGCACAAACATACTATGGCATTGAAGCGCAAACAACTGAGAATTTAACGCTGACTTGGCAAGATGCAAAAGGCAATGGCCGCAGCTTTGATAAAGAAAAAATTGATGCGATTATGAAAAAGTTGGGCGAACAAAATGCTGTTGTAACAGAAATTGAGAAAAAGCCTAAAAAGTCTTTTTCTCCTGGTCTTTATGATTTAACAGAGCTGCAACGCGATGCGAATAAAATCTTTGGCTACTCAGCGAAAGAAACGTTAAACATTATGCAAAAGTTGTATGAGCAACATAAAGTTTTAACATATCCTCGTACAGATTCACGCTACATCTCATCGGACATCGTTACAACGCTTCCAGAGCGTCTTAAAGCATGTGGGGTAGGCGAATACCGTTCTTTAGCTAATAAAATTTTAACTAAATCAATTAAAGTTTCTAAAGCGTTTGTTGATGATAATAAAGTAAGTGATCACCATGCAATCATCCCAACAGAAGGTTTTGTGAACTTTTCAGCTTTCACTGACAAAGAACGAAAAATATACGATTTAGTTGTTAAACGGTTCTTAGCTGTTTTATTTCCTGCCTTTGAATATGAGCAATTAACGCTTCGTGCAAAAATTGGGGATCAGAACTTCTTGGCTAGAGGGAAAACGATTTTATCTAGTGGATGGAAAGAGGTTTATGAGAATCATTTTGAAGATGACGATACAGCAGAGGATTTAAAAGAGCAAATCTTGCCGCGCATTGAAAAAGGAAACACATTAAAAGTGAAATTAATCGTTCAAACATCTGGGCAAACAAAGCCGCCAGCACGCTTTACAGAGGCAACATTGCTTTCTGCTATGGAAAATCCTACGAAGTATATGGAAACACAAAATAAACAGCTTGCCGACACGTTAAAATCGACTGGTGGATTAGGTACTGTTGCAACTCGTGCTGATATTATTGACAAACTTTTTAATTCGTTCTTAATTGAAAAGCGTGGAAAAGATATTCATATTACTTCGAAAGGCCGCCAACTGCTAGATTTAGTGCCTGAAAAATTAAAATCTCCTATACTAACTGCTGAATGGGAGCAAAAGCTTGATGCAATTGCGAAAGGCAAATTAAAAAAAGAAGTATTCATTTCTGAAATGAAAAACTATACAAAAGAAATTGTTGCAGAAATTAAGTCGAGTAATAAAAAATATAAACACGACAATATTTCAACAAAAACTTGCCCCGACTGTGGCAAACTTATGCTAGAAGTAAACGGCAAAAAAGGAAAAATGCTTGTATGCCAAGACCGTGAATGTGGCCACCGTAAAAATGTAGCACGTGTCACAAACGCACGCTGTCCTCAATGTAAGAAAAAATTAGAACTTCGCGGTGAAGGAAACGGCCAAATCTTTACGTGTAAATGTGGCTATCGTGAGAAGTTTTCTTCTTTCCAAGAACGTCGTAAGAAAGAATCTCGCGGTAAAGTAGATAAGCGTTATGTGCAAAATTATTTGAAACAACAACAGAAACAAGAAGAACCCCTGAATAATGCGTTATCAGAGGCATTAAAAGGTTTGAAGTTAGATTAATACCATGCTTGCCGGGGCTATTCACGAAGATTAGTATCTTTATGAATAGCCTCTTTTGTAATTTTTAAATAAAATTTGATTAAAATGGATTCTCATGTGAGAAATCTAAAGATAGTTTTTAAGAGTAAACATAGACGATCACTATAAATCTTATCATTATGTTTTGGCTTATAAATCTTTGTGAACTGCTTATCATATATGCGTTCGATTATAATTCCTGCGTTTCATAAAAAGATATAAAGGATTCATTAACAAACGAATCGATATTAGCACGTTGTATGATTGAACGATTTCACAAGATATAAGATCAGTTTTATAAATATCAGATGCTGATCTTAAAAATTTGCACTCTTATCATAAGAAAGCGTGTACCGTTAAAGTGCAAATGCAAAATATGTAAGTAACAAGCAATCTACTAGAAATTTGGCCTATTAGCAGGGAGCCTCTGTTGATCATTAAACACTATTTTAGGCTTTTGCATTGGTTTTCGCAGCATCATTTCTTTCATATATGTTTCGCCTTTAGGATTTAATTGTTGCAGCAATGTAAGGGTACTCTTTGTATCACTGTTTGCTCGGTGTGCTGTATCGTTTAAAATGTTGTGGCTATCCAACAATGTCTGAAGTTTTTTGTTTGTAAATCCGTATTCTTTCCAACGGATATGACGCATCGAGCAATACCATTTTTTTTCTACGAAAAATGGTGAGAGCCTTATCATAAAGCTGCGATCAAAGGAAGCATTATGAGCAATAAGATATTCAATATCTTGGCTAAATGTCATAAGTTGCTGGATATCTATTTTATGGCCTTGCAACATATCATCTGTTATGCCAGTCAATTTTCTGATAAAAGATGGAAGTGGTATTGATGGTTGATTGAGACTGTAGAAATCTTCCAGTTGTTCCACTATTTCTCCCGTTTTTTTAGAAAAAAGAAATTTTAAAATAGAAATTTCGATCACTTCATGTTTGCTTGGACTAAGACCGGTTGTTTCCAAATCTACTACTGCACCAATTTTGATTTCTTTGTTCAAAAAGATCTCCTCCTTTTTTGACTCAATGAACGAATAACTTTCAACTTCAGAGGACACAACAAAATGAATAGATATGTGCATATTTTACCATAGAAAATAATAGAAAGGAGAAGATGAAAAATGGTCTTGATTTTACTCAAGGACTTCACCTCGATATTTCGAAACGAAGAATACTTAAGCGATCGAAAACAAGCTTCTTTTTCGAAGACGTTCCCGAGCTGAGCCTTAGTTCAACGATGATGAAAGTTCCGATTTAAACTGACAGTAAGACCCCCACTTCAAGAATAAGAGGAATCACAAGCGCTAGGTGGGGATAACTGAAAGTCAAATGTCCGATTGGTTCGGGTCGACAGGATAAGGAAAGCTTCGGCAGCGATACATCGCACGAAGAAAAGCGGTTTCCTTTTCGAGGACGCCTGAGATCTTAGCCTTTGTTCTACTTCTTATCAGTAGGGGATGAGAGAAAACCCCCACTCATGGAAGTTTCGCTTTATTTAGTGTGATAATGGTAAGAAATAAGCGAGTCAAGGGGTTGCAATCGCTATTATAGAGACATTAACTTGCTTTTTTAAGTTATTTTTTGTATGATAAACTCTTGTAAGAGTAATGTGTAGAAGGATAGTTTTGCAAGGAACTAATTTCTTGATCCCCTAGATACATTTATATCTTGCAAATATAAATCAAATTAGGTGGTTTGAAAAATGTCAGAAACAAAGCAATATAGAGTACTTTTGTACTATATGTATGTTAAGATTGAGGAGCCAGAAATTTTTGCGAAAAGACATCTTGCTTTTTGTAAGGAGCTTGGCTTAAAAGGAAGAATTCTTGTTGCGCAAGAAGGTATTAATGGAACTGTTTCTGGAACAATCGAGCAGACAGATGTTTATATGAAAACGATGAAAGAAGACCCGCGTTTTGATAATATCGTGTTTAAAATCGATGAAGCTGATCAACATGCCTTTAAAAAAATGCATGTTCGTCCGCGAAAAGAATTAGTTACGTTGAGATTAGAAGATGATATTAATCCCAATCAACTAACTGGGAAATATTTGGAACCAACAGCATTTTTTAAAGCAATGCAGGATGAAAACACAGTTATTTTGGATGCACGAAATGATTATGAATATGATTTGGGCCATTTTCGGGGTGCGATTAGACCAGACATCAAAACATTTCGAGAACTTCCTGAGTGGGTTCGGAATAACAAAGAAAAGTTTGAAGGCAAAAAAATCTTAACTTACTGTACTGGCGGCATTCGCTGTGAAAAGTTTTCCGGCTGGCTTTTAAAAGAAGGCTTTGAAGATGTCTCTCAATTGCATGGCGGTATTGTTACTTATGGGAAAGACCCAGAAGTTCAAGGAGAATTATGGGATGGACAATGTTATGTGTTTGACGAAAGAATAGGTGTGCCGATTAATCAAAAGACTCATGTTATTGTCGGAAAAGATTACTTTACAGGCGAGCCATGTGAGCGCTATGTGAACTGTGCAAATCCTGAGTGTAATAAACAAATACTTTCTTCAGAAGAAAATGAACATAAATATTTACGCAGTTGTTCGCATGAATGTCGAATTCATCCACGAAATTTATATATAAAAGAACATGGTTTAACAGAAGTAGAAGTGAAAGAGCGATTACAATCACTAGAAGAAGAAACTGCAATTAAACAAGCTTAACAAAAAGTAGGATAGCCTTTTTAAAGGTTATCCTATTCTTTCTTTTATCCCACATCTTTTGAACAATCGCCTCTTAAAAGCAGTCTAGGTAAGGGGGATAGCTGAAAGGCAAATATCTGATTATTTTAGCAATGAACTTCTTGATAGGAAAAAGCGATTTCCTTCGTTTTCTTTAGATTGAGGAGGAAAGAAAATCTGACTGATAGGCACGTTACTGAAACAATTAAAAAAGTTGCTTTAGATTGTCCGATATTTTCACAATTAGATTTCATTTGCGAGAGGAAAGCACTGCAATTGTATCGAATAAGGTAGAACAACCTTTCATTTTATCCCACATCTAACTGGTAGTAAGACCCCCACCTCGGGGAGTAAGAGGAATCGTAGAAGTCTAGGTGGGGATAACTGAAAGTCAAATGTCCAATTGGTTCGGGCCGACAGGATAAGGAAGTCTTCTTGAATCAGCATCGCACGAAGAAAAAGTGCTATCCTTTTTCAAGGATGTCGGTCACAAAGGCGTTGCAACAGGACAAGGAAAGCTTCGGCAGCGATACATCGCACGAAGAAAAGCGGTTTCCTTTTCGAGGACGCCTGCGACCTTAGGCTTTGTTCTACTTCCCATCAGTGGGAGAAGAGAAAACCCCCATTGATGGAAGTTTCACTTTATATGTTAAAGAAGAAATTGACTATATAAGTATTGCAACAAGTATTTAAAAAGAATGGAGGGACAGCTGCCGCTAAATGATTGCTCATGATCGATAATATTAAAAAGAGCAAGATAAATGATTAGCAGCAGCAGCGAATATGACAGATACAACTTTAATTTGGGAAAGAGTGCTGCAATTTGCAAAAGATAAGGTTGAGGAACCCGAACTGTATGAATGGCTAGATAAAGCAGTATTAGTAGGTATGGATACAAGGAGTCATCATGTGGTGCTTCAAATGGAAAGTGGTTGCGAAGATAAGCTTTCAGCAGCTGTTTTGCCGCTGCTGACAGAGGCGCTTTATGAAGTTACTAGAAAACAATATAGACTTTCAATTGAAAAGAACACTTCTAAGACAGAATTTGATGATTTGATTTTTCCAATTCTTAATGCTTATACATTTGATAACTTTCATATTAATCATAGCAATGAATTTGCGCACGCTGGAGCATTGGCAGTGGCTATCAGCCCAGGAGACGCTTATAATCCATTAAACGTTTATGGTCCTGTTGGCACAGGCAAAACTCATTTGCTTCATGCAATAGCAAATGAAGTTGTCGATAACCACCAAGGAAAAATTGTCTATTTAAATGCAGATCATTTTGTCAACCAGTTGGAGCAAGCGAGGCGGACAAATAAATTGTCTGATTTTAAGCATCAGCTTCAAAAAGCAGATCTATTCATGATGGATGATCTGGATGTTCTTGCTGGCAATCAAGAGGCGCAGGAAGTACTGATAAATATCATTGACTACTTGTATATGCACCAAAAACAGATGGTGTTTACGTTTGAAAAACACCCAGGGCATATTATTGGCTTAAAGAAAAGAATAGTTGAACGATTTGGCTGGGGATTGATTATTCATTCTGCAGCGGAAAAAATGAAAGACGATATGATAGAGTCTGGCGTGGGGGAGGTGAAAGACGCTAATCAGATGCAGTCTGCGTTGGAAAATTTGTTTAAACATTCAAATAATGAACATACGCTTTCCGTTTTATTAGAAGAATTAATAGAACAGCAAAAAATGACAAATGTTTGGCTAGAAAAAATATATGGGAAAATAAAGTAAAGCCTATTTAGTGATGTTAAAAGGATTGTTATTCTACCAGAACTAGCTATCAGTGGGAGCAAAACTTCCACTGATAGCATGACTATCATTCACGGTATTTTTACTAGAAAGGCTGGCTGAAAATTACTTAAAATATTGTGCGAGCTCTTCGCTTTCTTTTTTTCGTCTTTTTCGATGCTCTGCTCTTCTGACAGCCGTTTTGTTCAACCAGCGCTCTTCTTCTGATTGTGGAACAATATTAGGTACAGGAGTTGGTCTTCCATCAGGACCTAGTGCGACAAAGGTAAGAAAGGAAAGTGCAGCAATAGATCTTTCTCCTGTTAATAAATGTTCAGATGTTACTTTGACGAATACTTCCATCGAACTTCTCCCAGCCCAAGTTACCTTAGCTTCGAGTGTAACAGCATCCCCAACTCGAATAGGCTTTATGAAATCAACAGAATCAGTAGAGGCTGTAACAACAGAGGAGCGAGCAAATTTTGTCGCGGAAATCGAGGCAATGTCATCAATATCAGCCATTAACTTTCCACCGTAAAGTGTTCCGTGATGATTCGTATCTGGCGGGAAAACATGGCTTGTTTTGATAGCAAGTGTTTCACCCATAGCCATTTCTGTTCGCTTATTCAATTGCTTTCACCTCATATTTGCATCATCAAGACATTATAACGTAAATTGGAACGAAAAAAAAGCTAGGGTTTGTAAAGAGGTGTTTTTCGTACATGAAGAAGTAAATCCATAGCAAGTAATAAGAAGACTCAATGATTACTTTATGTCATTAAGTCTACCTTTTCCCATATGATATTGTCTTCTTTTATGTATAAAATAATAAATGCTTAATGGCCACCAAAGGACGACAAAAATCGGATAAACAGCCCAAATTGTATTTGGTGTAGAAACAACGTTCACAATAATGAAAAATAGAATGATTAATGAACTTCCAGATAACGAAAATTCAAAATGTTTATTTTTATTAGCATAGTATACAGCAAGCGGCCACCACAAAACTAGAAACGATGGATAAATAGCCCATGGGTATTGCGGGGAAACGAGAGCATTAAGAACCGAATAGTAGAGGATGGTGCTGATGCATCCAATGAATGCTGCTGTCATTGTATTTCTGCGTTCCTCTAAAGAAACAAGAATTGGCCACCAAATAACTGGAAAAGAAGCATATAAAAACCATGGATGGCCTGGCGAATCAACATAATTAATAGTGATAAAAAAAGCAATAATCAACATGCTGCTAATAAAAGAATATTGTTTATATTTCCCTTGCCTTTTGCTATGCAGTCCTATTGGCCATAGTAAAAGAAAAAAAGCTGGATAAATGAACCAAAGATGACTTGGAGTTGTTAAGTAATTAGTAATCATTAAAAACAAGATGATTAAAATACTTGCTGCATAAGAAAAGCCGACCTCATATTTCATTTTCACAAATCCCCCTTTTATTTAGAACGCAGAAATCTAAAAAACAAAGCAAGAGGCCACCATAAAACAACAAATGTAGGATAGACAAACCAAATCGTTTTCGGGGTATAATAGAAATTCATAAACATAAATAATCCAATGATTAGCATACTTCCCCAAATAGAAAAGTCTAAATCTAATTTAGGTGCTCTTTTTTTAATTGGCTTCTTTATCCCTAATTCATTTTTTATTTCTTCAATATCGCCGAAATCAACAATTGCTTTATTTATTGCGTCTTCTTCTTCTTTTCCCTGTGAGATTAAGTCCCAGACTTTTTCTTCAAGGTTTTGAAAAATTTCCTGCTTTATTGTATTAACTTGTTCGCTGTCTGGAATATCCTTAAACAAATAATCTACATGATTTTTCAATCTATTCATTATAATCCCTCCATAAACAAATCGATGATTTCTTTTATTTCCTTCCATTCTTCTACCATTTCTTTTAAATAAGCTTTTCCTAAAGTGGTGATTCTGTAATATTTTCGTTTTCCGCCGTGTGATACACTGCCAACATAAGATTCAATTAATTCTTTTCTTTCTAGTCGTTGAAAAACCGCGTATAGAGTTGCTTCCTTAATTTGAAATCGATCGTTTGTTCTTGAACTAATTTCTTTTGATATTTCGTAGCCATATTGATCTTTCTCAAAAATCAACCGTAATATAATGGAATCCAAATGTCCACGAATCAAATCGCTTCTAATCATAATTCTCCTTCCTTGTCCGATTAATACTCTACATGATAGAGTAATATTATCGTAAATTACTCTATCTGTCAAAGTAAATTTTATTGAGAAGTACTTTGATTCCTATTTTTTAAAAAATAAAAGCTGAACGAAGATAAAATACTTCGTTCAGCCTTAAAATTTACTTTAACGCTTGAAGGATGAAGGGCTTACGCCTTTACATATTAAAGCATTACTTCACATGCTTACTCGTAGCTCTTTTCTAGTTCATCAACAAGTGTACCTACATAAGCTACTGCTTCTTTAATAGCATTTGGATTTGACATATCAACCCCTGCTTTTCTAATCAGCTCAAGTGGTTTCAATGTTCCTCCAGATTTTAGGACATCAAGCCAACGATCGACAGCAGGCTGGCCTTCTTTGAAAATCATCTGTGCTGCGGCAGTTGAAACAGTAAGACCAGCAGAATATGTGTACGGATATAGACCCATATAATAATGAGGCTGTCGCATCCACGTTAAACTGGCACCCTCATCAATTTCAACCGTATCACCCCAGAAATCGGAAAGCACACGAGCTTTTTGCTCACAAAGAAGGGAAGCTGTAATCGGCAATCCTTGCTCTGCAAGGTCATAGACACGGCGTTGGAACGCTCCTTCTAATAAGTGTGTAACAAAATTATGATAATAAGTACCGAGCTGCTGTAAGATAACCCAACGTTTCATACGCACATCTTTCGTCTTCGATAATAAATAATTGCCAAGCAGCAGTTCATTCATAGTCGATGGTGCTTCAATGAAATAAGTAGATGGACGGGTATTTACCCTTGATTGATGTTTTCCTGCTAAATAAAAATGTCCCGCATGGCCAATTTCATGTGCAAGCACAAAGGCACTGCGCATCGTATTTGTCCATGTAATTAATATATAAGGATGAGCACCGTATGGACTAGAACAAAATGCGCCAGTAGCTTTCCCAATATTATCGGCTAAGTCAACCCAACGTTCTGTTAAAGCCTTTTTTACCATATTACTGTATTCTGTCCCCATGATTTGCAATGCATCCATGATCGTTTCAGAAGCTTCTTCATAAGTGGTAGCTGGGTTAAACTCAGGGTCAAGTGGAGCTTTTAAATCACAAAATTTCATGCGATCGATTCCTAATTGACGTTTTTTCAATTGTGCATAGCGGCGCATGTGGGGAGCAAGCTCCGTTTGAATCACATCTAATTGATTTTCATACATTTCCTTCGTTACATGCTGCGGTTTAAGCAGCATATCAGTCACAGAGCTGTATTGACGAAGGCGGGAAAGCTTTACTTGTTTTGTTACTTCAGTAGCATATGCGGCTGAGAAAGTATGCTGATACTGTTTTAAAGTTGCAATAAAGGAATCATATGCATGACGGCGTTCTGTTGTATTGCTTGAAAGTTCATAGCGATCCTCAAATAAAGCAAATGACATCGGAAGTTCATTTCCGCTTTCATCTGTAATTGATGCAAATTGCATGTCTGATGCTTTGCTTCGTTGATAAATCATATATGGTGCACCCATCACTTCACCTAAGGATGCAAGTGCTTCTTCTGTTTCGGCTGAAAGCATATGGGCTTTCTTTTCAAGCAAATCATCTATAAGATTTTGATAAACAGATAATTCGCTCTCTTCTTTTATGTACTTTTTTATGGTCTCTTCAGATAAGGAGAGAATCTCGGTATCAATAAAAGCGAGGGCTGCTCTTACTTTAGAGAGCAATGCAGCTGCCTTGGCGGCGTCGCTTTGATTTCCGGGATCGGTTCCATCTCCGGATAGCTGTAAATTGGCATAAGTTGCCACATGAATCATGCGCTGTTCTAACGCATCTGCTGCTTTTAAGCAATCTAAAAGATTTTTTGCCTGCTCTCCTAACTTGCCTTTAAACTTCGTAACTATCGGTAAATCTTCCTGAATAGCTTTCCATTCCATTTCCCAATCCTTTTTTGTGGCAAATAAGTCACGGAGATCCCATGTTAAATGTTCCGGTACTTCTGCCCGTGTGAATCGTTTTTCAGTTTGGTTTTTCATCCAAAATCTCCTTTCTTGATGTTCAAATGAAAGAGTAAAGAAATTTAAGAATGATGATATGAAATTCTCATTTTTCCCATATCCCTTTTGAACAACCTCTATATAATTATTTCGAAATCCTAAATATTAGTATAGCCGAAATATGGAACGATGACTATCTCCAATATGAACGTAAAGCCATTAAGAAATAATGATCCTTTATAAAACAGACAGCTGACAGAGAATGCCAGTATTTTAAATACGGTAATATCAAAGATGGAAAACATTTCAATCGATAATTAACACATTGCTATCACAAAATAAAATGAAGTCATGAGCAGATGATTTTCTAAAGAAACGAAAGAGAGGGAAAAAGTATGACTGTTATTAACGATATAAGACAAACGATTTCAGGGTTAAAAAGTGCACAAGCTAACTTAGAAAGTTTTGCCTTAGCTACAGATAACCAACAAGCAAAGCAGTTGTACCGAAATGCTGCTGAACAAACGCAGCTAGTTATTGATTCGATTTTACCACGTTTACATCAAGTAGAAGAAGAAGAACCCCAATATCGAGAGCAGTAGCAACTATGGTGGATGGCTCATTGTAATGGGTCATCCTAGCTTTTAATAAAGCTTTACTGTAGAAGCTGAGATTTGAAGTATATTGTTAATGGAGGATTTGAAAGTGACAGTATATTCCAACGTAAAAACGTCTTATGCAAATTTGAAAAGCATACAAGCCAGCTTTAGTGAATTAGCTTTAAAAACAACAGTAGACAATGAGCAGCGTCTTTTTCATGAATCTATGATCGAGATGGATGAAATCATTGAGGATATTCGAAAAAGATTAATGACATTAGAGCGGGAAGAACGACAATATCAGCCTTAGAAAGATGGAATTCTAAAAATGTTGATCTTTAGCAATAGCTTATTGAACATTACGTTAAAATGTAAAAGGGAGGTTTACCAATATTGTCACAGTGGATAGAAGTTATCATTCGCTCTTTCACCTTATTAATTATTTTATTTCTGTTGACAAAATGGTTAGGGAAGAAACAGTTTTCTCAGCTGTCCTTATTTGAATACGTTATTGGCATTACAATTGGAAGTATTGCAGCTGAAATTTCAACTGGGCTGGAAAGTAATTATTATGTTGGTGTAATGGGGTTAATTGTGTGGACAGCTATCCCTTTCTTTGTAAATTTAGCGACAATGAAAAACAAAAAATTCCGCGATTTTATTGAAGGAAAAGCATCGGTTATTATTAAAGATGGTAAAATTCAAGAAGAAAATCTCGCTAAAGAAAAATATACAGTAGATGACTTAATGGAACTGCTGCGCAAAAAGGATGCATATCGAGTTGCCGATGTTGAATTCGCTATTTTAGAAGCGAATGGGGATTTAAACGTTCTGCTCAAGAAAGAAAAACAACCGCTCACCCCTAAACAACTAGGCATAACCGTCGCAGCTGAAAAAGAGCCGCAGACAGTGATCATGGAAGGTGAAATAATGGACGAACCGCTGGCTGAAAGTGGTTATAATCGTCAATGGCTAGAAGCAGAATTGGAAAAGTTGAACGTTACGGTTGATAATGTCTTTATTGGGCAAGTAGACCACTTTGGTGAATTAACTGTAGATATTTATGACGATCAAATACAAGTCCCTACTCCACAGACCAGACCTTTGCTGCTCGCTGTCTTGAAAAAAACACAAGCTGATCTTGAATTATTTTCATTGCAAACAGAAGTACCTGAAGCAAAACAAATGTACAAAAAAAATGCGGAAAAATTAGCGGCTATAACAGATAAGGTTATGCATTTATTGAAAGCGTAAAAGCTTATCAATAAATGCTTCCAACAAAGCTTTGTTTAAAAAAGAAGTAACCAACTTATGTTGACTACTTCTTTCAATAATTCATTGATACATTGCTTCTATTTCACGCTGAATTGCTTCATTTTCAAGAAATTCGTTATACGACATTTGTTTATCGATCATACCTTTTGGTGTCAGGTTAATGATGCGGTTAGCAATGGTCTGAACAAATTGATGATCATGCGAGGTGAAAAGGAGCGAACCTTTAAAGCTGATCATGCCATTATTTAAGGCAGTAATCGATTCTAAGTCAAGATGGTTAGTCGGTTCATCTAACAGAAGAACGTTTGCACCGCTAAGCATCATTTTTGATAGCATACAACGAACTTTTTCTCCTCCAGACAGGACATTTGCTTTTTTTAACACTTCTTCACCAGAGAAAAGCATTCTGCCGAGAAAACCTCTAAGGAAGCTCTCACTTTGATCATTAGGTGAATACTGGCGAAGCCAATCTACAAGCGTTAAGTCAATGTTTTCGAAGTATTTGGCATTATCCTTTGGAAAATATGCTTGGCTCGTTGTAATCCCCCATTTAAAGGTTCCTTCGTCAGGCTCGATTTCTCCAGCTAAGATTTGTAGCAAGGTCGACTTTGCCAATTCATCTTCGCCGACAAGTGCAATTTTATCGCCTTTATTCATAATAAAATTGATGTTATCTAACACTTTGACACCATCAATTGTTTTAGTAAGCCCTTCAACGCGCAGTAAATCATTTCCGATTTCACGGTCAGGTGCGAAATGAACAAATGGATACCTTCGGGAAGAAGGCTTAATATCGTCCAAAGTAATTTTTTCCAATAATTTTTTTCGTGAAGTTGCTTGTCGAGATTTGGAAGCATTAGCACTGAAACGAGCAATAAACTTCTGTAGTTCTTTTATCTTTTCTTCTTTCTTTTTATTAGTATCTTGTTGCATTTTTTGCGCCAGCTGGCTGGATTCATACCAGAAGTCATAGTTGCCAACATAGATTTGTATTTTTGCGAAATCCAAATCGGCAATATGTGTACATACTTTGTTTAAGAAATGACGGTCATGAGAAACAACAATAACTGTATTTTCAAATTGTATGAGGAATTCCTCCAGCCATTGAATTGCTTTTATGTCTAGATGGTTAGTCGGCTCATCTAGGAGAAGAATATCAGGTTTGCCAAATAAGGCTTGAGCTAGTAATACTTTTACCTTGTCTGAGCCGGAGAGTTCTGCCATTTTTTTGTCATGGAGCGACTCGCTGATCCCTAATCCTTTTAATAAAATAGCTGCTTCTGATTCAGCTTCCCATCCATTTAATTCACCAAATTCTGCCTCTAATTCTGCTGCTCTTATTCCATCTTCGTCTGAGAAGTCAGGCTTCATGTAAATAGCATTTTTCTCTTGCATGACTTCATATAGACGAGTATGGCCCATCATGACAACATCTATGACATTTTCTTCATCATATTCAAAGTGATTTTGCTTTAACACTGCCAGTCGTTCACCAGGAGTAATATGAACGTTGCCTGTTTGCGGCTCTAATTCACCTGATAGAATTTTAAGGAAAGTGGATTTTCCAGCTCCGTTTGCTCCGATTAAACCATAACAATTTCCTGGGGTAAACTTAAGATGAATATCTTCAAATAATGTATGATCCCCATATCGTAAACTAACATTATCTACAGTAATCAATTTTTTCATTCCTCCGTTGTTTATCATCTAAATGATTATAGCATGGATGCAGCTAACAAGATATATTTGTGAGCTACAATCCGCCATTTTCCTTGTTGGTGGAAAAAATACTACCTATTAGAAGTATACCTATAATAAGGAAGAAAGCTGCGACGATCTTTTTCAGAAAAATCAAATACCAATGAATAAAGATAATAATCTATTGTACGCTTACATAATATGAATTTAAAACACTAACTACATAATAAAAAGATAGAGGTGTCATGATGAAGATCAAATCAAACATTCATCACGAAGAAGCCATTTTAAAAATAGCCAATTTAAAAACAGCCTTTGACATCAATGGGACTTATCATAACGCAGTAGATGACGTTTCACTCAGTATCAAACGCCGTGAAGTAGTAGGAGTTGTTGGGGAGTCAGGATGCGGAAAAAGTGTGATGTCTTTATCTATCATGAAGCTGCTTCCGAAGCAAGGAAGCAAAATTGTTGGCGGTCATATTTATTTTGAAGGCAAGCGGCTTGACACACTATCTGAACAAGAAATGAATCGAATACGCGGGAAGGATATTTCGATGATTTTTCAAGAACCAATGACGTCTTTAAATCCCGTATTCACTATTGGGTTTCAAGTGAGTGAAGCGTTTTTAAATCATATGAAAATCTCTAAAAAAGAGGCGAGAATCCAAAGTATTCAGCTTCTAAAAAGTGTTGGCATCTCCAGACCTGAAAAAATGATGGATGAATACCCCCATCAACTATCAGGCGGAATGAGACAGCGTGTTATGATAGCCATCGCGATTGCCTGTCAGCCTAAGCTTTTAATTGCCGATGAACCAACAACAGCACTAGATGTGACAGTACAAGCCCAAATATTAGAACTGTTAAAAGAAATTCAAGATGCCAATGATATGGCGATTATTTTAATTACTCACGATTTAGGTATTGTTGCAGAAATGTGTGATCACGTAATTGTAATGTATGCTGGAAAAATGGTAGAAAAGGCGGATGTAGATACGCTGTTTTACAATCCGAAACATCCATATACTTCCTTATTATTAGGTGCGATTCCGAAAATGGATGAAGAGAAAAAGGAATTGTCGTCTATTAAAGGAATTGTTCCTTCTCTGAACGAGATGCCAACAGTCGGCTGCCGTTTTGCTGCACGATGTCCAAAGGCGATGCCGGAATGCACTGTGATTACACCGATACTTGCTGAAATAGAAAGTGGCCATGAAGTGTCCTGCTTGCTTTATGATACGAGCATGCCAAAAGAAGGGATGGGCATATCGTGATGAAAAACACAGACTGGAGAAATAACAAACAATTATTAGACGTTCAAAATCTGAAAACCTATTATCCAGTTAAGGGCGGTTTTTTACGAAGAAAAGTTGCTGAAGTAAAAGCAGTTGATAACATTAGTTTTACAATTAAAAGCGGGGAAACATTCGGTCTTGTAGGAGAGTCTGGTTGTGGGAAATCAACAGTTGGAAGAACGATACTAAGACTGCTTCAGCCTACAGCAGGAAAAATTTTTTTTAACGGAAAAGATATTACTCATATACGGGGGCGAACATTACGGAGGGAGAGAAAAAATTTTCAAATGGTATTCCAAGATCCTTATGCATCATTGAATCCGAAACAAATGGTTGGGGATATCATATCAGAGCCGCTGCGAAATTATACAGGCAAAAGGATGAAACAATTAAAAACGGAAGTGATGGAGTTATTAACAAAAGTCGGATTGCCTAAAGATGCATATTATAAATATGCACATGAATTTTCCGGGGGACAAAGACAACGGATTGGGATTGCACGTTCGCTTGCACTTAAACCTAAGCTGATTATTGCAGATGAACCTGTTTCAGCTCTAGATGTATCTGTCCAATCGCAAGTATTAAATCTGCTAAAAGAATTACAGCATGAATTTGGTTTAACTTATTTATTTATTGCTCACGATTTAAGTGTCGTTAAACATATGAGTGACCGGATTGGGGTCATGTACTTAGGAAATATCGTAGAACTTGCGGATAAAAAAAACTTATATAGAAATCCGCTGCATCCTTACACACAAGCGTTGATTTCAGCAATCCCCGAGCCAGATCCACGAAAGAAAAAGGAAAGGATTGTTCTTGAAGGTGATGTTCCTAATCCCGTTCATCCACCGTCGGGCTGTCCTTTTCATACGAGATGCCCAGTAGCAGAAGAAAAGTGTCAGCAGGTGAAGCCAATTTTAAAGGAGGTGAAACAAGGACATCAGGTTGCTTGTATTCTCTACGATTGAATATTTACGATGGGGGGAAAGATCATTGCTAAAAAGAAAATCTTTCTTATGGATAACAGCAGTATTTCTTGTTGCATCGATTTTTTTAGTCGCTTGTAGCGGCAATAAAGCAACGAAACGAGATGAAAATCAAGAGAAAGAAATAGAGAAGCCAATCTCTTCAGGTCCTAGAGATGGTGGAACTCTCGTCTATGCCATTGATAGTCCGCCAGATGGAATTTTCAATGTTAATTATTACAAAGGTACAGTAGATAGTGAAGTGATTGATTTTTTTGATGATGGCTTAATAACGTATGACGAAGAGCTTAGGCCGCAGCCAAGTATCGCCAAATGGGAAACAGAAGACAACAAAACGTATCTGTTTACATTTGAAAAGGGAGTAAAATGGCATAACGGTGAAGAGTTAACAGTAGATGATTGGATTTTTAGCATCGAGGTGCTTGCTGATGCAAAATACGAGGGGCCGCGCTACAAAAATGTACAAACGATTGAAGGGGTTCCTGCCTATCGGGAAGGAAAAGCAGATAGCATTTCGGGATTGAAGAAAATAGATGATTATACGATTGAAATAACGTTTGATGAAGCAAGAGTAAATAATCTGGAAAACGTCTGGACATATCCGATGTCTCGAAAAGAGTTTGAAAATGTTAAAGTTGAAGATCAACCAGGTTCACCACAAGTGCGGCTAAAACCGATTGGACTCGGTCCATATAAGGTGAGTAAAATAATTCCCGGCGAGTCTGTCGAACTTGTTCGCAATGAAGATTATTGGCAAGGAAAGCCGCATATCGAAAAAGTGATTATTAAAGTAATTGCCCCAGAGATCATTGTTGGAGAGTTAAAGAACGCAGCACTTGACATGACAGAATTTCATCCGAGTAATTTGGAGGAAATTGAGAAACTCGGAAATGTAGAAGTGGTTAGAGCTCCTGATAAAACTTATTACTACATTGGCTTCAGACTTGGCACTTGGGATGGGGAGAAAAACATCATGAATGAGCCAAAATTTCAAAACAAGCTGCTCCGTCAAGCTCTTCTTACAGCAATTGATAGAAACGAATGGGTCGATGCGTTCTACTTTGGACTAGGGAAAGTAGTGAATCGCCCAATTCCAACAGCACACTGGATTTCCGCTGATAACGATTTGTTAAAACAGTATAAGTATGACCCTGAAAAAGCACAGGAGCTATTAGATGAGGCTGGATACAAAGATGTGGATGGAGATGGCTGGCGTGAAGATCCAAATGGTGAGAAATTTGTCATTAAATTCGGCCACTATGATACTGGCAACCCAACATTTGAGGCGCGGGCAAAAGCAATTACTCAATATTGGGAAGATGTAGGCATCAAGACCGAATTAAACATGATCGATGCAAACCTTTACTATGATCAATTGCAAAATGCGGACCCTTCTGTAGAGGCATTCTTTGGTGGCTGGTCAACTGGTGCAGACCCTGACCCGTCAGGTATTTGGGCTTCTGATACGATCTTGAATTACCCTAGATGGGTAAATAATGAAAGTGACAAGTTAATTGAAGATGCATTAAATATGGAGATTGTTGGAACTGACCAGGAAAAGCGGAAAGCAATTTATGTAGAATGGCAAAAACTCTTAAATGAAGAATTGCCGCTGTTGCCGATTGCCGAATTGGAAAACGTAATGGCTGTTTCAAAGAGAGTGAAAGGGGTGACTTTAGACCTTTCTGGGAAAAATAGACCTCATGAATGGTGGATTGAGGAATAAAGTGAATCAATTACTTGTATACGTGCAAGAGGATCTCAAGCTAAGAACGAAACGTCCTCAAAAAAGGACACTATTTTGTTCGATGTCTTGTTGCGGAAGACCCCTCTATCTGAAAGGAAAGTATCCTAGATATAATTAATGGGAAACTTCTCTTATCTTTGACTTCTCATACTCAGAATCTATTTTGGAAAAATGTCCGATTTGTTCGATCCAACAATATATCTTATGAACTAAAAAGGTGTTTTCTCTCTCAAGGTGTCGCTTGACGGCAAGTAAAAAGTGGATGAAGTGAAATATCTATCAGTGGGGAGTTATTGATGAACCCCCACTGATGCAATACAAAAGCTGAATAGATAAGGGGAGGAGGAATGTCTAATGCTTAAATATAGCCTGAGAAGAATACTTGGTATGATTCCAATGTTAATCCTTATCTCCATTGTTGTGTTTTCACTTGCAAAATTAATGCCAGGAGACCCCTTCAGTGGAGAAATTGATCCAGAAATTACCGATGCAAAGTATATCGAAGAAATGAGAGAAAGACTCGGATATAATGACCCTATTTTTACACAATATATTCGCTGGATTAGCAATTTTATGAAGGGCGACTTTGGAAAATCAACACGTTTCCATATGCCTGTTAAAGATATCATCGCTGAAAAGATTCCAAATACCATTTTTTTAAGTGCATCAGCGCTTTTCATTACTTATATTCTCGCTTTTGTGATGGGGATTTATGCTGGAAGAAAACCATACACACTTGGCGATCATCTCATTGGGGGGCTTAATTATCTCGGTTTGGCTATTCCATCTTTTGTTGCTGCTGTTTTTGCCATTTATATTTTTTCTTTTCAGCTGAATGTATTTCCTTCCAATGGTTCTGTAGATATTCAATTAACGGAAGGAACAGTTGACTATTGGCTTAGCCGCATTCGGCACGTTATTTTACCGGCTGTCGTACTAGGAGCATTAAGCACCGCTAGCTATACACAGTTTTTAAGAAACGACATAATTGAAAATAGCCGCAAAGACTTCGTGCGGACTGCAAGGGCAAAAGGAACACGGGAAAGTAAAATCTATCATGTTCACATTTTACGAAACTCCATTATTACAATCGTTACTTTTTTAGGATTTGACCTTGTTTCTCTTGTCAATGGTGCGATTATTACTGAAACCATTTTTACGTACCCTGGCATTGGACAATTGTTTTTAAATTCTGTTCAAACGCGAGATTATCCCGTTTTAATGACTTTGACGATGATGTTTTCTTTTTTAACCCTTTTTGGAAATTTACTTGCAGACATTTTATACGGAATTGTTGATCCGCGAATTCGGCTAGATTAAAAGGGGGCTGGCAAATGGACATTGTCACACGAAAGAATGTAAAGAAAAATCCTTATAAATTGAGTCTATCTCCATGGGCAATTGCGCGCAGGAAGTTTTTAAAAAATAAATTAGCAATGATCAGTACAAGTTTTTTATTGCTTGTCGTCATTACCTCCTTTGCAGCACCATATGTAACGACGATTGACATTTCCAAAGTCAATATTGGCCAAATGTCATTGACGCCATCACAAGAACATTGGCTCGGAACAGATAAAAGTGGTCGAGATGTATTTACAAGACTGCTGTACGGGGGGCGAGTTTCTCTTTTAGTTGGCATGTCATGTACTTTTTTTATCGTTTTAATTGGCACTGTAATTGGTTCAATTGCAGGTTATTTTGGCGGTATAATCGACGATCTTCTCATGCGTTTTACTGATTTCATCTTAAACTTTCCATTTTTAGTATTTGTCCTTGTTCTTAATATGATTCTGTTTGGAAAAGTTTCAGGTGTTTGGGTATTAATATTCGTCATTAGCATCCTATCTTGGGGAGGAGTTGCTCGGATTGTACGCAGCAAAATTTTAGCTGAAAAAGAAAATGAATATATTTTGGCATCCATTTCGATTGGCTGTTCCCCTTATAAAATTATTGTAAAGCATTTGCTTCCAAACGTCGTTTCGACAATCATCGTACAAGCTTCATTACTATTTGCAGGGATGATCGTTGTCGAAGCAGGTTTAAGCTACCTAGGTTTCGGGGTGCCGCAAGAAGTGCCAAGTTGGGGCAATATGCTATCTTCAGCAAAGGAACCAGATGTTCTTCAATATAAACCATGGATTTGGATACCACCTGCAACTATTATTACAATGACCATTTTATCCATCAATTTTATAGGCGAAGGATTAAAGGATGCTTTCAATCCGAAATGAACTCGTTTAAAATTTGTTTAAACGAGTTTATTTGTCATTTACTATTTAAAAAATATCATTATTTTCATGTCATATTTTCGCTGCAACAAACAATAATTTGAATATTCATTTATTAGTAATGAATATTTATACGATCTTTATGATATAAAACAAAGTTTAACAGAAAGACGATGAAAACACGATTCTATCACGTTACTACGGTGATGTGTAAATATAAAAATTAAAATGAGTTTTCTCACTTTATTCAATCCAAAATTCTTTCATTTTATAGAAAAATAATGAAATAGCATGGATGTATTTGTGTTATAATCCAATAAAGACAAAGCGTTTCCTCGTTTTAAATATTATTTTTATTTTTTAGAAAATAAGCTGTTATAAAAAATAACTTGCATTTTGTAATTGCTTTGTAATAATATACAAATAAGTCGTACCGTTGCAAGGTAATTAACTTAACAACTTGCTATCACGAGAGCGTGGTAAATATTTAACGCTCAAATTGTCGTTTTCTAGGAAAGAAAGGAAATACATGATTGATAGCAGACAAGTGCAGCATCCCCGCCTGTTGATCAAGATGAAAAACAGGGTTCTCCTACTAGGGAAAATTGTATATTCATACAATTGAAGCGCTTTCATCCCAAAGTTATTTCCTTTTTGCTTGATTCCTAGATTTTTTTTTGTAGCATGATGAGGATGGTGAAAAGTTTGTCCACTTTGTTAGAAGTAAAAAATTTGAAAACACATTTTTTTCGCAGAAAAAAAGTGATTCCAGCCGTTGACGGCGTTGATTTAAAAATAAATAAAGGGGAAACGGTTGCTCTTGTAGGGGAGTCAGGTTCAGGAAAAAGTATCACTTCCCTATCCATTATGCGTTTAATTCCAAGTCCCCCGGGGAAAATTGTCGATGGTGAAATTCTATTAGAAGGCCGCGATCTTGTGAAAGTTTCAGAAGATGAGATGTGCCATATACGCGGCAACGATATCTCGATGATTTTTCAGGAGCCAATGACATCACTCAACCCAGTTTTGACAATTGGTGAACAAATTGTAGAAGTACTTATTTACCATCAAAAAATGTCAAAAAAAGAAGCGACAAAAAAAGCCATTGAATTGTTACAATTAGTAGGCTTCTCTAGGGCAGCAGAAATCATTGATGATTATCCACATAGACTCTCCGGTGGAATGAGACAGCGGGTAATGATCGCGATGGCAATGAGCTGCAACCCTAAACTGTTAATTGCAGATGAACCTACGACAGCGCTGGATGTAACGATTCAAGCGCAAATATTAGATTTAATGAAGGAAGTAAGTGAGAAGTTTGATACATCGATATTAATCATTACTCATGATCTAGGGGTCGTTTCGGATGTTGCGGATCGAGTGCTTGTCATGTACTGTGGACAAGTTGTGGAAGAGGCTGCTGTAGAGGATTTATTTGATGAACCTCTACACCCATATACGATCGGGTTGATGGATTCCATCCCACCTATAGATGGCGACAAGGATCGGCTCGATTCCATTGTCGGAAATGTTCCGTCTCCAGAACACTTCCCAAAAGGATGTCGCTTTGCTCCTCGGTGTCCTCATGCGTTTGAACGCTGTCTGAAAGAACAGCCTGAACTAAAACCGACGCGTGATGGCCGTTCAGTCCGTTGTTTTTTATCTGACGAGGAGGAGGCAAAAGCATGAAAACGGCTGCTCAAGAGAACGTACAAAAAACGAAAACATATGATTCAGAATATTTGCTAGAGGTAAAGAATTTAAAAAAACACTTCCCGATTAAAGCAGGTGTTTTTCAAAGAACAGTCGGCCATGTAAAAGCAGTTGATGGTGTAGACATGATGGTAAAGCAAGGAGAAACGCTCGGAATTGTTGGTGAATCTGGCTGTGGAAAGTCAACAGCTGGCAGGACGATTATTCGTCTATATGAGCCTACTGATGGTAGCATCCTCTTTAAAGGAAAAGATATCTCTCATCTTTCTGAGAAACATATGAGGACGACCGTACGGAAAGATATTCAAATGATTTTTCAAGATCCGTATGCGTCGATGAACCCACGAAAAACTTTAAAGGCCATTTTGAGTGAGCCTTATATTACACATAATATGTATAGCAAGAAAGAACGGGAAGAAAGGATGGAAGACCTATTAGATAAAGTCGGTTTTAATCCATCCTTCATTAATCGCTATCCGCATGAATTTTCTGGAGGACAGCGGCAGCGTGTTGGTATTGCGCGGGCATTAGCGTTGAATCCAGATTTAATTATTGCAGATGAATCCGTTTCTGCGCTCGATGTGTCCATTCAAGCGCAAATTATTAATTTAATGAAAGATTTACAAGATGAATTTGGACTTACTTATATTTTTATCTCTCATGATTTAAGTGTCGTTCGCCATATAAGCGACCGTGTTGGCGTCATGTATTTAGGAAAAATGATGGAATTAGCTTCAAAAAATAGTCTTTTCTCTGAGCCACTCCATCCTTACACACAAGCATTGCTCTCCGCTGTTCCTGTGCCGCGTAAAAAAGGCGTCGCAAGGCGAGAGCGGATTGTACTGCAAGGAGAACTGCCGAGCCCAGCTAATCCGCCAAAAGGATGTGTCTTTCATACGAGATGCCCTATGGCAAAAGATATTTGCCGCCAGGCAGTGCCTGAGTTTAAGGAAATCAAAAAAGAGCATTTCGTTGCTTGTCACTTGTACTAGAGTACAGTGAACCCTAAAATGCTGTACACAGTCGATTGAAAGGGGTGATGGTTCAGAGCTTCAACGTTTTATACGACTATGAACATATGAAAATAATAATGGGGGGAAGAAAATGAAGAAAAAAGCGTATCTGTTATTGAGCATGATGCTAGTGCTTTCTATGTTTCTAGCAGCGTGCGGCGGTAAAGATGCAAGCAAAGATTCAGAAAAAAGTTCTGGCGATGGCAAAAAAGAAGAATCTACTGGAGAACCGCAATACGGTGGCGACCTTGTCTTTGGTATTAGTGGCTCACCAACTAATTTTAATAATCTGTATTACAACGATAACGTCAGCAGTAATATCATTGACATGATGTTTATCGGTTTAACAAGTGCTGATCTTGATTTTAATCAAACGACAGAAGGCGCTGCGGCAGAAAGTGTCGAAGAATCAGAAGATGCGTTAACGTATACGGTAAAGATCAAAGAAGGCATTAAATTCCACGATGGTGAAGAATTAAATGCCGACGATGTTGTCTTTACTTACAACATTCCATTAAGCCCAGACTATGATGGGGTGCGCGCCGCATATTTTAAATCATTAGAAAGTGTTGAAAAAGTCGATGATTATACAGTTAAATTCCATATGAAGGAAGTAGATGTCCAGTTCCCATTGATTGGACTTGGCTTTGCGATCTTGCCTGAACATATTTTAGGCGATGTTCCGATTGCTGATTTAGGGGAACATGAATTTAATACGAAAAATCCAATTGGTGCTGGTCCATTTAAATTTGTTGAATGGAAAGATGGCGAATATGTAAAAGTAGAAGCATTTGAAGACTACTTTGATGGACGTCCATATTTGGATACCATTACTTATAAAATCGTTCCAGATGCGAACACAATGCTTGCCCAATTACAATCTGGAGATATCAACTATTTTCCTCAAGTTGACCAACCAGATGTAGAAACAGTAGAAGCATTTGCTGATGCTGCGAATTTACGACTTGAAAACAGCATGGCACTATCTTATACGTATTTAGGGTATAACATGCGTAATGATTTGTTTAAAGATAAAAAAGTTCGTCAGGCGATTACACATGCAATTAATCGTGAAGAAATTGTTGAGAATGTAATGGATGGACATGGTGAAGTAGCACACGTGCCAGAAAGTCCATTAAGCTGGGCATACAATCCAGATGTACCGAAATTTGATTTCGATCGTGAAAAAGCAAAAGAATTGTTGGCAGAAGCTGGCTGGGAGCCAGGAGCTGATGGCATTCTAGAAAAAGACGGAAAGAAATTTTCATTTGAAATCAAAACGAACCAAGGCAACAAAGTTCGTGAAGATGTTGCTGTTATTTTGCAAGAACAATTAAAAGAAGTTGGTATTGACGCGAAGCCGGCCATTATGGAATTTAGCGCTCTTATTAAAGATCTTAATTCTGTAGAGCGTAATTTTGAAGCGGTTGTAATGGGCTGGAGTTTGGCAATTGATCCAGATCCAAGCGGCATTTTCCATACTGATGAAATGGAAAAAGGAAATAATATGCAAGGGTACTCCAACCCTGACATTGATCCTTTAATGGAAGCACAGTTAAAAGAAAAAGACCGTGAAAAACGAAAAGAAATGATTGGTGAAATCCAAGCGCAGATTGCTGAAGATCAACCGTACACTTTCTTATACTATCCAGATGAGTATAGAGCAATGCCGAAAAACTTGAGAGGCTATGAATTCCATCCAAAAAATCAAATTTATCATGCTAACAAATGGTGGTTGGAAGAAGAAAAATAAGCAAGTTGTATTTTGAGAAACAGGGGAAATGATTGCTTATTTCCCCTTTTCTTCTCATTTGAGCTTAAAAATCCATACGTTAATGTACTATAACGTATTTCGCATACATTAGAACTTCTCTCTTTATTTAAAAATCGTTTGTGATGCAAGGGAACACTTGTCTTATTATCAAGCAAGTGCTGCCTTCTGTATTTTTTGAGTATGAAGTTCTCTTCAGGAAGCTTCCCTACCCAGATCGCAAACACTTTTTTTCGATCGTAAACTAATGGCGTAGGAGAATGATGAAAAAATGAAACTGAAGGAGAATAGGCAATGATTTCTTATATTATTCGGCGTGTTTTAATGGCTATTCCCTTGCTGCTTGGAATTACCATTTTATCATTTGCGCTTATTAAAGCCGCACCAGGCGGCCCCGTCGCAATGTTGATGGATCCTAAAATGAGTGATGAAGACAAAGTTAAATTTGAAGAACGGTATGGATTAAATGATCCTATTCCAGTTCAATACGTAAAATGGCTAGGAAATATGGTCAAAGGAGACTTTGGCACCTCTCTAATTCGTCGTGGTGTCCCTGTTAGTGAAATGATTTTAAATCGTTTACCAAATACACTGCTTCTTATGATTGTTTCTACATTTTTAGCCATTTTCATTTCGATTCCATTTGGAATTATGTCTGCTATGAGGCCATATTCGAAGTTGGATTATTCAGTAACGGTTACATCGTTTCTTGGTGTTGCCACACCAAACTTTTGGCTTGGCTTAATGCTGATCATTGTGTTTGGTGTCCAGCTGCAATGGTTCCCAACAGGCGGCGTTTCTACTTTAAATGCGCCCTTTAGTATTTGGGATCGGATTCACCATTTAATTTTACCTGCATTTGTGCTTGCGACTGCTGATATGGCTGCATTAACCCGCTATACACGGTCTAGCATGCTAGATGTATTGAAACAAGATTATATTCGTACGGCAAAATCAAAGGGTTTTAAAGAGAAAAAAGTAGTTATCAAACATGGTCTACGAAATGGCATGATTCCAATTGTGACGATCTTTGGTTTAATGCTTCCGTCGTTTATTGGCGGTGCGGCTATTACGGAAAAAGTATTTAGCTGGCCGGGTATCGGGTTATTATTTATTGAGTCAGCATTCACAAGAGACTATCCTGTCATTATGGCACTTACTGTTATTTCTGCAGTGTTTGTTGTACTAGGAAATTTATTAGCGGATATTCTATATGCAATCTTTGATCCGCGAATTGAGTATTAAGGGGGGAAAATGATGTCACAAGGAAATGTAGAAATAACAGATCAAGAGCTTCAAATGAACCCCCATTTGCTGGAAAAGCCCGATACATTAACGAAAATCTTTTTTCGTAAATTTTTGCAAAATAAATTAGCGATTTTTGGAGCAATCTTCTTATTTATCATCATCATGGCCGCTATTTTAGCGCCAGTGATTGCACCTTATCCTTTTGAAGCGCAAAGCTTAACAAAGAAGCTGCTGCCGCCAAGTGCTGAATATTGGCTTGGAACCGATCGCTATGGGCGAGATGTATTTACGCGCCTTTTATATGGCGGCCGCATTTCATTATTGGTTGGTTTTGGTTCTGTTGCAGGTGCTTTAGTAATTGGCATCACAGTTGGAGCGCTTGCTGGTTATTACGGTGGAATCATCGATGCGATTTTAATGCGTATCGTTGATATTATTATTTCGATCCCAAGTTTATTTTTACTTATTACGATCGTTACAATCTTCAATCCTGGAGTTAATTCATTAATCCTTGTTTTCGCGCTAACAAGCTGGACGAGTACTGCACGTCTTGTGCGTGGGGAATTTTTAACACTGCGGACCCGTGACTTTGTATTGGCGTCACGAACGATTGGAACGAGAGCATCAAGGATCATTTTTGGCCATATTTTACCAAATGCAATGGGTCCGATTATCGTGTCTGCAACACTTTTAATTGGTAGCGTGATTCTATCTGAAGCTGGATTAAGTTATTTAGGACTCGGAATTCAACCGCCGACTCCTAGCTGGGGGAATATGCTTCAAGATGCGCAAGACTTTACTGTTTTAATGAAAGCACCGTGGTATCCATTCTTTCCAGGTGTGCTTATTCTTTTAACAGTGCTAAGCTTTAACTTCGTTGGAGATGGACTTCGTGATGCATTAGACCCGAAAGGGGATTAGAAAAAAGCCGAGACAATCGTCTTGGCTTTTTTTTCCTTTCGAAATGATCCGAAATGTATTACAATAAGTGGAAACAACTTCATCAACGTTACCAAAAGGGGAGCTGTGAGGCTGAGAGTGAACGATGTTCTGACCCTTTGAACCTGTTAGTTAGTACTAGCGTAGGGATGTGGCAATTGTAAGAAGAACGCGTTCTGTATTGTTCTGCTGGCCTCCGATGGGTATGTTTGGTTAAAAATCATTCATAGGGGGCTATTTTTTATGAGAAATGAAAAGTTATTGGCTATGATTGAGGCCGCAATTTTTGCAGCATTTGCACTTATTTTAGACTTGCTTCTGTCTTTTAAGTTGGGGCCATCGATTTCAATTAAGTTCGCAATGGTACCGATTTTTATCGTGGCATTTCGCCAAGGGTTTAAAGCGAGTGTATTATCTGGATTTTTATGGGGGATCTTGCAGATTATCGTTGGTGATGCGTGGATTGTTCATCCAGTACAAGTTATTTTGGAGTACTTTATTGCATTTGCGTGCATTGGCTTTGCTGGTCTGCTCATCCATCCCATTCAAGAAAATGTAAAAAACCAGCAAAAAGGGAAAGCAATTTTCTACATGACAACGGCTGTATTTTTTGGTGGAGCAGTTCGTTATTTTTGGCATTTTATTGCCGGAATGATCTTCTTTAAGAGCTATGCATTTAATGCCGGTAAAACACCATTTATTTTTTCCCTTACTGCTAACGGGATTGCATATTTCTTTTCTTCTTTAGCATGTGTGATTGTGTTAGTGCTATTAATTTCTATTGCTCCACAGATTATTACAACTGCAAAGAATCAGAAAGCAACGACGTCGATAGGGAAATAATATTTAGCCCACGCCTAACTGGCGAGTCAAGCCCCCTATCTTAAGAATAAGAAGAATCAGAAGCGATAGTGGGGGATAACGGAAAGTCAAATGTCCGGTTGGTTTCGAGCCTACAGGACGTCACGCTTTTAGCTTGAGACATTTTTATTGGAGATGAGAAAAACCCCCACTGATGGAAGTTTTCACTCTATAAACGGGTGAGAAAGTTTAGTCTTCTCACCCATTGTCTTTAAGTGCGATTATTGAATAAGCGAAACATTTCTTGTTTCAGTTTCGCAGATGATTTAAGATATTTTATGATAATAAGTTATCAGGTCGATTTTTCCGTTTTTAAAGTCAGGCATTATATCCATATTAAAGACTTTAAAGACGAAGCACCCTTTTGTTATAAAGAGCTTGCTTGTTGTCTTTCTCTTTCAATATCCTCTAGTAGATAATTAATTGTTTCAATTACTTCCGCCGAGGCAGCTTCAAGTTTGTTCATACAGCTTTCCGCTTCTTTTAATTTTCCTTGATTGAAATAGACAGCAGCTTGATGAGCTGCTTCATGCACAATTTTATGTGCTTTTTCGATGTCGCGGTAGCTTTGTATGTTGGCAAATCGTTTTTTCGTCTCTTCTGCATAATACCACTTTCCTAACCGGCAATCTTGATGCGAAGCAACATGATCGGGGTTGATGTTCTCCAAATCCAAGAACATATTATAGATTTTCCACTTCCAGAGAATATGGTCTGCTTTAGATAAATAGAGCAAGGAAGGTGTGGAAAGCTGGATGTGATTTTCTTCGATAATTTCTAGACGATATTGATCCATCACTAAAGACAAATCTCGAATTGCTTTTCCAGTATTTGCTCCGAGATCACGAACATTTTCAGAGAGTACAGCAATTTCTTGCATTCTTTTTGAAACTTCCTCCACTGCAGCAGCTTGTTCCTCGGAAACGGCAGCAGCATTATTAATATCATTGTCAATTTCTTGGACGGTTCCTACCATTTTCCCCAACAATGGAAGCGATTGACGGGCGTCATTTGTAGCTCGATGTATAACAGAAGTTGTTTGTTCAATTGACGCAGAAACGTCATCCGAAATGGCTTTTAGACTCCCAACATTATCATTTACATTCTTTAAGAAGGAAACAGTATTTTCAGCAAGTTTGCGTACTTCTGCTGCTACGACCGCAAAGCCTTTTCCCTGTTCTCCAGCACGTGCCGCTTCGATGGAAGCATTAAGTGCAAGCAAATTCGTTTGGTCGGCAATTTTATTAATTAATTCGACAACATGACTGATCGAAGCGACATTTTGTTGTAATGATGCAAATTTATTGACAATCATTTCGAAGGTTTTCTCCGTTTTAAATATTTCATCCAACGCATTGGTGATCATCATTTGTCCATTTTCAATTTCTTTAACAGAATCAGTTGTTTTTTCGGAAATACTGACTGCTGCATTAGCAATTTCTACAATCGATGCAGTCATTTCTTCAGTCGCAGCAGAAGCGCTATCAATCTCTTTACCTTGGAAATCAAGATTTTGTATCAATTCTTTAATAAACATAATTTTAGCGTTTTCTTCCATTAGGTCGGAAATGCCATGTACAACTCGCTCCATTAAACGTTCTTCATACACTTCTATGAGAATCTCTTGGTCAATATTAATCGCTTTTTGCATGCTCCCCATGAGCGCCATACAGTGGTTTGGACGGGCTCCTTTTTGTGAGAGTAAATTTGTGATTAAATAATAGTTAAATTGGTTAAATACAACAATTAATCTTCCTGCACTAAATTTTGCCCTCCTCAGTTCGTTAAAATAATGAATAATCTTGGCTACATACCGTTGATCACGCTGGTCTAAAAAAAATGACTCAATATATTTTTCTATTAAAAGGCTGCTCACTTTCATGTTTTGCGATTCGCATAATTTTTGGAAATAATCTGCAAAAAGCTGAACCATTTCTTGTTTTAAATGTGATAAAGTTGTATGTACCTCTTGCAAATTTTCATAATCTTTATGTGTAAAATGATTGAATGCTAAAGTTCCTTGAATTCTTCCCTCCGAATGAATATCAGTTCCTTGTTTGGAAAGCATTTCAATGGAAGCGCGCGGTCGTAAGTTTTTTAACATATTGCCATCCCCTTTACCTCATCATCCTCATTATTCTGTGTCGTTATCACGTATGAGCGTATCTTCAAAAATAGGTGTACGCTTCATAGAAAGTTATTGCAATCCGTTTGGATTCGAAACCCCCAAGCTTTTATTTCTCGGCTCTTTTTTATTCTTTGGACACCCCTCTTTTGAGATTGTTAAAAAAGTCCCATGTCTAGAAACTTAAAAAATTTCCTTATCTTTCGACAGAAAAAAGCTGTTTTTAAAGCAAAACTGCTCATGCCTCGTTTGGGGACTTGCTTACAAAAGTTACATATTTAGTACTTTTTTATCATTATAACAGTTTTAACAATATTTAAAAGTACTCTGTACATGAAAAAAGTCGTGATGGGAAAAATGTTTAGGAAGTATTGTTCATTAATAATATAATCGTGCAGCAAAATGCTGTTTGATTGTTGATTGTAGAATCTTAGGAGGGTTTAAAAATGCAAATAAAGTTGCCGCAGTCACCTGAACCATATTGGCGAGCTTCTGTTAAATTACCGCAGTTTCCTGTTTTAGATCAAGATATTAACGTTGATGTTGCCATTGTTGGTGGGGGAATAACAGGCATAACAACTGCATATTTGCTGGCAAATGAGGGATTAAGTATTGCCGTTTTAGACGCTGGAGAATTATTTAATGGAACAACAGGACATACAACAGCAAAAATTACTGCACAGCATGATTTGATTTATGATGAATTGATCACTCAGTTAGGCAGTGAGAAAGCGAAAAAATATTACAGCGCCAATCACGATGCGTTGCAATGGATAAAATCAACGATTTCTATACAAAAAATAGATTGTGATTTCTCCAACGAAGCAGCTTACCTCTTTACAGAGTCTGATTCCGATGTGAAAAAGCTGGAAAATGAAATGCGTGCTTATGAACAGCTAGGGATTGACGGCGTGTTCTTACAAAAGATCCCACTCTCGATAAATGTGAAAGCTGCTCTCATGATGGAGCAGCAAGGCCAATTCCATCCACTAAAATATTTAAAAAGATTGCTGGGAGTGATTGTGGAAAAAGGTGGACGATTGTACGAGAATACGAAAGCTCTTGATATTGAAAAGGGAAAAAAACAAAAAATCAGCACTGAAAATGGCTGCCATATTTTTTGTGACAAAGTAGTCATTTGTTCTCATCACCCTTTTTATGATGGGGCGGGATTTTATTTTTCAAGAATGTATGCAGAACGTTCCTATGTATTAGCAGTAAAATCGGAACAACCTTATCCAGGCGGCATGTATTTAAGTGTGGAAGATCCTAAAAGGTCCATTCGTCACACGCCAATCGGGGATGACCATTATTTAATTATTGGCGGTGAAAATCATAAAACAGGTCAAGGAGTCGAAACGAGCGAGCATTATGAAGCATTAAAGAAGTTTGTCAAAACGAGGTTCGATGTGGACTCGATTGCATATCGTTGGTCCGCGCAAGATTTAACAACATTAGATAACATTCCTTATATTGGTGAAATATCAGCTGGGAATCCACATATTCTCGTAGCGACTGGCTATCGGAAGTGGGGGATGACAAGTAGTGCAGCAGCTGGACTTTTACTTAAAGATCTTATCTTAGAAAAGGAAAATCCTTATAAAGAGCTTTACACCCCATCACGTTTTCATCCTAATCCAAGCATCAAAACATTTGTACAGCAAAATGCCGATGTTGCAAAGCATTTAGTGAAAGGGAAACTTGAGTCGCCAAGCAAGACTGCTGCAGACTTGGAACGTGATGAAGGAGCGGTGATTCTTTTTAACGGGAAAAGAGCAGGAGCATACAAGGATGAGGACGGCACTGTACATATGGTCGATACGACATGTACGCATATGCGATGTGAGGTTGAATGGAACAGTGGTGAACGTACATGGGATTGCCCTTGTCACGGTTCAAGATTTTCAATTACAGGAGAAGTATTGGAAGGGCCAGCTGAAAAACCTCTAGACATCATTAAATAATGTCTAAATTTTAGTGGTGAGAGGAAGGATAGTAATGTTTCTCGTCCTCACCATACATCTCACCCTTGTTTTGGAATACAGAATGGGGAGGCAAGTTAATCACTTTACCTGAAGAGTAGGAGAAACTGAAGAAGAAAACTTCTCTCTCCTCTTCTTTTTAAAGGAAAGATTTAGTGCTTTCCTTGAAATCTCTTCTGTTGAATATGTGTTGGATTAAAAAGAAGAAGCGCCATTATTTGACGCTTCTCTTTTTTAGGTGCTAACGTAGGAGGTTGCCTGTCATAAGATCAGATGGAGGAGAGGTTTCATCTGATTCTTAATTGCATAGCTGCTTATGAACGGTGCAAAATATACTATTACCAATAACCACCGACATAAGAAGTTCCAACAATGATTAACAAAATGAACAGAACAACAATTAACGCAAAGTTTTTACCGTATCCACCGCCGCCATAGCCTGACATAAAGCATTCACCTCCTTAAAAGAGATTAATATACTTTATGTAAAAATCAATTTAGCAGTAATGGACAAACGATGAGATTTTAATAAAATGATGAAAACATGGAGAAGATTATCATAAGGGTGTTTATCCTAGTTTTTATGAAATAACAAATAAAAAACAATATAGCCATCTGACGTGCGCTCGCTGATTTTAAAAGGGATCAAGTTAATAAAGCAAAGCCAGAAGTTAAACAAGGCAAATAGATGCCAAAGAGAATGTATAGAGGATAATAAGCAGAAAACAAATAAGCCTGTAATACCATTCAAAATCGGGCCCATTAAGGTAATAACTATTTTTTCTAAACGATTATAGGGAGCCTCTTTAGCGCTTTCTGTCATTCCCCCAAAAATATAAAAGAGATGAAGATGATATTGTAGTCTGCCAATAGAGAGCCTGACAATAGAAGGCCCTGTGCCGTGGGTAATCTTAATTTCTCTAGCCTTCACGAATAAAGCGCCAAGACCATGGCCACATTCATGTAGGAGCATAGCAAATGGTGCAAACACGAATAAAAAGATTAGTAAACTCATAGACACACACCTTCTGACGAATCCAAGTACTTCTTCCAGGGGGGAGAACTTCAGTTGAAGCGAAACGACTACTCCAACTGATCGAATAACCCTTTACTTATCGTAGCATAGATGCATTATTTGCAACAGGACTAGTTCCCCTTTTCGTCATAAGCTTTTGGCAATGCGAGCGGCAGGTCTTTTGGTATTTGCTCTAATCCCTTTCCTACATGCCCAGCTGTATGGCTGTCAGATCCAAAGATAAGCGGAATATTTTTATTGTTTGCCTGTCTCATTACTGTAGCGGTCGGGTAAGTGACTCCGCAATACTCTTTAAAATATCCAGCAGTATTTACATCGAGGGAATATTGTTTGGCAGCGATAAGCGTCAATATTTCTTCGATTACATCATTAAACGTTCTCGCAGCTTTAAAAAGCTTAGAGAATTTTTCAATCAACGTTAGATGTCCAATTCGAACAGGCTTCCATTTTCCTAAATCTGCTTCGATTGCTTGGCGCAATGTCTGATAGTAGGTTTCGTAAACATGATCAATAGAACCGAATAACCTAATGATGCGTCCAAACTCGTCAGGACTAAAATCTAAGCATACGTATTCTCCATTTGGTGCTTGCAGCATATGAACAGAGAGGATCGCATCTTCAATGTCAGCTCCATATGTGTGTAAAAAGCGCTCCGTTTCTGCTTCAAAACCAAGTAGGTAATCAACTTCAAATCCGACTTTAATTGTGATCGTGTCTTTATATGCTTCTTTTAATCGATTTCCTTCCTTAAAATAAGCATCAATATCCTCTAATCGCATAGCACTGTCTTTGTTTGGAGCGGGATCATCAAAAACGTTTGGCAAAGGTGCGTGCTCTGTAAAGGATAAAAACTTCATTCCTCTTGAAATCGCATTTTTTACGTATTCTTCCATCCGATCATTTGAACCATGTGGGCAAAAATGTGTATGTACATGAAAATCTCCAACTGGGAACATATAATACCTCCATTCGCATGTTTTCATCATTTTGCATTTTAAGATTGACGTTTTCTTTTATTATATGTTATTGTAATATCAATTTACAAAATACTTTAGTTTGGTAGAGTGCTAATATATTAAAGAATAATCGAGCTGGGAAGTGAAGTCAAGATGCTATTGCCCAATGGAAGTAGAGATGACATTGGAGCTGTTGTGAGCAGCCGTCATCAAGTATTAGAAACATTTAGGAAAATAATCACGATGCGGGGTTATGTGGAAATTTCTACCCCAGTTGTGGAGTATGCTCATACTTTTACGAATGAGCATGTAGATATGAAATTAAAAAATATGCTCAAATGGTTTAATGCTGAAGGAGAAATTGAAGTACTGCGGCCAGACTGGACAACAGCAATTGCGAGGGCATTAGCAAAACAAGATCATCCTAACAAAAAATGGGCATATCAAGGAGCGGTCTTTCAACGAGATAAGCCTGGCATTGAAAATCGGCAAGTTGGTATTGAGATAGTAAATATGCCGACTTTACTTGGTGAAAGTGAATGCTTAATGTTGGCTGAAACATTACTGAAAGAAATGGGGATCCATTCTTATTTAATAGAATTGGGACATTCAGAAATTTTTAAAGAGCTGACGAAGGAACTTCACTTGACGGTAGATCAGATTGAAAAACTGAGGCAAGCAATGCACGACAAAAGAAAAGATGAAGTATATCAGTTCGCTTGCCAACATGGAGATAAAGAGATTGCTGCTGAGTTGACAGACCTTGTTGACGCCTTCGGTTCTTTTGATGTGATAGAGCATTACGAAAAACGCTGGAAACAACGACCTCAGCTGCTTGTCATTATCCAACATTTAAGAAAGTTGGCTTTGCTTTTACAAGCTTGCGGTGTTGAAGACGTCATTGTCGATTTAGGACGTGTGAAAAATTTGCCCTATTATTCAGGCACAATGTTTAGAGGTTTTTTAAAAGAAAACGGAGCTACGTGCTTTTCGGGTGGACGCTATGATGAACTGTATCGCCAGTTTGATATGCAAGCATCGGCAGTTGGCTTAGCCTTTGATGTCGATATACTCGCAGAAAAAATAATAGCCCCAGAACGAAAAAAGCGCTGCTGTATTGTCGCTTCCGATAATACGCTTGCCGCTGCTGAAAAAATTCGCCGAGAACATGAAGCGTATATTGTTGATATTCAATATACATTGCCTAAAAAAGGACATCACTATGATCTCGTCCTGCAAATAGATGAACAGTTTGACGTACGTGAGGTGAAGGAAAAATGAAGGTTTGCATCGCATTAACAAAAGGGCGGATTGAAAAGCAATTTTTAGACTATTTCCAATCGTTATCCTATTGTATAGAACCGATTGTGAATAAAGGTAGAAAGCTACGAGTGGAAACAGATGAATTTTCATTTGTCTTTGCCAAAGGGGTAGATGTCGCAACTTACGTGGAACACGGAATTGCAGACCTTGGAATTGTTGGCGATGATATTTTAATGGAATTCCAACCTGATGTGTTTGATCTGTTGCCGCTCCCATTTGGAAACTGCCGTTTTGCGCTGGCAGGAGAAAAAAAAGAGGCTGTTTCTGGAAAAAAACGGGTCATAGCAACGAAATATCCGAATGTGACGACAGCGTATTTTCGCCAAAAAGGTGAAGCAGTTGATATTGTAAAGCTAGAAGGCTCAGTTGAATTAGCACCGCTTCTTGGTTTGGCAGATGCTATCGTCGATATTGTGGAGACGGGATCAACATTAAAGGAGAATGGACTTGTTGTGTTGGAATGGATGCAGCCAATTACTGCCCGCTGCATTGCCAATCGCTCTTCTTTGAAGATCAAACGAGAACAAATAACACCAATTCTTGATTCCTTACAAATAAAGGAGGCAGCAAGATGATTAGAACATTTACAGTAAATGCTTTTATCGATGCGTTTTTATCCACTCAAAAAGAACACAATGCTTTTGAGGAAGAAGTCATGGTTCTTGTGAAAGAGGTTATTGAAGATATACGAACAAACGGAGAAGTTGCATTAAAGAAATATGTAGAGAAATTCGATCAATGTATACCAGATAAATGGGAAGTTTCCAAGGAAGAACGGAAACAGGCATGGAAAGACGTTTCTGAAGAGACATCAGAAGCTTTGCAAAAAGCGGCCGAAAATATAAAGCAGTTCCATGCAAAACAGCTCCAACAATCGAGGATCATGGAAATGACTGAAGATATCATTTCAGGGCAGTTATTACAGCCAATGGAAAGAGTCGGGATTTATGTTCCCGGGGGGACGGCAGTGTATCCATCAACCGTACTAATGAATGCCATTCCTGCAGTCCTTGCCGGAGTTGAAAAAGTAATCATGGTAACACCTGCACGAAATGGCGGGCAAATTGATCCAATTTTATCAGTCGCAGCCGACATTGCCGGTGTTGATACGATATATAAAATCGGAGGTATTCAAGCGATTGCCGCACTAGCCTATGGAACGGAAACGATCGAAGCCGTCGATAAGATTGTTGGACCAGGAAACAAATATGTCGCTGCAGCCAAAGCATCCGTATTTGGTGATGTCGGTATTGATATGATTGCTGGACCTTCTGAGGTAGCGATTATTGCAGATAAAACAGCGAATCCAACCTTCATTGCCGCAGATTTAATTGCTCAAGCCGAGCATGACGAGCATGCACGAACGTTTTTATTTACTACATCTCAGACATTAATAGAAAGAACACAAGCTGAATTAAGAAAGCAGTGCGCTGTTTTGCCTCGACAGGAGATTGCGATCAAGTCTTTAACAAATCAAAGTGCTATCGTTTTAGTTGAAGATATTGACACTGCTTTTCTACTTGCAAATCGTTTAGCGCCTGAACATTTAGAAATTCAACTTCAACATCCACTTTCCTATTTAGGAAAAGTAAAAAATGCTGGTTCTGTATTCCTAGGAGCGCATACACCTGAATCACTTGGCGATTATTTTGCAGGGCCAAATCATGTCTTGCCTACATCTGGAACTGCACGATTTTCTTCTGGGCTATCAGTAGATGACTTTATGAAAAAAACGACCTATCTCTATTATTCTGAAGCCGCTTTGAAAACTGCGGCACCATTTGTAGAACATCTTGCCATGAAAGAGCAGCTGGTTGGGCATGCACGAGCAGTTAGTAAGAGGCTGGAAAAAAGGAAAAACGAATAGAGAACAGTGAATGTGACTTTGAAGATATTTACAGAGAAAAGATTGGAGAGATTGGGATGAGGAAAGCAGCAAAGAGTAGAAAAACGAATGAAACGATGATAGAAATTTCTTGCAATTTGGATGATCCGTCGTTAGTAGATATTCAAACAGGGATTGGTTTTTTTGATCATATGCTGGAGGCATTCGCTCGACATGGCCGCATTGGACTAGTTGTCAATGCGAAAGGAGATTTACATATTGATAGCCATCATACTGTAGAAGATGTCGGCATTGTGCTTGGCCAGCTTGTCAGAGAAGCCCTTGGAGATAAACATGGCATTACGCGCTACGGATCAGCTTATGTCCCAATGGATGATGCATTAGGATTTGTAGCACTTGATATTAGCGGTCGTCCTTTTCTTCACTTTGATGCTGTTTTTGATAATCCAAAGCTTGGCCAATTCGATAGCGAGCTAGTACGTGAGTTTTTTCAAGCATTTGCTTTTCAATCGGGCACAACACTTCATGCCAGGGTTCTATACGGTGTGAATACACATCATAAAATAGAGGCGCTTTTTAAAGCATTAGGCCGCGCATTAGCGATCGCTATAACAATTGATCCGAATATAAAAGGGGTCAATTCAACAAAAGGAATGCTTGAATAGGGGGAAAAGAGAATGATCATTATACCAGCTATTGATTTAATTGATGGCAAATGCGTACGCTTGTATCAAGGAGATTTTAATAAAACAACGGAAGTAGGTAGTGATCCGCGCTCGCAAATTCAACAATTTCTTACAGATGGTGCAAAAATTGTCCATATCGTTGATTTAGATGGAGCGAGAGCAGGTGAAGCAAAACAATATGGATTAATCCAAGATTTAGCAAAGATGTCGACAGTGCCAATTCAAGTTGGCGGCGGTATCCGGAATTTGCAAACAGTTGAACGTTATTTGGAAGCAGGAGTTACAAGAATTGTACTTGGTACAGCAGCTTTAGAAGACAATACATTCGTAACAGAGGCATTAACACAATTTCGCGATCATATTGTTATTGGCATCGATGCAAAAAATGGGCAAGTCGCAACTCGGGGGTGGGAGACTGTGACAGCTATTGATTTTATCGAGTTTGCTAAACAGATGGAAGCCCTTGGTGCAAAAACGATTGTATTTACTGATATTTCTCGGGATGGGACGATGACAGGCCCTAATCTTGCACAACTGAAACAGATTTCCGAAGCTGTAACCTGTACGATTGTTGCATCAGGAGGTATTCGTAGTATGGATGATCTAACCGATCTTGCAGGCATCGGCATGAAAGAAGCAATTGTCGGCAAAGCGATATATGATGGCAGTATCAAGCTCAAGGAGGTACAGCAATGAAGAAAATTGTTCCTTGTTTAGATGTTAAAGATGGAAAAGTCGTCAAAGGAATCCAGTTTGTCGGCTTGCGAACAATGGGAGATCCAGTTGAAATGGCTGCTTATTATTCTAAAAATGGTGCAGATGAGCTTGTATTTTTGGATATTGCCGCAACGACAGAAGCGCGGGGTACGATGCTAAAATGGGTGAGAGAGACTGCACAGCATGTAACGGTTCCTTTTACAGTAGGCGGTGGTGTAAAAACGCTTCAAGATGCTGAACAGTTATTAGAGGCAGGTGCTGATAAAATTGGCATTAATTCTGCTGCTGTTCATCACCCATCATTATTAAAAGAAATTGCCGAAAAATATGGTTCTCAAGTTGTCGTAGCAGCCATTGACGCAAAACAAGCTGCCCCGGGAAAATGGCATGTGATGATTCAAGGAGGTAAGCATGATACTGGTTTAGATGCAATTGAGTGGGCAAAAGAAGTTGAAAAACTTGGAGCAGGAGAAATATTACTTACAAGTATGGATAGTGACGGTAAAAAGGATGGCTATGATCTTTTATTAACAAAAGCAGTTGTTGACGCAGTCGCGATTCCTGTAACAGCTTCTGGGGGCTGTGGGCATCCTCAACATATTATTGATGTCTTTAAGGAAACAAATGTTGCAGCTGCATTGGCAGCCTCTATCTTTCATGAAGGAACACATACTATTCAGGAAGTGAAGCATCTGTGCCAGGAGCAGGGAGTGAGAGTAAAGTGAAAATCGATTTTTCAAAAGGATTAGTGCCCGCTATTGTCGTCAATCATAAAACGAATGCAGTATTAATGCTTGCATATATGAATGAAGAAGCATATGAAAAAACATTGGAAACGAAAGAAACTTGGTTTTATTCCCGTTCCCGAAAAACGCTTTGGAATAAAGGAGAAACGTCTGGGAATAAACAAATTGTTCAATCGATTCAGCTTGATTGTGACAAAGACACACTGTTAATTCGTGTCGATCCTTTAGGTCCTGCTTGTCATACTGGAAAAGAGAGCTGCTTCATTCAAACAGTGCTTGACAATAATCAGTCTAAAATGAAGGAAGCAAAAACACGAAGTATTTACGAGGAAGTCATGCTGGAAATTGAGGACAGGAAAACAGAACCAATTCCTAATTCATACACGAACTATTTATTAAAAAAGGGAATTGATAAAATTGGCAAGAAGGTCATTGAAGAAGCTGGAGAAATCGTGATTGCTGCAAAAAATAACGATCGCAATGATATCATTGCCGAATGCAGCGACTTATTCTATCATTGCTTCGTACTGCTTGCAGAACGTAACGTTTCATTAGTTGAAGTCGAAAAAGAATTGCGTCATCGTTTTGCTAAAAAAGGGAACAATAAAGGAGAGCGTCGCCCAATCAAAGAGTGGTGACGCTCTTTTTATTGAGACGGTTATTTTCCTGCAATCTGAGGGAAAATGTTAAAGAGCAAGCTTCGTATCGTTGTATTGATCGGCTTATAAATCGCGAGAATTGGCTTATAAAAGATGTCGATTGGCCAAAAAATGAAGAGAATGGCTTTATAACTGAAGTCGATCTGCTTATAAATCATGTAATCGGCCTTTAAATGTTATCGATTCGCTTTTAAATCGAATAAATCGGCTTATCGCTGAAGTTGGTTTGCATTTAAATGGAGCCGATCAAATTATAACTGAAATAGTTCTGCTTATAATAGATACTTATCTGGTCTAAAAATCAAGTTGATCTATTACGAGTTGTAGCGACTTATATTAGGGAGTGTGGGACATGACCGTGCTGCGAACTGGATTGCTTGTAGCAAAACGATTTTTTAACGAACGTTTTTATGATCATTCGGCGCAAATGGCTTATTATTTTCTACTGTCCATGTTTCCTTTTCTTATTTTTGTGTTTACTCTTATTGGCTTTTTGCCAATTGAAGCTCGTGGGCTTTTAGAGATGCTGCAGCCATATATACCAGAAGGAAGTTATGATATTCTTGAAAATACATTACTTTCTATTATCAACAATCAGAAAAAAAAACTAGCATCCTTTAGTTTTATTGCAACGTTTTGGTTATCATCTATGGCGGTTCAATCGCTTGTTCGTTCGATGAATGATGCATATCGCATGAAGAGAAAAGAATCATTTTTGAAAGGATTGCTTTTCGATTTTTTTTTAACCGCTGGATTGATCGTTATTTTTTCTTTTTCTTTCTTCATTCCAATTATTGAAGAGATTGCTCGTATTTTTGTTATTACACATGTCACAGTACCGACCTCTTTTTATTTCTGGTGGCTGATTGTTAAATGGGGGATGGGGACTTTTTTTCTGTTTTTATTTTTTTTATTTCTCTATAAATTTTTCCCAACAGAGAAAGTTTTGTACCGTTCTGCTTTACCTGGTGCCCTATTTGCCACAATAGGTTGGCAAGGAGTCGCGTTAGCCTTTACTTATTATGTTTCATTTGGAAGCTATTCTCAACTCTATGGTCAACTTGGAAGTGTTATTGTTTTGATCGTTTGGTTTTACTTGACAGCAGCTGTGTTATTAATTGGTGGATTAATCAATGCAACGACTAATGAATGAAATCGTGATCTGTCATAACCGACTACCGTTACAATCACCTAGCGGAATGGATAAGCAAATGGGTATAATTGGGAATTATTTTGTGTATTGAAGCATGTCAGCAATAAAAAATAACAGTGGAATTCGTCAGAATATGAAAAAGGTACAGCATTGGATTAATTAGAATGGGGAAGCATTTAAGATATTTGCTGACCCTTGTATTAACTGCTGCAAACAAAAGGAACTTAGCTCCGGTAGATAAAAGGAGCTTTGAGGATAGAGAACACTATTCTCTATCACACGAAAGATCGAGAAATAAAGAGTTTAAAAGCAACCCTACTGAAGATGCTGACGGAATATTTCTTTTAAGTGAGTGCTTATAAATATAGTAATTTCTTATGATTTGTTTGCTCTGCTTTTTGCTTCAGCCATTTGTGAGAAATTTTAATCCCTTCCATTGGATTTACCATTTGTCCATTCCCAACATAAGCGTAAAATTTGTCTGGATAGCGATGAATCATTTCAGTGCCTAAAACTGTACCCCATGATGTGCCAACAAGAAAAATTTTCTCTTGATTAAATTGTGCTCTTAATAAAAATGGGGGATAAACATGTTATCACAAACATAAAATCTTAGGCATAAAATGAGTAGACAGATAACTACCAAGATAGGAAGTGATATCTGAATATGTACGTTTATCATAATGGCCAATATTTGTTGGCCCATCCAGGTTATTATCGGCAGCAAGAGGCGATGCCTGCCGCTTATGCCCGAGTAAAAGGAGGGCCTTTAGCACCAGGTTTAAAGGGGTATGTTGTATTTACAGAAGTTCCAAATGGCACAGAAGTTTATGTAGAGGTGACGGGACTCCCCGCATATGAACCAGCAAAAGGAAAGAGGCCGCCAATTGGTCCACATGGATTTCATGTTCACGAGCACGGTAATTGTGAAGTAGGAGATAAAAACAATCCATTCCAAGCTGCAGGAGAACACTGGAATCCGACTAAACAGCCGCATGGCAATCATGCCGGAGATTTTCCCGTTTTATTCTCAAATGATGGGTATGCCCGCATGTCTTTTTTTACAAATAAATTTAAAGTAAAGGATGTTATCGGGAAGGCTATTATCATTCATCAGTTTCCGGATGATTATCGAACACAGCCAGCTGGAGATGCTGGAAAGCGACTAGCATGTGGTGTGATTAAATCCTTTTCGCAAAGTAAATCATAAAAAAGTTCTTTTTCTAAATAGCCTTGAAGTACGTCCCAATTTAGTGTTATTTTTGAGAGCCCTCTTAACATGCATCACCATGCATATTAGGAGGGCCTTTTCAATTCTATAGCATTATATTTAGTGATACCTAGTATTGGATAATGAATATGATTGAAATTCATATTTTAACTTATTGGCGCACACTGATTAATTTAAAATATGGAATTTTAAGTAAATAATTTGTTAAGTATGCATCATTGATTTGTATGGAGCTTTTCGAGTGAATCGTTTTTATGCAATAGTTGAAAGATTACCATTATCTATTTGCGAAAAACAACTTTTAAAATAAAAGTCGCGTAAAAATTGCCTCTTCCCTTAACAAAGGATTTGGACAGCAACCATTTTCTATTCTTATTCCTAAAATTCCGTTTATTGTCAAATAACCACTTACGTACGCTTGGACTAAACAACTTTTAACACAATGGAGGGAGGTTTGCTGTCTCTCCTACTTCCGAATCTGTCCTTGTCCTTCTACGATTGTTTTTACTGCTGTGAGCGCACGCAATCCCATCGGTCCGCGGGCATGTAATTTTTGTGTACTAATGCCAATTTCAGCACCATAACCAAATTGTTCTCCATCAGTAAACCTTGTTGAAGCGTTATGATATAAAACGGCAGCATCAACAGCCTGAAAGAAAAGCTTTACGTTGTTATCGTCTTCAGAAATAATTGCTTCAGAATGCTTTGTGCCATATTCGTTTATATGTTCAATTGCTTCCTGGACACTTTTTGCTTGTTTCATAGCTAAACATGTATCTAAGTACTCTGTACGCCAATCTTTTTCTGTTGCTTTCTGATAATCACTACCGATTTTAAAACGTTCATCAATACGAAGCTCGATATCATTTTGCCGCATTACTGCTAGTAAGGCGTCCGTATGTGGCCAATCTTCATGAATAATGACTGTTTCAATTGCGTTGCAGACAGATGGCCGTTGTGTTTTGGCGTTCAAAGCAATATCGATTGCCATTTCTTTTTGTGCTGAAGCGTCAATAAAAAGATGGCAGTTGCCGACTCCAGTTTCTATCACTGGTATCGTAGCGTGTTTTAAAACAGCTTGGATTAAGCCAGCACCGCCGCGAGGGATTAATACATCCAAGTATTCATGAAGCTGAAACATTTCATTTGCTGTTTCTCTGCTTGTATCTTCTAAAAGCTGAATGGCATCCTTTGGAATGGATGAGTGGGCAAGCGCTTCTTGCATTACCTGAACAAGGGCAATATTTGAGTGTAATGCGGATGCACTACCCCTTAAAAAAACAGCATTTCCAGCTTTTAAACAAATACATGCTGCATCAACGGTTACATTTGGACGCGCCTCATAAACCATTCCAACGACGCCAAGAGGAACACGAACAGTTTGAATCGAAAGGCCATTTGGCCGTTTCCAAGTTTCTATTACTTCTCCAATTGGATCTTTTAAAGTAACAAGCTGCTGAACACCTTCAACTATTTGCTCTATTCGTTCCTCCGTTAAAAGCAAACGATCCAGAAGGGCAGGGGAGAGTCCGGCTTTTTTTCCAGCTATCATATCCTTTTGATTTTCTTGTAAAATTGTCGCTTGATTGTCTCGGAGCGAACGAGCAATTTTTAATAGAGCGTCATTTTTTTCAGCTTCAGATTGCATAGGCAATGTCAGTGCAGTCTTTTTTAGTATTGCTGCTTTTTTATGCAGTTCATTCATTCTCAATGCATCTCCTTTCCAATTGCAACCCAGTTATCACGATGAATCACTTCAGGACGCTGGCTACTGCAATATTCCATTGCTTCATCACTTGATAAGCCTTTAATCTGTTCTAAGTCTACTGCTGCGTAATTACTTTGTCCTCTGCCAATCACTGTACCATTCTGATTAACAACAGCAACAACATCAAGCACCTGGAATGCTCCGGTAATGTTGGTGATGCCAGCAGGCAGTAAACTTTTTCCTCTCAACAATAATGCTGACTCTGCACCACTATCGATTTCAATTGTTCCTTTTACATGAGAGTGAAAAGCAATCCATTGCTTCTTTATTTGCATCGTCGTTTGAAACGGAGCTCCAATATAAGTGCCATTTCCTTTTCCTTCTAAAATATCCGCAAGCTTTGTTTTTCCAGAGCCAGTTCCGATGAATACACTCACACCAAGGGAAAGGGCTTTTTGAGCGGCTATGAGCTTTGACTTCATCCCACCTGTTCCGACTGCAGAACTGCGATCATCGACGAGCATTAATAAATCTTCAGTCACTTCAGGAATAAACTGGTACCTTTTACTGTTTTTATTAGAATAAGGATTACTGTCATACAAACCATCAATATCAGTTAAAATAATGAGTGCATCTGCGTGCAGAAAACCACTGACAAGTGCAGATAACATATCGTTATCACCAAAAGTAAGGCCTTCGCTAGAGATTGAATCATTCTCATTAATGATTGGAATAACCCCATTTTTAATCAGTTCCGTCATCGTCGAAAATAAATGACGGAAGCGTTTTTGGCTGTAAAAATCCTCTTTTGTTAAAAGGATTTGTCCTGGAACGATCTTGTGTTTTTCAAAAGCAGAAAGATAGCCTCTCATTAATAAACCCTGTCCAACAGCTGCCGCTGCTTGCTTCCCGGCCATTGTTCTTGGCCTTGTAGAAAATCCAAGTGAACTGAAACCAGATGCCACTGCACCCGAAGAAATTAAAATCACTTCATATCCGATCGTCTTTAAATATGCAAGTGCAGCAACATGATCGGAAAGTTTTTCTTCACTGAGCTTACCTTGTTCATTTGTAAGTGAACTACTTCCAATTTTGACAACAACTCGCTGTTTTTTCATTTTTCCGTCCTTTCTTCCTAGCATTAAGCGCTTGTACATGTAAAAGAGAAAACAAAAAACACTTCCTCTATCCAGTAAAGGACGGAAGAAGTGCTCCGCGGTACCACCTTCATTGATGCCTTTAAGCATCCAACTCTATTCCCGTAACGAGGGCTAACGGCCAATGTTTCCATAAGCAGCTTTTTTTGGGCAGGTTCAATATACTCTCGTGAGGAATCTTGCAGCCTTCGAATTCCACTCTCTAGCACGTTCATATTATTTACTAGTCCCAGTCAGTTCATAAGATGTAGTTATGATGATATTTTCTGTCTAATTTACTAAATTGTCAAGTGTTTATGTTAAATGATAAAAGTCAAGTCTGCTCAGAGAAGGGAGAAATTTCACTCTTCCATTCTCAAGTTAAGTCGGATGAAATGCTCTTTTTTTTGAAGGTTTAATTTTTTTAATCTTCTCTAAATCTTAAACAGCGGTCACACTCTGTTAAATGAGATTCATACTTTTCATCAATACTAGCCCCACATTGAACACATACCTTTTTTGATCGTTGTTTTTCTTTTAATATTGCAGTTTGTTGCAACATGATTACCCCTCCTTATATATAACAGAAATATTTATTAAATATTGTTGTATAACAGTATATACACGAAAGAAAATTTTGTCTAGTCAAAAAGGTCAATTTTTTTGTCAGGGGTTGTATTTATTTTAAAACTTGGGCATATATCATTTATATATATGGGAAGAAGGTAAAAGGCAAATCTCACAAAACGTATTAGGAAAAACCTTATATTTTTGCTGATTTTTTATAAGTGTTTCCCTTATAATGAAAAATGAGGATTGTTTGAGGAAAGAAGGGAAAATGTCATCATGACGATTTATAGAGCTTTGTCTATTGCAGGTTCAGCAGCAAGAGGTGGTGCTGGCATCCAAGCAGATATTAAAACGTTCCAGGAGCTGGATGTATTTGGGATGACTGCGGTTACTGCTATTGTTGCATCTCACCCAGAAAAAGGGAATTGTGTATACACACAATCAATTGAAGCGATTGAAGCACAATTTTACACGGCTTTTCATGATATCGGTTTGGATGCACTAAAGACAGGAATGCTATTCTCAAATGAGATTATAGAGCGGACAGCACGATTACTTGCGGAATCACAAGTAAAAAATATCGTTGTTGATCCAGTGATTATTGGAAAAATGGGTTCTCAGCTTTTAAAAGATGACGCCATAGAAATGATGAAAAGTAAATTAATTCCACAAGCTGCGATTATTACGCCAAATATGCCAGAAGCAGCACGGCTATTAGGAATTCCTGAAATTACATCTATTTCCGAAATGAAAGAGGCGGCAGCAGAACTTCATAAATTGGGCCCAGCGTATGTCCTTGTTAAGGGAGGGCGCTTAAAGGGGCCGGCGATTGATATTTTATATGATGGACAAACTTTCAAGCAATTGGGAGCAGATAGAATCGCTACTATTCATACAAATGGAGCAGGCTGTACATATTCGGCTGCGATTACAGCGGAATTGGCGAAAGGGAAGACGATGGAAGAAGCCGTAAAGAAAGCAAAAAATTTTATTACAGCAGCGATAAGACATTCCATTGCGTTTAAACGCGGAGTAGGTCCAACTTATCATGCTGCTTACCGAAAATACGGGGAAGCAGCAAAAGAGGAACAGTAAAGTTTCACGGTGGACAAAGGGAAGTAAAAGGTGCTAACCTGATAGGTCAGCACCTTTGTTTATAGTTTTTTTATCTTTAATGAACTAATCATGAGGAAAGATAAAATCAACACGAAAAACATAAAGATATAAGATGGAAAATAAGGAATTCCGAAATAACTGATAGCTAAAAAACAACCTGCTGCTGTAATTGGAAGACCTTGAAAGGAACCGGTAAAAACAGTAGTGTTATATCGTGCTAATCGAATTGCACCACAAATAATGAAAATAATCATAAAGAGAGTACCAGCAGAGTGATAGCGATGTAAGATACTTTCATATAGTAAGAAGGCTGGTGCGACACCAAAGGAAACGAGATCTGATAATGAATCGAGCTGTTTTCCGAAATCTGAAACGATGTTAAGATTCCTTGCTACTCTTCCATCAAAAGAATCAAACAGAGCAGCTAAAAAAATAAAGAGCAATGAGAGGTGTGGATTTCCTCTTGTAACAAATAAAAGCGCTAAAATACCACAGCCCAAATTCATGATCGTTAAAAAATTAGCCATTTGACTAATGAATAATTTCGAAGTATTATCAGTCCGATGAGATAAAAACAGGATTAGACCACTCCCTTGCATGAAAAAATAAAAAAATATGTTGAGTTTATTCAAAAAGACCGTACTGTACGTATTTAAAATGTTATTGTCTATGTTCTCAACTTCGGCTCAGTTATCGATACATGAAACGTCTCGATCCTTTTTGAACATATACATTCATTATACTACATTTTTTAAAAAAGGGGCTATTCAATTGCGGAAATTCCTTTTTAGAAGCTTAGTAGAGTTAACTGGAAACCCTATTGCTTCTTCATTGTTAAAAAAAATCACCTCTTCTTCAGCGAGCAGGTTTTTGATCAAACCTTTTGCAAAAGCTAATGCTCTCAATACTGAAGAAATGGCACGCCAGCTTCATGAATATAAAAGTTTGCAAGATTTATTTACCCGCGAGTTAAAACCAGGTATTCGTCCAGTTGATCCTTCGCCACAATCAGTTGTGAGTCCAGTGGATGGCGTTTTAACATCATTCGGAAAGATTTCTGAACAGGATTCTTTCCTAGTAAAAGGACAAGATTACAAACTTGACAGTATATTGGGCAATCAAGAAAAAGCAAAACAATTTAGTAAAGGCTGGTATTTTATCTTTTATTTGTCTCCTTCACATTATCATCGAATTCATAGTCCAGTCAATGGAGAAATTGAAGAACAATGGTCATGCGGCGGAAAATCGTATCCAGTAAATGAACTTGGCATGAAGCATGCTCCAAAACCACTATCTACAAATTATCGTCTTATTACGATGTTGACGAATACAAATTGTCAAATGGCAGTAATCAAGGTCGGGGCATTGAATGTGAACAGCATTCATTTTACCCATAACCACACTTCTATAAACAAGGGGAACGAAATGGCCTATTTCTCATTTGGTTCCACTGTTGTGCTGCTGATTGGTTCTGCTTTTGAACCATGTGAATCATTAAAGCTTAACATGAGCGTCCAGTATGGAAACCGAATTGGCATGATAACGGACACTCATTTGGAGTGATAACGCCGTAAAAGTGAAACTTTCATTTGGGGGGATTCTCTTTATCCCCCCATACAGAATTTCAAATAAACCGCAACCTCCTCGAAAATGAAAATCAAAAACCTCCTTATTTTATGGACACGAACCAATTGGACAACGTTCCCACGCTTAGACTACTTCAGGTTTTCAGATCGGGGTTTACTTTTTTTAGGAGTATAGGATCACTTCCCTCAAACCGATATAGATGATCTCGACAAAAACGAAATATCGTTGATTTATTGCAACAGCGATGCGAATGTAATTTTTTAAAAACTTGTATGAACTGAACCTGGATGTGGAAGATAAGAAAAAGCTTTCTTACCTCATATCTATAGAATAGGAAGCTTCCTGCCATTATATGATGAAATAAGTACAATGGGAAATAACGTTATTTGATTTTTTAAAATAATAATCAGTCTGCATAAAATAATGCGATTACTCAAAACATAAGATATCTACTTTACATGATCAACAGCTTTTAAAGAAGCTGCTTAGGAGCATACGATGAGAAAAAGATTTTCTGTCATTTTATGTATTGTTCTTCTTGTCTTTGTATTCTTTTCCAACATTCATTTAAGCTATGCAATGGAAAGGGGGAAACTTGAAGAAACAGGTCATGTCATCTGGAATATAAAAACAGACAAAAAACTGATTGCACTGACATTTGATGATGGCCCCCATCCGGTTTATACTTCTCAAATATTAGATCTACTTGCGGCATATAAAGCCAAAGCTACTTTTTTTGTTGTTGGATCACGTGTCAAAAAATATCCTGAATTAGCAAAAAGAGAGATAGAGGAAGGACATGAAATTGCTAATCATACGTATAATCATCTTTATAGGCTTAAATTGGATGAAAAAACATTAAAAGAGGAGTTAGAACGAACAGATGAAGTGATTTATGAAACGACAGGCGTCTATCCTATTTTTTATCGACCTGTAGGCGGATACTATAATGATCTTATTATAAAGACGGCAGTTGATAAAAAACTCCGAGTCATTATGTGGTCATGGCACCAAGATTCAAGAGATTGGAGCAGACCCGGCGTTAAAAAGATTATCACAAATGTACTAGATGATTACCGTCCTGGCGATATCGTGCTGTTTCATGATTCAGGAGGAAACCGAAGCCAAACTGTTGCTGCACTGAAAGTCATTATTCCTGCAATTCAAAGAGCAGGATATGAATTTGTCACTATTTCAGAATTACTTCGAAGAACTGGTATTGACCCAGACCCTGTTTTTTGAAAAAACATAGATAAGAACCAGTAACCCTAAGCTAAGGGTTTTACTGGTTTTTTTAATTTTTAAACTTATTGGGTGAGGAAGAGAGTTGGAAAAATACTTTTTTTAAGTTTGAATATTCTAAAGCAGAGAGCTGGATGAATCTAGATTCTTGACAGTAATCATGAACAATCATATGATAAAAGTGCTAAAGTTTTATAGGTATAAAGGGTGACCTGATGGTTGCTCTTTTTTGTTTATTATTCAGTCTAATGAACTATTTAGCAGAAGGCAAATGATCAAGTTTATCCCACATCTAACTGGCAGTAAAACCCCCACCTCAAAAGGAAGAGGAATCAGAAGCGCTAGGTGGGGATAACTGAAAGTCAAATGTCCGATTGGTTCAGGCCTACATGACGTAGGTCACTCAAGCGTTGCGACAGAACAAGGAAAGCTTCGGCAGTGATACATCGCACGAAGAAAAAGCGGTTTCCCTTTTCGAGGACGTCGCGCCTTTAGCTTGAGATCCTTTGTATGGGGGATGAGAGAAAACCCCCACTCATGGAAGTTTCACTTTATCCCACATCTAACTGGCAGTAAAACCCCCACTCATGGAAGTTTCACTTTATCGTTCGGCCAGGTTAGGATTGTGTGATATGGATTACATTCATTAGTAATCCTATATCTTTATGTATGTGAATAAATACGATAAGGGGTATGTATGGCAAGCTTATGATAATACATAGATAGGAGAGAGAAAACTTGACGATTAAACGAAAATTATTACTCACTTTCTTATTGGTTTTTACTGTTTTAGGCGGCACTGAGATTTATTTAGTGTCCCAAATGGCTGCATATAGTAGTACTTTAGACGATATTAAGCAGCGCTCAATTGAAAAAGCATTAATGGCGGAGCAGTTAAAGCTGGATATTGTTCAAGTACAGCAATGGTTAACGGATATTAGTGCTACAAGGGGAGCAGAAGGGTTTGATGATGGATTCGATATTGCAGCAGAATATGCTGCAGATTTCAAAAAGACGTTAAATGAACTAAAATCGTTAGAAACGGGTGACATCGTTAAAGAAATGGATGATTTCTCTACCCTATTTGATGATTTTTATGAAACTGGCCAGAAAATGGCGCAGGCGTATATAGATGGAGGACATGAAAAAGGCAATCCACTTATGGAACAATTTGATGGCTATTCAGAAGAGATGAATGAACAAGTAAATACTTATCTTGAAGCAACGATTACAGAATTAAAGCAGGATATTGATCATATGCATAGTGGAATGAATGAAGATATGAATAATACCATTATCATCATGATCCTTGGAATGGTATTAACTGGCATCGTCAGTTATATGATTGCTTATGGGATTTCTAGAAATTTGAGCAGACTGCAAGAGAATGCAGATTTCATAGCTAAAGGGGAATTGACAAAGTCAATTGCGATTGAGAGCAAAGACGAAGTAGGAAAATTAGCATACGCTTTTGAACATATGCGGCAACAATTGCATCAATTAGCTACTTCTATACGAGGCCATGCTGCTGAGGTGACAGATAATAGCTATTATTTAGAAAATAATATGAAGCAAACAGGAGAATCTGCTGCCCAGATTGCTATGACGATAGGGGAAGTTGCAAATGGTGTAGAACATCAGGCAACTCAATCAAACGAAATTCTTGAAGCAATGCATGATACGACAAATCAAGTAGTTGAAGGCAATCAATTGGCAGAAAATACAATTAAAAATGCAGCACAATCTACTTTGCTTGCTAGTGAAGGAAAAGAAAAAATAGAAAGAAGTATTGTTGCTTTAAGCGAAACTGCCATCGAGATGGAAACCGCAACAAAAAATGTGCAGGCATTAGGAGAGCGTTCAGAGCAAATTGGAGATATTATTACAATGATCGATGAAATTGCCAAACAAACTAATTTGTTAGCCTTAAATGCAGCGATTGAAGCAGCTAGAGCAGGCGAAAGCGGAAAAGGATTTTCAATTGTCGCTGAAGAAGTGAGAAAGTTATCGGAAGAAACGAATGCTGCGACAAATCAGATTAAAAAACTGATAGAATCAACTCAAGAAGAAACGACAAAAGCGATTGCTGTCCTGGAAAATAACATGGAAAAATTTGAACAGCAAGTATTTATTATAAAATCAGGAAGTGAAGCACTGCATCATATTGTTGCTCGAGTGCAAGAAACAGAGGGAAATGTTGACCAGTTAAAAGAAATTCTACAGCGTGTTAATGAAAATGCATTCAAAGTACAACATATGATGGAAGGTATTACATCAATTATAGAAGAAACTTCTGCAGCATCCGAAGAAGTTTCCGCCTCAGCTGAAGAACAAACAGTCACCATTCAAGAAATTTCTGCAACGATTGAAAAACTGTCAAAGGTTGCGAATGAATTAAATGACCAAATTAAATTGTTTCATGTTTAATAGGCTTAAATGAACTAGAAAATATGATTCAAAAAAGATCAGATGAAGACCTGAAGGAGTGAAGTGGATGAGGCTTGACAGGTTGTTGGCGATGACAATGATATTGATTAATAGAAAGCGTGTTCGTGCGCAAGAGTTGGCCGAAATGTTTGACGTTTCTGTACGGACGATTTACCGTGATATTGACACGATTACACAAGCAGGAATACCTGTTGTCACCTATCAAGGGGCAAATGGGGGAATCGGGCTAATAGAAGGCTACAGACTTGATAAGCATGTGTTAACGAAAGCAGAACTAGCAGCGATTACAATGGCTTTAAAAAGTGTCTCGACTTCCTATCAAGATGACCATGCTTCAGCCGTATTAGAAAAAATTCAAGGTATATCAAAGCAGCAGGATCAGGTGAAAGAGTCTATTTTTATCGATTTTAGTCCTTGGGGTCAACAGCCTCATTTACAAACGAAGGTGACAATGTTAAAAAAAGCGGTTGAATCATGTACACATTGTACATTTCACTATTTTAACAGACTGGGACAAGCTTCACAGCGAACAGTAGAACCCCATCTCGTTATTTTAAAAGGAAGATCATGGTATTTATACAGCTATTGCTTACAAAAAAAACAATTTCGTTTATTTAAATTAGCACGTATGCACGATTTACAGATTGTAGAAACTACTTTTCAACGTAAACAAATAAAAATAGAAGACCTTCCTTGGGATAAAGAATGGTATAACCAATCCAAAACGATTGCATTTACGTTAGCCTTCCACCATAAAGTACGTACAATTGTAGAAGAATATTTTCATGTAGAAAATATAACTGTTGACGAGAAAGGACGCTTGATCATAGAAACGGAGATGCCCGAAGATGAATGGCTATATGGTTTTATTTTAAGCTTTCGAGACGATGTTGAAGTACTGCATCCACAAAGCTTAAGAAAGAAAATAAAGAAGCTTGCTGGAAACGTTGCAGCTATTTATTAAACAACTAATAGGGGCTGTTTTTTCAAAAAATATCTTTGTTTGGTTCCACCGGAAAAAGGTCCATTATGATAATAATAATTTGCAACACTTCATCTTCTTCTGTAAATAATATGACATAACGTTGTCAACTTGGTTATTCTAACATATGTCTTGAAGGAGGAATGAATATGCAAGCAAATATATTATGTCAAAGCTGTAGTATGCCGATAGAATCAGAACAGCTTTTTGGAACGGAAAGATCAGGTGAAAAAAGCAGCGATTATTGTCGTTATTGTTATGAAGCGGGAGAATTCAAGGAGCCGAATCTTTCCTTAGAAGAGATGATTGCAATCTGTATTCCTCATATAGAAGCAGGAGGTATGAAAGCGAAAGAAGCAGAAGCAATGTTGCGTGAAACACTGCCTTTCCTAAAAAGATGGCGAAAGCAAGAGGAAGAGCCAATCCTTCCTCAAATCGTGACAAGAGCAGCTTTTCATATGATAGGCGTATCGGTGCGAACAACCAATGCAAAAGAAATAACATCGAAAGGGAAAATTCCCAGGCTTTGGAGCGAATATAGCAAACAAGATATCGCTCAAAAAATTCCTTGCCTGGTTAAGCCGCAGCAAACGATCGGGCTGTATTCTGATTATGAAAGTGATGTCAACGGGGAGTATTCGATGACAATCGGGAAACAAGTAGAAAAAATCGGGCTAGTCCCAGAAGGAATGACAGCAAAAACAGTACCTGCATCAACTTATGCTGTCTTTACAACACCTAAAGGTCTTATTACAGAAGTTGTACCAAAAACATGGTTAACGATATGGGAGTATTTCAGAACAGCTGATCAAGAGCGTACTTATACGGGAGATTATGAGTTGTATGACGAGGAAAGAGATCAAGTAGAAATCTATATCGCGGTTAAAGCGTAAATGTCATAGCTGTTCAAAAGAACGTAAAATCCTTCTTTTGGCAGCTTTTTTTGTGAATGGAAAGAGCTGCCTGCCAAGCAGCTTTTTGTATAGGAACACGGGAATAAAACGAGGGGTGTAAACACTATTTAATGTCTTGATCATTCATTTGTGGGGATGATTGTGGAAAAGAACTAGCTCGTTTGTCTAAGACGAGCTGGACAGCTAAAGCATCATCTAAAAAGCCAACTGGAAAGACATAATCCGGGATAATATCGGTAGAAAGAATAAAATAGAGAAGTACACTCCCAAGTAAAGCTTGTTCATCTTCTGATAGATTCCCTTGCAAATATTCTTCATACATGTTTTTTAATTGGTCAATAAATGGCCCTGCTCCGCTTACTTGCTCCACTTTTGCTTCAAATTCTTCTTCGATGATATTTTTTCCTTCTTTTGTTCGTGCGTACTGCTCATATTTCGCTAATGCTTTCTGTATTTGTTCAACTTTAAAAGTTTCATCAAACAAATTAGAAGAAACCAAAACCTCTTGAATTGTTTCTATAGAGTGATGCATATCTGTAGATAATGGAGTCTGGTAATCTTCAAGCTTATAGCCCGCAGCTGCTAGTAGCGTATTAATCGGAACCTGAAGATGCTCGGCAAACAATTGTATATGCTGAATGTTAGCCTGCTGTTTTTGATTAGCAATACGAGAAATTGTTGCAGTATCAATTCCTGTAAGCTGACTAAATTTACGCATAGAGAGCGCTTTTTGTGATAAAAGTTTTTTTAATAAAGGGCCAAGTCTAGACTTGTTATTAAATTCAGTTTTTTCCATCTTTCAGTCACTCCTTAGGAATAGAACATGCATATTTGAACTGTCTGTTGAAATTTTATCAACAGTTTTGATTTGGGCAGGCACTTTTTTCAATGGTTTTAATACAATGTGTTAAAAAAATAGGGAGTGTTATCAACATGACTTGGCTTATTATTTTAGGATTTGCTATTTCATCTAGTATTGATAATTTAGGTGTTGGCATTTCGTACGGGATAAGAAAGATGCGCATTACAATCAGTTCCAACCTATTGATTGCAATTATTTGCTTTCTTTTTAGTATAGCTGGAATCTTCTTTGGGTTATGGCTATCTCAAATTTTACCAGGGATACTTCCCGTTATTGTTGGAGCTTTTTTATTATTTGTCATTGGATTAAGAGTTATTTTACTAGCAGTTCCGCGAAAAAATGAAAATAAGAATGAGAAAGTTACAGAGACAAAAAGCATCTCTGGCATCCTTCAAAATCCGGAAGCTGTTGATCTTGATAAATCAGGAGTCATCGGGATTGGAGAATCGATACTCCTTGGGATTGCACTTTCAGCAAACGCACTTACAAACGGACTTGGAGCTGGTCTTCTTGGATTATCCCCATTAGCGATTTCAATAACTGCAGCAGTCGGAAGCTTTATTACCGTTTGGGCTGGTGTATCATTGGGCCAAAAGTTAGCAAAGGTTCGAATAGGCAAATTCACGGTTGGACAATTCGGTACACTATTTAGTGGTGCGATTATTTTATTAATTGCTTTTACTGCTTTTTTTTAAGAAATTAGCGCTTATTAATAATGCGTCACTCCTCTTTAACATATGGTACGAAAAGAAAAAAAGAAATATGACTACATTTCTGATAGAAATTACTCGTCCAATGGAGGCTGGTCAATCATCAGATCAACCTCTTATTATTTTGGAATAAAAAAATTAATATTTTAATAGGTTTATGTTAGGATAAAAAATAAGAATAAATGAAATGATGTTCATAATAGTGGAGTCTGATCCTTGAAAAAGCTGCCCTTAGTAAAAATTAATTTATGACATGCAAGCATAAAAAATACGTACAATGTAAAAAAAATTTTCTATACAGAAAGTTGCAAGTATGTTTTTAAGATAGTACGTAAAAATAATAAATATAGTATGATAATGAACCGCATTTCTACACCTAAGTGAAGAACAGACAAAAGGGAGGATAAGAAAATGAAAGACCTGATTAGCAAAGGATTTTCATTAGGATTAGGATTAGCTGCTGCAAGTAAAGAGCAGGTGGAGAAGTTAGTAGATGAATTGGTAAAAAAAGGAGAACTAACAAAATCAGAATCGAATGCTTTTGTTAATGAATTATTAGAAAAAGGCGATAAATTGCGTACAGAAATCGATGAAATGATTGAACTGCGGACAAAGCAGCTTTTAAGATCGCTTCATGTTGCTACGGAGGAAGAGATAGAAGAGCTGCGGGCACGAATTGTTCAATTAGAAGAGCAAGTGTCGACGTTATCGTCCTCAAAAAATCTGAAGGAATAAAAAGAGAACGATTACTTCCTTATATGTTCTATTTTAATGCTGTCTTCTTTGCCGAAAAACCTACACGAGATGCAGTGGAAGGAGTAGGAAGATGCTTGGGAAAAGGATACGTCATATTCATCGCTATCAAGAAATTGTGAATGCTTTTATTCGAAATGGCTTTGCTTTTCTAGTGATGGAGCTCGGCTTAACAGAGATGTTTTCAATAAAGAAAAAATGGGCATCTGAACAAAAACTTGCACAAAAACGATCTTTAGGGGAAAAAGTGCGAAGTTTTCTTGAAGAGCTTGGACCTTCTTTTGTTAAATTAGGGCAAATTGCGAGTACACGGCCAGATCTAATCCCTCAAGAAATTGTGAAAGAATTAGAGAAGCTTCAAGATCATGTACAGCCCATTTCTTTTATAGAAGTGAAAGAAATTATTGAAGCTGAGCTTGGGAATAAATTAGAGCAATTATTTCTTGAATTTAATGAAGAACCTCTTGCATCAGCTTCCATTGGTCAAGTGCATGATGCTGTTCTTCCTTCCAATAAACGAGTCGCAGTGAAAGTGCAGCGGCCAAATTTGAAAACAATCGTTGAAACGGATTTAGAGATTATTGGGGACTTGGCTAGAATGGCAGAAAATCGTTTTGCTTGGGCAGCCAATTATCATTTAACAGAAATAGTGGAAGAATTTTCGAATGCATTACATCAAGAATTAGATTATGATAATGAGGCAAGAAATGCGGAAAGAATATCTCGGTATTGTGAAGAGGAACCTTACTTAGTTATTCCTAAAATTCATTGGGAATACTCAACAAAAAAAGTGTTGACTTCTGACTACATAGATGGCATTAAAATTAGTCAAAATAAAACTTTAGATCAATTAGGCTATAATAGAAAAATAATTGCAGAACGTTTTACAAATATCATGTTAAAACAAATGCTGGTGGATGGCTATTTCCATGGCGATCCCCATCCGGGCAATATTGTGATTTTGCCTAATGATACGATAGGTATGTTGGATTTTGGCATGGTTGGAAGATTAAATGCAGAAATAAAATACCATTTTGCGTCCCTCGTTATTGCCATGAGACATCAAAGTACAGACGGTATTTTAAAAGCAATTACAAGCATGGGGCTCATTGAACCGGATACAAAAATAAACGAGCTTAGAATGGACATTGAAGATTTACAAGAGAAGTATTATCAAGAAGCATTAAGTCAGATTCACTTCGGAGAAGTGATAAATGAACTATTCTCCATCGCTTTCAAGCATATATACAATTTCCAGCGGACTTAACATTGTTAGGGAAAACATTACTGACAATGGAAGGGATTGTGGAAAGTTTAGATCCACAATTTAACATAATGGGAGCAGCAGAGCCATTTGGCAAAAAGCTTTTGCAAGAACGATACAATCCAAAGACTTTATCACAGCGCTTCTGGCATCATGCAATTGAATATAGCGATATTTTGATTCATTTACCCAAAAATATAAAAGAACTAACTGCAGCAATGCAAAAAGGGAAATTTCGCTCGGAGATTACCGTTCCTGACCTCGATACATTTTTAAATAAGTTAGATAAGATAGGGAACCGTCTGTCTTATAGCATTGTACTGTTGTCTTTTAGTATTATGATGGTTGGCCTGATCATCGGTGCATCCATTGCCCAGGAGTATACGATGATTTGGAAGCTGCCTGTTATAGAGATTGGCTTTTTCATTGCGGCTGGTATGATAATCTGGCTGCTTTATTCCATTATAAAGTCTAGAAAATATTAAAAAACGACCAAGCATTTTATCTTGGTCGTTCCATTATTTTCTTCGTGTTTCATAGAAAACAGATGCATGTTTATCCTTTATGACGTACATCCATTCAGCAAAATGTTTGATTTGTCCAAGCTTCCCGCTTGGGAAAGTCTTGCTGATAGAAGTTCACTTTAGTTAAGAAAGGAGTCTTTACTCGTGTCATTGGAGACCTTCATGACTTATGACTGGAAATCAATTGGGATATCTATCGGGATATTTCTTTTGTTTTTGCTATTTAGGAAAATATTTTCTACATACATTTTTAAACTAATTTTAAAAATAACGAAAAAAACCCCGACGGATTTCTTTACTCATGTTTTTCTTGCATTTGAAAAACCGTTGCGATGGCTATTTGTTATTATTGGTATATACGTAGCAGTTGCTTATTTTCCTTATATCAAGCAAACGAATCCGACTTTTATAGCATTTTTCAAATCATCTATTGTTATACTCATTACATGGGGTTTATACAATTTATCCTCTTCTACCTCAGTGCTTTTTGAAAAATTAAACAAACGATTAAATATCGAGATAGATCAAATTCTGATCCCTTTTTTATCGAAAGCAATTCGGTTTGTTATTATTGCCATTAGCTTGAGTGTTATAGCTCAACAATTTGGCTTTGATGTTAATGGTTTTGTTGCCGGTTTAGGGCTAGGAGGCCTTGCATTTGCATTAGCTGCTAAAGACGCTATTGGCAACCTGTTTGGAGGCATTATTATTATTACGGAAAAACCCTTTTCAATCGGTGATTGGATTATGACTCCTAGCGTAGAGGGAACGGTAGAGGATATTAGCTTTCGCAGCACCAAGATTCGAACGTTCGCTCAAGCACTTGTAACGGTTCCAAATGCGACGCTGGCCAATGAGTCGATTACAAACTGGAGCCGGATGGGAAAACGCCGAATTAATTTTGAATTAGGCGTTACTTATGAAACACCGAAAGCAACATTAGAAAAAGTAATTAAACGTTTGGAAAAAATGCTAAAAGAACATCCCGAAATCCATCAAGAAACGATCTTTGTAAAATTCGATGAATATAAGCAAAACAGTTTAGCTATTTTCTTTTATTTTTTTACAAAAACGACTGTTTGGGAAGAATATTTAAATGTGAAACAAGATGTTAATTTCAAAATAATGGATATTTTGGAGGAGGAAGGAGTTTCTGTTGCCTTTCCAACTAGAACATTGCATGTTGTTGGTAATAATGAAAGGGAGAAAGAAGTAACAGGAGGGTGACAAGCAGTTTGGATGATGCAAGGGCATCCATTAAAAAACATAGGAGAGTTGACACGTGTCATCACAAATTTGAACACTATTAATCTAATGAATCGCGACACTAAATAAAAGTTTAGCGTGTTCATTTTTGATAATTGGGCAGCAAGGTAGAACTTTTCTAACGATTGCCGTAAAATAAATAAAAGCTTCGTATATAAGAGATCATAGAATGGAGGGGATGTAGAAAAATTAGAGGGGGTTTTATGGGGGAAATCGTTTGGAGGACTATAGATGAAAGTATTAACCTATCTAAAGCCATATCGACGGCCGATGGCGATTGCCTGGCTTCTGATGCTCGTTGAGTTGGCAGTAGAACTGATCTATCCGTTGTTAATGGCAATCATTATTGATCAAGGTATTGTAAAAAAGGATCTAGATGTCGTGTTAAAGTGGGGCGTTATCATGCTTGCCTTGTCTTTGTTTGCTTTTCTTGCCGGGATCATTAACTCATTTTTTGCTGCCCATGTCAGTCAGCACTTCGCATATGATGTAAGGGAAAGCCTCTTTAAAAAAATACAAGCATTTTCTTTTTCCAACTTAAATCGCTTTCCTGCTTCTTCTTTCATTACAAGAATGACAAATGATGTTACACAAGTGCAAAATACTGTTTTTATGAGCTTGCGAATTATGTTGAGAGCTCCTTTACTTGTTCTTGGCGGAGCAATTATGGCACTATTCGTAAATGTCAAATTGGCGCTTGTGCTTATTGCGTTCGTTCCTTTGCTTATGATATTTCTCATTTGGATGATGAAAAAAGGCGGTGCATTGTTTAAAAAGGTGCAGCAGCAATTAGATGCGGTAAATGGTGTGATGCAAGAAAACTTGGCTGGGATGAGATTGATTAAAGCGTTTATTAGAAGAAAACATGAAGAAGACCGTTTCATAAAGGCAAATCAGGGATTAAGAGATCAAACAATTTCTGCACTTCGTGTAGTAGAAACAACGATGCCCGTTCTTTTATTTTTTATGAATGTAAGCATTTTAGCAGTGCTATGGTTTGGAAGCAATGAGGTATACAATGGCAAAATATTAGTTGGAGAGGTTGTTGCTATTGTTAATTATGGGTTTCGCATGACAGCCGCACTATCTATTCTTACGTTTGTGATTATGGCATTTTCACGTGCCCGAGCATCCTCACAACGTATTTCTGAGGTGCTGACTACCGAGATTGACTTAATTGATCATGATAAAATACAATGTTCAACGCCAATTACTAACGGCAAAGTGGAGTTTAAAGAAGTTTCATTTCACTATCCTGGCCACTCTTTCTCCGTATTACAAAATGTTTCCTTTATTGCTCCAGCTGGAAAAAAACTAGCGATCTTAGGAGCAACAGGTTCTGGAAAATCTTCGCTCGTTCAGCTTATTCCAAGGTTATATGATGTTGATCATGGAACGATATTGATAGATGACGTCGATATAAGAGAGATGAAATTAGCAGACCTGCGCAAACAAATCGGTTTTGTTCCTCAGGAAACGATACTCTTTTCTGGTACCATAAAGGAGAATATTGGATGGGGAAAAGACAACGCCTCGTTGGAAGAAATAATCGAAGCAGCAGAAAAAGCGCAAATTCATCATACAATTGTTCAAATGCCAGACCAATATGAGACAGTACTTGGACAAAAAGGGGTTAACCTATCCGGGGGACAGAAGCAGCGAATATCTATTGCTAGAGCACTCGTTCGTAAACCGAAGCTTTTAATATTAGATGATAGTACGAGTGCGTTAGATTTGAAAACAGAGGCTGCTTTACTCGAAGCATTAGATGAGGATGCTAGTACATTGTTGATCATTACGCAAAAAATGAGTACTGCCATGAATGCCGAGATGATTTTATTACTGGAAGATGGGCAGGTAATAGCAAAAGGAAACCATCATGAATTAATGGCACATTCTTCTCTTTATCAGCGCATTTATCAATCTCAGTTTGGTCAGGAGGAGTTGGTCTATGGTTAGTAAATTCATGAAACCAATCGAATCTAGACTTAATAAATCGCGAAATAGAAGCAGCCGCAGCAGTACGCTAAAAAAAATATTGTCTTATCTTTCGAATCGGAAGGGGCTATTGCTGCTCGTTCTAATAATGGTAGTTGTCAGTTCTGTTTTAGGATTACTTGGGCCTTATTTGATTGGTACAGCAGTAGATTCATATATAATGACAAAAAACAGTGACGGACTCCTTGTTTTGCTTATTGCTTTAATTGGCATTTACCTTCTGCATTCGCTCGCACTTTTTCTACAAAACTATTGGATGATTGGTGTTGCTCAAGGCACAGTCTATACAATGAGGACACAGTTATTTAGTCATCTCCATCAGCTTCCGATTTCTTTCTTTGATAAACGGCAGCACGGGGAATTAATGAGTAGATTAACAAATGATATTGAAAATGTAAGCCAGACTTTGAATAGCTCTGTCATTCAAGTTTTCTCCAGCGTCTTAACCCTTATTGGTACGGTTTCGATTATGCTTTGGTTAAGTCCGTTGCTTACTCTTATCACAATGGTTATCGTACCGCTTATGTACGGAGGGATGAAATGGATTACTAATCGGACGGGGAAACGATTTAAAGAGCAGCAGCGCTATTTAGGAGAGTTGAATGGTTTTATTGAGGAAACAATTTCTGGTCAAAAGATTGTCAAAACTTTCTCTCAAGAAGAGAAAATGACAGCGGCATTCATGGAAAAAAACAAGCAGTTAAAAAACGCTGGATACTGGGCACAGACGTATTCAGGATTTATTCCGAAACTCATGAACGTTTTAAACAATTTGAGCTTTGCCATTATCGCAGGAGTAGGAGGGATTTTGGCTTTAAAAGGGGTTATTTCCGTAGGTGTTATCATTATTTTTACCGAATATTCTCGACAATTTACACGACCGCTCAACGACCTTGCGAATCAGTTTAATACATTATTGTCTGCTATTGCAGGGGCAGAACGTGTGTTTGAAATTTTGGAAGAAGAAGTAGAGGCAAAGGATGAAAAAACAGCTCGAGATGTAACAAAAACAACATTGAAAGGGAAGGTTTGCTTTCATCATGTATCATTTGGGTATGAAAAAGGAAAGCAGATAATAAATAATATTCATTTTAACGTATCTCCTAGTGAAACAGTTGCACTTGTAGGCCCTACAGGTGCTGGTAAAACAACGATTATTCAATTGTTATCTCGATTTTATGAAGCAGAAAAAGGAACCATCACCATAGACGATAAAGATATAACCAACATAAAAAGAGAAAGCCTCCGGCAGCAGATGGGATTTGTCCTGCAAGATACGTACTTATTTCAAGGAACCATTCGCGATAATATTCGCTATGGCCGGCTCGAAGCGTCGGATCGGGAAGTGGAAGAAGCAGCTCAATTAGCAAATGCACATACTTTTATCAAGAAGCTTCCAAAACAATATGATACCATCCTTACACAAAATGGAAGCGGCATTAGCCAAGGACAGAAGCAGCTGCTCTCGATTGCTCGTGCTATACTAGCTAATCCGGCGATTTTAATCTTGGATGAAGCAACGAGCAACATTGATACAGTTACAGAATTGAAAATCCAAGAAGCACTGTCTAAGTTGATGAAAGGCAGAACAAGCTTTGTCATCGCTCATCGATTGAATACGATCCAAAAAGCAGATCAAATCCTTGTTTTAAAAGATGGACAGATCATCGAAAAAGGCGATCATGATACATTGGTTGCAAAGAAAGGGTTTTATCATGAATTGGTTCATACATTTGCATTGGAAACGAGTACAGGTTAAGAGCTGACTGGATTCAAAGGAATGAAAGCAATATATTAATCGTTGTTGGACATTCGAGGAACTATTCTTGTAGAGAAAAAATCTGCTTTTCTCTACAATCCTTAGGGACCAAAATACATATTACACACACGGAGGCTGGGACATAACTAGCTTCTAAATAATGAGAAAAGTGAATTTGAGGATCCTCAAATTCACTTTTCTCTATTTTGCGTGTAAATATTTCTA
>NZ_JAUSTT010000021.1 GCF_030812995.1 Bacillus chungangensis | reverse complement strand
GCCACACCCGTTCCCATCCCGAACACGGCAGTTAAGCTTCTCTGCGCCGATGGTAGTGGAGGATTTCCCTCCGCAAGAGTAGGACATTGCCAGGCAATTATAAAAGAGCTTTCCAAAGTCTGAAAAATACAGATTGATGGAAAGCTCTTTTTGTGGTAGTAGGATCTCTGCAAACTAAGGAAAGTTTTTTGAAACGGTATTACACTTTTCTGTTTAGTGGTTTATCTTTTATTGTTCGTTTAATACAAAATTAAAACATGGGCTTTTCCATTTAGGTACATCTAACTTCATTTGGTATTAAAGCGGGTGATTGTAAGGTCGACTATGAATAAGGCATTTATAACTTTAGGACGAGATAAAATATTTTATTGTAACTAAATACCTTCCGGGGATGAAAAAAGCCCTTCAATAACATCTTAATAAAGGACTAATGCCATCTATTTACATAATTGTCATAATTGTTTTTTTTGTCAGATGATTGTATGTAATTAATTTTCAACTTATTCTAATTATGCCATATTTGCATGCTAAATGCACTATAAGGATTTTATTTATAATTAACCTATGCTATATATGTGTTTAATCATAATCTTAATAAACATTTACAACATGATAATAGTACTTTAAGTTTATTTGCAACGGTACGCTCCATAATTCAAAATCATTATTTTTAAAATATTCAGTCTCCAGTCGTCAAAAAACGACACACAAAATTGTGATTGTCATTTACATTATGAATACAGCAATGAGCTTCAAAGAAATAACAGCTTAGATTTTCTTAAAACATGATCTAGAGAGGGGGTAAGATTGTCGTTTTTTTGTTTTTCTCGTAATTGGGTAACGCCTTAGATTTTTTATCAATCTACATGATCCAATACGAAAAAAGTTTTCGAATAATTGGGAGGAGGAAGAGAAGTGCGAAAAAAGAGAAGAAAACAAATAGTTAGTATTCTTGTTGCTTTTATGATGTTGTCTCTGATCTCGCCTAACTTTGCAAGAGCAGAGGCCACAAGAGGGATGCACACATCTCTTAAACAAGAACAGAATGTCACAAAAGAAAAAATAAATAATCAACTCTTAAGTCAATTTAAAGACGATGATAAAGTGACGTTCTTGATTAAATTTAAGGAACAAGTAGATACAAATAAAGTAGCTCTGCAAGCAAAAGAAGATGCGAAAAAAGCTAGTTTAACAGTTCAAAAAACAAAATTTTTACAGCGTTCAGCAGTTGTATCTGAATTAAAGGCAGCCGCACTTGAGACACAATATAGAGTTAAGGCATTTCTCGAAGAAGAAGAACAAAAAGGTAATGTAGAGGATATTAGATCCTATTTCATTGTGAATGGGATGGCAGTTACAGCTACAAAAGAAGTTGCCGAGAAATTAGCTTCTTTTGAAGAAATTGATAAAATATTACCAAACGAAGTAAGACAATTAGAGACAACACAAACAATCGGAAGACAAGTTACGCTTCCTGGCTCGAAAACAAATCAAATTGAGTGGAACATTGATCGTGTAAAAGCGCCACAAACTTGGGCGTTAGGAATAGATGGAACAGGAACAGTCGTTGCTAGTATTGATACAGGTGTCCAGTGGGATCATCCGGCATTAAAAGAAAAGTATCGCGGCTATGATCCTGCAACAGGAACAGTAGATCATCGTTTTAATTGGTTTGACGCAACAGCCAAAAAAACTGCTCCTTACGATGATCAAGGGCATGGTACACATGTAACTGGTACAATGGTCGGTTCAGAGCCAAATGGTTCTAATCAAATTGGCGTCGCACCAGGTGCGAAATGGATTGCGGTAAAAGCGTTTACAGCAGCTGGAGGCACTGATGCTAATTTATTGGCAGCTGGAGAGTGGATTTTAGCACCAACGGATGCTGAAGGAAATGTTAGAGTAGATATGGCTCCCGATGTCGTTAATAACTCATGGGGTGGAGGACCAGGGATGGATGAATGGTATCGTCCAATGGTCCAAAACTGGAGAGCAGCAGAAATATTCCCTGAATTTTCTGCGGGAAATACGTCCCTTTTTAATCCAGGAGGACCAGGTTCCATTGCAAATCCTGCTAATTATCCTGAATCCTTTGCAACTGGTGCAACGAATAATCAAGACAAATTAGCTAATTTTTCCTTGCAAGGACCTTCTCCATATAACAAAATAAAACCTGATATTGCAGCACCTGGGGTGAATATTCGGTCTTCAGTACCGGGAGGAAAATATGAAGGTGGATGGAATGGAACATCGATGGCTGGGCCTCATGTATCTGCAGTAGCAGCGTTGCTTCGTCAAGTAGATGCTTCGTTATCTGTAGATGATATGGAAAAAATATTGTTAGATACAGCGATTCCTTTAACAGATTCGACTTTCCCTTCTTCACCGAATAATGGATATGGACATGGGCTTGTAAATGCTTATGACGCAGTCGTCTCTATTCAAAATGGTCTTGGGAAGATAGAAGGTCAGGTACAGAGGGCATCAGCTGGAAATGATAAAGCAGCACATGTACCAAGAGAACAAACTCCGGCTGTAAAAGATGAATTGGTGAATCCTGCATTTGTGCCAATAAGGGCACAAGTAAGCGTATTAGAAAGCGGCCGTTCCGTCTTTACAGATCCTGAAAACGGAAGATATTCTTTATCTCATGCTTCTGGATCATATACAATACAAGCAGAAGCATATGGCTACCATTCTAAACAACAAAGTGTAAATGTTGCATCAGACAGCGTAACAACAGCTAATTTCGTATTAGAAGAAATGAAAAAATATACAATTAATGGTGTGGTAAAAGATAGTGTTACAGGTGAACCAATTGAAGGGGCTAAGCTGCTATTAATCGAAGATGCAGCAGTAGCACCTGTAATAACAGATGAAAAAGGTCAATATTCTATCACTGCATATGAAGGAACGTATACGTTAAAAGTGTTAGCTCCTTCTTATCATAGCCAAGAGGTGAATGTGAATATTGAACAAAATGACGCAGCAGTAAACGTGGAATTAGAGCCGTTCTTTAGCTACCCTGGAGGAGAAATAGGCTATGATGACGGTAACCCGGACAATGCTCGTGCATTTTATGAAGCTGGCAATGGCTGGGCAGTAAAAATGTCACTTCCTGAAGGCAAGGAGTCCGGTATTGTGACAGATGGCGTTTTCCGTTTTTGGAACACAGAATGGCCTGTTCCAGGAGGTACAGAATTTGAAGTAGAAGTGTGGGATGCAACAGGTGTTGATGGTGCACCAGGCAAAAAAATTGCTGGTCCGGTAAAAGGAACAGCCCTTCGCAATGATGAATGGACAGTAGTTGATCTGTCTGATAAAGGGATCGTTGTCGATGGCGACTTTTATATGGTATATATTCAAACAAAGCCAAATCCATATGCACCTGGATTAGCAACAGATGAGAGTAGCCCGAACGCAAAACGCAGCTGGCAATATGTGGATGGTGCTTGGTCAAAATCACCTATCGATGAGGGCAATTACATGATTCGTGCTCGTGTCAGCTATGAAGTCGCTGTTCCTGTTATCAAAACTCCTGAAGATGGTTTTATTACAAACGAATCTAAAGTGATTGTAGAAGGGACATCATCACCTACGACAAAGGTTATTGTGAAGAATAATGATGTCGAAGCTGCAAGTATGGAAATAGGCGAAGATGGTAAATTTTCAGTTGAGGTTGATCTAAATGAAGGAGAGAACATACTAACAGCGGTATCTTATCTAAACGATACTCCAACTGGCCAATCAACTCCTGTTACTGTTATTTTGGATACCGAAGTACCTGAACTAACAATTGATAATCCGAAAGATGGTGACAAAATAAGCAGTGAAACGATAACTGTAGAAGGTAGTGTAGAACCGAAAAACCTTGAATCAGTAAAAGTAAATGGCAGCGAAGCAAAAGTTGTTGATGGAAAATATTCTAAACGTATTATGCTTGATGCTGGTGAAAATGAAATTGAAGTAGTTGCACAATATAAATCAGGCAACACTGCTGTGAAAAAAATAAAAGTATATTCAAAGTATGAAGCGCCTGTCATTGAAAATTTACAGCCAACAGCAGATAAAAATTTAAAAGCTGGTGAAAGTGTGAAAATAGAGTTTGACAGTGAACCAGGATTAAAAGCTTCATTTGTTATTCATATGCCTTTGACAAATACAGGGCAAGTTGCAAATGCTACAGAACTTCCAATGATGGAAACATCTGACGGCCATTATGTTGGCTATTGGACAGCAACTTCAAATGTAGTGGCAGATGGTGCAGCTATAGAAGTAAAGGCGGTTGACAGTTTCGATAATGAGACTCGTCAAGTAGCAGCTGGCAAACTTTTTATTAATGTTAATACTAATTCAGATGCTTCTCTTTCTTTAGAGTTGATCGAATAATAATTATCCTAACATGATAAGGGGTGGTTCGAAAGGATAGCTTCCTTTTGGCCACCTTCTTTCACTAGAAATGAAAGTTCTCTCCTCAGTTAAAAATCTTCTAACACTTTTTCCGATTATTAGCTCTCCATTTTTAAAAAACCCTGTTTCGAGTAGATGTTTTTTTACTCAACGCATACCCTGTTTATTAGAACAAGCTGCGCTAGAACAAAGATGATAGCAACCAATTGCATTTTTACTAATTGATCATGTATAATGAATGTCAAATATAGTCAAAGTCAAGTCAGATAGGAGGGGACTTGATGCGAAACATCTCAGATATTATTGAAAGCTATTTAAAGAAAATATTAGAACGAAGTGAAACGGAAATTGCTGAGATTAAAAGAAGCGAAATTGCTGACAAATTTCAATGTGTTCCATCACAGATTAATTATGTTATTAATACACGTTTCACGATGGAAAGAGGTTATGTAGTTGAAAGTAAGAGAGGCGGCGGAGGGTATATTCGAATTATTAAAGTAAAGGCGCATGATCAAGCGCATCTGATTGATCAATTGCTGGTTCTGGTAAAATCTAGAATATCTCAAGCAAATGCTGAGGATATTATTTTTAGATTAACAGAGGAAGAGATTATATCTGAAAAAGAAGCAAGACTGATGTTAAGTGTAATAGATAGATCGGTATTATTTATTGATTTGCCGATTCGCGACGAACTAAGAGCAAGGATGTTGAAAGCGATGCTGCAAACATTAAAATATGAATAAGAAAGGAGAAATTGGGTGAATGATTTGTCAAGAGTGTAAAGAAAAACCAGCTGCCCTTCATTTCACAAAAATTGTAAATGGAGAGAAAACAGAGGTACATTTATGTGAAAAATGTGCTCATGAAAAAGGTGAAATGTTTATGACAGATGGTTCTAGTTTTTCCATTAATAACTTATTAGCTGGACTCTTGAACATGGAACCAGTATTTCAAAAAAATGAACAGCAATCTTTATCTCAATCACCAATTATCCAATGCGATCATTGCAAATTAACTTTTCAACAATTTGTAAAAATGGGGCGTTTTGGCTGTGCTAATTGCTATCAAACATTTAAGAGCCAGCTGGCTCCTGTTTTAAAAAGACTGCATAGCGGCAATGATACGCATCATGGCAAAGTACCGAAAAGAATTGGTGGGTCCATCCATATCAAAAAACAAATTCAACAATTAAAACTACAAATGCAAGCCTTTATTAATAGGGAAGAATTTGAACATGCAGCTGAGGTTCGCGATAAAATCCGCTCTCTTGAAAAATCATTGCAGCAAGAGGGGGAAGATACACGATGAATTTTGAAAAATTTTTAACAAAAGCAGTCAGTTCATGGATGAGTGAAGATGGTCCACAATCTGACATTGTTTTAAGTTCTCGAATTCGACTAGCTAGAAATCTTAAAAAGTATACGTTTCCGACTTTATTTCATCATGAAGAAGCGAGTAAAGTAATAGCGATTATAGAAGCAGCATTAGCAGATGGTGCTATCGAAAAAAACGTACCATTAGAAATGCTAAAAATGGATGAACTACAGCTTTTACAAAAACAAGTGCTTGTAGAAAAACATTTAATCAGCCCCCATTTAGCTAATGATTCTTCACATGGTGCTGTCGTGCTTACAGATACGGAAGATGTGAGCATGATGATCAATGAAGAAGATCATATTAGAATCCAGTGCCTTTTTCCTGGTTTGCAATTAAAAGAGGCATTATGGAAAGCAAATATGTATGATGATTTCCTGGAAAATAAAATTGACTATGCGTTTGATGAAACCTATGGTTATTTAACCAGCTGCCCTACAAATGTAGGAACTGGCATGCGCGCATCTGTCATGGTACATTTGCCGGGTTTAATTTTGACAAGGCAAATGAATCGGATTGTACCTGCAATCAACCAATTAGGCCTTGTTGTAAGGGGAATATATGGTGAAGGAAGCGAAGCACTCGGCAATATATTTCAACTCTCTAATCAGATTACGCTAGGAAAAGCAGAGGAAGAGATAGTGGAAGATTTAACTAGTGTCGTACATCAAATTATTGCCCAGGAAAGATCAGCTAGAGAAGCATTAGTAAAAACGTCTAACATACAGCTTGAAGATAGAGTTTATCGTTCATATGGGGTATTAGCAAACAGTCGGATCATTGAAACGAAGGAAGCAGCTCGATGTTTGTCGGATCTTCGCTTAGGAATCGACCTTGGCTACATTAGCCATCTTCCTAAAACGATTTTAAATGAGCTAATGATTCTTACACAGCCAGGCTTTCTACAATTATATGCAGGTGGAGCATTGAGGCCGTATGAAAGGGACATTAGAAGGGCAACGCTTATTAGAGAAAGAATGGAATTAAATGGCAGATAAAAATTTAAAAAATTATTTGTGAAGATTTAATAAAATATTGCATGAATGATCTCAATATAGGTGATGATGGTAGAAGCTTTGCATGATCCCTTAATGACTAGAATAACGATGGTTTGGAGGAGATAAATATGATGTTTGGCCGTTTTACAGAGAGAGCACAAAAAGTATTGGCATTATCACAAGAAGAAGCGATGCGGTTAAAGCATAATAATATTGGAACCGAGCATATCCTGCTTGGATTAGTCCGCGAAGGAGAAGGCATCGCTGCAAAGGCTCTTTACGGACTAGGATTGGGGCAAGAGAAAATTCAGCAAGAAGTTGAAAATTTAATTGGAAAAGGACAGGAAACAGCGCAGACAATTCATTATACTCCCCGTGCGAAGAAAGTGATTGAACTTTCAATGGACGAAGCAAGGAAGTTAGGACACTCCTATGTAGGCACTGAGCATATTCTACTTGGTCTCATTCGTGAAGGTGAAGGTGTTGCTGCACGAGTTTTAAGCAATCTAGGAGTCAGCCTTAATAAAGCTCGTCAACAGGTGCTGCATCTGCTTGGCAGCAATGAAACAAACAACCCTCAAGGCAGATCAGCCTCTAATGCTAGTACACCAACGTTAGACAGTCTCGCTCGGGATTTAACATCAGTTGCAAGAGAAGGAAGTCTAGATCCGGTTATTGGGAGAAGCAAGGAAATCCAAAGAGTGATAGAAGTCTTAAGCAGACGTACGAAAAACAATCCTGTCTTAATCGGTGAGCCAGGTGTGGGAAAAACAGCAATTGCCGAAGGATTGGCGCAGCAAATTATTCATAATGAGGTCCCGGAAATTTTGCGTGATAAACGTGTTATGACTTTAGATATGGGAACAGTTGTAGCTGGGACAAAGTATCGAGGAGAATTTGAAGATCGTTTGAAAAAGGTAATGGATGAGATTCGTCAAGCTGGCAATATCATTTTATTTATTGATGAACTTCATACATTAATTGGTGCAGGGGGCGCTGAAGGCGCCATTGATGCCTCCAATATATTAAAACCTTCTTTAGCTAGAGGAGAGCTTCAGTGTATTGGAGCAACAACACTTGATGAGTATAGAAAATATATTGAAAAAGATGCTGCCTTGGAGCGTCGTTTTCAACCAATTACAGTCGATGAACCTTCTGTGGAAGAGTCTGTACAAATACTAGAAGGATTACGGGATCGCTATGAGGCTCATCATCGTGTGAAAATTACTGATGAAGCCATTGAGGCAGCAGTAAAGTTTTCTAATCGCTACATTTCAGATCGTTTTTTACCGGATAAAGCAATTGATTTAATTGATGAAGCTGGTTCAAAGGTCAGACTTCGCTCTTATACAACACCGCCTAATTTGAAAGAATTAGAAAAAAAGATGGAGGAAATAAGAAAAGAAAAAGACGCTGCTGTTCAAAGCCAAGAATTTGAAAAGGCCGCTTCGTTAAGAGATTCTGAACAAAAGCTCCGTGAAACTTTAGAAGAAATGAAAAAATCATGGAAAGAAAAACAAGGGCAAGAAAATACAGAGGTAACTGTGGATGATATTGCACATGTTGTTTCTAGTTGGACTGGTGTGCCAATATCTAAATTAGCTGAGACAGAAACTGCAAGATTATTAAAGCTGGAGGAAATCTTACATTCACGAGTTATCGGCCAAGAAGAAGCAGTGAAAGCTGTTGCTAAAGCAGTACGGAGAGCAAGAGCAGGCTTAAAGGATCCAAAGCGTCCAATCGGTTCGTTCGTTTTTCTTGGACCGACTGGTGTGGGAAAAACAGAACTAGGGAGAGCACTTGCGGAGGCCATGTTCGGTGATGAGGATGCAATGATTAGAATTGATATGTCTGAGTATATGGAGAAGCATTCTACTTCCAGACTCGTAGGCTCTCCTCCAGGCTATGTCGGATTTGATGAGGGTGGCCAACTAACTGAAAAAGTGCGTCGCAAACCTTATTCTGTTATCTTATTAGACGAAATTGAGAAGGCTCATCCTGATGTTTTTAATATTTTGCTTCAGGTGTTAGAGGATGGGAGGCTGACAGATTCAAGAGGGCGCACCGTAGATTTTCGCAACACAATCTTGATTTTAACTTCGAATGTTGGAGCTGAAGCGCTAAAATACAACAAATATGTAGGCTTTACGATCCAAGATGGAAAACAGGACTATAAAAATATGAAAGATAAAGTGATGGAAGAATTAAAAAAGGCATTTCGTCCTGAATTTCTTAATAGACTTGATGAGATTATCGTTTTCCACTCATTGGAGAAGGAACATTTAAAGCAAATTGTTACATTAATGTCAGAACAGTTAACAGAGCGTCTAAAAGAACAGGAAATGGATTTAGAGTTAACGGAAGCGGCTAAAGATAAAATTACTGAAGAAGGTTTTGATCCGGAGTATGGTGCAAGACCTTTAAGAAGAGCGCTTCAAAAGTTTGTTGAAGATCGCTTGTCTGAGGAATTGTTAAAAGGTAATATTAGTAAAGGCCAACATATAGTCATTGATGTTGAAGACAACGAATTTACTGTAAAAACGAAGGAAGCATCAAGTTCAGTTCTTTAAACAAAAGATAAATTGTTGAAAAGCCAGCCGCTTCTATAATGAATTTTGATCAGATGGAGCTTGAGCTCCATCTGATTCATTTCGTTTTCACCACTCCTTCGTATCTCCGTTTAAATATTGTTAAGATACCACCTCAGGGCGCACGGTTAGGGCTTTTGGAAGCAATAAATGTTCATATTAATGCTTACTTCGACTGTTTTTTACTAACAGAAATCCATCGCTTTTTTGTTTATTCTAATGTTACTTTCATCAAATTTTAATAAATGCTCTATATAATAAGTAGAGAAGTATCCAAAATCCTACTGGCAATTTTATCCCACATCTAACTGGCAGTAAGACCCCCACCTCAAGAGTAAGAGGAATCAGAAGCGCTAGGTGGGGGATAACTGCCAGTAAATGTCCGATTGGTTCAACTAACCATCAGTGGGGGATAAGAGAAAACCCCCACTGATGGAAGTTTCACTTTATTTACCACCCAGTGGGTAAGGATTTGATTGTTTAATTTGTGATTTGAGAAACTGCTATGTATTGAGATGAATATTTCGTTTTTTTCAATATAAAAGTGTGGCTTCTGACACTAATATAAATATCGGAAAGTTTAAAATGAACAAAGATAAAATAGTAAAACTTATAATAGGAAAGGGAGAAATAAATGGCAAGAACGAAAAAAGTTTCTAAATTTATTTGCCAATCATGCGGATATGAATCTCCAAAATGGATGGGGCGCTGTCCTGGCTGCAATCAATGGAACCAGCTTGTGGAAGAGTTCCAGACGGTAAATAAAACAAAGGGTGCGTTTTTACATACATCCTCCACCATTTCATTAAAAGCCTCCCCAATTACTAAAATAGAATCAGAACAAGAGCTTAGAGTGTACACAAATATGCGGGAATTAAACCGCGTTTTAGGCGGCGGCGTCGTACCCGGATCGCTCGTACTCATCGGCGGCGACCCCGGAATCGGGAAGTCAACTCTGCTGCTTCAGGTTTCTGCCCAATTAGCGATTGCGCAGCACAAGGTGTTATATATTTCTGGAGAAGAATCTGTAAAACAAACAAAACTGCGAGCAGATCGGCTACAAGTTTCTGCTGACGAATTATACGTATATGCTGAAACAAATCTGGATGCCATTCATCAGACAATTGAAGAGCTTAATCCTGATTTTGTCGTGATTGATTCTATACAAACTGTCTATCATCCTGAGGCTTCCTCTGCACCAGGAAGTGTCTCCCAAGTTCGTGAATGTACAGCCGAATTAATGCGTATTGCAAAAACAAAGGGAATTGCTATTTTTATTGTCGGCCATGTGACAAAAGAGGGAGCGATCGCAGGACCTAGACTATTGGAGCATATGGTGGATACTGTTCTTTATTTTGAAGGAGAAAGGCATCATACGTATCGAATATTAAGAGCTGTGAAAAATCGTTTCGGTTCAACAAATGAAATGGGTATTTTTGAAATGAAGGAATTTGGTTTAGAAGAGGTCCATAATCCTTCAGAAATATTTTTGGAAGAACGAGCAAAAGGTACATCTGGCTCTACTGTAGTTGCTTCGATGGAGGGAACCCGCCCGGTGCTTGTGGAGATACAAGCATTGATTTCACCAACTATGTTCGGTCATTCAAAAAGAATGGCAACAGGCATTGATCACAACCGCGTTTCTTTACTAATGGCAGTACTGGAAAAAAGAGTCGGTATGCTGCTGCAAAACCAGGACGCTTACTTAAAGGCAGCAGGTGGCGTGAAATTAGACGAACCGGCGATTGATCTTGCTGTTGCTGTTAGTATTGCATCAAGCTATCGTGATAAACCGACGAATGGCACCGACTGTATTGTTGGGGAAGTTGGGCTTACTGGTGAAGTAAGAAGGGTTTCAAGAATTGAACAAAGAGTACAGGAAGCAGCAAAGCTTGGATTTGAACGAGTAATTATACCTGCTAATAACCTCGGAGGCTGGTCTATTCCTAAAAACATTCAAGTGATTGGTGTTGCAACTGTGAGCGATGCTTTACAAATTGCTTTAGGACAATAGGCTAAAAGATAGAGACTGGTTGTCGGATTTTTTTGAAAATTGTCGAATTATTACTATAAAAATATAGTTTTTTCATAAGACTTTTGTCTGTATTGACAATTTATTGAAAAGTCTTCATGATAAGTATCATTAGAGGAACAATATTGAAAATGAAAGGCTTATGTTCTATTGAAATAAAGAGAATCATCATTATATAAACGATTTCATATTGTCATTTGTGATAATCTGTGGTAATATATACTATTTGTCCTGTTTGACAATTACTATTAGAGATGATATTCTGTAGAAACAATCATAGAATTTCGAAATTATATTGATATAACAATGTTATATATTTTTTGTTATATGTTAGAAAATTAACGCGATCATGTTTCAAATTTGGTAAATTGATTATAATTAGTATCAGGAGGTGAATGATATGTTAAAACGTATTGTGCAGGTATGTTTTCTGCTTCTAGGTGGAACACTTGGCATTTTTATTATCCCTGCACTGTTCATTGTTTTGAATGTATCGGATATTGCAGTCATTAACAATCCGTATGTTTCAGCGATTTTGGGGGCAATTATTTTTTATCTTATGACTTTTTGGGCGGTAGACTTTGTTGCTAATTTTATTAAATGGGTAGAAGATGCACTTGTAAAGATACCAATTGCAGAACTGATTTTCGGCACATTAGGACTGATTTCTGGTTTGATCGTTGCTTATTTAGCTGGGCTTCCAATTGCGAAAACACAAATACCAATTGTTGAGGAAGTACTGCCATTTTTGCTAACGATTTTTCTCGGTTATTTAGGTTTTCAGGTCGGTTTTAAAAAACGAGAAGAATTAATAGGGGTTTTCTCTTTAGCTGGACGCGCAAATAAGAAGAAAAGCGTAGAAGGTTCTGAAGAAAATATGGACAATCACGCAAAAGCTTTAAAGATATTAGATACAAGCGTTATTATTGATGGCAGAATTGCAGATATATGCCAAACTGGCTTTTTGGATGGAACAATTGTCATACCACGATTCGTTCTTGAAGAACTTCAACATATTGCAGATTCTTCGGATGCTTTAAAGAGAAACAGAGGGAGACGAGGTCTAGATATCCTAAATCGGATACAAAAGGAGCTAGAAATCGGTGTTCAGATATATGAAGGTGATTTTGAAGAGATCCAAGAAGTGGATAGCAAGCTTGTCAAACTTGCAAAAGTCACCAATGGCATTGTTGTTACAAATGATTTTAATCTAAACAAAGTATGTGAGCTGCAAAAGGTGCAAGTGTTAAATATTAACGATCTTGCAAACGCAGTTAAACCGGTTGTTCTCCCAGGTGAAGAGATGAGTATTCAAGTCATTAAAGATGGGAAAGAACAAAACCAAGGCATTGCATATTTGGATGACGGGACTATGATTGTTGTCGAAGAAGGAAGGAATTATATAGGGAAGAGAATAGATGTCTTAGTGACAAGCGTCTTACAAACATCTGCAGGCAGAATGATATTTGCAAAACCAAAACTTATTGAAAAAGCTTTGTAGTACAAAATTTTATTCTTCAATGTTCCGTTTTATTGCTAAAAATGTTAAAATTTAAAGACAGCATTTCGTTATGGTGAAAAACCGTCATTTTTTGTTGAAGTGAGATTCTTCATAACATTAATCGGAAATGGTATACAGGGGATGTTGAACACCTCTTACTAGAGTGTTCAAAAGGTAAAAAATTCGAGGAGAGGAGCAGTCTTAAAAATTAGCAGAAGGCTGCTATGCATAAACACTTCGAAGCGAATGCGAAAGCTATTTTTACCTAGTCTTTTTAAACATCTCTTAAAGAATGATAAGAGATTGGGGTTTCAAGCATGAAGTATCAAGCGATGGTTCTAGCTGCAGGGCAAGGAAAGCGGATGGGTGCAGGGAAAAACAAATTATTTCTAGAATTGAACGGTATTCCTATCATCCTCCATACATTGCATATTTTCCTTAATGATTCGAAATGCAGCAAAATCATTTTAGTAACGCACTCCAAGGAGGAAGCTGCTTTTCAAAAGCTGCTTTCACATGTAGCAGGCCGTGAAAAAGTTGTTTTTGTGCACGGCGGTACAGAACGACAAAATAGTGTTTATAATGGATTACAGAAAGCAGATAATGAAAAAATTGTTTTAGTCCATGACGGCGCGAGGCCATTTGTCGATCAAATCGTTATTCAACAGTTAGTCGAATTAGCAAATCAAAAAGGTGCTGCCGTTGTCGCTGTTCCAGTAAAGGATACGATAAAAAGAGTCGCAAAACAACAAGTGGTTGAAACTATTGAACGTTCAAGCTTGTGGCAGGTACAAACTCCACAAGCTTTTCGTGTTTCTATCTTACGGGATGCCCATGAACAGGCTGCTATAGACCAGTATTTAGGAACAGATGACGCATCACTAGTAGAGCGAATGATGCATCCTGTTCATATTATTGAGGGCAGTTATGATAATATTAAGTTAACCACAAGCGAAGACTTATATTTTGCCCAAGCCATCATAAAAAAAAGAAATTATACATGTTGATGATCAACAAAGCTGTTTCTTATATGAAGCTGGAGAAATACTTACTGAAATATTTCTTTAAACATAGAAGAAAAGAGGAAAGGAAATATGTATCGGATTGGACAAGGATTTGATGTACATCAATTAGTTGATAACCGTCCTCTTATTATTGGGGGAGTCAAGATACCATATGAAAAAGGTTTAATAGGCCATTCAGATGCGGATGTTTTATTACATACAGTAGCAGATGCTTGCTTAGGAGCTATAGGTGAAGGTGATATTGGCAGGCATTTTCCTGATACGAGTCCAGCCTTTAAAGATGCAGATTCTGCTAAGCTTCTAGAAGAAGTTTGGAAACTTGTGCAAGAAAAAGGCTATACACTTGTTAATATCGATTGTACAATCATAGCAGAAAAACCAAAAATGGCTCCATATGTGGAACAAATGAGAGAGAGGATCGCCTCTTTGCTTGAAGGTGAAAATAGTCAGGTGAATGTAAAGGCGACCACTACTGAAAAACTCGGATTTACAGGCCGTGGCGAAGGAATTGCAGCCCAGGTGGCAGTTTTGTTGAAAAAAACAAGTGATTAACAGAATAGGCATAAAACAAAGGATCATATGAATATCTAAAGTGTGATGGTTTCATTTCCGATAATAAAATAGGGATGCGACAAAATGTTGTACGTTTAATATCAAGTAAATAAGGAGAAGAAGTGGTAAGAAAAACACCGATTTTGGTGTTCCCAACGCTCTTATCATTTCCTTTCAAAAAAACTTCACTTTTTTTAATGAAAGCTGCTTAGGAGGAGAAAAAATGAAAGATATTCGTGTACGCTATGCACCAAGTCCAACAGGACACTTACATATTGGCAATGCTCGTACAGCCCTTTTTAATTATTTATTTGCTCGAAATGTAGGCGGTAAGTTTATCGTTAGAATAGAGGATACGGATCAAAAGCGGAACATTGAGGGTGGTGAGCTAAGCCAGCTGACTTATTTAAAGTGGCTTGGAATTGATTGGGATGAAAGCATCGATATTGGCGGTGAATATGGCCCATATCGCCAATCAGAGCGTAATCATATTTACAAAAATTATTATGAACAGCTCATGGAGCATGGAATCGCCTATAAATGCTATTGTACTGAAGAAGAGCTGGAAGCGGAACGCGAAGCACAAATAGCTCGAGATGAAATGCCGCGTTACTCTGGCAAGTGCCGCCATCTAACAGATGCAGATCGTGAACGTTTGGAGCAGGAAGGACGGAAACCGAGCATTCGTTTTGCTGTTCCTGCTGGAAAGGTTTATCGATTCCAAGACCTTGTAAAAAAAGAAGTTTCGTTTGAATCGGACGGTATTGGCGACTTTGTAATCGTCAAAAAAGATGGTATTCCTACGTATAATTTTGCAGTTGTCATTGACGATCATTTGATGAAGATTAGCCATGTGCTGCGTGGCGATGACCACATTTCGAATACACCAAAACAACTAATGCTTTTTGAAGCATTTGATTGGGAACCGCCGATTTATGGACATATGACACTCATTGTAAATGAAAGTCGCAAAAAATTGAGTAAGCGCGATGAGTCCATTATTCAATTCATAGAACAATATGAAGAATTAGGCTACCTGCCTGAAGCGTTATTTAACTTCATTGCTTTATTAGGATGGTCGCCAAAAGGGGAAGAAGAAATATTTTCCAAGGATGAATTTATTCAAATATTTGATGCTGACAGACTTTCTAAATCACCTGCATTGTTCGATCAACAAAAGTTGACATGGATGAATAATCAATATATGAAGCAGCTTGATTTAGACAAAGTGGTAGCAGTATCGCTTCCTCATTTGGTGAAAGCCAAACTTGTACCCGAAGATATGTCAGAGGGAGACAAGCAGTGGGTGCGAAAACTCATTGCCTTATACCAAGAGCAAATGAGCTATGGGGCGGAAATTGTCGAACTTTCGAGGATGTTTTTTATTGAGGAACTTACTTATGACCATGAGGCGAAGGAAGTACTTGATCAACCGCATGTGCCTGAAGTGATGGCAGCATTTTTAACGGAATTAGAAGGAATGGATACATTTGAAGCAGCTGAAATCAAAGCAGCGATGAAAGCAGTACAAAAGTCTACAGGACATAAAGGAAAAAAACTTTTCATGCCTATTCGAGCAGCGGTTACTGGACAAACTCACGGCCCTGAGCTTCCAAACGCAATTGCACTTTTAGGAAAAGAAAAAGTAAAACAACGTCTTCAAAGTGTTCTCAATTAACATTTTAAGAAGAATATAATATAGTATGTATAGAAGAATGTTTATAACTTGATGGCTTACAACTAACTAGAGAAAGAGCAGCCAGATGAGACTTGAACCGTTTAAGCGAGAAGTGTTAAATAATCATATTAACAATATATAGAGAAAGTGCTGATAAGGAAAAGTAGAAAAATGATGCTTGTTAGAGAGAACCATCACCGGCTGAAAGTGGTTTAGGCCTCTCATTTTTTCGAAATGCACCTTTGAATCCTTTTCTGAAAATAGTAGGAAAAGGCGGAAAACTACCCGTTACAGAAGGATGAGTTGGAACACGGTTATACTTCATGTTGTGTTCAAACAGAGTGGAACCGCGCAGGAAGGCGTCTCTGTCCAAAGCAGAGGCGTCTTTTTTCTGTTTCCGATTGTTCAAAAAGTCATAAAAATCCACAGCAGCATTCGTCTTCTGGGGAGAAATATTGGGGAAATCTGTCTACTGTATATACTAAGGACATCTTGATTTTCGGCTCTGATTCAAGGCTTTTTGAACAAATAATTGAAATAAAGATACGTTTCATCCACATTTGCAAAACAGGGGGAGTTGAGAGTATGTTTAAAAGAATAAATGAGGATATTAAAGTAGTGTTTGAACAGGATCCTGCAGCTCGCAGTCGTTTTGAAGTGGTTTTGACGTATTCTGGGCTACATGCGATTTGGGCTCATCGTATCGCTCACGCTTTGTATAAAGGCAAGTTCTTTTTTCTTGCCCGCCTCATTTCTCAAATAAGCCGTTTTTTTACTGGAATTGAAATTCATCCTGGTGCGAAAATCGGCCGTTGTTTTTTTATCGATCATGGAAGTGGTGTTGTCATTGGCGAAACGTGTGAAATTGGGGACAATGTAACGATTTATCAAGGCGTTACCCTTGGTGGAACAGGGAAGGAAAAAGGAAAACGCCATCCAACAATAAAAGATAATGCACTGATTGCTACTGGTGCAAAAGTTCTCGGTTCTATTACAATTGGGGAAAACTCAAAAATAGGCGCTGGTTCCGTCGTTTTAAAAGATGTGCCTGACAACTCCACTGTAGTAGGAATTCCAGGCCGGATTGTCGTCCGTGATGGTGTACGAGTAAATCATAAATTAGACCATCATAATTTACCAGATCCAGTAGAAGATCGCTGCGCCGCGATGGAAAAAAAGATTCAAAAACTGCAGCAAGAATTAGATGAATGGAAAAAGAAGGAGGATGCCAAATAATGGCGATTAGACTTTTTAACACACTTACAAGAAAGAAGGAACCTCTTGTTCCTCTTGAAGAAGGAAAAATTAAAATGTATGTATGCGGTCCTACCGTTTATAATTATATTCATATCGGAAATGCACGGCCTGTGATTGTCTTCGATATGGTTCGCCGTTATTTACAATATCGGGGCTACGAAGTGACATTTGTTTCAAATTTCACCGATGTTGATGATCGCTTAATTAATGCAGCGAATGCACTTGGTGAAGATGTTCCAACGATTGCAAACAGGTTTATTGAGGCGTTCTTTGAAGATGTATCAGCGTTGGGATGTGTGAGAGCGGATGTTCACCCTCGCGTTACGGAAAATATTGATATTATAATTGAGTTTATTCAAGCGTTGATCGATAAAGGTTTTGCTTATGAGTCTGAGGGAGATGTTTATTATGCTACACAAAAATTTCCTCAATATGGAAAGTTGTCCCATCAATCTATCGATGAATTACAGCTTGGATCGAGAATTGAAGTAGGTGAAAAAAAAGCAGACCCGCTTGATTTTGTCCTTTGGAAAGCGGCCAAGGAAGGGGAAATTTCTTGGGAGAGTCCATGGGGATTAGGAAGACCGGGCTGGCATATTGAATGCTCTGCAATGGCGAGGAAATACCTTGGCGATACAATTGACATTCATGCTGGAGGCCAAGATTTGACATTTCCTCATCACGAAAATGAAATTGCGCAGACAGAAGCGTTGACAGGGAAGCCGTTTGCTCGTTATTGGCTGCATAATGGCTACATCAATATAGACAATGAGAAAATGTCTAAATCACTAGGCAACTTCGTACTAGTTCATGAAATTCTTAAGCACCATGACCCTCAAATCGTTCGGTTTTTCATGTTATCTGTCCATTATCGCAATCCGATTAATTACAGTGATGAAGTGTTAGAAAATGCAGCGGCTGCATTAGAGCGATTAAGAACTTCTTACGAAAATTTACAGCATCGAAAGCAATCCAGTGCTAATTTAACAGAAAACGATCATGAGTGGCTTGAAGTGATTCACAGACATCGTGAGTCGTTTGTAAAGGCAATGGACGATGATTTTAATACTGCAAACGGCATTGCTGTTTTATTCGATCTGGCAAAGCAGGCTAATTATTATTTGATGGAGAAAAATACTTCGGAGACCGTGATTGATGCATTTATGAAAGAATTTGAATCACTTTGCGGAGTATTAGGGATTATACTAGAGGGAAATGAATTGCACGATGAAGAGATTGAAGCACTTATTGAGCAGCGCATTCAGGCTCGCAAAAACCGTCAATTTCAATTGGCAGACGATATTCGTGATCAATTGAAAGAAAAAAATATTATATTGGAAGATACTCCACAAGGGACAAGATGGAAGAGAGGCTAAGAAAGCATGTTAGAAATAAAAAAACAAGTAGATTTTAAACAGCTGAATAGTCTTGCCCTTGCTTACATGGGAGATGCTGTCTACGAAGTATACGTACGGCATCATCTCCTTGCGAAAGGTAAAACGAAGCCGCACCAGCTTCACAGAGAAGCTACAAAGTATGTTTCTGCTAAGGCACAAGCTGCTCTGTTAAAGAAAATGATAGAACAGCAATTTTTAACAGAGGAAGAACAATCTGTTGCGAAGCGGGGACGCAATGCTAAATCAGGGACTATTCCTAAGAATACAGATGTGCAAACTTATCGGCATAGTACAGCATTTGAAACATTAATTGGCTATTTATATCTGTCACATGAAATTGAAAGACTAGAACAGACGATTAATCAAGCAATAAAGACAGTTGAGAATGGAGGCACATCATGAACGAAGAATATATCGCTGGCAGGAATCCAGTACTAGAGGCGTTGCGATCAAACCGTGAAATCAATAAGATTTGGATTGCAGAAGGCGTCCAAAAAAACCATATGCAACAGATTATTCAATTAGCTAAACGTGCGGGCATTATGATCCAATATGTTCCAAATCAAAAGATCGATCAATTGACGACTGAACGCCATCAAGGCGTTGTAGCTCAAGTTGCAGCTTACAAATATGCGGAACTAGAAGAGCTTTTTCATATTGCGAAGTCTAGAGAAGAAGCACCTTTTTTCCTTATTTTAGATGAGTTGGAAGATCCTCATAACCTTGGTTCTATTATGAGAACAGCGGATGCGGCTGGAGTGCACGGAATCATCATTCCAAAAAGAAGAGCGGTAGGCTTAACTGCAGCAGTTGCAAAAGCTTCTACAGGTGCAATTGAATACGTTCCTGTAGTGAGAGTAACAAATTTAACGAGAACAATTGAGGAGTTAAAAGCGCAAGGAATCTGGGTCGCTGGAACCGACGCAAAAGGAAATCAAGATTATCGGATGATTGATGGAGAAATCCCGCTGGCACTTGTGATTGGCAGTGAAGGAAAAGGAATTAGCCGTTTAGTAAAAGAAAAATGCGATTTTCTTTTTCAATTGCCGATGACGGGGCATGTAACTTCGTTGAATGCGTCGGTGGCAGCAAGTTTATTAATGTATGAGGTTTTCCGAAAGCGCCGCCCACTCGGAGAATAGCATGGATATCCTGCTTGTAGATGGGTATAACATTATTGGCGATTGGCCAGAGCTAAAGCTCTTAAAGCAACGAGATTTAAGCGCCGCTAGAGATCGGTTAATTGAAAAAATGGCTGAATACCAAGGTTTCACAGGAATGAAAGTGATCATTGTGTTCGACGCACAATTTGTAAAGGGCATTGGCCGCAAATATCGGAATTATAAAGTTGAAGTTGTTTATACCCGTCAAGATGAAACGGCTGATGAACGTATTGAAAAACTCGCTATTGAATTAAATAATATAAAAACACAAATCTATGTTGCGACTTCGGATTATACAGAGCAGTGGGTCATTTTTGGACAAGGTGCATTAAGAAAGTCAGCACGTGAATTATTGAACGAAATGAACGAAATTGAACGAAAAATTGATATAAAAGTAGAAAAAACACGAGAAAAGAAACCACAATCAAAAATTCCACTTTCGGATGAGGTCGCAGAAATATTTGAAAAATGGCGCCGCGGTCAAAAATAAGTAGTGATTCGTTGAAATTTTGTGTATAATGTTCTTATCTATCGCTTTCTGGAGTCGGGGGGGTTAACTTGAGTTTAAACAACGGCTTAATGTATAATGGCAAGTTTGAAAAGCTTGAAGATGAGCAACTAATCGAGATGGTTCATCAAGGTGATAGTGAAGCGTTAGATTATCTCATCCAAAAATTCCGCAACTTTGTTCGAGCGAAAGCGAGGTCTTATTTTCTTATTGGTGCTGATAAAGAAGATATCGTCCAAGAAGGAATGATAGGCTTATATAAAGCGATCCGTGATTACAAAGGAGACAAGCTCAGCTCCTTCAAGGCATTCGCAGAGCTCTGTATCACTCGTCAAATTATAACCGCTATAAAGACCGCAACCCGCCAAAAGCATATTCCGCTAAATTCTTATGTTTCACTGGATAAGCCTATATACGATGAGGAATCAGATCGAACCCTAATGGACGTGATATCTGGTGCTAAGATGATGGACCCGGAAGAATTGATTATTAATCGGGAAAAATTTAATAGTATTGAAGGCAAGATGATGGAATTATTAAGTGATTTAGAAAGAAAAGTGTTGGCTCTCTATTTAGATGGCCAATCCTATCAGGAAATCTCCGCAGAACTCAATCGTCATGTTAAATCAATCGATAATGCGCTTCAAAGGGTAAAAAGAAAACTAGAAAGATATTTGGAAATGAAAGAATTTAGTTCCTAGAGGTTATTGGCATCATGCACTGCAGCATGAAAAACTTTACTTATGTTCCAAAAACTTCACTTCATTCATTTTCATTTGTCCTTGATTTTAATAGCTTTTGAACATATACAGTCATCGCAATAAAAAATACCGCTTATTGACAGATCATACAGTGCATGATATTTTTTAAATAATGTCATCAAATAACTAGCAGGTGTCTATCATGAAGAAAAAAACAATTTTAGCTTGTGCTGAATGTGGTTCAAGAAACTATTCAACTCCAGCTAATAAACAAACCGAAAGATTGGCACTGAAAAAATACTGCAATCATTGCAATAAACATACAATACATCGGGAAACAAAATAAAGATAGGTTATCTCATTCAATTCTTTGGAGGTACAAACATGTCACGCATTATAGAATTCTTTCGGAATGTACGCAAAGAGATGCGAAAGGTTACATGGCCGAAACGTAAAGAACTCACTAGTTATACGATTACAGTAATCACAACTGTCGTCATCCTGGCTGTGTTTTTTGCCATTGTAGATACTGGAATATCTGAATTGATTCGCTTAATATTAGGCTAAGCAGTCTCCAATTGCTTGCTGCCCATTTCAATTTTTTCACCACGCATTATTTTTAATTGCTTCACATAAACGGTTGAATAACGTTGATGTTCACATGGTATAATGGAGAATAACAAAATTAAAGCCCGGATAACGGGTTTTTTATTTGCTAGAAATATGGAAGAACCTATTTTTAATATGGGGAGGGAAGGACATTAAAGTCCTAGTTATATGGAAAAGAACTGGTATGTTGTCCATACATATTCTGGATATGAAAACAAAGTGAAAGCAAATTTAGAAAAGCGTGTGGAATCAATGGGTATGCTCGATAAAATCTTCCGTGTTATTGTACCAGAAGAAGAGGAAACCGATATTAAAAATGGCAAAAAGAAAGTGTCAAAAAAGAAAGTGTTTCCAGGTTATGTCTTGGTTGAATTAATTATGACGGATGATTCTTGGTACGTCGTTCGTAACACGCCAGGTGTAACAGGATTTGTAGGATCTGCCGGTTCTGGTTCCAAACCAACGCCGCTTTTGCCAGAAGAAGTTGATGGCATCTTGAAACTGATGGGCATGGAAGAGAAACGTGTAGAAGTAAACTTTGAAGTTGGTGAAACAGTAACAGTCAATGAAGGCCCATTTGCTAACTTTACGGGAAAAATTGATGAAATGGATCGTGAAAAAGGAAAAGCAAAAGTGATGGTTAATATGTTTGGACGCGAGACTCCTGTAGAATTGGACTTCAGCCAAATTGATAAATTATCATAAGAGCACTGGATAGCCGCACAATAAAGATCTCATATTCTTCATGAAGGTACGTATATATGGCCTGTATATTTTTGGGCGTTTTTTGAATCGCTATTTAAAAATGACTTGAAATATAATTGTAAAAATGATACTATTTTTAGGTCAGTATGTGTCAAAACATATGAATGGAACAACAGTCTTATAAAATGAGTGGGAGGGTTTTACCCAATTCACCACATCACGGACTTAAGGAGGTGTGTCTCGTGGCTAAAAAAGTAATCAAACTTGTAAAACTACAAATTCCCGCAGGCAAAGCGAATCCAGCGCCGCCAGTTGGACCGGCACTAGGTCAAGCAGGTGTTAATATCATGGGATTCTGTAAAGAGTTTAATGCTCGTACAGCAGACCAAGCGGGCTTGATTATTCCTGTTGAAATCACGGTGTTCGAAGACCGTTCATTTACATTTATTACGAAAACTCCACCTGCTGCTGTTTTATTAAAGAAAGCAGCTGGTATTGAGTCAGGTTCAGGTGAGCCAAACCGTAATAAGGTGGCCGCGATTAAGCGTGACAAGGTGCGTGAAATCGCAGAATTGAAAATGCCTGACCTTAACGCAGCTAGCGTAGAAGCAGCGATGCGTATGGTAGAAGGTACTGCACGCAGTATGGGAATTTCCATTGAAGACTAAAAGGAAACCATACATGGAACAAATGGATTTCTGTTCGGCGAGGTTGCGAGAAGAGGATTGAACTCGCAACCTTTATTCGTGGGAGGTTATTCCGCTAAAACCACATTCGAGGAGGAAAATAAGAATGGCAAAGAAAAGCAAAAAATATGTAGAAGCGGCAAAGCTAATCGACCGCTCAAAAGCCTATTCCGTTAATGAAGCAATTGAACTTGTAAAGAAAACGGATTTTGCAAAATTTGATGCAACAGTAGAAGCTGCTTTTCGTCTCGGCGTTGACCCGAAAAAAGCAGATCAGCAAATTCGTGGTGCTGTTGTATTACCACATGGTACTGGTAAAACACAACGTGTTTTAGTATTTGCAAAAGGCGAAAAGCTAAAAGAAGCTGAAGCAGCTGGAGCAGATTATGTTGGTGATGCTGAGTACATCAATAAGATCAACCAAGGCTGGTTTGATTTTGATGTTATCGTTGCAACACCAGACATGATGGGAGAAGTCGGAAAACTTGGTCGTGTACTTGGGCCAAAAGGCTTGATGCCAAACCCTAAAACTGGTACAGTTACTTTTGATGTTGAAAAAGCAATTAAAGACATCAAAGCTGGTAAAGTAGAATATCGTGTCGATAAAGCTGGAATTATTCACGTTCCAGTCGGCAAAGTTTCTTTTGAAAACGAAAAGCTAGTTGATAACCTTACTACTATTTTTGAAACTCTACAAAAAGTAAAACCAGCAGCAGCGAAAGGCACTTATATGAAAAACGTCGCTGTTTCTTCCACAATGGGACCTGGAGTTAAAGTAGATCCATCAACTTTTGGCGAAGTTAAATAGTTTGACAACTTAGGTTTTATTTGCTAAAATCTATCTGTTGTAAATTTAATAACATTTGTACCGTAGACAGTAGGTGCTTAACAATATTGAGGTTCAAAAAGAGGACAAAAAGAACCGAGAATTTCAAGGAACGATCGTTATGAGAACCGCAGCGTATAAAAATACGTGAGGATCGGGAATAACAGAGAGACACAGAAATTCGAAGGTGATTTTTCCTGGATTTTTGAACATCCAATATCAAAGAGGTTCAAAAAGAGGACAAAAAGAACCGAGAATTTCAAGGAACGATCGTCATGAGGACCGTAGCGTATAAAAATACGTGAGGACCGGAATGACAGAGAGACACAGAAATTCGAAGGTGATTTTTCCCGCATTTTTTGAACATCCTCTTATTAAGCTTAATTTCCTACCGAGGACAATGCGCATAGATAATAATCATCCTGATGTAGAAGAGATTTTTAGTTTCTTGCATCGAATCGGATTTCTATCAAATGAAAACCGGCTTTAAGCAAAGCTTAAACGTGTTGAATGATTATACGCATCGTGCCTCCATGTCTTCGATATGGAGGCTTTTCCTTTGTTTTTTTTACAAACTGTCATTGCAATCTAACGGATATAAATGTCAAACAAATGATGCAGGAGGTGTCAAGATGAGCACTGCTATTGAAAAAAAGAAATTAGTTGTTGAAGAAATCAGTGAAAAATTTAAATCAAGTGTATCAACAGTAGTTGTTGATTATCGTGGATTAAACGTTGCTGAAGTAACAGAGCTTCGCAAACAGCTGCGGGAAGCTGGGGTTGAGTTTAAAGTATATAAAAATGCCCTTACTCGTCGAGCAGCAGAAGCAGCAGAGCTAGGTGGTTTAACAGAATCTTTAATTGGACCAAATGCTATCGCATTTAGTACAGAAGATGTTGTTGCACCAGCGAAAATTCTTAATGATTTTGCTAAAAAGCATGAGCAATTAGAAATTAAAATCGGAGTTATCGAGGGTAATATTTCTAACGTAGAGGAAATTAAAGCACTTGCTGAACTTCCTTCTCGAGAAGGATTGCTTTCTATGTTGCTTAGCGTTCTTCAAGCGCCTATTCGTAACTTGGCTCTTGCAACAAAAGCTGTTGCAGATCAAAAAGATGAACAAGGTGCGTAAAGAATCGGTACGATAGATTAAAATAACTAAACATTTTGGAGGTAAAATCTGATGACGAAAGAACAAATCATTGAAGCAGTTAAAGAGATGACTGTCCTAGAATTAAATGACTTAGTAAAAGCTATTGAAGAAGAATTTGGTGTAACTGCAGCTGCTCCTGTAGCAGTAGTTGGCGGAGCAGGCGGCGGCGAGGCAGCTGCTGAGCAATCTGAATTTGATGTTGTACTTACAGAAGCAGGCGGCCAAAAAATCAAAGTTATTAAAGCAGTTCGTGAAATTACTGGCCTTGGCTTAAAAGAAGCAAAAGAATTAGTTGACAATACACCGAAACCAGTAAAAGAAGGCGTATCTAAAGAAGAAGCAGAAGAATTAAAAGCGAAACTTGAAGAAGTTGGAGCTGTTGTTGAAGTTAAGTAGTCATCTAAGGATAAAAAGCTCGCTATTATAGGCGAGCTTTTTTGGACTTGAAGTTCTTCATGCAAACATTAGTCTAGTTGTATGAATACTGCTCATTATAATTGTTTAAAAGGAACGCTGGAAATTACTCGTGTATAGTTGCAGCAGCTGATTTAAAAAACCTTTTGAATACTTAACAGTTTAATCTTGCCTTTAGATGTAAATATCCTTTACTAATTCTTTTATTTCGTAGTTTCAACGGAGGTGTTTCATGTTGACGGATCATTATTATTCCCGACATGTTGAGGCAGAAAGCAAGCCAATGTATTGGGAGGAAGACTTGCGGGGCCACAGGCTGCACTTTAAAACGGATCAAGGTGTTTTTTCGAAAAAAGCTGTCGATTTTGGTTCGAAATTATTAGTAAACCTTTTTGAAGAACCAGAGATAGCCGGTCCGATACTGGATGTTGGTTGTGGTTATGGGCCGATAGGATTGACAATTGCTAAGTCTTTTCCAACTAGAACCATCCATATGGTTGATGTAAATGAGCGTGCGCTTGCGCTTGCCAAAGAAAATGCAAGCAACAACAAGCTGACAAATGCAGTAATCTATGAAAGCGATCGTTTACAGCAAGTAAAGGAAAAAAACTTCACTGCAATTATTACTAATCCTCCGATTCGAGCAGGAAAAAAAGTTGTGCATGACATCTTTACTCAAAGCTATCACCACTTAACTAACGAAGGCAGCTTATGGGTAGTTATTCAAAAGAAACAGGGAGCACCTTCAGCTCAACAAAAACTACAGGAAATATTCCACTCCGTAGAAATCTTGAATAAGAAGAAAGGATATTACATTTTAAAAGCAAAAAAAGGTTGACTTCGGTTTAGTACTATGCTAAAATCATAAAATGCCATCATATAATTTTTTCCAAGCACTCACCACTTAAAAGCTGAATAGTATAGTTGTTGGTAAAATTGGAAAAGATTATAAAATAATAGTACGTATGAAGAGAATGTGGTTTTCAGTTGTAAAACCCTTTTTCTTTTTGTCTTTCGTGTTTGGTGGACAGCAGATGGAAAACAGGACAGATCGCAATTAAAACGCTTGATTTGAGGGGTGAATCAGTTGAAAGGTCAACTTGTTCAGTATGGACGACACCGCCAACGCAGAAGTTTTGCGCGTATCAGTGAAGTGTTAGAATTACCAAATCTTATTGAAATTCAAACAGCTTCCTATCAGTGGTTTCTTGATGAGGGATTAAGAGAAATGTTCCAAGATATTTCTCCAATTGAAGATTTCGCAGGAAATCTTTCTTTAGAGTTTATTGATTATAGTTTAGGTGATCCGAAGTATGATGTTGATGAATCGAAAGAACGAGACGTCACATATGCTTCTCCTCTTCGTGTCAAACTTCGTCTTGTTAATAAAGAAACAGGCGAAGTAAAAGATCAGGATGTCTTTATGGGTGACTTCCCTCTGATGACAGAAATGGGAACATTTATTATTAATGGGGCAGAACGTGTTATAGTATCACAGCTCGTTCGTTCACCTAGTGTCTATTATAACGGCAAGATAGACAAAAATGGGAAAAAAGGATTTGCAGCCACAGTTATACCAAACCGAGGCGCATGGCTTGAATATGAAATAGACGCTAAAGATGTTGTTTACGTGCGCATTGATCGTACTCGGAAGCTGCCGATTACAGTACTGTTTCGAGCTCTTGGGTTTGGGTCTGATCAAGAAATCATCGATTTAATAGGAGATAACGAATATATTCGTAATACACTTGAAAAGGATAACACCGAAAGTGCAGAAAAAGCGCTGCTGGAAATCTATGAACGTCTGCGCCCAGGTGAACCGCCAACAGTAGAAAACGCAAAAAGTCTACTGATTTCACGTTTCTTTGATCCAAAACGCTACGACCTTGCCAATGTAGGAAGATATAAAATCAACAAAAAGCTTCATATTAAAAATCGCTTATTCGGTCAGCGCTTAGCGGAAACATTAGCTGATCCAGAAACAGGCGAAGTAATTGCTGAAAAAGGCACTTTATTAGATCGCAGAACATTGGATAAGCTGCTTCCATACTTGGAAGAAGGTGCAGGCTTTAAAACTTTTCGTCAAACTGGCGGTGTCGTGGAAGATAAAGTTACTCTACAATCGATTAAAATTTATGCGCCAAACGATGATGAAGAGAAAATCATTAACGTTATTGGCAATTGCAACATCCCTGAGAGTATCAAAAATATAACTCCTGCTGACATTATTTCATCTGTTAGCTACTTTTTTAACCTCTTGCATGGGGTAGGAGATACTGATGATATTGACCATTTAGGCAATCGCCGTTTGCGTTCTGTTGGTGAATTGCTGCAAAATCAATTTCGGATCGGTCTTTCTCGGATGGAACGTGTTGTACGTGAAAGAATGTCTATTCAAGATATCAACACGATTACACCGCAGCAATTAATCAATATTCGGCCTGTTATTGCCTCTATTAAAGAATTCTTTGGCAGCTCTCAGCTTTCGCAATTTATGGATCAAACCAATCCGTTAGCTGAATTGACGCATAAACGCCGTCTTTCTGCATTGGGACCTGGAGGCTTAACACGTGAGCGTGCTGGTTTTGAAGTTCGTGATGTTCACTATTCTCACTATGGAAGAATGTGTCCGATTGAAACACCAGAAGGTCCAAATATTGGATTAATTAACTCACTTTCGTCGTTTGCGAAGGTCAATCGTTTTGGCTTTATTGAAACTCCATATCGGCGAGTGGATCCAGAAACTTCTAAGGTTACGAATCAAATCGATTATTTGACAGCTGATGAAGAGGACAACTATGTTGTAGCGCAAGCGAACGCACCACTAGCAGATGATGGCAGTTTTATGAACGATGAAGTTATTGCACGTTTCCGTGGAGAAAACACGGTCGTTCATAAAGATAGAATCGATTATATGGATGTATCACCGAAGCAAGTTGTTTCAGCGGCAACTGCTTGTATTCCTTTCTTAGAAAATGATGACTCCAACCGTGCTTTGATGGGAGCAAACATGCAGCGGCAAGCAGTCCCACTTATGCAGCCTGAAGCACCTATTGTTGGTACTGGAATGGAGTATGTATCCGCAAAAGATTCTGGTGCAGCAGTAATCTGTAAGCATGACGGCATTGTTGAACATGTGGAATCAAGAGAAGTGTGGATACGCCGCATTTCAGAAGTAGACGGGCAAAAAATAAAAGGTAATCTCGATAAATACCGATTACAGAAATTCATTCGCTCCAACCAAGGAACATGCTATAATCAGCGGCCAATTGTTAGTGTAGGAGATCATGTGACGAAGGGTGAAATTCTTGGTGATGGCCCATCCATGGAAAATGGCGAGCTTGCATTAGGGCGCAACGTCCTTGTCGCTTTTATGACGTGGGATGGCTATAACTACGAAGACGCCATTATTATGAGTGAACGTCTTGTAAAAGATGATGTCTATACATCGATTCATATTGAAGAGTATGAATCAGAGGCTCGTGACACTAAGCTTGGTCCAGAAGAAATGACGCGGGATATTCCGAATGTTGGTGAAGATGCATTACGTAATTTGGATGAACGCGGCATCATTCGTATTGGAGCAGAAGTAAAAGATGGCGACCTGCTTGTTGGGAAAGTAACACCTAAGGGAATGACAGAGCTTACTGCTGAGGAAAGATTGCTTCATGCTATTTTTGGAGAAAAAGCGCGCGAAGTACGCGATACGTCTCTACGAGTTCCACATGGCGGCGGCGGTATTGTGCTAGACGTGAAAGTGTTTAATCGCGAAGATGGCGATGAGCTGCCTCCAGGTGTTAATCAGCTAGTTCGTGTTTATATTGTTCAGAAACGAAAAATTTCTGAAGGAGATAAAATGGCTGGAAGACACGGAAATAAAGGTGTTATTTCTAAAGTGCTCCCAGAAGAGGATATGCCGTATATGCCAGATGGCACGCCAGTTGATGTTATGTTGAATCCCCTTGGAGTTCCATCGCGGATGAACATCGGCCAAGTGTTAGAACTCCATTTAGGAATGGCTTCACGACGACTTGGAATCCATGTTGCTTCTCCAGTATTCGATGGAGCAACAGAGGAAGATGTTTGGGATACAATTGAAGAAGCTGGAATGGATCGGGATGCAAAAACAATTCTCTACGATGGACGTACAGGCGAACCATTTGATAACCGGGTTTCTGTTGGCATCATGTACATGATTAAATTAGCCCATATGGTTGATGACAAATTGCATGCTCGTTCCACAGGGCCTTATTCGCTAGTTACGCAGCAGCCATTAGGCGGTAAAGCGCAATTTGGCGGTCAGCGATTCGGAGAAATGGAAGTGTGGGCACTGGAAGCTTACGGTGCTGCTTATACGCTGCAAGAAATTTTGACAGTCAAATCGGACGATGTCGTTGGACGGGTAAAAACATACGAAGCAATTGTCAAAGGAGAAAATGTTCCTGAGCCTGGTATTCCAGAATCATTCAAGGTTCTAATTAAGGAACTGCAAAGCTTGGGAATGGATGTCAAAATCCTTTCAAGCGATGAAGAAGAAATTGAAATGCGTGAATTAGAGGAAGAAGAAGATAATCATCAGGCGGATACATTGAATATTGCTCCCGAAACAGAGAGTAAAACAGAAGCAGTTGCCTGGAAAGAATAAATTTATTTCTTTAGATAAAACAGAAGCAGATCTATTTTATTTGCGCCATGAAAAAATATGAAGGTTAAAGTTCCTCTTGTTTTTCATGGCGCTGCATGAGATGTACAGTCATTCATTCTTTGAGCAATCCCTAGAGGTTTATGATTCAAAAAAACCAACCATGTTTAAGAAATGAAGTTTCCGAGGCCTCGTTTGCCCGGTATGTGTTGCAAAGATGTTGTTTATAGGATTACGAGGAATGGATTTTCATAACGTAAACAACTTTGAAGAAATTTCAAGAAACACACAAGAACTGGCGCAGGCAGCGCGACACTGTAATGAGACGTTATTCCCCGAATTTTTGAACCAGCCTTTAGGCGCAAATAGGGTAGAACCTGGATATAAAAAGGGAGGTAGGCCCCTTGCTGGATGTTAACAATTTTGAGTACATGAAGATTGGTCTTGCTTCACCAGATAAAATCCGTTCCTGGTCTTTTGGTGAAGTGAAAAAACCAGAGACGATTAATTATCGTACGTTAAAACCAGAAAAAGACGGATTATTTTGCGAACGAATTTTTGGACCGACAAAAGATTGGGAATGTCATTGTGGTAAATATAAGCGCGTACGCTATAAAGGCGTTGTTTGTGATCGCTGTGGTGTAGAAGTGACGAGAGCAAAGGTAAGACGCGACCGTATGGGTCATATTGAGCTTGCTGCTCCAGTCTCTCACATTTGGTACTTTAAAGGAATTCCAAGTCGAATGGGACTTGTACTGGACATGTCTCCACGTGCCCTTGAAGAGGTTATTTATTTTGCCTCATATGTCGTAACTGATATTGGCGATACCGCATTGGAAAAGAAACAGCTTCTTTCTGAAAAAGAGTATCGTGCTTATCGAGAAAAGTATGGAAATAAGTTTCAAGCAGGCATGGGGGCAGAAGCGATTAAAAAGCTCCTGCAAGATATTGATCTAAATAAAGAAGTAGACTTTTTAAAAGAAGAATTAAAGACAGCACAAGGCCAACGTCGAACTCGTGCAATTAAACGACTAGAAGTGTTGGAAGCATTTCGCCATTCAGGAAATGAACCTGATTGGATGATTTTGGATGTCCTTCCAGTCATTCCGCCAGAACTGCGTCCAATGGTACAGTTAGAAGGCGGCAGGTTTGCCACTTCTGATTTGAACGATCTTTACCGTCGAGTGATCAATCGGAATAATCGTTTAAAACGCTTATTAGACCTTGGTGCGCCAAGTATCATTGTCCAAAATGAAAAGCGGATGCTCCAAGAGGCTGTAGACGCACTAATTGACAATGGCCGCCGCGGCAGACCTGTTACAGGTCCTGGAAATAGACCTTTAAAATCATTATCCCATATGTTAAAAGGAAAACAGGGTCGTTTTCGTCAAAACTTGTTAGGTAAACGTGTTGACTACTCAGGCCGTTCTGTTATTGTCGTTGGTCCAAACTTGAAAATGTATCAATGTGGACTTCCTAAGGAAATGGCACTTGAGCTGTTTAAACCATTTGTGATGAAAGAGTTAGTAGAAAAAGGCCTTGCGCATAATATTAAAAGTGCCAAGCGAAAAATTGAACGGGTACAACCAGAAGTATGGGATGTGCTTGAAGAAGTAATCAAAGAACACCCAGTTCTTTTAAACCGGGCGCCAACACTGCATCGCCTCGGAATTCAAGCATTTGAACCTACTTTAGTTGAAGGAAGAGCGATCCGTCTGCATCCACTTGTTTGTACAGCATATAATGCTGACTTTGATGGAGACCAAATGGCGGTACACGTTCCACTATCCGCAGAAGCACAAGCAGAAGCACGTTTATTAATGCTGGCAGCGCAAAATATCTTGAATCCAAAAGATGGAAAACCTGTTGTTACACCTTCTCAAGACATGGTGTTAGGGAATTATTACTTAACAATGGAGCGAGAGGGAGCAAGAGGAGAAGGAAAAATCTTTAAGGATATCAACGAAGCACTTTTGGCTTATCAAAACGGCTATGTCCATTTGCATACTCGAATAGCTGTCTACGCAGGCTCTATCACAAATGAGACGTTTACAGATGAACAAAGACAGAAGTTATTAATTACAACGGTCGGCAAACTTATTTTTAATGAAATATTGCCAGACACGTTCCCATATATTAACGAACCGACAAAAAACAATTTAGAAAATGAAACACCAGAAAAGTATTTTGTTGACCCGATGACAAATGTTGAAGAACATATTAAAAATCAACCGTTGATTGAGCCGTTTAAAAAGAAAATACTCGGCAGCATCATTTCGGAAGTGTTCAAAAAGTTTAAGATCACAGAAACATCAAAAATGCTTGACCGTATGAAGAATTTAGGCTTTAAGTATTCTACAAAAGCCGGAATCACAATCGGAATTGCTGATATTGTTGTCTTGCCGGAAAAAGAAGTTATTTTAAACGAGGCACAAGAAAAAGTCGATAATGTCATGAAACAATTTAGACGTGGATTGATCACAGAAGAAGAAAGATACGACAGGGTCATTTCTATCTGGAGTATTGCAAAAGACAATATTCAAGGCAAACTAATGGAAACGCTGGATAACTTAAACCCAATCTTTATGATGAGTGATTCTGGCGCCCGTGGTAATGCGTCAAACTTTACCCAATTGGCTGGTATGCGTGGGCTTATGGCTAACCCTGCAGGCCGTATTATTGAATTGCCGATTAAATCAAGTTTCCGTGAAGGTTTAACGGTATTGGAATACTTTATTTCAACGCACGGTGCTCGGAAAGGTCTTGCGGATACAGCTTTAAAAACAGCAGACTCTGGTTACTTAACACGCCGGCTTGTCGACGTTGCTCAAGATGTCATTGTCCGTGAAACTGATTGTGGTACGGACAGAGGACTGCTCGTTGGCGCATTAAAGGATGGTACGGAAATTATCGAGACTTTAGAGGAGCGTCTCATTGGGCGCTATGCTAGAAAGTCTGTTAAACATCCTAGTACTGGAGAAGTGTTAGTAAGAGAGAACGAACTGATTAACGAAGATGTTGCTAAATCGATTGTAGATGCAGGCGTAGAAGAAGTTCATATTCGTTCTGCTTTTACTTGCAATACTCGTCATGGCGTGTGCAAACGTTGCTACGGCCGAAACCTTGCAACAGGTACAGAGGTGGAAGTTGGAGAAGCGGTAGGTATTATTGCTGCTCAATCCATTGGAGAACCGGGTACACAGCTTACAATGAGAACATTCCATACAGGTGGGGTGGCCGGAGACGATATTACACAAGGTTTGCCGCGGATTCAAGAATTGTTTGAAGCGCGTAATCCAAAAGGACAATCGGTCATTTCAGAAATTGACGGTGAAGTAACTGCTATTAATGAGGGACGAGATCGTCAAAATGAAATTGTTATACAAGGCGAGATTGAAAGCCGCACTTATCATGCGCCATACACATCTCGTTTGAAAGTTGCAGTTGGCGACATCGTAGAGCGAGGCCAAGAGTTGACAGAAGGATCTATTGATCCGAAAGAGCTATTAACTGTTCGCGATGTTGCAGCAGTACAAGAATATTTGCTGCGTGAGGTACAAAAGGTTTATCGCATGCAAGGTGTTGAAATTGGCGATAAGCATATTGAGGTGATGGTGCGGCAAATGCTGCGAAAAGTGCGGGTAAACGATGCTGGGGATACAGATGTGTTGCCAGGTACATTGCTCGACATCCATCAATTCTCAGACGCCAACGAAAAAGCATTGCTGGAAGGAAAGCAGCCTGCAACAGGGCGTCCCGTGTTGCTAGGAATTACAAAAGCATCGCTTGAAACAGACTCATTCCTATCAGCAGCATCATTCCAAGAAACAACTCGTGTGTTGACAGATGCTGCAATAAAAGGGAAACGAGACGAACTTCTTGGCTTAAAAGAAAACGTCATTATCGGAAAACTTGTTCCAGCAGGTACTGGTATGCAGCGCTATCGCAAGGCAGATGCAGAGCTTGCTAATACAAGTGAGGCTGTCGCTACAGTAGAGTAGAGGAAAGAATGATATATGGTTCGTCAGTGAGGAAGCAACGGTTTCCTCGCTGACGAAAATTTTATTTTTTTGTTGACATTAAAAATTGAAGATGATAATATATTCAAGGTGCTCCTATAAATAACCTGTTGCTTTGGAGGATATAACATGTCTTATGATAAAGTATCGCAGGCCAAACATGTAATAGTAGGAACAAAACAGGCAGTGAAAGCACTAAAGTCTGGTGATGTTGGAGAATTGATTGTAGCGGAGGATGCTGATCCTCATATTACAGGAAAAGTCATTCAATCTGCAATCGAAATGAACGTTCCTATTACTCGCGTAGACTCAATGAAAAAACTTGGGAAAGCGTGTGGTATAGATGTAGGTGCTGCCATTGTCGCTATTACTGACTAAAGCTGTTTTTGCAGAAGCAATATTCTGCAAAGACTTTGTTTTTACCACAAAATGAACCACCTGGATGTGTGGGCTTAGAAAAAAGACGGAAGGAGGATGTTCTCATGCCTACAATTAATCAATTGGTGCGTAAGCCAAGGAAGTCTAAAATTACAACTTCAGACTCTCCAGCACTAAATAAAGGCTACAATAGCTTCAAAAAAGCGCAAACTAATGTGTCTTCTCCACAAAAACGTGGTGTATGTACGCGTGTTGGAACAATGACGCCAAAGAAACCAAACTCTGCGCTGCGTAAATACGCTCGTGTGCGTTTAACAAACGGAATTGAGGTAACTGCATATATTCCTGGGATTGGCCACAACCTTCAAGAACACAGTGTTGTTCTGATTCGTGGAGGCCGTGTGAAAGACTTGCCTGGGGTACGTTACCATATCGTACGTGGTGCGTTAGACACTGCGGGTGTTGAAAACCGGAAACAAAGCCGTTCTAAATACGGTACAAAGAAACCAAAAGAGAAAAAATAATAAGTGAAGATCGATCATTTTGAATGAAAAATGATTGGAAGGGAGGAAATATCATGCCACGAAAAGGCCCTGTCGCAAAGAGAGATGTGCTGCCTGATCCGATTTATAATTCTAAATTGATTACACGTCTAATCAATAAAATTATGGTCGACGGCAAAAGAGGGAAAGCACAATCTATTCTTTATTCAGCATTTGATATTATCAGAGAACGTACAGGTAAGGACCCAATGGAAACATTTGATCAAGCATTAAAAAATATTATGCCAGTACTTGAAGTAAAAGCTCGCCGTGTTGGGGGTTCAAACTATCAAGTACCTGTAGAAGTACGTCCTGAACGCCGTTCAACTCTAGGACTTCGCTGGTTAGTAAACTATGCGAGACTTCGAGGAGAAAAAACAATGGAAGAGCGCCTTGCCAACGAAATTCTTGATGCAGCGAACAATAGTGGTGCATCAGTTAAAAAGCGTGAAGACACGCATAAAATGGCAGAAGCAAACAAAGCATTTGCTCATTACCGTTGGTAATCTGATTCTAAAAGTTGTTTATTCAATACAACCGGATAAAATTTCAAGGAACGAAAACTGCGAGAACCGGATCGTATGTATGATACGAGAGGATCGGAGCAGTCGAGTGACACAGAAATTTGCCGGTTATATTCCCGGACTTTTTGAACAATCTGTAGTAATGTAAATTCAAAAAGGAGGACAATAGAACCAAAAATTTCAAGGAACGAAAACTGCGGGAACCGGAGCGTATGTATGATACGAGAGGATCGGAGCAGTCGAGTGACACAGAAATTTGCCGGTTATATTCCCGGACTTTTTGAATAACCTCTACAACAAATTATACTTATTGAAGGAAGGAGAAATACGAAATGCCAAGAGAGTTCTCCTTAGAAAAGACTCGTAATATTGGCATCATGGCTCACATAGATGCTGGTAAAACAACGACAACCGAACGTATCCTTTTCTATACAGGACGCATTCACAAGCTAGGTGAAACGCATGAAGGTGCGTCCCAAATGGACTGGATGGAGCAGGAGCAAGAGCGTGGGATTACAATCACTTCTGCTGCAACAACGGCACAATGGAAAGGCCACCGAGTCAATATCATCGATACACCAGGACACGTAGACTTCACAGTTGAGGTAGAGCGCTCCTTACGTGTTCTTGATGGTGCTGTCACAGTGCTTGATGCCCAATCAGGCGTTGAGCCGCAAACAGAAACTGTATGGCGTCAAGCAACGACATACGGTGTTCCTAGAATTGTATTTGTTAACAAAATGGATAAGATTGGTGCAGACTTCTTATATGCAGTGAAAACATTGCATGATCGACTAGATGCAAATGCACATCCGATCCAATTGCCAATCGGTGCTGAAGATAATTTTACAGGTCTTATTGATCTTGTAGAAATGAAAGCTTACTTCTATAAAGATGATCTTGGAACTGATCCTGAAGTAGGAGAAATTCCAGATGATATGAAAGAGCAAGCAGAAGAATACCGCGGCAAGCTTGTTGAAGCAGTTGCTGAGTTAGACGAAGAGCTTATGATGAAATATCTTGAAGGTGAAGAAATCACTATTCCTGAATTGAAAAATGCTATTCGTAAAGCAACTCTTAGTGTTGAGTTTTACCCAGTGCTTTGCGGTACTGCATTTAAAAACAAAGGTGTTCAAGTCATGCTTGACGCAGTAATCGATTATTTGCCAGCTCCAACGGATATTGCTGCAATTACTGGTACTGTGCCTGATACCGAAGAAGAAGTTGAGCGTCCTTCAAGCGACGATGCACCATTCTCGGCATTAGCATTTAAAGTAATGACTGACCCTTATGTTGGCCGCCTTACTTTCTTCCGAGTTTATTCTGGAACATTAGAATCTGGTTCTTATGTTCGCAACTCAACAAAAGGAAAACGCGAAAGAATTGGCCGTATTCTACAAATGCACGCTAATCACCGTGAAGAGATTTCTACCGTTTACTCTGGAGACATCGCTGCGGCAGTTGGTTTGAAGGATACTGGTACAGGGGATACACTTTGTGACGAGAAAAATCTCGTTATTTTAGAATCAATGGAATTCCCAGAGCCTGTTATTGATGTAGCGATTGAACCGAAAACAAAAGCGGACCAAGATAAAATGGGTACAGCACTTTCTAAGCTTCAAGAAGAAGATCCAACATTCCGTGCTGAAACAAATCCAGAAACGGGTCAAACCATTATTTCCGGTATGGGTGAACTTCACTTAGATGTTATCGTTGACCGTCTAAAACGTGAATTCAAAGTGGAAGCGAATGTAGGTGCTCCACAAGTTTCCTACCGTGAAACATTCCGTGCTTCTGCAGAAGTGGAAGGTAAATTCGTACGTCAATCTGGTGGTCGAGGACAATACGGTCACGTTTGGATTGAATTCTCTCCAAATGAGGAAGGAAAAGGCTTCGAGTTTGAAAACGGAATTGTTGGTGGTGTTGTACCACGTGAATATGTCCCAGCTGTTCAAGCAGGTATCATTGATGCGTTGGACAACGGTGTGCTTGCAGGCTATCCGCTAATCGACGTAAAAGCTAGACTATTTGATGGTTCTTACCATGATGTTGACTCGAACGAAATGGCCTTTAAAATCGCTGCTTCTATGGCTGTGAAAAACGCTGCGAAGAAATGTAGCCCTGTCATTTTAGAGCCGATGATGAAGGTAGAAGTCGTTATGCCTGAAGAATATTTAGGTGACATTATGGGAGATATCACCTCTAGACGCGGACGTGTAGAAGGAATGGAAGCAAAGGGCAATGCTCAGGTTGTGAAAGCATTAGTACCACTTGCAGAAATGTTTGGTTATGCAACAACTTTACGTTCCAATACTCAAGGACGCGGAACATACACAATGTTCTTTGATCATTATGAAGAAGTGCCAAAATCAATCGCTGAAGAAATAATCAAAAAAAATAGCGGCGAATAATTGATTTCTGACTATTAATAAAGTATAACTACTATTGTAAGCTATCATATGCTTTTAGAAATGAGCAAATTCGTTTCTAAAACGCCTAAATAATATATGTAAATTTAAATTTAAAGGAGGATATTCCTAATGGCTAAAGAAAAATTTGATCGTTCCAAAACACATGCTAACATTGGTACAATTGGACACGTTGACCATGGTAAAACAACTTTAACTGCTGCAATTACAACTGTACTTGCTAAAGCAGGCGGTGCTGAAGCACGTGGTTATGATATGATTGACAATGCTCCTGAAGAGCGTGAGCGTGGTATTACAATTTCTACTTCACACGTTGAGTATGAAACTGCAACTCGCCACTATGCACACGTTGACTGCCCAGGACACGCTGACTATGTTAAAAATATGATTACAGGTGCTGCACAAATGGACGGAGCGATCCTTGTTGTATCTGCTGCTGATGGTCCAATGCCGCAAACTCGTGAGCACATCCTTCTTTCTCGTAACGTAGGTGTACCTTACATTGTTGTTTTCTTAAACAAATGTGACATGGTAGACGACGAAGAGTTGTTGGAATTAGTTGAAATGGAAGTGCGCGACCTTCTTTCTGAATATGATTTCCCTGGAGATGATATTCCAGTTATTAAAGGTTCTGCACTTAAAGCGCTAGAAGGCGAAGCAGAATGGGAAGAAAAAATTCTTGAATTAATGGCAGCTGTTGACGAATATATTCCAACTCCAGAGCGCGACACTGATAAACCATTCATGATGCCTGTAGAGGATGTATTCTCTATCACTGGTCGTGGAACAGTTGCAACAGGTCGTGTTGAGCGCGGACAAGTAAAAGTCGGCGACGAAGTAGAAATCATCGGTCTTGAAGAAGAATCCAAGAAAGTTGTTGTTACTGGAGTAGAAATGTTCCGTAAACTTCTTGATTTTGCTGAAGCTGGAGACAATATTGGAGCGCTTCTTCGTGGTGTTGCTCGTGAAGACGTACAACGTGGTCAAGTACTTGCAAAACCAGGTACGATTACACCGCACACTCAATTTACAGCTCAAGTATATGTACTTTCCAAAGATGAGGGAGGACGTCATACTCCATTCTTCTCTAACTACCGTCCACAATTCTACTTCCGTACTACGGACGTAACAGGAATTTGTAACCTTCCTGAAGGAGTAGAAATGGTTATGCCTGGCGATGACGTTGAAATGACAGTTGAGTTAATTTCTCCAATCGCTATCGAAGAAGGAACAAAATTCTCTATCCGTGAAGGCGGACGTACTGTTGGATCTGGAATAGTATCAACAATTCAAAAATAATGTATTAAATGAGGCAGATGGATCGCGACCATCGCCTCATTTTTTTATGCAGTAAAGCTTTCTTGAAGTGTAGAGGGGCGAAGCTTATCCGCAGTTTAATGATGCTCCGCCCCTTTTAACAGAAAGGTGAGGCCTGCCATCAATATGCAATAGTGTTTTGTTTCCTAGTGCGTATCCACGAAAGAATAATAGCAATGATTAAGACCAAACCTAGATATCCAGTAATCGGATAAATAGTACCGACTAATATGGTGAAGCCTACAAAACTGGCGGCAAAGGCAAGGATGCCAATTACGATAACTCCGCCCTTAAACATTTTTGTTTCTGATGGAATAAACCGGGCAGTAAAGGCATAAAGCATTCCCACCGCTGTATTAAATATCATCCCAAGCAGAGCAATAGACATTAGGACACCAACAACAGGAGAAATTTCAGTTGCAAGCAGAAGTGTCGGCATATCTGCTCCTTCAAGACGATCCAAGTTTGCGAACATCCCAATATTAATTAATAGAATTAATAATCCAAGGCCGAATCCGCCAAGAAGTCCGCCCCAGCCGGCTGCTTTTTTATCTTTTACTGTTCCGCCTATAACTGATAACATGGCAAAGCCTGCTGCAATATTATAGGATACATATAGAATTGCTCCTAGTAACCAATGAGGAGCAGCAGAGCTTTGCGCTGCCGCGGCTGTTTCCAGCTGCACATAATCACCGCTGCTTGTAAATATCGAATAAGCAGTAATGATAAACATTAATACTAATAGAAATGGGGTCACACTACTAATGATATAGATGACCTTTTTTACATTTAATAATAGTGTCAAGATTGTAAGGATGGACATAATGATGCTTCCGACGATTGGAGACAATCCAAACTGTTGTTGGAAAATTGATCCACTCCCAGCAATCATAACGACTGCTACACCAAATAAGAAAAAGGTAATTAAAATATCAACTGCTATGCCAATGTATTTTCCGCAAATCGTATAGATTACTTTTTTATGGGAAGTCGTTTTTAAAATTGACCCATGCAAGGCAATTTGCATACCTAAAAATGCAAATAAAAAAGCTGCAATGATAGAACCAACAATTCCAATCAAACCGAAGCTAGTAAAAAATTGTAGAATCTCTTGTCCAGAAGCAAATCCTGCCCCAACAATAACACCAATGTAAGCACCAGCAATTTGAATAATCTTTCTCATGATGTTCCTCCAAAACTAATATTAGTGAATATTTAAACAATTTAGATATAAAGGAAAGGGAGAGAATAGTTCTATCCTCTCGCCTATCGTACTGTATATAATAGTAGATATGAGTTCCATTACTTACATACGGTAATACCATACAATGTCTACCAGTTCCTACTCATTTTATCAATTCCTAAATGTCTGCTGATGAACAGTGAAAGCATCGATTGCAGGGATGTTTGGTTCATAACCAATTCCAGGCTTATCAGGAACACGAATCAATCCGTTCTCTACTGTCACTACTGGCTCAATCACATCTTGCTCCCAATAACGTTTAGAAGCAGCGGTATCGCCAGGCATTGTAAAGTTTGTAAGGGTTGTTAATGCAATATTGTGGGCTCTGCCGATTCCTGATTCAAGCATTCCACCGCACCAAACTGGAATTCCTTTTGAAAAACACAAATCATGAATTTTCTTTGCTTCAGTAATCCCGCCAACTCGTCCTATCTTTATATTAATAATTTGACAGCTTCCAAGGCTAATTGCTTTTCGTGCATCTTCATAAGAATGGATGCTTTCATCTAAACAGATAGGCGTGTCCAGCTGCTTTTGAATATGAGCATGGTCAACGATATCATCAGCAGCAAGCGGCTGCTCAATCATCATTAAATCAAACTGATCTAACTGTTTTAAACGCTCAAGATCTTCTAAACGATACGCAGAGTTTGCATCAGCCATTAATGGAAGCTGTGGGAACTGCTCTCGTATAGCACGAATAACGTCAACGTCCCAGCCTGGCTTAATTTTCACCTTTATGCGTTTGTACCCTTCTTTCACATAGCCATCAATTACTTCCAAAAGTTCTGCGATTGACTCTTTTATACCAATGCTAATACCCACTTCGATCGTTTCTTTCTGTCCCCCCAGCGCTTTGCTAAGTGGAATTTGCTGTTCTTTGGCATAAAGATCCCAGACAGCACCTTCAAGTGCAGATTTAGCCATGTTATTTTTTCGGATAGGGGCTAATATTGTATTCACCTCATCAGGGTGATCGAGATGCTTGTCTAGTATCATTGGAATAATAAAATCTTCGAGCATATGCCAATTTGTTTTCATCGTTTCTTCATTATATAATGGAGCAGTAAAGGCAACGGATTCTCCCCAGCCGCTCAAGCCAGCTTCATTTTTTGCTTCTACTAAAATAAACTCTCGATCTTGCATTGTTGTAAAGCTTGTTGTAAATGGAAAATTCATGCGCATTTTTAAATGGCGTAAAGTTACTTCACTTACTTTCATGTTCATTCCTGCTTTCTGTTTCTTTTTTCATATTTAAATGGTTAATCTTCTAATTTTCTATAGAGCTGGCAGCTCAATTTGTTTTGTTAATACATAATAGTAAACAGGATCTTCCGTTTTTAAGACATGTACTGCGGTAAATTTTGCTTGAAAGGCTGTCTGAAAAAATTCCCTTGTTTGAAGACGCCAATCAAGCGCTAACTGGAAATCAGTTTGCTTTAAGCATTGAAATGCTTTTGGAATTGGTACAAGAATCGTGTGCTCCTTTTTCACGGTCGTTAAATCAGAACGATTAATGACAGGAAGGCCGTCATGATTTATCTTCCAATTAGCAATCGATTTATATGTCTCTTGATTCGCTTCTGTGCAAATGCGAATAGTTGGCTGTTGTTGAATATGCCACTGTACTTTCAAGCGGTCAGTAGGCAATCCATCATTTAAGCCATCATTCATTTCGCCATAGCAATTTTCAATATACGTATTTGCGACTCCTTTTAGCTTAGATAAATTTAAAAACGCATTAACGCTTTCTAATGGATCGTAAGTCCATGTCATCAATGTATAGCCTATTTCTTTTGCTTCATTTTTTTGTGCTTTTTTTAACATGACCCCGATACCTTGACCTCGATAGTCAGGATGGATGCCAAGCATATGTGAACATAGATATACTTTTCCTTTTGTTAAACCTGGAAAGCTATAGCTAAAACCGACTAATCGTCCGTTGTCAAAAGCACCGATCATCAGTCCTCCATTTTGGACTACTGTTAATGTTTGATGAACAGGAATCGCCTCTGTTTTCCAAATGGTTTGATCAAGTGTTTGTACAGCTGTCAATTCTTCAATGGATGATATTTTACGAATTTCTATTAGTTTCTCCATTTCTTAGTTGCTCCCTTCTGCTTTGCTTTTACTAAAGTTTTGTATCCAGTAAAATAGCGCTGTTGTGTCTAGATGATAGAAGCTCGTTTAAGCGAGTAACTTCATTAATAGAAGTATCACGTTATTGAATAAATAAATGTTGCAAATGAATCGCCTCATATTGTTCTTTTCTTTTTTTCACACGTTCTTTATCCTGTACGGAGACGCCTGCAATTAAGGCATTTAGCAAAGAAAACAAAGCTGGTACAGCATCAAGTGTAGATGTAATAGTTGGAGAAACAGTTAGTAAGGCATCCGTATAGCGGCTAATCGGAGCAACGGATGAATCTGTAATTCCACAAACAAAAGCCTTCTGGTCTTTTGCAAGTTCTGCCATCTGCACTGTCTCTCGTAAGTAACGATGAAAAGAGATTGCAACAAAAGCAGTTTTGTCATTTAGCTGTTGAACAGTCGTTAAAATATCATCTGTATGAGAATGAAACAAACGGACATCTTCCCGAATTAGATTTAAAGAAAAAGCAAACCATTGTGCTGCGGCAAAAGAAGAACCAAGTCCACAAATATACACTTTCTCGGCTTGAACGAGGATGTCGACTGTTTTTTGAAAGTCTTGTTCGTTAATCTGATTGATTGCTTTTTTTATATAGAGCGCATCCCGTCCCATGACACTGGCAAAGAAGTTCGGCTCATTGGCAAGCTCAAGTTTTGCCGTATGATAGTTATCGAGACTGCTTTTTTGCAGCAATACTTCGCGCAGCACTTTCTGCAATGCCGAAAAACCTTTGAAATTCAATGCGTAACATAAACGAATTACTGTTGTTTCACTAACACCAACTTCTTTGCCTATTTCTTCTGCTGATTTAATTGCAAATGTGTGCGGTGCATCCAACAACAACTTGGCTACCTTTTGTTGACCTTTTGAAAGCTGAAAAAAGTGCTCTTTAATCGCCTTTTCTATTGTTGTCATACGAAACACCTTTCTTTGTATAGAATGTTCTAACAATTCAATGCAATCCGCTCTTTCCTAGTGCAAGCGTACATAACACTAATAAAAACATCTTATGATTACTTTCATTTACGTGTAGTGTAATTGTTTTAAAGAAATATAATGAAGGCTCAGCTTCATTAAAAAATAAGAGAAGTATAAACTTCAAATGGATAATGTTAAAAATAGCATCATTCTGAAAACTTATCAAGTACCTTTTAGTAATTAAAAATAAATGAAGCAAATAGCAATAGATTAAAACACTGTATTCATCAGTTTTCATTGAATTTTCATATAAAGCAGAAACATCGGTTAAATTTTTTTCTGGGACTTGTTTTTTTATAATTGAAAGGGAAGTATTCCATCTGTCAAGGTTTTAAAAAAGATTATAAATGTAGATCCACTATTTTTTTTATATATCTAAGTAAATAGCACTTGAAATGGGGTATGAATGTCTGTATAATAGAAAAGGTGTTTATCAGTCTGTACATGAGCCTTTGGTTTGTATGAAAAGATGATACACTTTGACTGCAATGAAATGGAAGGTTGCTGACACACCCGGCCGCTTTGCCATGGCGAGTGTGTGGGAAATTTCCATGGAGTATGTCTATTTTTAAAAAATAGGCGAAAAAAGGAGGGAAAATAATGGCAAAACAAAAAATACGTATTCGTTTGAAAGCTTATGATCATCGAATTCTTGATCAATCAGCTGAAAAAATTGTTGAAACTGCAAAACGTTCTGGTGCAAATGTTTCTGGGCCGATTCCGTTGCCAACAGAGAAATCTATTTATACGATTTTGCGAGCAGTACACAAGTATAAAGATTCTCGCGAACAATTTGAGATGAGAACGCATAAGCGTTTAATTGATATCATCAGCCCAACACCACAAACAGTAGATTCATTAATGCGACTTGATCTACCATCAGGTGTGGACATTGAAATCAAACTTTAATGAATGAAAATAAACCATATATTATAGGAGGTGTGACGCATGACCAAAGGAATCTTAGGAAGAAAAATCGGTATGACGCAAGTGTTTACTGAAAATGGTGAGCTTATTCCTGTAACAGTGATTGAAGCAGCACCAAACGTTGTTCTGCAAAAGAAAACAATGGAAAGTGATGGTTATAACGCTATCCAATTAGGTTTTGAGGACAAACGTGAAAAGCTTGCGAATAAACCAGCAATGGGTCATGTTAAGAAAGCCAATACCGCTCCTAAGCGCTTCATCCGTGAATTTTCCGGTGTAAACGTAGAAGAGTATGAGGTTGGCCAAGAAGTTAAAGTAGACATTTTCACTGAAGGTGAGAAGGTTGACGTAACCGGAACATCTAAAGGGAAAGGATTTCAAGGCTCCATCAAACGCCACGGATATTCACGCGGGCCAATGTCCCACGGGTCACGTTATCACCGCGGATCAGGTTCTATGGGACCAGTTGATCCAGCACGTGTATTTAAAGGAAAGCCATTGCCTGGACGGATGGGCGGCGAAAGAATCACGATCCAAAACCTAGAAGTTGTGAAGGTAGATAGTGAGCGCAATCTTCTATTAGTGAAAGGAAATATTCCTGGACCGAAAAAAACAATGATTCAAATAAAAAGTGCGATTAAAGCGAATTAACAAGCACCTTAGGAAAGGAGGAAATAGGAATGCCTAACGTATCCTTATATAATCAAAGTGGTTCTAAGGTTGGCGAAATCGACCTGAAAGATACTATCTTTGGAATTGAACCGAACAATCATATTTTGTTTGAAGCAATCGTGATGCAAAGAGCTTCTTTGCGCCAAGGAAGCCATAAAGTAAAAAACCGCTCAGAAGTTAGCGGCGGAGGACGCAAGCCTTGGAGACAAAAAGGCACAGGCCGAGCACGTCAAGGATCAATCAGATCTCCGCAATGGCGTGGTGGCGGTACTGTTTTTGGCCCTGTTCCACGCAGCTATAGCTACAAGCTGCCGAAAAAAGTGCGCCGCTTAGCAATCAAATCTGCATTATCTACTAAAGTTTTGGAAGAGAACATCATTGTCCTAGATGCTCTAACACTAGATGCACCAAAGACGAAGGAAATGGTAAACGTCTTAAAAAATCTTTCTGTAGATAAAAAAGCTTTAATTGTAACTGAGGCAATCGATGACAATATTGCACTTTCTGCAAGGAATATTCCTGGAATTACAGTCGTTTCAGCAGCTGGTGTCAATGTCCTAGATGTCATTGCCCATGAAAAGCTCATCATGACTAAAGCAGCTGTTGAAAAAGTAGAGGAGGTGCTTGACTAATGGATGCACGCGACATCATTAAGCGCCCAGTAATTACTGAACGTTCTACAGACCTAATGGCTGATAAGAAATATACATTTGAAGTAGATGTAAAAGCAACTAAAACTCAAGTGAAAAAAGCAGTAGAAGAAATTTTTGATGTTTCTGTCGACAAAGTAAACATCTTAAATTACAAAGGAAAACTTAAACGTATGGGTCGTTATGCAGGCTATACGAACAAACGCCGCAAAGCGATTGTTACATTAAAAGAAGGAAGCAACGAAATCGAATTATTTGAAGTTTAATAAACTAATTTGAATGGAGAAGAGGAGGGAAAAAAATGGCGATCAAAAAGTATAAACCTACCTCTAACGGACGTCGCGGCATGACAGTTTCAGATTTCGCAGAAATCACTACAAATAAGCCGGAAAAATCTTTACTAGCACCATTGAAAAAGAAGGCAGGCCGCAACAACCAAGGTAAGTTAACAGTTCGTCATCACGGCGGTGGCCATAAACGCCAATACCGTGTTATTGATTTTAGACGCAACAAAGATGGTATACCAGGGCGCGTTGCTACAATCGAGTATGATCCGAACCGCTCTGCAAATATCGCTTTAATCCATTATCATGATGGAGAAAAACGTTATATTTTAGCTCCAAAAAACTTAAAAGTAGGAATGGACATTTTCTCTGGACCTGATGCGGACATTAAAGTAGGAAATGCACTTCCTTTAGCTAATATACCTGTTGGTACTTTTATTCATAATATCGAGTTAAAACCAGGAAAAGGCGGCCAGCTTGTACGCTCTGCTGGAGTTTCTGCACAAGTGCTTGGTAAAGAAGGAAAATACGTGCTCGTACGCTTAGCTTCTGGTGAAGTTAGAATGATTCTAGCAACTTGCCGTGCAACAGTTGGCCAAGTAGGCAATGAACAGCACGAACTAATCAACATCGGTAAAGCTGGACGTTCTCGTTGGTTAGGCAAGCGTCCTACTGTTCGTGGATCTGTTATGAACCCGAATGATCACCCGCATGGTGGTGGGGAAGGCCGTACACCAATTGGCCGTAAATCTCCAGTTAGCCCTTGGGGTAAACCGACGCTTGGATATAAGACACGTAAGAAAACGAACAAATCTGATAAATTTATTGTACGTCGTCGCAAAAAATAACGGGATTGGGCTACGGTTCCATCGAAGGACCGTAGGGCAATCACGAAGGGAGGTTCAACCATGGGTCGTAGCTTAAAAAAGGGACCTTTTGTAGATGAGCATTTAATGAAAAAGATTGACAACCTAAATGAAACGGACAAGAAACAAGTAGTAAAAACTTGGTCACGCCGTTCAACGATTTTCCCAGCATTTATTGGCCACACGATCGCAGTTTACGACGGTCGCAAACACGTACCTGTTTATATCTCTGAAGATATGGTAGGCCATAAGCTAGGTGAATTCGCACCAACTCGCGCCTATCGCGGACACGCTGGCGACGATAAGAAAACAAAACGGTAATGAGAGGAGGGCATCCTAATGCAAGCTAAAGCTGTTGCAAGAACAGTTCGAATTGCGCCTCGAAAAGCACGTTTGGTCGTAGACTTAATTCGAGGAAAGCAAATCGGTGAAGCAGTTGCGATTTTAAAGCATACGCCTAAAGCTGCTTCTCCAATTATTGAAAAAGTATTAAACTCTGCTGTTGCGAATGCAGAGCATAACTATGATTTAGATGCAAATGAACTGTTGGTTTCTGAAGCATACGTCGATGAAGGTCCAACATTGAAACGCTTCCGCCCTCGTGCGATGGGACGCGCAAGCAAAATAAATAAACGCACAAGCCACATTACAATTGTGGTATCCGAAAAGAAGGAGGGATAGTTCGTGGGACAAAAAGTACATCCGATTGGTTTGCGCATCGGTATCATTCGTGATTGGGAATCGAAGTGGTATGCAGGAAAAGATTACGCGGACCTTTTACATGAAGACCTTCGAGTACGTGAATTCATTGCTAAGCGCTTGGCAGATGCATCCGTATCTCGTGTAGAAATCGAAAGAGCTGCAAAACGAATCAATATTACTGTTCACACAGCAAAACCAGGTATGGTTATTGGTAAAGGTGGAACGGAGGTTGAAGCGCTCCGTAAAGCACTAAATGATCTTACTGGCAAACGTGTGCACATTAATATTGTAGAAATTAAAAAAGCCGATTTAGATGCTAAGCTAGTTGCTGAAAACATCGCTCGCCAATTAGAAAACCGCGTCTCATTCCGTCGTGCTCAAAAACAAGCAATTCAACGTACAATGCGTGCGGGAGCAAAAGGAATTAAAACAATGGTATCCGGTCGTTTAGGCGGAGCAGATATTGCTCGTTCAGAACACTATAGTGAAGGAACTGTACCATTGCACACGCTTCGTGCTGATATCGATTATGCACATGCTGAAGCAGACACTACTTACGGAAAACTGGGCGTAAAAGTATGGATCTACCGTGGAGAAATACTTCCTACAAAGAAAAAGTCTGAGGAAGGAGGAAAATAATCATGTTATTACCTAAGCGCACAAAATATCGTCGTGAACACCGCGGCAAAATGCGTGGCCGTGCAAAAGGCGGTACTGAAGTTGCATTTGGCGAATACGGTTTACAAGCAGTAGAATCAGCTTGGATTACAAACCGTCAAATAGAAGCTGCTCGTATTGCGATGACTCGTTATATGAAACGTGGCGGTAAAGTATGGATTAAGATTTTTCCTCATAAGCCTTATACCGCTAAACCATTAGAAGTACGGATGGGTTCCGGTAAAGGGGCGCCAGAAGGATGGGTAGCAGTAGTAAAACCAGGTAAGATTATGTTCGAAATTGCTGGTGTTCCTGAAGAAGTTGCTCGTGAAGCGCTGCGTCTAGCTGCTCATAAGCTTCCTATTAAATGTAAGTTCGTAAAACGAGAAGAAATTGGTGGTGAACCAAATGAAAGCTAAAGAGATTCGTGATCTAACCACTGCCGAAATTGCACAAAAAGAAAAATCCCTAAAAGAAGAGCTTTTTAACTTACGCTTTCAATTAGCTACAGGGCAACTTGAAAATACAGCTCGCATTCGTGAGGTCCGTAAAGCAATCGCCCGTTTAAAAACGGTGGTTCGGGAAAGAGAGCTTGAGGTTAACAACTGATAACAAGAGAGGAGGGTTGCGAAAATGAGTGAACGCAACCAGCGTAAGGTTTATACTGGTCGAGTTGTATCTGATAAAATGGATAAAACTGTAACAGTCATGGTAGAAACCTACAAAAAACATTCACTTTACGGAAAACGTGTGAAATACTCAAAAAAATTCAAAGCGCATGATGAGCATAATGAAGCCAAAATTGGTGATGTAGTTCGTATTATGGAAACACGTCCATTATCTGCTACAAAGCGCTTTCGTTTAATGGAAGTAATAGAAAAAGCTGTTATTATTTAATGAAAAGTTCGGATGATTTTTTGCCGGAGGGAGGTAAGATCGATGATTCAACAAGAATCACGTTTAAAAGTTGCTGACAACTCAGGAGCACGTGAAGTATTAACGATTAAAGTACTCGGTGGTTCAGGCCGTAAAACAGCAAACATTGGAGATATCATCGTTTGTACAGTCAAACAAGCAACACCAGGAGGCGTTGTTAAAAAAGGCGACATTGTAAAAGCTGTTATCGTACGCAGTAAAACAGGTGCTCGCCGTGCTGACGGCTCTTACATTAAGTTTGATGAGAATGCATGTGTTATTCTCCGTGACGATAAAAGTCCAAGAGGAACGCGGATCTTTGGACCAGTTGCTCGTGAACTGCGTGACAACAATTTTATGAAAATCGTCTCTTTAGCTCCAGAAGTTCTTTAAGAAACGTTTATGAAGATCGAGGAATCAGATGGAATTATCGGACGCCTGATTGATATCCCACATACATAAGGAGTGGGGATCACAAGCCTAGATATCATGATAGATATGATTGATTTGATGCAAGCAAGGAGGTGCGACTCTCAATGTATGTAAAAAAAGGTGACAAAGTAAAGGTAATCACGGGTAAAGATAAAGGGAAAACAGGTGTAGTACTGGCATCATTTCCAAAAAAAGACCGTGTGCTTGTTGAAGGGGTTAATATCGTCAAAAAACATGCAAAACCCTCACAAGATAATCCGCAAGGTGGCATCATCAACCAAGAAGCAGCAATTCATAGCTCTAATGTCATGCTGTTAGATCCAAAAACAAATGAGCCGACGCGAGTAGGCTATAAAGTAATAGACGGTAAAAAAGTACGTGTAGCAAAAAAATCAGGTGAAGTGTTAGATAAATAGTCTCTAGTGAAGGGAGGTACACGACATGAACCGCCTTAAGGAAAGATTTAATAAAGAAATCACTCCTGCCTTAGTAAAGAAGTTTAACTATAAATCAGTCATGGAAGTGCCTAAAGTAGAAAAAATTGTAATCAATATGGGTGTTGGCGACGCAGTTCAAAATGCAAAAGTATTAGACAATGCGGTTGAAGAACTTACACTCATTACAGGTCAAAAACCAGTCGTTACAAGAGCAAAGAACTCCATCGCAGGTTTCCGACTTCGTGAAGGAATGCCAATCGGAGCAAAAGTAACACTTCGTGGAGAGCGGATGTATGAGTTTCTTGACAAATTAATTTCAGTATCTCTTCCTCGTGTTCGTGATTTTCGCGGGATATCTAAGAAAGCATTCGATGGCCGTGGAAACTACACATTAGGAATTAAAGAGCAATTGATCTTCCCTGAAATTGATTACGACAAAGTCAATAAAGTCCGCGGTATGGATATTGTAATTGTTACTACTGCAAAAACGGATGAAGAATCACGAGAATTACTAGCACAACTCGGAATGCCATTCCAAAAGTAATCGCTAAATAAGGGAGGCGAAAACGTGGCCAAAAAATCAATGATTGTGAAACAAAAACGTACTCCGAAGTACAAAGTGCAGGCTTACACTCGTTGTGAACGTTGTGGGCGCCCACACTCAGTTATTCGTAAATTTAAGCTTTGCCGTATTTGTTTCCGTGAACTTGCATACAAGGGTCAAATTCCTGGCGTGAAAAAAGCTAGCTGGTAAAACCCGAATTTGGGAAGGAGGTTAATATTATGGTAATGACAGATCCAATTGCAGATTTGCTTACTCGTATTCGAAATGCTAACATGGTCCGCCATGAGAGATTAGAAGTTCCAGCTTCTAAAATCAAAAGAGACATTGCGGAAATCCTGAAACAAGAGGGCTTCGTCCATGATGTCGAATACGTTGAAGATAGTAAACAAGGTATCATCCGTATCTTCTTAAAATACGGAGCGAACAATGAGCGTGTAATAACAGGATTAAAACGTATCAGTAAACCTGGTTTACGCGTGTATGCAAAGGCCAATGAAGTGCCTAAAGTACTAAATGGTCTTGGAATCGCGATCGTTTCAACTTCTCAAGGCGTCTTATCTGACAAACAAGCTCGCGCGAAGCAAGTGGGCGGAGAAGTATTAGCATACGTTTGGTAATTTTTTTGATTTGAATGGAGGTGTACAGGCATGTCCCGTATAGGTAAAAAACCGATTGAAATCCCATCTGGTGTGACCGTTACATTAGAAGGAAACAAAGCGACAGTAAAAGGGCCTAAAGGAGAACTTTCTGAAACATTTAACTCTGATATGGCTATTAACATCGAAGACAGTGTGATTACTATTACACGTCCATCTGATGCTAAAGAACACCGTGCTATCCATGGTACAACGCGTGCGTTGCTTGCTAATATGGTTGAGGGAGTATCGAAAGGCTTTGAAAAATCACTAGAATTAATTGGTGTTGGTTACCGTGCACAAAAGCAAGGTAAAAAGCTTGTTCTAAACGTTGGCTTTTCCCATCCAGTTGAATTTGAACCGGAAGATGGCGTGGAAGTAGAGGTTCCATCCAACACAAAAGTTATTGTTCGTGGAATCAATAAAGAGCGTGTAGGAGCTTTAGCATCAAATATTCGTGCCGTTCGTCCACCTGAGCCGTATAAAGGTAAAGGTATTCGTTACGAAGGTGAATACGTACGTCGAAAAGAAGGTAAAACAGGTAAATAATGCTGCTTAAGGCTGGAAAGGAGTGACCGAAGTGATTACGAAGCTGGATAAAAATAAAGTGCGTAAAAAGCGACACGCTCGTGTACGTACAAAATTAGCTGGAACGGAAACACGTCCTCGTCTAAATGTTTATCGTTCAAATAAAAATATCTATGCGCAATTAATTGACGATGAAAAAAGCGTCACACTTGCAAGTGCATCAACTCTTGATAAAGAAGTACAGTTAGAAAACGCCGGGAACGTCGAAGCGGCTCAAAAGGTTGGAGAATTGATTGCGAAGCGCGCAGTTGAAAAAGGATATAAATCCGTTGTATTTGATCGTGGAGGCTATCTATATCACGGCCGAGTCAAGGCGCTTGCAGAAGCTGCCCGTGAAAACGGCTTAGAATTCTAATGGAAAAAGGAGGGAAAACATTCATGCATCAAATTGATCCTAACAAACTTGAACTAGAAGAACGCGTTGTAACAGTAAACCGTGTTGCGAAGGTTGTAAAAGGCGGCCGTCGATTCCGATTCTCAGCGCTTGTTGTTGTTGGCGACAGAAATGGCCATGTTGGTTTCGGAACTGGTAAAGCACAAGAAGTACCAGATGCAATTCGTAAAGCAATTGAAGACGCGAAAAAGAATCTCATTACAGTACCAACAGTTGGAACTACGATTCCACACGAAGTGATCGGACGTTTCGGCGGAGGGCAAATTTTATTAAAACCAGTTCGTGAAGGTACAGGTGTTATCGCTGGCGGTCCTGTCCGTGCTGTACTTGAGCTTGCTGGAATCGGTGATATTACTTCAAAATCTCTTGGTTCAAGCACACCGATCAACATGGTAAGTGCTACAATGGACGGAATTAAACAATTGAAGCGAGCTGAAGAAGTAGCGAAATTACGCAATAAATCAGTAGAAGAATTGCTAGGATAAGGGAGGGATTTTTAATGGCAAACAAATTAGTAATTACCCTCACTCGCAGCTTAATTGGTCGCACACAAAGTCAACTAGATACGGTAAAAGCACTAGGTCTGCGAAAAATCAACCAAACGGTTGAGCATGATGATAATCCTGCGATTCGCGGAATGGTAAACAAAGTTGCTCATCTTGTAAATGTGAAAGAACAATAATAAAATCTTCTAATAAGGAGGTGCCACTATGAAACTTCATGAGTTACAGCATGCTGAAGGATCACGTAAGAAGCGCAATCGTGTTGGCCGTGGTACTAGCTCTGGCAACGGAAAAACTTCTGGCAGAGGCCAAAAAGGGCAAAAATCCCGTTCAGGCGGCGGTGTTCGTCTAGGCTTTGAGGGCGGTCAAACACCATTATTCCAACGCTTGCCTAAACGCGGCTTTACGAATATTAACCGCAAAGAATACGCAATCGTTAATATCGGTACGTTAAACCGCTTTGAAGATGGTACAGAAGTGACACCAGAGCTTCTACTTGAAACTGGCGTTGTCAGCAATGCAAAATCAGGAATTAAAATTCTATCAAAAGGCGACTTAGAGAAAAAGCTTACAGTAAAAGCAAATAAATTTTCCTCTGCTGCTAAAAATGCGATTGAAGCTGCTGGCGGTAAGACAGAGGTGATTTAATGTTTAAGACAATCTCCAGCTTTATGCGTGTGGGTGATATTAGAAGAAAGATCTTCTTCACCTTGCTAATGATGGTTGTCTTTCGGATTGGAGCTTTTATCCCTGTCCCCAATGTAGATGCAGAAATTTTAAAAGCGCAAGACCAAGCAGGCGTTTTTGGTTTTATGAATACATTAGGAGGCGGCGCTTTATTCAAGTTCTCTATCTTTGCGATGGGAATTTACCCGTATATTACAGCTTCCATCATTGTACAGTTATTGCAAATGGACGTTGTGCCTAAATTTACGGAATGGGCTAAACAAGGAGAAGTAGGTCGCCGCAAGTCTGCTCAATTTACACGTTATTTCACCATCGTTCTTGCATTCTTGCAAGCACTCGGCATGTCCTATGGCTTTAACCAGATGACAGGGCTGCAGTTTATTAAAAACCCTGGCATAGCTACTTACCTTGTTATCGCAATTGTGTTAACGGCCGGTACAGCATTTCTTATGTGGCTTGGTGAACAAATTACAGAAAAAGGTGTTGGAAATGGTATTTCCATCATTATTTTCTCAAGTATTGTTTCAGGTATTCCAAATGGAATAAACCTTATTTATGCTCAGCAAATTGAAGGTGCTGGCGAACAGCTATTCCTTCGTCTTGTTGTTTTAGCTTTAATTTTACTTGCTGTGCTTGCAATTGTTGTCGGCGTTATTTTTATACAGCAAGCATTGCGAAAAATCCCGATTCAATATGCAAAACGAGTTGATAATCGCACTCCGGTAGGCGGCCAATCAACACATTTACCATTAAAAGTGAACGCTGCAGGGGTTATTCCAGTTATCTTTGCAAGTGCCTTTATTATGGTGCCGCAAACGATTTCGACTTTTTTTGGGCCGAATAAAACGACTGAGACGATTCGAAGGATATTTGACATTACAGACGGAACGATAGGAATGTTGATCTACGTTGCACTGATCATTGCGTTTACCTATTTCTATGCGTTCGTACAAGTAAATCCAGAAAAGGTTGCAGATAACCTGAAAAAACAAGGTGGATATATTCCAAGTAAGCGTCCTGGGAAAGAAACTCAAGCTTACTTAACCACTGTCTTATATCGGCTGACATTTGTTGGAGCGATTTTTCTAGCTGCAATTTCGGTTGTTCCTACTTTCTTTGTTAAATTTGCTGGATTGCCGGAAACTGCTCAAATCGGGGGCACAAGCCTTCTGATTGTCGTAGGTGTTGCACTTGAAACGATGAAGCAATTAGAATCCCAACTTGTGAAGCGTCATTACAAAGGCTTTATTAAATAAGCAGTAAGGTTTTAGGAACATATCCTTGTTCCTGAAACCGAAGCAGGCATTTAGGGGTGGTACGAATGAATTTAGTGTTAATGGGCCTCCCAGGAGCCGGGAAAGGCACACAAGCAGATAAGATCGTCGATAAATATGGAGTCCCTCATATTTCAACTGGAGATATGTTCCGTGCAGCAATCAATGATGGTACAGCACTTGGATTACAAGCAAAATCCTTTATCGATAAGGGTGAGCTTGTGCCAGATGAAGTAACGATCGGAATTGTTCGGGAGCGATTAATGAAGGATGACTGTCAAGGCGGCTTTTTGCTAGATGGTTTTCCGAGAACAGTGGCACAAGCTGAGGCGCTGGAGCAAATATTAACTGATATGAATAAACAATTAGATTACGTTATTCATATTCAGGTTGACCAAGAGATCTTAATCGAACGTTTGACAGGAAGAAGAATTTGTAAAAGCTGTGGTGCTGCTTACCACCTTATATTCAATCCTCCAAGTCAGCCTGACGTATGTGATCGTTGTGGCGGAGAGCTATATCAACGTCCTGACGATAATGCGGAAACAGTGCAAAACCGCTTGCAGGTGAATGTGAAGCAAACACAGCCTTTATTAGATTTCTACCAGGAAAAAGGCTACTTGCGAAATATTAACGGCCAACAAGACATCAACCAAGTTTTTGTAGATGTTGATAAACTGCTTGGAGATTTGCAAGAATGATCGGAGATTGCAATCCCCCTCTAATTATTGAGGCAATGAGAGAGGCTGGAAGAATAGCGGCACTCCCTCATCTAGAACTAGCAGTGATAGAAACGTCTTTAAATCATTGTTTGGAAAGAGCAAAATCAGGAGATCGTCTTTCGAACATCTCTCATGCAATTCAAACATATGTGGAAGCACATAACTTTTCCGTCGTTCGTGAGTATGTGGGACATGGGATTGGTCAAGAATTACATGAGGACCCGCAAATTCCTCATTATGGTCCTCGTAATAAGGGCCCGCGTCTAAAGCCTGGTATGGCAATAGCTGTAGAACCGATGGTAAATACAGGAAGCCGTTATGTGTTAAACACTTGCGGATGACAGATGTCGCACATGACGGAAAAATGTGTGCTCATGTCGAGCATACAGTTGCGATTACAGAAACAGGTTATGATAAGTGAACAAAAGTTTGAACGCAGGTGATCAAGTTGAGTGAATCTGATTCGAGTCCTGGCCCCGATATAGGTCAGATCGTACTTGTCAGGAAGGGAAGAGAATATGGACAGTTAGCTGTTATTATTCAAGTCCTTGATGAACGCTTTGTACTCATTGCTGATGGTGAGAAGCGAAAATTTGATCGTCCAAAGAAAAAAAACATACAACACTTGGAGCGATATAACTATATTTCTCCAGAAGTTCGAAATAGTATCAAGGATACCGGGCGCGTATCAAACAATAAATTACGTATGGCGTTATGGAAATTTGCTCAAGAGGTCTTGGAAGTTCCAAAGAAGGGAGACGGGTTGTTAGATGGCGAAAGATGATGTAATTGAAGTAGAAGGCACTGTAACCGAAACTTTGCCTAATGCGATGTTTAAGGTAGAATTAGAGAATGGCCATTCTGTGCTTGCGCATGTCTCTGGTAAAATTCGCATGCACTTCATTCGGATTTTACCTGGCGATAAAGTAACGGTAGAGCTATCTCCGTATGATTTAACACGCGGAAGAATTACGTATCGTTTTAAATAATGATAAATTACACTCCGGACTATGAAGGAGGTTAAAACAAATGAAAGTAAGACCATCAGTAAAGCCAATCTGTGAGAAATGCAAAGTCATTCGCAGAAACGGAAAAGTTATGGTTATTTGTGAGAACCCTAAGCATAAACAAAAACAAGGATAAACAATAAAGGAGGTGTACGTCATACATGGCACGTATTGCTGGTGTAGACATTCCACGTGAGAAGCGTGTAGTCATTTCATTAACTTACATCTATGGAATTGGAAAATCAACGGCACAAAAAATACTAGCTGAAGCAGGAGTCTCTGAAGACACTCGCGTTCGCGATTTGACTGATGAGGAGCTAGGTAAAATCCGTGATATTATTGACAAGCATAAAGTAGAAGGGGATCTTCGCCGTGAAGTGTCTCTTAACATTAAACGCTTAATGGAAATCGGATCTTATCGCGGTCTCCGTCATCGTCGCGGCTTGCCTGTTCGCGGTCAAAACACAAAAAACAACGCTCGCACTCGTAAAGGTCCTCGTAAAACAGTAGCGGGTAAGAAAAAATAATAGGTAAAGGAGGTTCATATACAACATGGCACGTAAAACAAACATTCGTAAACGTCGTGTGAAAAAGAATATTGAAACTGGTATTGCACACATTCGTTCTACATTTAACAATACAATCGTTACTATTACGGATGCACACGGCAACGGAGTTGCTTGGTCTAGTGCGGGAGCGCTTGGTTTTAAAGGCTCACGTAAATCCACTCCATTTGCTGCACAAATGGCTGCAGAAACAGCTGCGAAAGCATCAATGGAACATGGCATGAAAACATTGGAAGTAACGGTAAAAGGTCCTGGTGCTGGACGCGAAGCTGCGATTCGTGCACTACAAGCTGCTGGTTTAGAAGTAACAGCAATTAAAGATGTAACACCAGTTCCACATAATGGGTGCCGTCCTCCAAAACGTCGCCGTGTATAATTTTCTGTATATATTTTTTATCCTTGTCAATAATGGGGTATGATCTATTTTTTTATACAGGAATGATAAAACCAGTTGTTGTGCACAATGGGGAAAGTTAACATGGGGGAATTTCGGTTGTTGAATGAACCGAAGTTTCGACGTTTTGAAGGAGGGTAAATTTGAATGATCGAAATTGAAAAGCCAAAAATTGAAACGATTGAGATCAGCGATGATGCCACATATGGAAAGTTCGTCGTAGAACCACTTGAGCGTGGATATGGTACAAATTTTTGTAACTCCTTAATTAGTATCATAATATTATACTTTGTGTTAATTCTTAATTCGTATCCTATTATCTTCACTCCCGGGTGCTGCTGTCACATCTATTCAGATAGATGGTGTATTGCATGAATTTTCAACAATTGAAGGCGTCGTAGAAGATGTGACATCTATCATCCTTAATATTAAAAAGCTAGCACTGAAAGTTTACTCTGATGAAGAAAAAACGCTCGAGATTGATGTACAGGGAAAAGGAACAGTAACAGCTGCAGATATTACACATGATAGTGATGTCGAAATTTTAAATCCTGACTTGCACATTGCAACATTGGCAGATAATGCGAATTTTCATTTGCGAATGAATGCAAAGCGCGGGAGAGGCTACACCCCTGCTGATCAAAATAAGCGGGACGATCTTCCAATTGGAGTTGTGCCCATCGACTCTATCTATACGCCAGTTTCTCGTGTTAACTATCAAGTTGAAAATACACGGGTCGGCCAAATGACAAACTATGACAAGCTATCGCTTGATGTTTGGACAAATGGCAGTATTGGACCTGAAGAAGCCATTTCTTTAGGTGCAAAAATTTTAACAGAGCATTTAAATATCTTTGTTGGACTGACCGATGAAGCGCAGCACGCGGAAATTATGGTGGAAAAAGAAGAAGATCAAAAAGAAAAAGTACTTGAAATGACGATTGAAGAACTGGATCTCTCCGTTCGTTCTTACAATTGCCTAAAGCGTGCGGGCATTAATACAGTTCAAGAGTTATCCAATAAAACGGAAGAGGACATGATGAAAGTTCGCAACCTTGGACGTAAATCGCTCGAAGAAGTAAAATCTAAGCTAGATGATCTTGGACTAAGCTTGCGCAAAGATGACTGATGCAGAAGGCAACATGAGAGACCATAAGGAGTCATTTGAATAGAACAATTCAACAAAGGAGGGAACCTGCATGACTTATAGAAAATTAGGCCGAACTAGTGATCAACGGAAGGCACTGCTTCGTGATCTAACTACAGATCTTATCATTAATGAACGGATTGAAACAACAGAAGCTCGTGCTAAAGAGCTGCGTTCTGTTGTAGATAAAATGATCACACTTGGTAAGCGTGGTGATTTACACGCACGTCGTCAAGCTGCTGCATTTGTCCGTCACGAAGTAGTAGAATACGTTGAAGAAGAAGCAACTGGCAAAGACGGAAACAAAGTTACAAAGAAAAAGCCAGTGTACGTATTGCAAAAGCTATTCAACGATGTTGCACCTCGTTATCAAGAACGCCAAGGCGGCTATACACGAATCATGAAGCTTGGACCTCGCCGCGGTGACGGCGCACCAATGGTCGTAATCGAGCTAGTATAACAAACAAGGGAGAGGAAGGGCAGACGGTTAAAAGCTACGGCTACAGTCATGCCCTTTTTCACTAACAATAATTGTTCAAAAAAAGCACCAAGCATTTCAAGGAACGCCAGCTGCGAGACCCGGAACGTATTCATTATAAGTGAGGATCGTAGCAGCCAAGTGACACAGAAATGCGCCGGTGTAAAAGGATATTCGATGAAAAAACATCACGTCCTGTGATTTCATCGAACTGACTCACATCCTGTGAGCCTCCGGACTTTTTGAACATCCTGACCAATGGTAGTTCAAAAGGAGGGCAAAAAGCACCAAGCATTTCAAGGAACGACGGTTGCGAGACCCGCAGCGTATAAATCATACGTGAGGATCGTAGCAGCCAAGTGACACAGAAATGCGCCGGTGATTTTTCCCGGACTTTTTGAACATCCTCTTAAAGCTAAATAGAGCGTTATGATGGCCATACCTCGATATGGCACGTCTAGCTCATGCATCTCTTTTCTTTTACAATAAAATGAAAGAGATGCGGGCTTTTTTATTTTCCCAAGCAAACCAGCAGTGAAATATCCATTACATTTTGGAGTGAGTAGGCAAGGGGGAATCATATTGAGTAAGGACATTATTTCGATTGATCATGTTTTTTTTCGCTACGACAATCAATCTTCCTATGCATTGGAAGATATCTCTTTTCATGTGGAGAAAGGTGAATGGCTGGCAATTGTTGGCCACAATGGGTCTGGGAAATCAACTTTGGCCAAAATGTTGAATGGTCTTCACTTCCCTGAAAAAGGGACAGTTCGCGTATGCGGGTTGCTGCTTTCAGAAGATTCGATTTGGGATATTCGGAAGCAAGTTGGAATGGTTTTTCAGCATCCTGATAATCAATTTGTCGGTACGACAGTACAGGATGATGTGGCTTTTGGTTTAGAAAATAGTGGATTTCCACATGACGAAATGGTGAAGCGTGTACACGATGCTTTAAAAAGTGTCAAAATGAGCGAATTTCTCGATCAAGAGCCGCACCATCTTTCAGGAGGACAGAAGCAGCGAGTTGCGATGGCAGGCATATTAGCACTTCAACCTGAAGTCATTATTTTAGATGAAGCGACATCTATGCTAGATCCGCTCGGACGTGATGATGTGCTGAAAACAGTCCGTGCTTTAAAAGCACAAAAGGGGTTAACGGTTATCTCCATTACGCATGATTTAGAAGAAGCAGCAAAAGCTGATCGTATCATCATCATGAACAAAGGCAAAATATACAAAGAAGGCAGTCCAGAGAAAGTATTCCTTATGGAAGAAGAGCTGATCAAACTCGGATTGGATATCCCTTTTTCCGTAAAAATGAAAAAAGAACTAATTAAACAAGGATTTGAATTGCCAAACAGCTATTTGACAGATGAAGAGTTGGTGAATGCACTATGGACATCGCACTTGAACGAGTGACATATAAATACCAGGCGGGTACACCTTTTGAACGACTTGCATTAGAGGAAGTGGATCTTTCTATTTCTAGCGGTACATTTATTGCAATTATCGGACATACAGGCTCTGGCAAATCGACACTGCTTCAACATTTGAATGCTCTTTTACAACCAACGGAAGGAAAAGTAATCATTGGTGATCGCACCATTGATGCTGGAAAGAAAGAAAAGCATTTGCGGCCAATTAGGCAAAAAGTCGGGATTGTGTTTCAATTTCCCGAACATCAATTATTTGAGGAAACAGTGGAAAAGGATATCTGTTTTGGCCCGATCAATTATGGCGTTTCTAAAGAAGAAGCAAAAAAGCGAGCACGTGAGATCATCAAGCATGTTGGACTTCCAGAAGACATACTTCTTCAGTCGCCATTTAATTTATCAGGCGGCCAAATGAGACGAGTTGCGATTGCTGGTGTTTTAGCAATGAAACCAGATGTGCTTGTCCTTGACGAACCAACTGCTGGGCTCGATCCAAGGGGACGCAAAGAAATAATGGACATGTTTTATCAGCTTCACAAAGAAAAAGGCCTAACAACAATCCTTGTTACACATAGTATGGAGGATGCTGCGCGATACGCAGAAGAAATTGTTATTATTGATCATGGCAAGGTAAAGAAACGAGGAGCGCCAAGAGAGATTTTTTCTTCTCCACGTGAACTGCTGTCATTAGGACTGAATGTACCGGACGTTGTACACTTTCAATACTTAGTAGAACAGAAAATGAGGAAAAATCTTCATAAAACTTGTTTATCAATAGAAGAATTAGCACTTGCTTTAAAGGATTGGAAGGTGCGAGGTGATGAATCATGATGGAAAAAATGATTTTTGGACGCTATGTGCCTACCAACTCGATTATCCATCGCCTTGATCCACGCGCGAAGCTGCTTATTGTCTTTATCTATATTTGTATCGTCTTTTTAGCTAATAATGTACTTTCATACGTTGCCTTGGCAATGTTCACTATTTTGCTCATTGTCTTATCGAAAATTCCTTTGTTATTTTTTATCAATGGTTTAAAACCCATTCTTTGGCTTGTTATTTTTACTTTTATTTTACATTTGTTCTTTACTAAAGGTGGCGATGTAATCTTTGAGTTTGGAATAATCAAAGTTTATGCTGCGGGGCTGAAACAAGGCATTTTTATTTCTATACGTTTTATGCTCTTAGTTTTTATGGCATCCTTACTCACATTGACAACAACGCCGATTTCTCTTACAGATGGTTTGGAAAGCTTGCTGCACCCATTAAAAAAGCTAAAGCTTCCTATCCATGAACTTGCTTTAATGATGTCCATTTCTTTACGTTTTATACCAACATTAATGGATGAAACAGATAAAATCATGAAGGCGCAAAAAGCCCGGGGCGTTGATTTTTCCAGCGGCCCACTTAAAGAAAGGTTAAAAGCAATTGTCGCGCTGCTCATTCCTTTATTTATTAGCTCCTTCAAACGTGCGGAAGATTTAGCAACAGCGATGGAAGCAAGAGGATATCGCGGCGGTGAGGGCAGAACGAAATATCGATTGCTGCAGTGGAAATTAGTTGACTCGCTCGGTATCTTACTCATTTTTATCCTAACGGGGATATTAATTTATTTACGAACATAAATGGGGTTATCAAGATGCAAATCCAAAAATACAAATGTATCGTTTCCTATGATGGTTCAAACTTTTCTGGCTTTCAAATTCAGCCGCAAACAAGAACTGTTCAAGGTGAAATTGAAGCAGTATTAAAGAAGATGCATCAAAATCGGTCAGTTAAAGTAGTAGGATCAGGGCGCACAGATGCAGGCGTCCATGCTTATGGACAAGTGATTCATTTTGATTCGCCGCTTGAAATTTCCGATCATCAATGGCTTAAAGCATTAAATAGCATGACGCCTCCCGATATTTCTTTTACGGCAATAGAGAAGGCAGACGCTTCCTTTCATGCAAGATATAGTGCGATCAAAAAGGAATATCACTATAAGATTTATACGGCGCCAACCCGCGATCCTTTTCGAAGACATTTTGCACTGCACTATCCTTATCCATTAAATAAGGCGCTTATTGATACAGCCATTGCTCACTTGATCGGAACCCATGACTTTACAAGCTTTTGCTCTGCCAAAACAGCTGTTGATGATAAAGTCAGAACACTTTTAACGCTCGATTACGAAATCGCAGATGATCATTGGACATTTCGATTTGTTGGAGACGGCTTTTTATACAATATGGTGAGAATTATTGTTGGAACGCTATTAGAAGTAGGCAGTGAGAAACGATCACCTGATGAGCTTCCATGGATTATTGTACAGCGAGACCGAAAGCTTGCAGGGAAAACAGCTCCTCCTGAAGGCCTCTATCTTTGGAGGGTGTACTATGAATAAAAGATAGGTAGAGAAAATTTTTGAAGTATGCTCTTTTTGTAGTAGACAACCTTGCCAGGAGTATTTTTTTCTTGACATTGACAAGATAAAAAGCTATTATATCCTATGGTATGTTATTTTTAAACCACGATAAGCCCCGGAAACTTATTCGTGATGATAACACAAAATAAGGTCGCGCTACATATTAGTAGTCGCTTTCGTTTGATTGATAATAAATAGAGCAGGGAAAGGAACACCCTGCTGATGAAATTTCTTCATTTTAATCTTGCGTCCACTTCCGTTGGAAAAGTTCCATAAAGCTATTGCTGAACAGAACTTTGAAGAATTGGACGACACATACCTAAAAGCTGAAAAAGACGAGGAATGCCAAGGTTGCAGCCTCTTCGTTTCAAATATCTTTAGGTGATTATGAATGATTCCCAATGATTGGGTTCACTTTATTTTTTAGGAGGGTAATTGATGCGTACTACGTATATGGCAAAAGCAAGTGAAATAGAACGTAAATGGTACGTTGTAGACGCTGCTGGCAAAACGTTAGGTCGTCTTTCCACTGAAGTAGCATCGCTTCTACGCGGTAAACATAAACCAATTTATACACCACACGTTGATACTGGTGATCATGTAATCATTATTAACGCTTCAAAAATCGAATTAACTGGGAAAAAATTAACTGATAAAATTTACTATCGCCACAGCTTATATCCAGGCGGTTTAAAAACTCGTACAGCACAGGAAATGAGAACAAAGTTTCCAGAAAGAATGCTTGAACTATCCATTAAAGGAATGCTTCCAAAAGGTTCCTTAGGACGTCAAATGTTCAAAAAACTGCATGTCTATGCAGGACCAGAACACAAAAATCAAGCTCAAAAACCAGAAGTGTATGAGCTTCGCGGATAATTAAAAAGGGAGGTATTATTTTGGCACAAGTTCAATATTACGGTACAGGTCGTCGTAAAAGCTCTGTTGCTCGTGTTCGTTTAGTTCCTGGCAACGGAAGCATTGTTATTAATAATCGCGACGTTGAAAACTATATTCCATTTGAAGCATTGCGAGAAGTCATTAAACAACCTTTAACAATTACAGAAACACTTGGCAATTACAATGTGTTAGTAAACGTTCATGGTGGCGGCTATACTGGCCAAGCAGGCGCTATTCGCCACGGCATTGCTCGTGCATTGCTGCAAGCTGATCCAGAATATCGCAAACCTTTAAAACGTGCTGGTCTATTAACACGTGACCCAAGAATGAAAGAACGTAAAAAATACGGTCTTAAAGGTGCTCGTCGTGCACCTCAGTTCTCGAAACGTTAAAAAACCTTATGTATCAAGACTTTCGCCCATTTGTGTTATTTTCAAATGGGCGAAAGTCATACTAATATTTGGTAATAAACGCTAGAGTGAATGTAATTTGAATGTGATTTTTTTAGGTTTCGAATTGGAGTTCAAGTTCAGGCTCCTGATTCCCGAATTGCACTTCTGAATTAGTTTCTTCTTTTTCTACTTGAGCAACCGACTTAGCTTCACTATTCAAATAATTTGCTAATAGATTGCTTATATTTTCCTCACTTTCTTTTGTTACATGAGTGTATATATCCATTGTTATAGTGATTCTGGCATGACCTAACTGCATTTGAACATCCTTCATCATAGCACCGCTTGCAAACAGCATAGAAGCGTGTGTATGCCTTAGACCATATACAGTAAAGGGTTAATGTGTTCTATCTTAGAACGCCTATAAGCGGCTTCTAGGGCCTCATTTGGATGCTAGACGCATAGGCTTTAAATCACTTCTGGGGAACAGGAAATGTTCAACGTCATCAGGATTATCCCACTCGGTATCGCAAGTCCTTATTCAGCTCCATTAGATTCAGCAAAATGTTGAACGTTTCATCATCTAATTTAATTACTCTAACGGCATTTATTAGTTAGAAAGTTTAATTTTTTTGAAAATCAAATTACAACAAAATATTATAAGGAAATAGATTAATTAAAGCCCTCTCTAGTGAGAAGAGCTTGAGTTTAATAAATTATCTTTTATCAAACTTGAGAAAAGGCTTTTATCATTAAAGTTGCTCCTCCCATATCCAAATTGGCTCCTGAAGAACGATGGATGTAAGATTACGGTTGATTCTTTTTGAATTCACCGTCATCTCGTTGCTAAGAACGATCACTGTTAATTCCTCGTCATTTAGCCGTGTAACATAATGACGGAAACCACTTGGATATCCTCCTGAATGCCCAACTGCTTTTTTCCCCATGACATCTTGAGTATACCATCCATATCCATATTGATACGGAAACTTTTTAGCATGGGTCATACTCATCAGTTCTGATGTTTCTTTGCTTATCAATAAATTATTACGCAGGGCTCTGTCAAACAGTTCTAAATCTTCAACTGTAGAAATGATATCCCCAGCTGCATACGCTGCAGAATTATGCATTAAGGGTCCGACTTTCCCCTCTACATGTCCTTCCGCTTTTGTTATACCAGCCGAAACCGTAAACATAGAATTAAACATGTTGCTTGGCTCAAAAATATGCTCTTCTATATAATTTGCATATGACTGTCCGCTGACTTTTTCAACAATAAGTCCTAACATCACATAACCAGTATTACTATAACTAAAGCTTTTACCTGGGGTAAACTCTAATTCAGAATCGCTAACGGTTTTTACAATATCATTTGGATTCCATTCTTTGCTGTAGTCAAATTCGAAATTCGCCTTTAGATAATCCGGAATTCCCGAGCTATGACTTAGTAGATGACTTATTGTAATAGACTCTCCATTCGGAAAGTCTGGAAAGTATTGCGAAATTGGATTATCTAAGTTTAGAAGTTCCTTTTCTACTAGTTGCATGACTGCTACTGCAGTGAATGTTTTAGATAATGAAGCAATCTGATAGAGCGTGCTTGGGCTATTAGGTAAATCAGTGGCTGCCAATCCATAACCTTTTGTAAATAAAACTTCACCTTCCTTTGCAATTAGGACGGTTCCCTGAAATTTTTCATTTGTCAAATATTGATCGATTTTATCAGAAACGCTTCCAGATAAATTACTATGGTTGTTACGTCCAAATAATAGCAAAGCTACTATAGACACGATTACAATAACAAGAATAGTAATAGAGAAAATTTTTAAGAATTTTTTCATATTTATACCTCTCAATCTATTTCTTTATAGCTTATTAAACACCCCCTATTATAAGACAGAATTTTACATAAAACACGAAGGAGATGGGAAAATTAACAATTTACTTATGATCCTGAATCCGTGACATGATTTTTAGGGTTACTTAATAGACAGCATCATATTTTATTGTTAATGTCATTCGTTTTCCCCTCCATTATTTTTACCTTGTTTATCAAAACTGATTGAACACATTTTGTGTTGGTTGATGAATAATCTAGGTTTAAGTAATATCTTCCTTATGATGACTACTTTAACGCAAAATATCCTACATTTCTACTATATTTTATTGCTCTCGAATGGATCAGATGTTTTAATATGTACCCATTTAAACAAACGTTAGAAATTTGGAAATTGGGTCCTGTAATTAAAGAAGTATATTCAGTAAAACTCGTTGATTACTTACACTTAATGTGTAACTAGTGGCAATAAAAATCCGCTTCACATTGATAATGCTCCGCCAACTCATAATCGCTATATTGGTAATATGGTTCGTGTTTATAGTATTGACTGGCATGGGTAAACACCATTGAGTAGGGCATTGCCCTATTATCAAAAGAAAAGGAGCAGCTTTTACTTATGAATGTATGGAAAAGAAAATTATTGTTTAACGTAGCTGCCTTTCTGTATTATTAAGTGTCGTTCAAGGCATTTTACTTACAACTACTACTGAATCAAATAACTTATATTTATCTTCCAGCTCTCCCGGAAGTTTTATCGTTTTTATCTTTTTCTTTTTAATTCTTTTCGTGGTACATATTATCTTGAGTTTCCTTAACTTATTAGCGGCTAAGTTTACAAAGGGTCTTAAGGAAGGCTATTAGCGTTCAATATTATTGGCTTGTTGTTTATCTGGATATTGTATTATCTTATTAATGATACCATTACGTTGTATTTACTAATTTCTCTAGTCGCATTTTCTGTCGTATCTTTAATGAACACAAACAAAATATTTAACTAACACTATTGAAAAATTGAATCAAGGGTGGCTTATATATAGAAGAAACTAAAGAGGTTTTGTTGTAAGAAAACAATCAAACACTGAAGTGGGAAGAGATAGATACTTAGATCGGAAGAATGAATTAAAGGCAGGAATACGGAGACTAAAGTAGAGGTCAAAAGTGAATGTAATCAGGTATTGATGAATGTAATTTGAATGTAATCAGTGCGAATGAATGTAATTTGACTTGAAAAAATATATAATTCTGTAGAAAGATGTATCATGAAAAACTTCGATATACATTGAAAAGCCGCTGTTTTTAGTCGTTTTATAGAAGAATATATAAACTTGTACCAATTCGGGATGAAAGAACGTAATAAAAACATTGATATATCAACGTTTACAGGCTATCTCTTCAATAATGAGATAGCCTGTTTTATTGAGAGAACTATTTGATAGTTATTTCTTCAGTAATAGATGTTAAATCAATCTTTAATCTTGCCTTCTATTCCTATTTTTCGATCCTCATAGCCAATATAATAATTAATTTAGCATATTGTAATATTTAATTTAGTATGCTATTATCTGCGTAAGCGATTTAACTGAATATAATACAAGTTATGTTGGCGTGTTACTGGTAAAGCAGGCAAGACCAAAATAATTTGCACTCTATTTCCTCATGGAGGGGGAGTTGCATCTTATTTTGGTCTTTTTTTTGTCCCATAACTTAGTGTAAATACCTTATAAAGGAGAAAGAAGATGGATTATAAGCAACTAGGTAAAGACGTACTAAAACTTGTTGGTGGCAAAGAAAATGTATCCATGTTAACACATTGTGCCACTCGATTAAGATTTGAGTTTTATGACTCATCTAAGGTTGACGAAGGTAAGATTGAACAATTACCTGGTGTTATTTCAGTAGTAGATAAAGGTGGACAATTTCAGGTAATTGTCGGCAACGAGGTGCAACAAGCATACCGTGCAATACAAAATGAAATGGGATCTGAGAGAGCTGGAGGAGACAGTAATAAACAAGGCAAAAATAAAGAAAAGAAAAGTCTTATTTCCCGATTGATTAGCGTGATCTCTACAACCTTTACACCGTTTATTCCAGCAATTATTGGTGCTGGTATGATTAAAGCGATTTTAGCGATACTTGTATTATTAGGTATTTTGACAGAGCAAAGTCAGACTTATTTTATTCTGAATACAGTTGCAGATGCAGCATTCTTTTTTATGCCAGTGTTACTAGCTTATGGGGCTTCAATCAAATTTGAAACAAACCCAATTTTGTCCATCACGATTGCAGGAGTATTACTACATCCAAACTGGGCAAATGTATTAGCATCTGGGGAAGCACTACATTTTATTGGTGTACCTGTTCGATTGACTAATTATGCAGGGTCTGTTTTGCCAATTATTATTACTATATGGATTATGTCTTATATTGAACGTTTTGCAGAACGAGTATCACCATCTATTATTAAATTCTTTATGAAGCCGATGTTAATCATGTTAATTACCGCGCCTCTAGCGCTTGTAGTTATCGGGCCAATTGGAACTTATTTGAATGATTTAGTTGCATTGGGAGCGGAATCAATTAATGCGTATGCTAGTTGGTTAATACCAATGCTTATGGGAACATTACAGCCATTCTTGATTATTACCGGAACAGCTTGGGCGATGACACCTATTGCAACTACACAGCTATCAAAAAATGGATATGAAATGATCAATGGACCAGGTATGCTTGCGTCCAATATCGCTCAAGGTGCAGCAACACTCGCCGTGGCAGTGAAAACAAAGAACAAGCAATTAAAACAATTGGCTGGTTCAGCTGGTTTTACAGCATTAATTGGAATTACTGAGCCATCTTTATACGGGGTAACGCTTAAATTGAAAAAACCATTAATCGCCGCAATGATTGGTGGAGGATGTGCTGGTATTTATGCTGGTCTTTCTGGACTTGTTCGCTATGCATTTGTATCTCCAGGACTAGCAGCTATTCCTGCTTTTATCGGAAGTAATCCAATGAACATTGTCCATGCTTTCATTACGATTGTGATCGCATTTGTTGTAACTTTTGCTGTTACATGGGTACTAGGTTTTGAAGACCCAACGGAAGAAGAAATTGTTAGTGAGGGCAATAAGAAACAAGCAAAACCAGAAGATAATGAACCATCCGTTTCAACAAAAGGAGTAAAGGTAGCTAGCCCACTTTCAGGACAAGCAATTGCACTAGAAGAAGTGAATGATGATGTATTTTCTAGCGGTCTACTTGGAAAAGGGATAGCTATTTTACCAGATCAAGATGATGTAAAGGCACCATTTTCTGGAGAAGTAGTGACATTACTCGACTCCAAGCATGCTGTTGGTTTAAAAAGTGATAATGGAGTGGAATTACTTATTCACGTAGGTATTGATACTGTAAATCTAAATGGAGAACATTATAAAGCACATGTGAAACAAGGAGACCGTGTGGAGCAAGGGGATCTACTTATCACATTTGATCGCCAAACAATTATCGATAAAGGATATGAAGTAGTTACACCAGTCATTATTACTAACCATGATCAATTTAAAACGATTGAACTGGTTGTTGGAAAGCAAGTTTCCTTTGGTGAAACAATTATAGACGCCAGATAATAGGAGGATTTAACATGCAATATGAAAAATTAAAGCCATTCCCAAAGAATTTTCTTTGGGGGGCCTCCACGTCTGCCTATCAGGTAGAAGGAGCATGGGATGCTGATGGAAAAGGAAAATCCGTTATCGATATGATGGATCATCCAGAGGGTACAGCTGGTTTTACTGTTGCCAGTGATCACTATCACCGTTACAAAGAGGATATTCGTTTATTTCATGAATTAGGGTTAAAGGCATATCGCTTTTCTATTGCATGGACACGTATTTTTCCTGATGGAGCAGGTGAGGTCAATGAAAAGGGGTTAGCCCTTTATGAGAAACTAATTGATGAACTTCTTCATTATGGAATTGAGCCTATTGTTACTTTGTACCATTTTGATTTACCTTATGCCTTAGAAGAAAAAGGTGGATGGGGCAATAGAGAGACAATTGATGCGTTTATAAAGTATGCATGCGTATTGTTTGATCGCCTTGGCAAGAAAGTCTCCTATTGGTTAACCATAAATGAGCAAAATACACTGATTCTTCACCCAGGTGCAGTAGGTATTCCAAAAGGTGGAAAACTACCTTCTAAAAAAGATTTATATCAACAAAATCACCATATGCTTGTTGCACAAGGAAAGGTAATGGCGCTTTGCCATGAAATGTGTCCTCATGCTCAAATAGGTCCTGCTTTAAATATGACATCTATGTATCAAGCGACAAGCAAGCCAGAGGATGCGATCGCTGCTCATAACTGGGAAACAATTCGTGGCTGGAGTTTTCTCGATCTAGCTATACATGGAAGATATAACCGATTATTATGGAGTTATTTAGAAAATCGGAATTGGCAACCAATGGTTGAAGAAGGAGACCTAGTTGCTATTCAGAAAGGGAATCCTGACTTTATTGCCATTAACTATTACTCCACAGCAACGATTGCCGAAAGTACGGGTGATGCGAGTGATGTAAGCCCAAGGGCAGGTGATCAACAAATTATGCTTGGGGAGCCAGGAGTTTACCGAGCAGAGGAAAATCCATATGTCGATAAAACCAAATATGGATGGGTAATCGACCCTGTAGGGTTGCGTCTAACCTTGAGAAAAGTGTATGAGCGATACAATTTACCAATAATAATTACTGAGAATGGAATCGGTGCCCCTGATGAATTAAATGAAGATGGTACAATCCATGATGATTATCGCATCGATTTTATCAAATCACATTTAGAACAGATTCAATGGGCACTTACGGATGGTGTAGAAGTCTTGGGATATTGTCCATGGGCAGCGATTGACGTTGTCAGCACGCATCAAGGATATGGAAAACGATATGGGTTTATCTATGTCAATCGAGGAGAATTGGATATACTTGATTTAAAACGAATAAGGAAAGATAGCTTTTTCTGGTACAAGCGTGTTATAGAATCCAACGGTGTTGATGGATTGTTCCATAACTATTGAACGTTAGGAATAAAGTTGGTGATCATATGAAGGTGGAAAAAATATTGAATAATAGTCTTGTTCTTTCAAAGGACGAGGATGGACATGAAGTCATTGTAATGGGAAAGGGCATTGGTTTTAAGAGTAAGCAAGGAGATTCCATTGATGAGGATGCTATTGAGAAGGTCTTCGTCCCAAATGATCAGCGTAGTAAACAAGAATATGTTCGTATTTTAGAAAGTGTACCTAAGGAACATATTGAGGGAATTAATACCGCTTTGGATAATTTAAAGGGCTACTGGCAAGGAGAGCTTGATGATCGATATTTTCTTATGCTGCTAGATCATATCGCTTTTGCAATTGAGCGAGTGCAAAAGGGGATTGTATTGCAAAACAAGTTATTGAATGAGGTGCGAATTCATTATCCAGAAGAATTTGAAGCAGGTCTTGCTGTAGTAAAAGACCTAAATGAGCGATTAAACGTAAATTTACCCGAGGAAGAAGCGGGGAATATTGCCTTTCACCTTGTTAACGCGAAGACAGAAGACAAAAACTTTGATAATACTGTTTTGTCCATGAAGATGTTGAAGGACATGTTGAATCTAGTCAAATATAAACTAAAAGTCCACCTTGACTATCGATCTATGCGATACAATAGGTTTGTAACTCATCTTCAATATTTTATTCACCGCTTTTTGGAAAATAAGCAGTTAAACACAAAGGATCTATTCTTATATGAACAATTTAAAATGAAATATCCAACCGAACATAAATGTGCTCAATCCATTGCCAGTTACAGTAAGAATATGATTGGTCATGACGTTACCGATGAAGAAAAGCTTTATTTAATGATTCATTTGGTTCGTCTAACAACTCAGGAAGAATAGATGAAGAGCTTAAGATTTCGAGTTTTTTTATGTGAAATGACTGTAAAAGGTTAAAGATATAAGAAGAGGATCTCTGATTTATAAACAGAGTTCCTCTTTTATTCTTAAAGAAATGGTTTTTCCACTGTCTATTTAAAGGGCATAATATGCTATTGCTCTTTTAGCTCAATAAAAAAGGGATTGAGTTTAAAAAACGAATAGAATGGTTATATAGGGTTCTTCTCTTTCTACATGCCCTTATTTTGAATGCTGTTTCCATCAGTAAAAATTGAGATGGTGAAACAACATATTATATTCCTATTTCTCGCATTTTTGCTGCGACTTTTTTCATCCTGTCATCAATATCTGTACCACTGAATTTCTTAAACCGCATTTCGCTCACGATTTTTCCGTCATACATAAACATAATTCGCTCAGTCCTAGCTGCAATCTTTGCGTCGTGAGTTACAAGCATAACCGCAGTACCTTCTGAGTTAATGTCGGAAATGATGTCCATCATTTCCTGTGCAGATTTTGAGTTAAGTGCGCCAGTCGGCTCGTCACCGAAGATAATTTTAGGACTGCTAATAAGTGCGCGGCATATTCCCGCACGCTGAAGCTGTCCTCCCGAAACCTGGGTAATATCACGCTTTTCCAGTTCCGCAATCCCAACCTTTTTCATAAGCGTTCTTGCTTTTTCGGTAATCTTTGCAGCGCTGTTTCTGTTATCCCGCATGGAAGGAAGAATGATGTTATCGAGAATGTTTAGGTTTTTAACAAATGTTGGCTGCTGAAATACAAAACCCATTTTTGTTCTGCGTAGGTCGGCAAGCTCCTTTTCACTAAGTGCTGATAGATTCCTGCCGTCAAAAGAAACCTTGCCGCCATCAATGCCATCCATTCCACTCATCGCATACATCAGTGTCGATTTTCCTGATCCTGAAGGTCCCATTACCGAAACGAACTCTCCCTCGTTGATTTCAACCGAAACGCCATCGAGAACATTGTGCTTTTCATTGCCTACTCTGAAAGATTTTACTATATTTTCACCGATAATAAGCTTCTTCATCATCTACTCCTTTATGTTTTCAGATATTTTTATTCGTCCCGCGTTCGATGTGCCGATAATTGTTGCGATAAGTACTGAGCATATCATCATCAATGGACATATGAGATACGCAGAAAGTGGATGAACAACAAACTTAAAAGATGACGCTCCAAACGATGAGATAACTGCGCTCGCAAGTACCTCTCCGAGAGTGTTTGCTAGAAGCGTCCCAAAAACAATTCCTACAATCAGAACAAATACCGAACGTGAAATATACTGAATGGTAATATCCGAGTTTGTAAAACCTAACGATTTCATTACGGCAATTGAGTATCTGTCCTTTGCGATTAGCATTTTCATAAACAAAAATGTAACCAATACCGTAATAATCAACGCAACGACAATTGCAGCATTAGAGGCCTTTCCGATAGCGCTTCTTGTCGAGCCGAATGTCTGTGTAATATATTTATCAATGCCCGAAATCTTTGCAAAATGGAATCTATCCGCATATTCCGAAGTCTTACCTCCGACAAGAGATTTATCCGAAAGCTCGGCGTAAATAACGCACCACATCATATCCGCTGAATTGTCGGAGAAAACAGCCTTTGCGGTTTTGCCACCGTTAGTAATGTCGGAATAAATTCCGGATACCGTGAGATTTTTCTCCTTCCCCTCAATCACCAGCGTCATGATATCGCCGACCTTTTTGCCCAGCTCATCAGCGTTAATAGCTGACAGCGCAATCTCGTCTGTTGCGACGGGTGCTCTGCCTTCGGAATATGCTACTGGGAATATCGAATGGTCGCCAAGCTCAATTTTTATTCCTTCCTCCGATCCATACTCCGTCTTTGCTTTGAATGTTTTGGTCGTAAGCACAGCATATTTAGATATAGACCTGTCGCGCTCTAGCGTCTTAACAATTTCCGCTGCTTTTTTAGAAATATTGTCGGTCTGCTGAATGTCAATGCGCATATCACTACTTCCTATCCCCATATATGTGATGAAGCTTTTTGAGGAAATAGTGTTGTACAGGTTCTGTGGAACGATAATGATAAATGTCGAAATCACAAGCACTGCAAGCATTGTGGAGTAAAGACTTTTTCTTGCAAGAACATCTTTTACGCCCAGAAAAATATTCGTGTTAAGTAGCCTGTTTCGGCTCAAACAAAAATGTTTTGCGCCCGCGGATTTTCCCTGTGAAGTACCAAAGCGTATTGCTTCCGCGGCTGATATTTTTCGAAAGCGTCTCAGCACTGTGCTTACATAGGCAATAATTGCAAGGAATACAAACAATATACCGATGAACCCAAACAATAAAGCGAAAGAAGCATTTTCACTTTCCCCCATATAAAGCCGTATATTTTCAAGAAGCATGCCTCTGAACACAAATGAAAGTGCAAATCCGAGCGTACAACCAGCTGACGTAATCGCCGCGTATTTCGCAAGGTAAATCTTTTTTATGTCGGAAACACGCAGCCCTATTGCTTTCATAACACCTATTTCGCGGTAGTCGTCTTCGATTTTCGCAAGGAGTGTAAAGCGTATACACATAAATGCGATTGCAACAACAAGTGCACTTACAAGAAGTATGACCGCAATCATCAGCCCATCGGAAATGGCATTCAGCATTTTGAAAAGCGGATATGTAATTGTCGGTCCGTTTGCTTCAAGTCCTGCGGAGGTGTAAGCAGTTTCGAATGCGCCAATTTCAGACGAGTCCTTTAATCTGAACTCAATCATATATTCCGTGCTTCCGAAATCCTTTATTGCCGCATAATCATTTTCGCTCACAAGAAACCTCTTTGACGAGGCAAGCAACGAATTCATCTGTGAATCGCGGAGAAATCCCGCAACGGTAAATTTCTTTCCGTCTATCACAACCTTGCCACCGACTTTTGCAGTACCGTCCTTCATATAGCCTACCGGAACATAAATCTCCCCATCGGATACATGTATAACGTTTCCGTCAAGATCAAGGAGATAATCAAATTTTTCGTTCTGTGTGCTGAGGCCGTTGTCCTGAACACTGTCCGCGAGCGAGTTTCCGTCAATTACAATCTGCGCACTGTCAACATTGAGAAATTCAAGCACCTGAAATTCATCGACATTGCTGTTCTTCTCCGCGAAATTCGCAAGCCGAACAGTATTAATATCACCCGAATGCATCTGCATAAAATGCGGAGTTTTCGCCTGCTTCATGAGTGTATCTATCGCACCCGAAAGATTTACGACAAGTATCGCAGAGAGAGAAACAAGCATAGCCGCGGCAGCGACAAAAATCGTTGTTGTCAGCGTTATTAGTTTGCTTTTTGAAATATCATTGCGGATTATTCTGTAATACATAAGCCACCTCTGTTTTCCAGCTTTTTCACCGATTTCAAGTTGTACAGAATGATTGAAGTAACACATAACAAAATCCCTGCGATAATAATGAGTAATCCCGTTCCTCTGCCACTACCCGTACCAATGATCTTTCCCACACTGTTAGCAAGCACTCCGTCGTCAACTAACAAAGGAGTGAACACATAATCCGCTAGTACACCCGAAAGTGCATAAGCGCCAACAAATCCAAGCTGTGAAATGAACCCTATAAGGGACCATGCTCTGCCCTGAACAGAATTATCAATGTTGGTACGAACAAGAAAATCCAGGCATGTGTTTGCAAATGGCATCATTGCAAAAAAGAGAAATCCCGAAATACCGATAAGTACAATATTTTCGCGAAGTCCGAATACCGTCATAAATATTCCTTCAAAAAACAGCGCAATAGAAAGAACTTTCACAAATCGTTTTTTTATCGGAAAAACTCCTATAACCATACTTGATACAAGCATTCCAGTAGCCACAAGTGTTTTAAGTGTTCCTACTACGGCACTGTTCGAAAAGGTAAGTATCATCGGCATGGAAAGTGTTTGTATGAAGCCAAGGAAAAAAGTCATTACCGATGACATGATTACAAGAACAAATACGCCCCTGTTTTCAGAAATGGCGCCCCAGCCGGCTTTGAATTCCAGGATAAACGATTTTGTCTGTTCGTATTTCTTAGAAACAAGGCCTTTACGTACAGCAAGAGTTGTAATAACTGTTACAAACAATGTACAGATGTCGATTACAAGCAGCAGCTTTATATCCGAAACGGTAAGCAGAAAACCCGCAAGTATGGGAGAAATTAGATATTTTGCCGAGCCTGCAACCTGAACAAAACCACTTGCCCTTGTGTACTCCTCCTCGGTAAGCAAATCCGTAACCGTAGCTTTGTATGCAGGAGCAAGCAGAGATGAAAAAATCGAGCTTATTGTAACTCCCACGCAAATTTGCCATAACTGCACTTCTCCACTAAGCATACAAATTAAAATAAATATAAGTCCTATCGCAGAAAGACCGTCGCCCAGCATCATTAGAAGCCTGCGGTCATAGCGATCCACAAGCACCCCTGCCACGGGACTTAAAAGAAGCGACGGCATAAACGCAAGTAAGGTTACAAGTGCCATAGCTGATGCCTTTCCCGTTTGCTCAAAAACATAAATCCCAAGCCCGAACGAAGTTAGCCCGCTTCCTATCACTGAAATAAGCTGTCCTGACCACAAAAGAAGAAATTTTTTGGATAATTTTACCGAGTTATTCATTGCTGTTTCCATTTCTTCTACCTCCATCTCCGCTGTCAAACATCTTCATCATGTACGTAAGACTTCCGCTTTCGACACCGAGCAGCCTTTCTACGTTGAAAACAAACGCCTGTATACGTGAAGCCAGCTCTTCATTCGTCATAATAACCATATCATTATCAAAAACGGTATTCGTATATGCCACAACCATCTCCATGCATTCATACGGATACGGCGTACTGAATAGTCCTTGCTCAATGCCTTCGCGGATTATTTCCGTCAGTATCGGTGGAACGCCGTTGATGATGACCTTTTGTATTTTCTGATGCATCAGCGCGTTCTGAGGCTTGTGAATATGCTCAATAATTTCCTTGCCATTTCCGCCACTTATGTTCAGTGCCATTACAACGCGAATAATACGCTCATTTATGGGGATGCTCTTGTCTGCGGCAACTTCCTTCGCTGCTCCTAAAATGAGGACAGTATACCGCTCAATCAGTGCATCCATAATATCCTCCTTCGACTTGAAGTGATAATACAGCGTTCCCCGCGCAATTCCGACCTTTTCAAGAATATCGTTTGTACTTGTGCCATCAAAGCCCTTCTGACCGAAAAGCTCATCAGCCGCGTCAAGTATTTCGTTCCTGCGCTCCTCGGCTTTTTTTATCACTCTCATTTTTACAACTCCTCTCTATAGACCGACTGTCTGTCGATTGTGTGCTATTATATTAGCATATTGTTCTTTTAAAATAAAGTGCGAATAAAAATTTGCTAGAAACATAAGGTTTTTAGCAGATTAAACCTCAGCTTTTTGAAAAAAGATTGATCAACAACTTTATCCCACATCTAACTGGCAGTAAGACCTCCACCTCAAGAGTAAGAGGAATCAAAGAAGCCTAGGTGGGGGATAACTGCCAGTAAATGTCCGATTGGTTCAACTAACCATCAGTGGGGGATGAAAGAAAACCCCCACTGATGGAAGTTTGACTTTATATGTTTTAATTTTAGGTCTTACTATTATTGTTTTTCTTTCTCCTTTACCTAGTTGAAAACAAAAATCCATTCTAGCAAAGATGTCGCAAAACGACTTTCGATACAACCAGTCACCGTAAGAAAATACTCGCAAATGCTTGAAGAACAAGGATTTTCTTTCGAAAAGGATGACAAGGATTTCAATATAGCGAGGATGATATCAAGTATTTGGAATACCTCTGCGACATGAAGGCAATGGGAAAGTCCCTCGACCAAGCAGTCAATCATATAGCGACTCTGTATCATTCAAATTTGTCCATATCGCAATCCACTATTTCGCCTACAAGAAAAAACTCCTTTGATTGAATTCATCCAAGCACAGCAAGAATTCAACCAAAGGATTTTGGATCGACTTGAAGTAGCTAAAAAGCGACAAATCAAAGGCAATCAATTTTATTTAATTGAACTAGAACCTAAAATGTCTCCCTGTGAGACTTTTATTTTTTTTCTTTCTTGTTTCTGATAATAAAACCAGCAATAAAAAAACATCCACATCCTATAATTATCTTAATTATAAGACCTATAATTCCTATATCATCAATGGTTAATGAAAATAGAAAACTTCCCAGCAAAATAAATAAAATAGCATACAACCATTTCAAATTATTAAACTCTCCTCAGTTTTTTCCCCAATAGTGATGTATGGCGCATATTTTATCCCACATCTAACTGGCAGTAAGACCCCACCTCAAGAGTAAGAGGGATCAAAGAAGTCTAGGTGGGGGATAACTGCCAGTAAATGTCCGATTGGTTCAACTAACCATCAGTGGGGGATGAGAGAAAACCCCCACTGATGGAAGTTTCACTTTATTAGCAGCAGTTCTACCTTTATAATTGAAGAATGACACTGAATCACGATAGAACGTTTTTCCTATAGCTTGATAACTCCAAAAAGACCATAATACTTCATATTGGTCTATTTCAATAAGTGCAGCTAATATAGCTCCGGATGCTGAAGCTAATGCTGCAATCTTTGGGCTTCTAGTGAATTATACATTAAATATTCAAAATATCACTACATTTAAAAAAAGGTGGCGATTTATTTGATTGATAGAAAAACAAGTTTGTACTTAGGTTCTATATTTCTTTTGACTAGTGGTTTACTTTTCACAATTGAACGTTTATCAAGCTATATTTATTGGTTTGCACAAATAACTACAGGGCAGTATCCAACTTATCACGAAACATTTTCTTTCCTTGATAATTTATTTGTTCCACTCTTTTTATTAATAGGAATTTCGTTTTTTATTTATTATTTTTATTCAAAAAATAAACCGATAATTTGAAAATGGTTAGCAAATTTTAACGAGCAGGAAGGAAAGGTATTCGCTAATATGTCGGAAAATAAAAAATTTTTTTACTTCCAAACAATACTTTACTTGTGGACAGTGAAACGTAATAAATATCAACATATTGAGTAGATTCGACTATTATTTAAAAATATTCAGCTTGTAGAGAAAGTAGGTGTTTATTCTCTACAAGCTTTTTTTCTTTTTGGGGATTTATGATTTAAGAAGTTATTTTTAATAAGAAAAAGACTCCCATACACTTGCCAAACTTTGCTAAGTGCCATGGCAATAAATGCAGAATTTATTTTTTCGTTAACCCTGTTTGTTCATTGATTCCTCTTTCTCTTCTTTAAACCATTTACGAAGTTGATTAATATGAGTTTGATGGTATCTATTATGGTCTGCTATATGCCAAATTCCCCAACGAATAGTTGCTGTTTTTTCATCTTCATAGTTAACTGTTTTATTCAATTAGTTGTTTGATTTTCTGCACCAACTTTTTACATTATTGATGCTGTTCCTAGTTTTATAAACTTCATTATAAATGTCAACTAAATTATGGCTCTTACGCACTTTTAGTGAGGCGTATTCTAAGTTATAATTGGAATATAATAACTAAAAGAAAAAGGACGTGTATTCTCATGAAGAATCTACTAAAACGGCTAGATTCCCGTCTCGAAGTAGTTTCGGTAGTAGATAAATCTGATCGTGTGGAGTTCGTCGCTTTTCTTTCTTCATCTTCTGCCTCGTGTCCCCAATGTGGCAAGCGTACCTTTAAACGTCATTGCACTTATATACGTAAATTTTCAGACCTTCCTTTGGAAGCACGTCAGGTCATTATTTATGTAAAATCTCATAAATGGTTCTGTCAAAATAATAAATGTAAAAGACGAGTGTTTACAGAACGATTACCTTGGATCGCCCCCCATCGTAGGCGTACTCAACCGATGGAAGACGCTCTTCGGGCAGTAGTGTTCTCTACCAATGCAGTCCAGGCAGAAAAAGTATGCCGAACATTAGGTATGTCAATTAGTCATGACTCTTTATTACGTCTTGTCTACCAGACACCTCTTCCAAAGAAGGAGAGTCCCTTTCGTTGGAATTGACGATTTTGCCTTCAAAAAACGGCAGCGATACGGGGTCATTATTTGTGACGCGCTTACCTCTCAACCGATTGACCTATTACCTGATCGTACAGTTGAAACACTGAAGTCATGGCTGAGAAACTATCCACCCATTCAAAGAATTTCTAGAGACCGTTTCGCTCGTTTTCGGGAAGTGATAGACCAGATTTATCCACGCGCGATCCAAATTCATGATCGCTTTCATCTTATCCAAAATCTATGGACATTGCATGATCGAATCATACAAAAAGTACTTCCACTACGTCTATTAAAAGACGATAATCAATCTTCTCCACCTTCCCCACGACCATTAACCAAACAGGAGAAACGTAGAAAACAAAACGTAGAGAAAAAATGGGAACGAGACTTCAAGTTAAAAAATTAAAAAAAGAAGGATATTCACTCCAACGGATCGCTGCAATTATGAACATCGATCGGCGAACTGCAAAGGCAGATCTCTTGAAGGAAAATCCAGGAACTGGTGAACGACAAAAACGTCTAAAACCGATTGATGCTTGGACAGAAGACGTTTTATCTTTAGAAAAAAAAGGACATACTGTAAAAGAGATATACGATACGATAATGAAGCAAGGATACAAAGGATCTTATGGTTCAGTAAGGGTGTTGGTTACGGATGTTCGAAAAAAAAGGAAACAAGGACAAACGCTTAGGCCATCAGCTTATTATACGAGAAGGGAAATTCGCCGTGCTTTATGGCAATGGACATTTTCTTCAACAGAGAAAGATAGAGCGCTCGTTAATCATGTTCTTAAAAAATACCCAGCATTACGTCCCTATTTCGCTTTTATTCAGGGATTTCGAGAAGCGATTTCAAACCGCGATAAAGAGCATTTACGAGAGCTCATTTTGTACGAAAAAAGCCGTGAAGATCCCCTAACAAAAACATTTATTAATCGATTACTCATTGATTTTCCATCGACTCTCCATGCATGTTCTTTTGAGGATAGCAATGGATTTGTAGAGGGTCATGTAAACCGATTAAAGATGATTAAACGAATGATGTATGGACGAGCAAGTTTTGAACTCTTGCGTATACGTGTATTGTACGTTTCTAAATAGTATTTTAAAAAAGTGATTTCATTACTTACTTTAGCAACAGGTGATTATTCCCCAACATTGCGTGTTAGCATTTCTATAGATGTCCATTGTTGTTTGAATGTCTGTATGTATGACCTAATCGTACTTGGACATCCTTAATAGTTGCTCCTACTTCAAATAGGAGTGAAGCATGGGTATGACGAAAACTATGGATTGTTATATTTTGCAGATTATTATGATCTTCTAAGAAGTGTGCTAATGTATCATTGGGTGAAGCTAACCGACAGTACTTCATTTTCTTATCATTTACATCAAAACGGGTACGGTAATTGCTACATAACTAAGCAAATAAATCCATTGCTTTAAAAATGTCATGTCCTATTATTTTTTTAACCTCTTCTACTGTAAACCGATTGAACTCAGTCAGTAGCACAGACCCCACGGCTAAGGTCTGTGCTACTATTTTTTAATAGTAGAAGTGAAGGAAGGTCGAACATCCCGAGGTGATTTGTAAGAAATATCCATATAAGTAAAAAATAAACGAGGAAATTATAATACAAATTACTTGGTAGGTGGGTAGTGTGAATTAGGCTTTAATAAGCCCCCAATTTCGTCGGAATAAAAATCCCCATTTAAAAATGAAGCGATTGCTTTTTGTCTGGCTTCCTGTTAAACGTGAGCGTATACCTGTGAAGTTAATACTTATTTATTTCTTAATTTGTATAGTTAATACATAGGTTCCAAATGCAACTAATTGGTCAGAAAAAAGTTTAAAAATAAATAGTAAATATACATTCTATAAAATATACTTATTATTAAGTATATTAAATAAAATTTAATTATTGACTTATTCTGATATTAGTGATATTTTTGAAATATTAATTATTGGAAATAATAAATAAATAATATAGGTGATGAGCTATGTATTATAAAAAGGAAAGATTTGACCTTGATAAACCTTTGCAATTACCCAAACCAATAAAACATAGGAAGGTAAAGGGGAAGAACTTATTTATTGCTATTAATGTGCCTACTTGGATTGTCCTCTCAGATAGAGATTCGTACTTATTCAAATTACTTCTCAATAATATAAGTATGCGAGAAGCTGTAAAGTCTCACTCTTATAAATATAATCAACGAGAGATAGACTCTTTAGAACAAATGAAAAAATTGATTTCTTTGCTTTATACTAAAGACTTTTTTAATAAATCATATATTGCTAGTGATGATAACGTTAAACGCGTACGTAATATACAATTTCACCTGACTAACAGATGTAATTTACGTTGTATACATTGCTATATGGATAGTGGAATTAAAGAATATGATGAAATAGATACAAAACAGTGGTTAGCTTTAATTGATGAGGCCTCAGAAAGGTATGGCGAATTTTTCCTTAGTATTACAGGTGGAGAGCCTCTTTTGTACAAAGGTCACTTAGAAATACTCCGTTATGCTAAGAGTAAGGGAGCAAAAACTGGAATGATCTCTAATGGTATGGCAATTACTGAACAAAAAGTTCAAGAACTTAATACATGTTTAGATAATCTTCAAATCAGCTTAGATGGTGCGTCAGAAGAAGTTAATGACAAGATTAGAGGTAAAGGGGTATTTAATAGGGTAACAAAGTCATTAAAATTATTAAAAAATTCAGATGTTAGAGTTGGATTAAACATTACAGTGATGAATTCTAATGCACAAGATATTCAAGATAATCTTTACAATTACATTAATAATGAACTAGGTGGTATGAAGTTAGACTTAGATTTATCAAGCTTTGTTAGTGAGGGAAGAGGAGTAAACTTAACAGAAGAAATAAACCCTTCTGATTTTGCATCAACATTAAGTTATACAGCAGAACATTTTGTTGATAAAGATGCTTGGATGCCTACACCGAGTTATCCAAGAAGAAATTGTGGTTACGGTAATACTATAGACATTTATCCAAATGGTGATGTTTCTCCCTGTCTTACACCAAGATTTATAAGAGGAAATTTTATAAAAGACGGTGTTAAAAGCTTATTTGATATTATAGACCATGAACATAATCTATCTATGGTAGATTTACTTCCCGAGTGTAAAACATGTGATTTAAGGTATGTTTGTGGTGGGAGGTGCCATTTAGGCACTCTGACTAAAGGTGAGGGGATTGGTCAAGTAGATTGTCCAGATCAATACAAAGAGAATATGTTTAACAATTTAGTACGTCAATTCGAGGCAACTACACGTTTATAATCTGAGGGGGAGGATTATAAAAAAGGAGGAGTTATACATGGAAGATATTAAATTTTTTGAATTAGAGATTCCTGAAGAAACAGAAGAGTGCCACCAACTAATCAACACTAAGTACAATGCTTTTGCTTACGTTTTATGGGCTCCACAATCAGATCCATTCTGTGCTGACAAGAGTGAATTAAAAGGTTAAGTTAAATAGCTAACTTTTAAAGGCGATCTTCCCTCTCATTTTATTATAAATTAGAACCAAAGAGCTACTGTGCTCTTTTGGTTCTTTTAGTGCGCCCGGCATGGGTGCAATCTATAGGGTGAAAGTCCTGAGCTGTGAAGGCAGAAGTAACAAACGCAAGGGTGTCTGTGGTGACGCAGAATCTGAAGGAAGCGAGCGGCAAATTTCCGGTCTGGGGAACACGAACTTCATATAAGGCTTGACATCATTGGATGAGTTTGCCACACATAACAAAATCCTTTCTGCCGAAGGTGATGTAGAGTAAATGAAGCAGATAGATGGAAGGAGAGATTGCATTATTACCCGGGGAGGTCTGATTAACACGCCAAGTACACTTGGTAACCTATCTAGTGATAGATAGTTGAATAATCAGAAGTCAGTCGAGGTCATAGTACTTGATTCACTCGAGAGAATCAAGGAAGGACTGAACTATTTAGGAGAACAAACACTCGGCAAACGGTTCTTTGTTTAAAAGCAGAAAATTCTAACGGGAACCTGCCTGAAAGGAAGAAATAGTGAATTCCATGGGGTCTTTCTGAAGGGATTAGTAAAAAACCCGCTTAAAGAGAATGTCTTGTTCACCTAGAAAGAAACATCTTGATGTTAATGGAACGAATCCTGTCACTCGAAAACCTTCTACGCGCATTAAAACGAGTAGAAAAAAATAAAGGAAGTCTTGGAGTAAACCATATGTCCGTAAAAGACCTACGAAGACATATCCTCGAAACATGTGAACCACTTAAAACTTCCTTGATAAAGGGGTACCTATAAACCTTCTCCTGTCCGTCGGATTGAAATCCCTGAATCAGCTATACTAAGTTGGACAGATAAAATAAGAGGCTGTAAACTTAGACTGTTAATATAAGGAGCGCGCTATGATGACACCTTAACGTCGAATTTTTACACCCGAATTAAACTGCAATTAGTGAAGCTTTACGAAAATGGCAAATCCCATGCGGATATTACCAGAGAATATGATATTACACCATCTGCTTTAGATCGTTGGATTAAAAACCATCGTGAAACAGGTTCTTTCGCTGCAAAAGATAATTGTTCAGAAGAAGAAAATGAATTGATGCGCCTTCGCAAAGAAAACCAACGTTTACTCATGGAGAACGACATTTTAAAGTAACCAGTCCTGATCATGGGACGAAAATAGATGTGATTCGAAATAACGCTCACAAATATTCGGTATCAGCAATGTGTGACGTCCTCGATACTCCGAAAAGTACGTATTACTATCACGCTGATTTAACAGGTAAATGTTCGCAAAAAGCCGAAGATAAAGAGCTTTCCAAAGGTCAAAACCGATTCCCATGGAGATAAGAATTGAACAATTGAATCAATACTTGATTGGTTGGTGTGGATATTATGCGTTAGCGGATACTCCCTCCAAGTTCAAAGAAGTAGATAAATGGATAAGAAGGCGTCTACGAATGTGCCAATGGAAAGAGTGGAAGAAACCGAAAACCAAAGTGAGAAATCTCATGGGGTTAGGTGTACCGAAACAACAGGCATATAAATGGGGAAATTCTCGAAAGAAATACTGGGGAATAGCCAAAAGTCCAATTCCACTAAGAACCCTCACAAACTCCTATTGGGAGTCGCGAAGGTTGAAAAGTCTATATGTAAGATATTCACAACTACGTCAGACATAAATGGAACCGCCGTATACCGAACGGTACGTACGGTGGTATGAGAGGTCGGGGCTTAATCACCCCCTCCTACTCGATTGTTTGGAGGTGCAGGAAATATTTAAGAATTATAAAAAAGTTTTATCAAATTATAACTTTAGAAACGTATGGATTGCACAAATGGGTACTGGGTTAGGAGGAAGTCTGTATTTTATAGCTCTTTCTTGGATTATCTGGGATATTACCAATTCTACGGCACAGAGTGGTATATTCGCGATAATGTATGATATACCTCAATTATTACTAGGATTATGGATAGGCGTTATTATAAGTCGTTATAATCTTAGAAGATTACTAGTAATCTCTGATTCAATACGTGCTGGCTTGGTTTTAACCGTTATGACACTTTATTTGTTTGATTTATTGACTGTTAATATAATCTTTTTATGCATATTCTTAGAAGGTATCCTAGTTGTTTTTAATAGACCAGCAACTAATGCCATAATTCCTCAAATTGTAAATAAAAATGAGTTAGAAACAGCTAATGCCACCACTCAGATGTCTAATAGAATTGTAAATACTGCTGGCTACGGACTGGGTGGTTTACTAATAGCAGGTGTTGGAGCATTTTTTAATATACTTGTAAATGCTTTCTCTTTGCTTTTAAGTGCTTTTCTTATTAGTCGGTTAAAAAATATTAAAAATCCCTTTGAAGGTAAAGATAAATCAAATATTAAAGATGATTTTAAAGAGGGTTTTCGCTATTTGAAGAAAACTCCAGCGTTAATTATTATTTTCAGTATTGGAATACTTATGAATGTTGGTGGTGCCCCTATTACTGTATTAGGTCCAGCATATGCGGAAAATATACTTGGTGCTGGTTCTGGTGGATATGGTTTAATTCAAGGTTCTTGGTTTGTAGGGATAGCATTGGGAGCTTTATACATAGGAAGCAAAAAAATTAATTCGTTATGGAAAATGTTAGCTTTAGGATTTTTTACTCAGGGGATAGCACAAGTGTTTTTCGGATTAAGTTCTAGTATTTATTTATCGATGTTCTTTATTATCATACATGGTGTTGCGATGTCGATTGCTAATATTCCTTTATTTAGTTTTGTCCAAAGGACAGTTCCAAGTAAACAACTTCCACATGTATTTAGTATCCTAGGAACCCTAGTATCTATGGTTAATCCTTTAGCATTTGGTGCTAGTGGAGTATTAGCCGAATTCATAGGGGTTCGGCAAACATATATCATAGGTGGTATGTTACCTTTAATAGCCACTTTACTAATTGTATTACCTTCTTGGTTAAAAAATGCAAATCAGGAGTGAGTTATGATATGAGTAAATTAACAATGGTGTCTACTGAATTACCGGAATTTGCTGAAGAAATTACTACTGCAATGTTTAAGTCCTTTACTGGGCAAGGTGGCAGGGATGAATATAAAAATGTCTTAAATAAATATCATCATTTCTTTGACGAGGATTTTATAAATAAACTGAAAAATATAAGTTGGGAATATGATGATTCGTCAAGAGAAAATTTCTATATTAGAGGGTATCTTATTGGTCAATGGTATAGTTACCATACAAAAGATTTTCTCGATGACTTGACTTTATTAGAGATTCAACCTGTAATAAATAATAAAGGAAAATTAATATCACTTAGAGAGGCACAAAAAACAAATCAAATCTCATTTAACAATGAATTAAACAGGGAAATCCATAAATACTTAGATGAGTATTATAACCCAAAAGCAACTGAATTTTATACCATTTTAAATACTCTTTCAATAAAGTTAGGGTTTAATGATTTTATTGAAGTTGCAGATAACCTAAGAAGGTATAAAATAGATAACTTAATTAGTGAGTACGATAGATTTCTAGAATATACAGACAGCTTTTTTACAGAAGAGGTCTTAAAAAACTGTTCAAATGGACATTTCAATCTAAATAGTATTGATAAATTAGATGATTTCACTATAGAGCGTACAGTTTCTGATATGAACTTCTTAATTGATAGAATGAAATGGTCTACTAAAGGAATTCAAGTCGCTTGGGTGAATTCTAGAAATAAAACAGGAAACTCTTTTTGTGTACCTTTAAAAATACCAGGTGAAGTAATATTGGTCTCTGATAATAAACAAGGGTTTCAAACTCAACGGCACTTATACCATGAATTTGGCCATGGATTTCATTTTAACAATGTAGATGAAGGATTAGTATATCCATTTAGAAGAATGGGGGATCATGCAGTAGCTGAAGCATTTAGTGCATTGAATGAAAGCTTGCTTTTTAATAAACATTGGCTTAAGTCAAGAGGATATAATTCTGATATCGCTAAAGAGGCATATAAGTATAGGGTATATCTCATTAGAAAGTATTGGGCTAAATTAAAAACTGAAGTAGAGTTTCATCGTACACTTAAATTTGCAGATAATGGTTACTACACAAGGGCACTATTAGAAGATGATATGAGTCTTTATAATCTGTTAACATTAGATGACGAAATTAGTGCAGCTTGGCAATTAAGAGGATGGTTATTACATGCTCAGTTAGAGGAATTAATAATTAAAAAATATGATGAAAATTGGTTTGAAAAAGAAGAGGCGGGAAGTTATATTAAGCAATTGTTTACTTATGGATATAAGTTTAACGCAGATGAAGTATCCGAACTATTGGGTGAGGATTTGTTAAACAATAAAGCATTAATGCACCAGTTTAATCAGCATTCATAAGTAAGACGCATAAAGGTGGAGGTTTTTGTATGGATGAGGTATTTGTAAGAAGAAATGATAATTTTTATACTAAGTACATTCGATCGTCTAATATAAACTCTATTACTAATTGCCGGATTATTCCTTTAACTGTGCATAACGCAACTTTCTTAAATATTTTCGATATGTATACAAAAATAACATTTGAAGAAAGAATGAGAGCTTCCAATATTGAATTTTATACACATATAATTAAAAAAGATCATTTATTAATTTACAATGTACATTTTCAATTTTTAAATTCAATTAAAAAGCTTTTTGAAGAAATAGTTAATTCTATATCGTATTTGAACGATTTAGAAAATGATTTAAACAATAAACTATTTGAGACTGCAATGAGACGTGCCTTAGAAAGAACTCAAAGAGCAAATCAAGATATAAAAAGTCAGGCAATAAAAAAATGCTATGCTGAAGCAGGTATAGATTTTATTAGTTTGTATGGGGAAACATCATCCTATAATCAAATAACAATAGATTCATTTTTTAATTGGATTAGCTCAACAAAAAAAGAAGGGCGCTTGAAAAAAATAATTTTTTATATAGGTAGTAGGATATCAAGAGATAATGAACATTTATTAAGTCCTTATGTATCGAAAAATCAAAATTTGATCGAAAAAAGGAGCGAAAATATACTTCCTGCTAAAAATAAAAAAATCTCGTATAACATCAATCACAGCTATAGTATTTTTGTTAACTTATTAAGTGTCAACTCATTGAATATAACAGATAAAGATTTTTCTTTATTAAATCTTTATATAGGTGGTAATAGTACAAGTATATTATTTAAACAGTTAAGAGAACAACATCAACTAGTCTATGATGTAAGTTCAGTAGGGAATGCTAACACAGGTGAAATTGTCATATTTAGTAAGGTCAAAAATGGATTGTTGAATCAAGTAATTGAAAAAGTGAGCAATGAATTAGAAAAAATTAATAATGGGCTATGGGATAAGAATACAATAGATGCAGCAGAAAACTATTTTAGATTAAACAGTCTAATAATAAAAGATAGACCTTTGGCTTTAACAAGAGCCTATATAAATTATCTAACCAACAATCACGGCAATATCATTCAAAAATCAAATAATGACTTTTCTATTAGATCTTCTTTTAAGGTTGAAAATAATGTTCAACTTTGTTTATATGGAGGATTACATGCAAAAACTTGATAAATTATTAAACTTAAAAATAACCATAGATGGTAATAACACAGTGAAAGTTTTTGAAAATTGCAACCTTAATTCTCAATTCGTTAGTATTAGCTTACCGATTGGTGGTTTGTCTTTTATCAATCAACGTGGAGAAAGAATCCCTTCAGGTGTTGCACATCTTATTGAACACCTTTTATTAGATGATATGAACAATCTATTTGAAAAATATATGATTAAGGGTGCAAAGGTTAACGGTTACACGCACCTAAATACAACAACTTTTAATATTATAATGAGCGATTTTAATGCTTCTATAATTGATGAATTTTTAGATGACCTTTTTAACAAAAAAATAACTAATGAAAGTTTTAGTAAACAGAAGAAAATCGTTTTGAATGAGTTTCATACCACTAATACAGTAGGAAGTAAGTACGAACGAGGATTAAGGAAACTATTCGGTCCAATATACCCTTATTTTACTGTTATAGGTAACGAAGATGATATAAAAGGTATAGAACTTTATGAATTATTATCATTTAAAGAAGAGTATTTCATTATAGAGAATATCGATTTTATTACGTGTGGACCCGCAAGATCTTCTAATGTTTTTAAGTGGGCAGAGAAATTAAATAAAAGAAAAGATAAGGGTTTATTCGTTCCTAAAGATATTTCTTTTAATGAGGACGATATCAGATTTATTAGGGAGGATAATACATTATTTTCTCTTTTAGATAACGATTCAATAGAGCATTTAATTACAACAGAGACAATCATTAATATTATCGGAACCGTTTTAATTGAGAAGGGAATTATCTCTAATTATCAAATAGACATAATAGGTAGCAAATTACTGTGTATACTTGATTTTAAAAAGCTACCTCACAATGGATTAACTATCTCATATAAAGAGTTTAAGCAGATTAAGATACGTATTGTCTACAGTTTTTTGATGTCGTTTAATTATACAGAAAGATTTGTAGATAGAGTACATTGGATATACCTCAATAATTATAATTTAAGTGAATACTATCAGGCATTAAACACTATTTCTTACAATGCATTATTGGAGTACTTGAAAAGATTACAGAGTATTGTTGAACAAGAGATGGGTTAACACAACGGAAAGTATTATACTATCATTTTTTCATGGGATAATTTACATCTACAAGGGACATAACCATAACTAATAAAAACCAACACTTTAATTAAAATATACCCTATAGAGTAGACATGAAAAAAAGTCTACCTATAGGGTACATTTTACATTGAATAAAGGGAGTTAATTAGTAACTCAAATTATGTCATCGACTGGAGTTTGACTGGAATGACTAGAATGACTGGATATCGACTGTTAACAACTGGATCTAGCTCAATATTTTGGACACAAAAGCTAAGAAAGTTATTATTTAAATGTCTGTTGTTGTTTAAGCTCTTATTTACTATTTGGTACAACTATTTTAGTCAAAAGTAAATTACTTAAAATGTGTCCTGAAAAGATACTGTAACTATAAAGGTATAGAAAATTAACAAGCGTTGCAGCAATGACAAGTGTGGTTGTTCTTGTTTAGAATGTTATAGTATAATCATAGACTAAAAAAGACCGAAGATGTGGGAACATCTTCAGTCATCTACAATAGCCGCCCTCAAAGGGGCTACTCAGAGTGGTTTTTTGAAATAGACCATCCCTAGACGTTGTCAAGGCTCAAGGGAGGTCTATTTCTTTTTATCTTGGGAACCAGTATAGCGGATTAGTGCGCTCGTTGATTTTCTGCACCGGCTTTTTACATTGCCTCCTACTTCATTTCCACTGTTAACCCTTTAACATACTAAAATAATGCTATGAGAATATGTATTTAACAGTTATCTTGCCTCCCGTTTTCTAATCATTGCCGGGTAAATTCATCTATCAACTCCTGTTCGTAGTTTGTCAGCACCTTCATTCACTAAACCAAAAAAACACCTAATCAGGTGTTTTTTTGGCCTACATTAACTGCATAGTTGTGATGCAAGTGCCATCACTTTCAAAAGTAGAAAACGATGACTCCACTTTTTTTCCGTCGTGAGCAATCGTTATGTGATACGTTTTATCTCTCGGTAGCCATAAATCGAAAAATCCGTTTGATTGGGATTTCAAGTTTTCATCGAGTACCACATTGCCTTCATTGTCTTGAATGTATACATCAAAATCTTCTTCCACCATTTCTCCTTGACAACCTGTCAAGCTATGGTTCGTGCATGGATGGGTTTCATTGACGTAAGGTGCAATGGAAACAAAGAAATCGTCTTCAGGCAAGTCATAGACTAACTCTTTTTTGTTGCTGTCGGTAACAATAAGTTGTGTAGATGTGATGGAGGCTGATTGGTTTTTTATATTGCCTACACTGTAATCACGCACTAACTCCTTCATGTTCTGTGTCGTTTCTTTTGATGAATCTCCTTTATTTGTATTTTCCTCACCGCAAGCAACTAACAAAACAGCAGCTAATAAAGCAACCGCAGTGATTTTTAATTTCATTTAGGCTCACCTCATTATATATTCCAATTTACAATTATACCTTTTCAAATACCTTATTTCTAGATTTGACACAATATATTCATTTTTTAAAAAGTAGGGAAAAATATAACTTACATTTAACACGTTAAAGCATGTTTATCTGACGATGCTCTGCAATTATTTTTAAAAAACTTTGCATCGAGTTTGTCATATATACATCTTTTCGACGTATAAAGACGGTTGAAATGCTTTCGTATTTTTTAGGAATCGGATGACAATGAATCTTGCCTGTAATAGAAAGATGCTCAACAGCGGATTCCGGTACGAGCGTAATTCCAAGGCCAAGTGCAACACTGTTTAGAATCGTCTCTAATATGTTAAATTCCATGATTCTTTTTGGAAGTAAACCTTCATCTTTAAGCCAGTGTTCCAGCTTAGAACGATATCCACATCCTTGATTAGAAACAAGGAGAGGTGTTGTTATAAATTCCTCTATATGAAAAGTTTTATTTTGTGAAACAAGAACGAGTGTTTCTGTACAAACATCATATTGTTCTAAAAGTGGATGTTTAATAGGTCCTGATATAAAAGCACCATCTAATTTGTGATCGGCTACTTCTTTCATAAGTTCATCCGTTAACCCAGCTTTTAGTGATAAATCAACATTGGGATATCTGTTATAGTAGGAGGCTAGGATGTTTGGTAATGTCCTCACTGTTTCAACTGTCCCGATTTTTAAGGTTCCGGATGGTGTATCACTATCTAGAAATGCTTTTTTTAGTTCCTCAACATCCTGTAAAATTTTATTAACATAAGCAACCATTTTTCGACCTTCTGGTGTTAACGTCATTCCTTTTTTATGGCGATAAAAAAGCGGTGTTTTAAGCTCGCTTTCTAATTGTTTAATACGTGCCGTTACATTAGATTGGACATAATTTAATGCCTTTGCGGCACTGCTAACGCTTCCGTGATGTACAACGCTTTGGAAAATTTGTAAGTCTCGAAACTCCATTGAACATTCCTCCTTTGCTATAAAGTATCATTATAAAAGATATTTTATATCATTTTCAATCATTTTACTTGATATCTTTTCCCCTTTATAATTCTCGTTGTGAAATGCAAAGAAATGACATGAGAGAGGGATTACAGCGATGAAAAAGGCAGAAATGATAATAGGTGCGATGGCATGTTTAATAGCAAGTATGTCATGGGGAGCAATGTTTCCAGTTGCAGATCATGCACTAGAGTATATAGACCCATTTTATTTTACATTTATTCGATATGGGGCGGTATCGATTGCTTTAGTCATTTTATTGTGGATGAAAGAAGGAAAGAAATCATTTCGTTTGGAAGGGAAAGGAAAGCTGCTCATCTTCTTTGGGATGATGGCGTTTACTGTATATAACGTACTTATTTTCTTAGGTGAAATGTTAATGGGGAAGTCCGGGGTTATGGCAGCGTCTATTATGGAGGCACTAATGCCGATGATTTCAATTTGTATTCTATGGGGATATAAACATGTGAAACCGAAGAAGTATATGATGATTAGCATGGCCATTGCCTTTGTTGGCGCTTTTTTTGTTATTACAAAAGGTAATATGAGTTTCTTTCTTACATTGGAAGAAAACCTGTTATCGCTAGCCTTTATGTTAATTGCTGTTATAGGATGGGTAATCTATACAATGGGCGGACAATCATTTCGTGATTGGTCTACACTTCGCTACTCAACTTTGACATGTGTATTTGGTACAGCGATAACAGGTATCATGACGATAATAATCACAAAACTGGGATATGTTTCAGTACCGAGTATGGAAACGATTTCGATTGTTAAGTATGATTTATTATTTATGATGACATTGCCGGGTATTGTGGCACTGCTTAGTTGGAACTATGGGGTGAAAATATTGTCGTCAATTAATGGCATTTTATTTATTAACTTCGTTCCCATTACGACATTGGTTATTATGATGACGCAAGGATATAAAGTAACCATATTTGATGTAGTAGGAACACTGCTTGTGATAACCGCCCTTATTCGAAATAATATATATCAGCGCAAAGAAGAAAACAAGAATAAACAGCTTTTACAAGAGGAACGGTTACATAAGGTTGTTTAATACATACAGAGTTTTGGAGGATATAAATACTTTTTCTCAAGCTATTCAGTACGAAAAGAATTTAGACTATTAAGGATGAAGAATAAGGTTGATGTATAATAGAAACACTGACTCCTGATGTTGGAGTCAGTGTTTTTTTACTTTAAATGATCATCCAAAAACTTTATCATCGCATTGTAAAATTCAATTCGATTTTCTTCGTTTTCGAATATATGCCCTTCATTATCTTTAAGCATGTATTCCACGTCAATCCCTCTTGCTTGTAGTGCCTCGACAATTTGGTCAGATTCAGCTTTGTTGACACGAGGATCGTTTGCACCTTGAGCGACAAATAAAGGTGTTTTAATTTTATCGACATGGAAGACAGGAGAGATTTGTTCAAGAAGCTCTTTGTCTTCTATAGGATGACCCACTCGTTTATAAAGCTCATTTCGCATCGTTTCCCAATAAGGAGGGATTGTTTCTAAAAATGTAAAAATGTTAGAAACGCCAACGTAGTCAACAGCGGCTGCATATAAATCAGGTGTAAAAGTAATGCCAGCTAACGTTGCATAGCCGCCAAATGATGCCCCGTAGATGCCAATTCGATCAGGATCTGCTATACCTTGGTCAATTGCCCACTGTACGCCATCTGTAATGTCATCTTGGATTTTTAATCCCCACTGTTTATTACCCGCATCTACAAACTCTTTTCCGTAGCCGACTGAGGATCTAAAATTCACTTGCAGAACAGCGTATCCTCGATTTGCAAGAAGTTGCACTTCTGGATTGAAGCCCCATGTATCTCGGCCCCAAGGACCTCCATGTGGATTTACAATTAAAGGCAAGTTTTCTGGGTTTTTATTTTTTGGCAACGTTAAATAACCATGTATCGTTAAACCATCTCTACTTTTATAGGAGATCGGATGCATGTCTGCTAAATGCTCCTTGTTCAGCCAAGAACCTAATTCGGCTAATTTCGTTAGTTCATCCGATGTTGAATCGTAATAATAATAGGTTCCATATACTTTATCACTTGATATGGAAACAATGAATTTTGTCCTTTCTTTGTTGTAGTCAATAATTGTAAGTTCGCTTTCACTAACTTGTAACTTTTCTGTTAAACTATTAAAAGAGTTTTCGAAATCTTCGTCAAAGAATATATATTGTCGCTTATCTGTAAAAAATATACTATATAGTAATTTATCCTGATCTGTGTCGTATTTGGCCCCTATCACATCCACTTGTGGGTTAGAATAAAGAACCTCTTCGTTCGCTTGTAAATCGAACTTTACTAACTCAGCTTTATCACGATCTTTATTAGACACTGCATAAATAGATTGATTGTCTTTGGAGAAAGCGATCGGTCTAATAGTGTCACCATCTTTTGTATCGACAAAAGGTCTAAATGCTTCTTCTTCCGAATCACGATACAACACAGTACTATTGACGCCATCGGATTCTATCGCAATTCTAATTTTTCCATCGTGATCTGTAAGCCAGCTCTCAATATTTCCGGGATTTTTTGCTACCAGGGTTGTTTCGCCTGTTTTAATATTTAACCTATAGACATCAAAAACCGTTGGATCTTCTTTGTTCATCGAAATAAGAATTTCATCTTTAACACCTTGTAAACCACTAATAACTTGTAGGCGTGCGTCTCCAACGATTTGTACGCGTACGTCTGGATAAGGCGTTAAATCTCTCTCTTCTTGTCCGTTAAAACTGGAGGAATAAATATGGAAAATTTCATCGCCGCCATTATCTTTTATATATAAGATTTGATCGTCCTTCCAAAAGAAACCATCAATATCACGATCCTTGGAACTAGTTACCCGAACTGGTTCACTATCGTCTCCTATTTTCTTTACGAACACATTGATGTGATTTTCCCAAGCAGAGGAATAGGAAAGGTAATTTCCATCTGGTGAAAGTTGATAATTAGAATCTCCAGGGTTCTTCATAAAATCTTCTACTGAAATCTCTGGAACGCCTGTATCATCAATATGTTTAGCTGCAACCTTTTTATATTGTTCAATCAGATTTTCCATACCGCTAGCAGTTACAGTTTCGCCCACCTGAGTATCAGCTTTGAAAAGATCGTGATTCTTCGCCGATTGTAAATAATCTGCTACACTTTTTTCATCTTTCTCAACACCAAGTGCTCTAATGAAAATCCGCGCGACTTCACCGCTAGTAATGGACTCTTTGCGGTTTTCCAATTCGCCATCATGCACCCACTGTTTTACAATTTCTGCTCTCATTTCTTCTGAAGCATGTTGAAAAGTTAATTCCGTTAATGCGTGTTCAATAAAATCTTGTGCAGAAACACCAGTTTCATTGTTTGCTAATTCAGCAACAATTTTTTTATTTTCAAAAGTCGAATCATTTGATTCATTTGCTAAAGCATTTAATGGACAAGATGCTAATAGCATTGCTGTTGCTGTTGTTAATAAAAACTTTTTACTCACCTTTACTCCTCCTCGTATTATATATTTCAAGAACAAAAAATCTGCTCTTTGACAACGATATTTGACTAAGTTATTAATTGTAAGCAACCATAACACTTCCTTTCTGTTATGGTTCTCATTATAAAGAAGCAAAGTTACATCTCGGTTATCATGTTGTTTAATTGTGGGTTACCTTTAGGTTAAGCTCTACCAATAGCTACTCTTGTGCCATTCTCATTTGATGTAAAATCAGCTTTCAGCTTCATTTTTTTCAACATATAATTTGAAGTCGATAAACCAATTCCCGCCCCACGCTCATAGGAAGAGTTATCCATACCTGGACCTCTGTCTGCAACAATGATCTGTTCTGTTTCTACATCAACCACAATGTGTGCATATTTTCCCTCTGCTGCATGGCGAAGAATATTCTGAAATAAATTATCCAGAACCCGTGTCATCCATTTAGGATCTGCTTCCCAATAAAAAGTCTCCTCTGTCGGTAAATCAACATCGAGCTGAATTTCTTTTTCTTCAAATACAGGATACCACGCGGCAACAGATGCTCTTACTAAACGTCCAATATCTGTTGAAGTGGGTTGAAAAGGATGTT
>NZ_JAUSTT010000020.1 GCF_030812995.1 Bacillus chungangensis | reverse complement strand
GAAACTCGCCATGTAGTTGGTATTTTCTCTAGGGGTAGGGACTACCCTTATAGCTTGGTAAATATAGATAGCTAACAAAAGTATCTAGTTCCCAAAAAGCTCCCACTTTAATCAGACCGCAAGGTCGATAAGTGGTGAGTAGTTCACTGATTGGCTGTATCCTGCTTAAAGTATCACCTCATCCTTTAACACGTTAATTTGTTATTTTACTAAAATTTCCAAAAACAAGTTGCGTCATTTTATGATAGCGTTTACAATAAAGTGAGTGATTAGTAAATAGTATTTTTTCAAGATCAGAATGAGGTTATGTTGGATGAGTCAAAACATCTTAATTGGTAAAATAGCAATCTTGCTTGCTTTATTAAATGAAAATGAACGAGAGCCTTATGAATCTCAATTACAAGGTGTTAAATATTGTCAAGGAAAAGTAGGCGCGATGAGCCTTGAAAAAGTGATTACAGCTGTAGAGACTGCTGCGAAGCGCCATCAAGTGATTCATGAGGATATTTATCGAGAAACACATTCACTATACCATGCTATTTTAGAAGGACTAGAAGGAGTATCAAGGGGACAGCTTGTGATCGGTGACATGAAACGAACAGTCGGGCTTCGCTTTGCAGTTGTTCGCGGCCAACCCTATAAAGAAAAAATGGAAGGCGAGTGGCTGGCAGTTGCTTTTTATGGAACGATTGGTGCGCCCATAAAAGGATTAGAGCACGAAACAATGGGCCTTGGTATTAATCATATATAAAAATGTCATTGCCGATAGTGACTAGTTGTTAGAGGGCGATGGTGGCTTATTTTATATGCCATCATCCCTTTTTTTGTCCTTAAAAATTACCAAATGTTTCACTAAATTTATTCAAAGTCGAGGGAGGAAGCATTCATGATCGCATTAACAGGAAATTCATTAACATTAGAGGAAATTCGCCGTATCTGTTTTGAAAAAGAACGTGTCAACATTGCTAAAACGAGTATTCAAAAAGTAGTAAAAAGCAGAGAGGCTGTCGAAAATATTGTTGCAAAGCAACAAACTATTTATGGAATCAATACCGGTTTCGGAAAATTTAGTGATGTGATCATTCCGGAAAAAGATGTGGCCGATCTTCAACTTCATCTTATTCGCTCACATGCTTGCGGCGTAGGAGATCCATTCCCAGAAATTGTTTCCCGGGCAATGATTTTATTGCGATTAAATGCTTTATTAAAAGGATTTTCTGGTGTTCGTTTTGTTGTGATAGAGAGGCTGCAGCAGCTATTGAATGCTCACATTCATCCTGTTATTCCTCAGCAAGGTTCGCTGGGAGCTTCTGGCGATTTAGCGCCATTATCTCATCTTGCCCTCGTTTTAATAGGCGAAGGGAAAGTATATGATGGTGCACATATTCGTCAAGCACGAGAAGTTTTGAAGAGGGAAGGCATTGAACCGATTATGCTGGAGGCGAAAGAAGGACTTGCACTTATTAATGGTACACAAGCAATGACCGCAATGGGAGTAATTAATTATTTAGAAGCGGAGCAGCTTGCGTTGCAAAGTGAATGGATAGCAGCAATGACGATAGAAGGGCTGGAAGGTATTATTGACGCTTTTCATCCAGCAATCCATGAAGCTAGAGGTTATCCCCAACAAATAGCAGTTGCAGAGAGGCTGCGTAATCTCTTGCATGATAGCCGGCTCGTTACATCCCAAGGAGAAAAAAGAGTCCAAGATGCTTATTCGCTTCGTTGTATTCCCCAAGTTCATGGTGCGTCTTGGCAGGCGCTTGATTATATAAAAGAAAAACTAGAAATCGAGGCAAATGCAGCGACAGATAATCCGCTTATCTTTGAGGGAGGAAAGGTCGTTATTTCCGGCGGAAACTTTCATGGACAGCCAATTGCCATTGCAATGGATTTGATGAAAATTGCAATGGCCGAGCTTGCAAATATATCAGAACGTCGTATTGAGCGCCTTGTAAACCCGCAGTTAAATGACTTGCCGGCTTTTTTAAGCACAGAACCAGGGCTGCAATCTGGGGCAATGATTATGCAATATGCCGCGGCAGCGCTTGTCTCAGAAAATAAAACACTTTCCCATCCTGCAAGCGTGGACTCGATTCCATCGTCAGCAAATCAGGAAGACCATGTAAGCATGGGAACGATTGCTGCCCGCCATGCATATAGTATTATTCAGAATGTCCGCAACGTTCTCGCCATCGAATGCATTTGTGCAATGCAAGCTGTTGAATACAGAGGGATCGAAAAAATGGCATTAAAAACACGGAAAAAATGGGAGAGATTACGCCAAACAGTGCCATCTATCAAGAAAGATCGCATTTTTTCAGAGGATATAGAAAAAATGTCTCGTTTATTAAAAGAACAACTTGATTATGGCAGCAGTACCGTACATCCTAAAACCTAATATATTAAGCTCACTCCTGTTGAATATAGGGGTGAGCTTAAATCCCCACTGATGGAAGTTTCACTTTATATCAGCTTTTGAAATGGAAAAATTCGGTGTATGCTGCTTTATCTTGCGTTCCAACTAAGCGTCTAACTTCTTTTCCATCTTGATAGTAAATGATGGTAGGAGTCCCTTTCACATTAAATTCCTTTGCGGCTTCTTTAAATTCTAGTAAATTTAGTAAATAGAGTTTAATACCTTTATCTTTTCCTAAAGGTACAATAATAGAAGTTGTTTCTTTGCAATGATGACAAAGAGGACTATAAAAATACACTGTGATATTTTCTTTTTTTTCGAGTTCTGTTTTTAAAGATGATGGTGTAATGATATTGTCATATAGAGGATCATCTAACTGTAGGAGTGTTGCTGCATGAAGTTTATCTTTATGATATAATTTTTTCCCTTTTGTATCATTGCTATTAGGCCATAGAAATAAAAATAGTACTCCCAACAAGATAAATAATCCAATAAATAATAGAGTTAGTTTTTTTATTTGGCTGGTCATTTATACAATCTCCTTTAAGGATCTTCGTATATATAAACTTGAAGTCATGATTAAAAAAAATGCGACTGAAGCTAGAAATGGTATCGTGATAAAACCACCAATATTCATAATTTCTGTATAACAATCTGTATCTCTGCAAAAATTGCTTGTCTGTAGATAAGGGGTTTTTTGTATAATAAAATGGTATAAAGAAAAGCTCATACCTAATAATGAGAGTATGTAAATGTATAGATATTGATGATACTCTCTCTTTAAAAAAGCAACTAAAGAAATAATAAAAATCGGATACATAAAAATTCTTTGAATCCAACACAATTTGCAAGGCTCATAAATGAGTATTTCTGAAAGAGCAAGGCTCCCTAATGTTGCGATAAAAGATACAGCAATGATAAAAAGGAGAAGTAATTCAAGCTTTTGAACATTTTTCATTTTTTGTCTCCAACTGTATTTATTTTACAAACTATGGTTTAATGCTTCTAAATAGGATATAATAGTAATAAAGCTTTAGTCCGTATATGGACTAAAGCCAAGTAAATAAGTATTGTTTTCTCAATAGTGCGATGTATAAAAATAGGTTTCCCGCATGAAATCTATTTTTATACATTAACCAATGACGTCACACACCAACTTCGTAGTAGCATTTGAATCTCCATACGTATCGCAGAATTTTTTAGCTCCCCAATCTAGCAGTTTTTCAGCGAGCCAAGATAATCCTGCAGCCGCGAGTACTCCAGCAGCCCATACAAGAATTGGGGCTACAGTAGTTTCTGCTTTTGGTACATCACCCTCACTTACATCATCATTTGCCTGTTCAGTAACTTGATCTGTAAAAGAGGCCGCTTCAACAACTGATTTTGCAAATGAACCAGTAAATACCCCGAAAGTCAAAGTAAATGCCATTAATACCATAAAAACCTTTTTAATCATGTCCATATGTCACCTCCCTTCTCCGTTTCGATCATATCACTCTCTTTTATCATTTACTAGATAATTGTTAAAAGATGTTAAAAATGAATAAATCATCCTACAAAAAGACGAAAGATTTTGTCGAATTATCTCTTTATTTGTCTAATGAATAGGGTCTTGTGCATATTGTATATATCAATATACACACGTATAATATTCTAGGTAGAATTAAGAGAAAGCAGCAGTTTATTTTGATTCCCGCTCATTCATTTTTCACTAATTGTATTTTAGTATTGCTACTTGTAAATGAGGCTGCGAAATGAATATCTTACTATCAAATAACTCAAGAATACCGCTATATCTTCAAATTGAGCATCAGATTAAGCAAAAGATTTTAGAAGGCTCTTTAAAACCTGGAGAGAAGCTGCCTTCAATGAGGGCTTTAGCTAATCTTTTAGAAATTAGTATGATTACAACAAAGAAAGCTTACGAAGATTTAGAAAGAGAAGGTTTATTAAAGACTTACGTTGGAAAAGGAACGTTTGTTACGGAAGAAGTTCATGATTTAAGTGATTTGAAACAAACCCAAATTGAAGACCTGAAGACAGAAATCAAAAGATATATATTTGAGGTGAAAAATTTGGGTGTTAGTAAGAAGGACCTCATCAGTTGGATTGAGGAATACTACGATCAGGAGGGCAGCGAATGTATGCGATTGAATTAAAAAAAGTCAATAAACAGCGAAAAAATTTTTCTCTCAAAGACATTGACTTAAAAGTTCCTGAAGGATTTATAACGGGTTTTATCGGACCGAATGGTTCAGGTAAGAGCACACTCATTAAGATAATTATGGATGTGGTAAAACCCGATAACGGAGAAGTTATGATATTCGGACAGCCTAATGAAAAGTATTTACTAAGAGAAAAAATCGGATTTGTATATGACGAATTTTTTATGTATGAAGAATTATCATTAAAAGAGATAAAAGAAAGCATTTCTCCTTTTTACAGAGATTGGGACGATCATTTGTTTTCAGAATACATAGAGATATTTAACCTTCCAATAAACAAAAAAATGAAACATTTTTCAAAAGGGATGACGATGAAAGCTTCCTTAACATTGGCTTTAGCACATCATCCGGAACTCATTATCATGGATGAGCCTTCTTCTGGCTTAGACCCATTAGTAAGAAGAGAATTTTTGAAAATTATAAGAAACCTCATGAGATCAGAAAATAGAACAGTGTTCTTTTCAAGCCATATTACATCAGATTTAGATAATTTAGCTGATTATATTGTACTTATTTCGAATGGGAAAATTGAGTTTAACAAAGATATTGAAGAAATGAAAGAAAACTATCATTTAGTGAAGGGGCAGGAAAAAAGTTTTTCCGAAGATTTAAAAAACAGTTTAACTTGGTGGGAGTCAGTAGAGGGGATATGTACAGGATTGTATGAAGGGAAGATAGCTGACCTTGATTTAACAGGTCATTTTTTAGTGGAGAAGCCAACTCTTGATGATATCATGTACAACATTATAAAAGGGAGAAATCAGTATGTTAAAAATGATTAGGAAAGAGTTTCTCGTTAACATAAGCTATCTTTGGTTTATGCTCGTATTTTTTATTATCTTTTATGCATTTAAATTTTCTTCACAAATGGCATTAATGTTCATTGCAATGGGAGTTATTATTAATTCTTTTTATTATGATGAAAAATCGAAAGCGGAGATATATTATGCAAGCCTGCCTATGAAAAGAAATAATATGGTGCTGGCAAAATATCTTTTTATTATCTTATTCTTTATTAGCACTGCTCTATTGATTTTCCTACTGGATTTTTCCTTATACGAACTGTTGAGTGATTATTTAGGTCGCAATCGTCTAAATGTGATTTACCTAGCAGCAACATTATTTATTATATTGCTATTCACAGCAATGCTGCTGCCATTTTTATACCAATTTGGACTGATGAAAGGAATTGTATATTTCGGATTATTTTTTACCATCGTCTTTAGTCTATTAATGTTAAAAAAAGGTACATTTGAAACTGCATCTGACCTGGTGATGAAGCTGTTTTCATATAATCCTATTGCCATACCTTTTGCTTTCATTATTGTCTTGATGACTGTCTCCTATTTTATTTCAATCATGATCTATCGCAAAAAAGACTTAGATTAATATTTACAGTCAAATCATTTGGTCTAAGTAAACACTTTTTTGTGATTCAGTAATAAAACGATTTTTTCTTCGCATTTTTCATAGCAATAATTTTCTAACTCAACCTTCATTCTTATCATTCATTTATTGTATCCAAACGAAATACGTACTCGAAGTGCGAATCTACTGCTCTAAAGTAGGTAGCTTTCACCTCTAGAATAGTAATGGCCAATTAGAAATTCATGTAGGTTGCGTTCTTTTTCTATAAAAGGATGAATAACGTGATAAATGAATAAACTCATGCATAACTGAAATAAAGAAGTGAGAGTATATTCAGCCGCTGAAAATGAACATCATACCAGATAATTCATAAACCCTGCCAGCAAATTCTTTGATACAATAAAGTAATGAAGTTACTTTAATGCAGGAAAGAGGTTGTGAAATGCTAGGAAATGCAGTATTGATTAGTGTAATGGTGATGGTCTTGCTCAGTTTGCTAAGAGTGAACGTTATTTTTGCCATTTTAATTGCAGCGATCACAGCAGGTTTAGTATCTGGTATGGGCTTCACGGACACGATTAATGTACTTGTTTCGGGAATGGGAGGACAAGCGAATACAGCATTAAGTTATATTTTACTTGGAATGTTTGCTGTCATGATAGGCTTATCCGGCATCACAAACATACTAGTGAATAACATGATGAGGTTGTTTCAAGGAAAGAAAATAATTTTAGTGATGACATTAGCAGGCATTGCATGCTTGTCACAAAATGTTATTCCAGTCCATATTGCTTTTATACCGATTTTAATCCCACCATTGCTTACGTTATTTAATCATTTGAAGCTGGATAGACGTGCAGTAGCATGTGCTTTAACCTTTGGTTTAAAGGCACCATATATGACAATTCCAGTTGGATTCGGACTCATTTTTCAAGGGATCATACAGGCGGAAATGGAAGCGAATGGCATGTCGATTGCTTTAAGGGATGTCACCTTATCAATGCTTATTCCAGGGATTGGAATGGTAATTGGTCTTTTCATTGCTGTATTTATCACTTATCGCAAAGATCGGGTTGTCCAAGAAGCAAATGAATTTGATATGGCGGAGATGAAAAATACAAAAGAGCGAAAGGATCATTATAAAGGGCAAAGCTGGAGCATACAGCATACAATGACAATCTTTGCTATTATTGCTGCTCTCGGTATTCAACTTTTAACAGAGTCGCTTGTTTTAGGTGCATTAGCAGGCATTATCTTTATGTTTTTAACAAGAGTTGTGAAAACAAATGCAGGTGATCAAGTTGTGAAGGAAGGAATTGGAATGATGGGGATGATTGCTTTTGTCATGCTTATTGCATCTGGTTATGCGACAGTGTTAAAGGAAACTGGCGCTGTCGATGAATTAGTGAAGAGCACATCGGAATTAACGGGGAATTCGCCATTTATCATTTCACTTGTCATGCTGTTAGTCGGTTTAGTCATTACAATGGGGATCGGTTCTTCGTTTGGTACCATTCCTATTCTTGCAACGTTATATGTACCTATATGTTTTGCGGCGGGACTTTCGCCTTTAGCTACTGCTGCACTGATCGGAACTGCTGGCGCACTAGGCGATGCCGGTTCTCCTGCTTCAGACAGTACGCTTGGACCAACTGCAGGGCTTAACGCAGATGGAAAACATCATCATATTTGGGATACTTGTGTTCCAACATTTTTACACTACAACATCCCGCTTATTATTTTTGGGATGATCGCCGCACTTATTTTGTAAATACGGCCTGATCATATTATGGAGGGAGCTGGCTCATAAATGGGGCCAGCTTTTATTGCCCTTGCACAAGTTTTTTTAAAGACGTTGTTCACCTACTTTTTGTCAGTGGGTTGATGGAGGTTGCACTTTATTAGTTGAATGAATAGGAAATACTACGGTTAGAATTAATTATATTATTTTCCCTATGGAAAAATATTTGCACTATCATTAGGATGTTTTGTTTGACTTAAAATCGTAGCTAAAGCTAAAAACGTTGCTGTAGACCCACTCAAACCTCGTTTGATACGATTATGAGTGAGAGAAAGGATGGTGATTATTTATGAAAGAAAGTACACGTCAAATTGAGTTTGCAACTTGGGTGGGAATCGTTGTCAATACTCTTTTGACGATTATGAAAGGGGTTATCGGCTTTGTAGCTGGAAGCAAGGCGCTGTTAGCAGATGCTGCCCACTCGGCATCAGATATTGTTGGCTCTATCGTCGTCTTATTTGGTGTTAAGATAGCATCAAAACCGCCGGACGAAGAGCACCCATATGGACATGGCAAAGCAGAAAACATAGCTTCCATCATCGTAGCACTCTTACTAATCATCATCGGGGTTGAAATTAGTCTTTCTTCTATCAAAGTGTTTTTTGGAGAAACACCAAACATTCCAGGAAAGTTGGCACTCGTAGCAATCATCATCTCTATCCTCGTAAAAGAAGCACTCTTTCAATATAAATACTTCTTAGGCAAAAAATATAACAGTGCTGCATTAATGAGTGAAGCTTGGCATCATCGGTCTGATTCTTTATCTTCAATTGCCGCTTTATTTGGAGTTGCTGGCGCCATGTTAGGAGGCTATTTTGAACTTCCTTTTCTTCTATACGCAGATGCTGCAGCTGGCATCCTCGTCTCAGTCATTGTGATGAAGGTTGGCTATTCTTTAGCTAAGGAATCTTCTCTCGTGATGATGGAGCAAGTGTTAAACAAGGAAGAGATCGAAAAATTTGAACAAACCGTTCAAAATGTAGATGGTGTACTAAGAATTGATCAGATCTATGCTCGTAAGCACGGCCGCTACGTTGTTATTGATATAAAATTAAGTGTGAATCCGCATCTTAGTGTGGAAGAAGGACATACAATCGCAAAGGCAGTGAAACAAAAACTGCTGGAAAAACATCAGGAAATAAAAGATGTACTTGTACATTTAAACCCATATCACGATCATAAATTAAACTATCGAGTATAGGATAAGGGTGCGATCTCGATTTCTTATCAAAATGTTACCCTTAACGAATGAGTTGGAGGAAATGTTAAAAAGCAACGTTTCACATTGTGTAGTATCAGTTTAGTGAAACCATCGATTTCTTAACTAAATTTCAAGAATGCACTATTTAAAGATTAAGTTGGAGTATCTAAAGAAATCTTCAACTGGGGTAAATGAATATACAAATTTCAAAAAAGATTTTGTTAAAAATATCTTTAAAAAGAGAACAGGCTGACTGTGATCATCTTTACAGAAGCCTTTTTATATAGAAAAGCCAGTATATATGCAATAAAAACGCTTGGACAGTATCCAAGCGTTCTTGTGTGCCATTTCTATTGTGTTTTTCACCAATATTTTATGTCTTTTTATTCGTCTCATTAATGAAATTCGATATCAATGGCTTTTCGCTGTTCGTTCATTCGTTTTGGCATGTGGATCTCTAGTACACCATTTTTATATGTAGCTTTCACACCTTCACTTGAAACGCTCGTAGGCAATGATACTGTTCGTTTAAAATGACCAACCATTCTTTCCTGACGATGCATTTGTTCTTGTTTTACATCACGAGTATGTTGGATGGTGCCGCTTAGCATTAACAGATTAGGTTCAATTTCAATTTTGACGTCTTCCTTTTTTTCCAGACCTGGAATATCACACGTTACAATCACTGCATCCTCTGTTTCATGGACATCCACTCTTGGGCCTCCAAATCTTTCACCTATTGCAGAAACATTTTCTGGAAGATCGCTAAAAAACCGATCGAATTCACGTCTAAACTGATCTAAATAACGAAATGGTTCATACGGCATTAATGGCATATTTATCACCCCTGTATATATTTTCAAACTTATGTTATCCATTTTTTGAAAATATATCCGGCATTTCATGGAAGCAACTGTTTGTTTTCCTTCTACCTTACCATTGACTAATATCATTTTTATAATTACAACATTAAATAATTTAAAAATAAGAATAAAAGCATAAAAAAACCCCTGTCTCCATTGAGCATTCCAGTTCCAGTACCAGCAGTGCATATGGAGAAGCGCTGACTGCGAATGAGCTGATTCATAACACTCTTTAGAGATATTGTTGATACAGAAGATAACTTGCAGTTGCATTTATATCGAAGTTTTGAAAACAGCGCGCGTGTATTCCGCTAAATGTATGCGGTGATGATGACGATAAATGAAATAAGGAACGTATAAAAGAAATGTCATCTAAAACTAGTGTGATGATACAGAACTTGTAGATATACTAGCGAGAAATTATCAGGTGCCATTTAGAAAAGCTCATACTATTGCAAAAGAAACATGCAAATTAGAGGGAGAATTGGTTGATTGCACTTTAAAAGAAATCAATCAAATGATCCAAACGGTGGAAAAGATGTCGATTAACAGAAGAAGAGTGGCATAACATCAATTCCCCAACTTATTTCATAGCAGTGAGAAGCATTTTAATGCGGGCCGAATTCTAACGAAGCTGGCCGGATGATCGCTGCGCGCAAATTATTGAACAACTTGCAGAAAAGAAACAGCAGCTCGTTAGTTTTCAGCTGTAAGCAAGCCGTATACGCCAACATGATAGAAATGAAGTGAGCATGTTTCCACTTCTATTCATAGAATGTCTGTTAAATAAGATTTACAAGACCAACATCAGGTGACTTTAGCAGCAAAACATGGCACAAAAAGAAAGCGTTTTAATCGTATCGAAAGAAAGTGAAAGCGATTAATTGAATTGAACAGGAAAGGAGGTGAGCATTAATCACATTTTCATCAATAAGCATTGACAACAAAAGAAGGGAGAAAGAAAAATGAAAAAATGGTTCTCTATATTTGCTGTATTGCTTCTTACTGTCGCCCTGTATCCTAGTATGTATCGAGCAGATGCAAAAAATGATGAAAAGCAAAAGATAGAATTGTGGAATGCTGTAAAACCATTGGAAACAACTGTTGTTTTCTTAAATACAGGTGCACACCCAGACGATGAACGCAGTGATTTTCTCGCATATTTATCTCGCGGTCTTGGTGTGAAAACGTCCAGTCTCATTGCAAATCGCGGCGAGGGCGGCCAAAATGAAATTGGCCAGGAGCTTGACAATGCTTTAGGTATTATTCGTACTCGAGAAATGATCGAAGCAGCAAAAGTAACTGGGGTAAAGGCATACCATTTAAGTGAGACAACTGACGATCCTATCTATGATTTTGGTTTTTCAAAAACACCAGAGGAAACGCTTGAAAAGTGGGGAGAATCGGTAGTATATGAGCGTTTTATCCGATTTATCCGCACGTACCAGCCGGATATCGTAATGCCATCTTTTCGCGATGTAGATACACAGCATGGACACCATCGGACAATGACCATTCTTTCGTTAAGAGCCTTTGAAGATGCCGCAGACCCAGCTGTTTTTCCTGAACAGTTAGAATCAGGGTTGCAGCCATGGCAAGTGAAAAAGCTGTATTTACCTGCTGAAACCGAAGTGCAGACATCGACAGCAATCGAGATTGGGCATATTGATCCGATTTATCAACAATCATATCCACAAATCGGTGAACAATCTCGCTACTTGCATAAGAGCCAAGGAATGGGAAAAGACATTCCAGTTGAACCACGCACGGTGAATCTCGAATTAGTAGAAAGCATCTATTCAGAAAAAGCGGATGACGAGTTATTTAAAGGAGTGCCATACCACTTTGGTGAATGGGCAAATATCTTGCCTCATGAAGAGCAGGAATTAGCGGCATCATTAAAAGCACTACAATCCAGTTTAGAAAAAGCCGTACATGCTTATCCTCATCATGATCAAGTATTAAAAACTGTACACGAAGCACTAGTTGCTTTAAAAACTGCTCAGCTTCAAACAGAGGGTTCCAAGCTGGAAGAGGCGATAAAAAATGAATTGCTTCATAAAATGATGATAAAAGAAGAACAATTGAATATTGCTAGTTTAGCAGCATCACAGCTTGAAGTAAAAACGAATGTAGAAACGCCTGCGTTAACAAGAGGCGGCGAAACAGTTGTGACCGTGACAGTAAAAAATAATGGTAATGCAGCATTAGAACATCTGTCAGTTGAATTAGACGCACCAGCAAATTGGGATGTAAAAGGAGAGAAAGACGAGGGATTACTAGAAACTGGGCAGGAGAGAAACTGGGAATTCAACGTAAAAGTACCGAATGATGCATCATACTCTCATGCATATGATGCACCGCTTATTCAAGCAAAGCTATCCTACCAATTTGAAAAAACAACGGCTCAGCATCGATTTATTCCGACTGAAACGGTTGCAGTTTTACCAGCATTAAGCTTAACCGTAAATCCTGATAATATTGTCGTTAATACGATTGATGTGCCAGATAAAATACCAGTAGCAGTTGAAGTGAAAAATAATCAAATAGGAGCAGCAAAAGCAAGCATCCAATTGCAAGTTCCAGATGGATGGACGCTTGCACAAGAACAAATAGATGTAGAATTTGAAAAGCATCGTGAAGAAAAAGAAGTTGTTTTTACAGTAAAGCCGCCAGCTGATATAAAAGCAGGGACATTTTCCATTGAGGCAATTGCTATTGTAGATGATGTTGTTCAGAAGGATACTATTCAAGAGATTAGCTATGATCATATTGGAACGTTTTATTTTGCTTATCCAGCAAAAGTAAATGTCGTTGCATTTGATTTAAAAATCCCCAAACATTTAAAAATCGGCTATATAGACAGTGGCTTTGATAAGGTGGCAGAATCATTAGAACTTGCAGGATTTGATATAACAAGTTTAACAGAGTCAGACTTAACAAACGACCTGAGCAAATATGATACGATTATTGTCGGCATCCGCGCTTACTTATCAAGAGAAGATCTGCTTAAAAATAATGAGAAGCTGTTGGAATATGTAAAAGATGGCGGTCATGTTGTGATGCAATATCATAAACCAGCTGATAAGTGGGATACTAAGAAGACAGCGCCATACAAGCTGGAGATTGGGAATCCTTCCATTCGCTGGCGTGTGACAGACGAAGAATCAGCAGTAGAGATACTGCAGCCAGAGCATCCATTATTCCATTATCCAAATGAAATTACGGAAGCTGATTGGAGCGGATGGGTACAAGAACGTGGTCTTTATTTTCCGATGGACTGGGATGACAACTATGAAACATTTGTCAGCATTGCAGACCCGAATGAAGAACCGTTCACTGGTGGAATCTTGTTAGCGAAGTATGGAAAAGGAACATACCTTTATACGAATTTAGTATGGTATCGACAAATTCAAAGCCAAGTACCTGGAGGATATCGTATTTTTACTAATTTGATTAGCTACGGCAGTCATGATTCATAGGTATGATGAAAGGGTCTTTCCATAAAAAGGAGAGGCCTTTTCAAGTTGAAAATTTTACTTCAATATATGCCCGGTAAAGATGATCAACTAGGATAAAAAACACGCATCCGTACAGGGATGCGTGCATGCTGTGGTTGAGTTGACTAAATTATTGATTTTAAAAAAACGGAGATCTGCCATTACTGTTTCCACATCGGGTGCTGTCGCATTTACAAACGCTAACTATGTTTTTTATTTATATTTACCTTAGTATATCTAAAGTTCTATGCAACATCTTACCTAATAGAGGGGAAGTTTTATACATTTTTTAATAGATTAATAGCTTTTTTCATATCTCTCTTAAAGATATAGGAACCGGAAACTAATATATCAGCCCCCGCCTCTTTACACAACTTTCCAGTTTCCAGATTGACACCACCATCTACTTCAATTTTAAAATCTAGGCCTTGATCTCTACGCCACTTACTTAGCAGCGAAATTTTTTCAAGCGATAGAGGATGAAAATCCATTCCTCCAAAACCTTCATCACAAGTCAGTAAAAGTACAACATCTATTAAATCCAAGCAATTTTCTATTGCATTAATCGGTGTTTCCAGTTTTAAAGCTAAACCAGCCTTAAGACCACTATTTTTTATTTGCAATAACGTCTTTCTTAAAAAAATAGTGCTTTCTGGATGAATCGTAATAATATTGGCTTTTGTTTTAATATATTCATCTATTATGCGTTCTGGTTTATTGACCATTAAGTGTACATCTAAAGTCAATGACGTTATTTTACGAATCTCTGAAACAGTGGATGGCCCCCAAGTTATATTGTCAACAAATACGCCATCCATAATATCAATATGAATAAAATTCGCATCCGCACTTTCTAATCGTTTAATATCCCTTTCCAAGTTCAGAAAGTCAGCACTTAAAATAGAAGGTGATACAATCACCAATTTCACTCACCTTTCTGTTAATTAGTACTAGATATTACCTTTTTAACATATGTGTTGTAGGCAACCCCAATGTTAATGCAGAGTCTAACCCTATATATACTTCTTTTCCACTGAAATACCTGTTAAATTATTTTTTCGTAGCATCTGAGATTGGTAGTAGTCCTTCCACTATAATTTTTACAATACGAGGGAATGTACCATAATGGCTACTACACCCATAAATAAATAAATAAATTGGCTCTATCGACGAAGTTATAACCCGCCAACAAAGCTAGTATTGTACCATGTGCAGTGCCTATTATAACTGGGTCACCAAACATACCAATACGTTGCTGTAAGTGTGACAAGTCAAATATTGCATCATTTAAGAATGGAGTACGTTTCTTGATTCCTTTATAGTCTGATTTTTTTAGCAATAAAGTGAAACTTCCATGAGTGGGGGTTTTCTCTCATCCCCCACTCATGGTTAGTTGAACCAATCGGACATTTACTGGCAGTTATCCCCCACCTAGACTTCTTCGATTCCTCTTACTCCCCGAGGTGGGGGTCTTACTGCCAGTTAGATGTGGGATAAAACTAAATAGCTTGTTTAAGGATGTTATATATATCCTGTCTTGTCATTTTACGAGGATTTGGAACCATATATTGTTGATCATTAAATGCTATATCTGTTAATAAATCTATCTTGGAATCATCTACGCCAATTGCTCTTAACTTTTCAGGTATGCCAACCTCTTTCGTTAAATGCTTAACATGTTCAATTGCGGCCTTTGCAGCATCTTCAACAGATAATCCATCAATATTTACACGTAAGGCTTCTGCAATATGAGAGAATTTAACAGGATTAGCGATCCAGTTATACTCTAGTATATAAGGAAGAAGAATAGCATTAACTATACCATGCGGAGCATCATATTGTGCTCCTATCGCGTGAGAGATTCCATGTACCATCCCAAGACCTGAATTTGCCATGCCTAAACCAGTACTTGTACTTGCTAGTAACATTGCATGCATAGCTTCTACATTTTCACTATTGGCTGTTGCTTGACGAATTGAGTTTCCAATCACTCTAACTGCATGAAGGTTTAACGCATCTGTTACATGTGAACTCCAATTTGATACGTATCCCTCAATAGCATGTGTAAGTGCATCCATTCCTGTGGATGAAATAAGATGACTTGGCATATTTTTAAGTAATGCAGCATCAAGGAAAGCAACTTCTGGGAATAAATCTTCACCAAATACTAGTCTCTTCGTTTTTAAATCATCTTTATTATCTGTAAAAACTGCGGCATTCCCACTTTCGCTTCCTGTTCCAACAGTTGTAGGTACTGCAAATATAGGTAAAGTGTTATTTTTATATAAATCGAATCCAAAATAATCTGCAATTGAACCGCCATTTGCTAAGAGTATAGAAAGTCCTTTAGCAGTGTCTAGTACACTTCCCCCTCCAACTGCTAAAATTAAATGAATACCGTTATCTTTAAAAGAATGAAAAGCTTTATCAGTCATTTCCACACATGGATTTGGTTTTACTTCATCAAATATAATCGTTTTGCAACTTGGTTGTACTTCCGCTAATACTTGATTTAAAATACCTGCATTCTTTATGCCTTTATCAGTAATAACAAGAATGGTACTTGCTTTTATCTTTTTTATTTCCCCGGATAGTTCCTTCATACTCCCTGCTCCAGAAATTAATTTAGTCTTGGCATTAAAAACAGTTGTATTATATACGCTCATTTCATACTCCCCTTTATATACATTTTTAGAATTATATGCCTATAATAGAATTTTTCTACCCGAGGATTCCTTCAAACTTTGATCATATCTTTTAGTTCATGCAATATAATCCTTTTTGGACTGAATGTATTTCTCAATAAAAACATACTCATCAGGTTGATGTGCTAATTTTTCATCACCAGGTCCGTAAAAAATGATTGGTATGTCCGTAACGAAAGAAAATATAGAAGAAAGTCAGCACTCAGGATAGAGGGTGAAACTAACACTGTATACACTCACTTTCTTTATATATTAAACAGCTTTCTGGCTGGCTGTGACTTTTTTAACATAAAGACCGATAGGAATTGTGATAATAATTAGAATAACAATCCCAATAACTCCGAAACTACCTAATTTTGCAATGATCAAATCAAAAATATTACCATTCCAAAGAGCAGTTGTTTCACCTTTGATGCCTACAGCGCCACTGTTAGCTGCAAGTTTTGTGAAGTATTGAGCAAACCAGGTTGAAATATATAGGATGATGGCCATATTAATAACACCACTAATAATTGTTTTTAAGATATTACCCTTATGGATAATCGTTGCCATACAAGTAAAGAAAGCAGCAAATGCCAAATCACCTAATGGCAAGACCTTATTACCAGGTAAAATTACAGCTAAAATCAAGGTAACGGGAATTAACATCGTACCAACAATTTGTGTGGTTGGTAAACCTAGCGTTAAAGCAGAGTCTAAACCAATAAAAACTTCTTTTCCTTTAAAATGTTTATTAAAGAAAATTTTGGCTGATTCCGAGATTGGTAGTAATCCTTCCACGATAATTTTTACCATACGAGGGAAAAGTACCATAATGGCTACTACACCCATAAGTAAATTGGCTCCATCAACGAAGTTATAACCCGCTAACAAGGCTAGGATTGTACCAAGTGCAGCGCCTATTATAACTGGGTCACCAAACATGCCAATACGTTGCTGTAAGTGTGACAAATCAAGTTTTGAATCACGTAGGAATGGAATGCGATTGTAAATTTTATCTAAAGCAGTGAAAATCGGGACAGTACTTGCCGCATATCCTTGTGGAATTGAAATTCCTTCAACACCAAGCGCTTCTTGGACCTGATTGGCTGAATAATCGGCTGATAATAGGGACCACGTTGCTTGAATTAAACTTGCTCCCATCGCTATTACAATACTACCAGTCATCAAATGAACGACAGCACCTGTAAAAGCGTAATGTGAATAATTAAAGATATCAATATTCATTGTTTTAGTAAACCCAATTACTAACAGTAGTACGTTAAGAATAAAAACTGCAGGAATAATTAGGGCACCTACAACAGATGAGAAAGCAACACCTGCAGCAGCACCTGAACCTATATCTATAACTGTTAAGTCAATTGAAAAGCGTTCGACAATTTTACTAACAGCGGGTTCTAATGTATTTGATATTAAAGAAATTGCTAAATTTAGTCCAATAAAACCTATACCTACGGTAATTGCGCTACGGATAGAACGTAACACTCCTTGGCCCAAAGCAATACCAATGACAATTAATACAAGTGGAACAAAAACTGTTGACCCCAAAGATAAAAAGTAGTCTATAATTCCCACAATTACTCCTCCTTATTTTGAAAGTATTTGAATAATTTTGTTCTTTGTTTCTTCTTCGTTCATACCAATTAAAAATGAAGTCCCTATAACAACAGGTGTCTTATACTTTGTTTCATCAACTTTCATAGAAGTGACAAACAAGTCTGCATTACCATCATGCGAAGATAACTCATAAATTTGTGATTGAGTTATTGAATACTTGATTCCTGTCCCTTCTAAAGTATTTTTTACTTTTTCTAAAATCATCGTGGAAGTTGCTAAACCTGCCCCACAAGCAACTACTATTCTTTTTTTCATTTTGCATTCTCCTTTTTTAATTAATGTAATATTGCATTAATGACAGCAATTCAGATTGAGACTTAACATCTTGAATCTCTTTAATAACCTTTTGTTCTTGTAGTAAAGTACTGATTTTTTGCAGTATCTCTAAGTGTGTATTGCTATCGTTCAAAATCAGGCCAAGAACCAAGTCCACCTCGATTGGTTGTAAATCCTCTAGATTTTTGAATGTAATTGGTTCTTTAGGTTTAATCACCACCAGTTTTTCTGTGTTGGAAAAAACCGCTTCTGTATGGACAATGGCTACATTTAGGCCGCTTAGTTTTAATCCAGTTGGGTATTCCTTTTCACGTTTTTTAATTGCCTCTCTAAAACCTTTCGTTACGTAATCTTTCTTTTCGAGTTTATCTGCCATAAAATCAAAAAGCTGATCTTGATTAACGAAAGGTAGGTTATAGAAAACTAAGTCTTCTTCTACATACATGTGTTTGTCCTCCAAAATCCTTCTACTTTTGTATCATGATCCTAAAATTTACCGGAAAATAGATTTATCAAATCATTTGGTTGTTTTAGAGACTTAATACTTCTCTCGATATTCTCTGTATTTAATATAATTCTATAAATATGACCTAGAAGTTTACGAATATGAACAATATCTCTTTCTGCCACCGCTAGTAATATAATTAATGAGACGTTTGATTCATTATTCCATTTGATAGGCTCCTCTGTAGTCATGATGGCAATTTTGGTTTCGTTTACATACGATTGCAGTCCATGGGGAGCAGCAACCCATTTTTGAACAGAGGTGTTCCCTAGTTCCTCACGTTCATAAACGGAGGCTTTAAAGTTTTTTTGCACGATACCATCTTTTTCAAGTAGATGAATCATTTTTTCTAAACAAGCTTGCTTTGTTTTCACTTTTTCATTTAGAAAAACGTAGCGACTATTTAAATTCCTTAAAATAATATCTGGCTCCAGTTTGTCTACATCTTTTTTCTTCACAGAAGACGCCGAGTATTTTAAATAATAGGAGTAAATTTTCATTAAATCTGCATCACTAACTAATGGTGATACGTAAACGATAGGCATATCTATATTGTCTAGTTGAACGGAAGAAATAATAAAGTCAACACTTGAAATATCTTCATCTTTCAAATGTGGTTTTGCAATAAGCTTAAACTGTAAATTTGCGGGCAAGAGTTTTTTGATGCGATTAAGAATTAGGTCAGATGTAACAAGCCCTGTTTGGCAAACAACTAAAATCTTAGATATTTGTGCTTTACGCTCAATTGCAACTCTAAAATGAATTGTAATAAAACCGATATCATCATCTGTTAATTTAATACCGTACTTTTTTTCAAAATCTTCTAATATATAGCAGATAACTCTAAAAAGAACACCATAGTTATTTTTTATTTCATTTAATAACGGATTCACAATATCAATGTCTGATTTTATCCTATAGATCATTGGAAACATATGATAAATCAGGGAATCATAAAGCTTATCATCAGTCGTTAAATCTATTTCTAATGCCTCACTTGCGTCGGAAATAATACTTTGAATATCACTGGAAAAAAGAGACTCAAAGTATTTATTATTCACTTTTGCTTCAATCCGATGGGCAAATAGTTGATTACTTACATACCTATGTTCTAGGTCCGAAAATGTAAAACATAAATTAGATGAGATACTATGACAAATTTGAATCGCTAGTGGGTAATTTGTTAAATACTCAATTCCTTCTATCTGTATTTTTGGTGAGTCATTTAAGTGATTGCCACGATAGGAACGTGCAGTCAATACCAATAGTGAAATGAAAAGAGATTTTAAGTATTGCTCGGAAACATTACAATCTAGTGCTGATATTAATTCCTGCATAGATTGATAAACAACTTTCACAATATCTTTTCCAAATAAAGGATCGAGTATTTTAGAATAAGAAGACAGGGAATAGTTATGCATTACTTGCTCTATTAAATAATAAGCAAAACGTTTAAGTGCTCTTTGTATACCAGATTCTGTACCATAAACCCGGGTGCCTTTGACGTCTGAAACGAGCTTCACATCATTGTCCATAAAAGTCCGAATCCGATGAATATCTTTAATAATAGACGTAGTACTAATATAGAAATCCAATGATAAAGATTGGTAAGTAACCGTTTTATTTTCAATCAATAAGCTCTTCACTATTAATATTTGTCGATCCAAAGGTGTATAGTAAGTGGAATCTTTTATTTTTGTCTTCTTAAAAACATCTTGAATCAAATGATCTAAGGAAATAATCTCCCCACAAAGTTTTATACCAAGATTTGGCTTTTTATCAATGACAATATGATAAGTTGTTAATAACCCTTCCAATTTTGCAATATCATTAAAAATTGTCCTTTCCGATACTTTTAAACAATCTGCGTAATATTTAGCTGGTAAATATTCTTCCCTTTCAGACATTAACTCTATTAACTTTGCTTGACGTTTTGAGATATCGAGCAACTTCGACACATCCCTATATAAGGTAATGACAGTCTATTAATTATGTTTATATCTATTTAATTTTCTTATTAAGACACAATTTAAAGGAGATTTATTGCATATGATTACCTCAAACCTATTATGTTGGTTTCTTCACTTGAATATCGCTCTTTAATATTCACCGATAATTTTTATATGACAAGTACGATCTCTTTTACGTATTTGGTCCCAGTCGATAAAATAGATATAACCTACTAAACCAATCTGCATTTCACCATTTTCAATTACAAACGTTTCACTTGTCCCTAAAAGTGTACTTTTCAGATGTGCATCTGTATTTAGCATTGTATACGCATCAGGACTAATTTTACCTTTAAAGTCTTCTAATCCAACTTTAATATGATTTGGTCCTGGATGAAAATACTGTCCTTCTGTTACACAGCGTGGTATTAACTTTTCCAAAAGATTGTTTAAATCAACCTGTAAATACTCATAGCCATAATAATTTTTATCGTACGATAACTCCTCAAAAATGACGGAACACGTTGTATGTGGCGAGGCAACGGTACAAATCCCCTCCTGAATGCCACTTTTAGCTACATGTTCTTTCACTTGCTCGGTTACTTCATGATAAGTTACTCTATTACCATGTGATGGTAGGATAAGCTTTCCGGAATAAACAGCCATAAAATTACTTCCTTTCTTTTTTAAAATCTGCTACTGAAAGAATCATTTTTTTCATCATTTCTTTTGGATTGCCTGCTTTGACTATGCCACTAGTTACACCAACACCATCGGCTCCAAGTTGCAATAACTCCATCACGTCCTTTTCTGAGCGAATCCCAGCTCCCTGTTCCACCAAAACATTAGAATTAACTTCCTTAATTTTTTCGATCGTTGAAGTTACATAAACACGATCACTTATTTGCTCTTGACCTATAAGTCTAGTTGGTTCAGCTAAGACGATGTCTGGTCCTAGAGCAGCAACAGCTTGTCCCTCTTGAACTGAGTCAGCACATACAATCGTTTGTAATCCTACATCTTTTGCTCTTTGAATAGTATCTGCGAGAATCGCAAGTGATACTGGATTATCAGCATGATTCAAGACGACTGCACGAACACCAATTTGTTTTAAAGATTCAGGTAGGACCCGTCCCATTGAATCTCCGGGCTTAATATTATCCATATGTTGGGAAGTGACAAATAATTTTGGACACTCTTTGGCAACAATAGCGAGCTCCGTCAAAGGAGCTGTAAAAAGTATATCAATACTGTATTCATCAGCTAATTGATTAGCATACTGTGCTAAATCCATCAATGACTCGCCGTATAAAAAGGTCTTAGGGTTTACAACAAAAAAAGGTGCTTGAATTTTTTTATACGCCAATTTTACGATCATCCTTTCAAATTTAGAGTTCTATTGATTGCGTATTAAAAACGCTATAATAATGTTCAAGACACTTTTCTATTCTAAAACGCAATTGTTCTTGAACCTCAAAATAATTCTGTTCATTTACCGATAAATCCCTTACCGCTGCATTCACGAGATCAGTGAATATATTGATTTTCACAATACCGTTTACGGCGCATCGATTAAGGTTAGTATCTCCTGAAGAGGATCCGCCATGTAATACAAGTGGAAGTGGCACTACTTGAGCAATTTCTTTTAATCTATCAAAGTTGATCTTTGGCGTACCAACATAAGCGCCATGAGCGGTTCCAATTGAAATAGCGAGTGAATCGACTTTCGTTTTTTCATAAAAGTGTTTTGCATCTTCTACAGTAGTATAAAAAGATTCACTATGTTCGTGGTTTTCATAGTTATCTCCTGAACCTACATGGCCAATTTCCGCTTCTACAACAACTCCTCTAGGATGCGCATAATTAATTATATCATTTGTTTTGTAAACGTTTTCTTCGAATGGATCTTGAGAAGCATCAATCATAACAGAAGTAAACCCAAGATCAATTGCTCTTTTGATAAATTCTATATCTTGACCGTGGTCCAAGTGAAGCACGACTGGCACACTTGCATTCTCTGCGTAGTATCTACCTAGTAAGGCTGCTTCTTCTAGAGACATCACATCATGATGAGCTTGAGCAAAAGCTATTATAAGTGGTAATTGTCTTTTTTCGGCTACTTTGATATACGCGCGTAACGTGTTTTGATCAACAAAGTTAGTGGCTGGAATAGCAAACTTTTTCTTTGAGGCAATATCAAATAATTCCTTTGATGTTACTAACAATGTTTTTTCCTCCTTTTTTGTATTTGACTTTACAATTATAAATTATCATATAAACATTTACCGTTCATTTCGTCTTTGTTCAATATCGATCATGAAAAAAAAAATAAGCCTAATGAAAGGACTGTTTATGGCACTATAAAAATGGCTCTTACGCACTTTTAGTGATGCTTATTCTAAGATGTAATTGGAATATAATAACATAAAAGAAAAGAGTAATGAATTTATAGAGGGTCATGTAAACCGATTAAAGATGATTAAACGATTGATGTATGGATGAACAAGTTCTGAACTCTTGCGCATACGTGTATTGTACGTTTCTAAATAGTATTTTAAAAAAGTGATTTCATTACTTACTTTAGCAACAGGTAATTATTCCCCAACATTGCGTAAGAGCCATAAAAATGCAGAAAACAGCAATTAATTTATGTATATAAAAAAAGACTACTTGCCAACATCCCAAAAAATACATACACTCTATTGGGCAATAAGTTCATGGGAGGTATATTGGAATGAAGTGATCGTAACCGGTGACTAACTGACGTATTTATTGATCGCTTGATGCATTACTCGCATCTACTCGAATAAATCTTTTGTGTGCAGCCAAATAGAATGATTTTAAGCATCATTTTACAAGCTAGGAAGATTTTTTGTATGTTTCTTTATAAAAATAATAAAAAAGGGTTCCAGAAAGTCAGATTACTGACTTTCTGGAACCCTTTAAAACTTAAACACTTTTTAATGATTGCACATAAGCTTCAACTTCTTCAAGCGTAGAAGTATTAATAATTTTCATAAAATGGGAACCGATGATTGCACCATCTGCCCCATTTTCATAAACGCGTGCCACGTCTTCTTTTTCTTTAATGCCGAAGCCGATATAAATAGGCAGAGAGCTCCGCTCGCGAATGCGAGCCATTGTTTCAATATAATTAGTTGGCACTTGTTCAAAGCTTCCAGTTTGCCCAACGCCGCTCATACAGTAGGCAAACATCCGATTGTTAGAGATTCTTTCTTCCATTTCTGCTTCAGAAAGATCCTCGTTGTACAACTGAATAGGAGATGGAAACTCTTTCAATGTTATCATTTCATCAACACATAATAGTCCATCATATAGATCTTCATTACCTGATAGCAAATTAAACTTTTCTATTCCTTCTTTATAAGTCATTAAAGCAACTTCAAAAGAATAGTTTTCTTTTATTTTTTTTAATGTTTCTTTAAAATAGGCTTCATCCACTCCAGATGCAAGCACTTGACGATGGCTATCTTGAATGACAGCACCGTCCATGTGGGCATTTTCAACAGGGACGCCGATTTCTAAAATATCGACTTTATGTTTTTCTAAAATATCTAAAATTTGGAAAAAGCGCTTTTCATTAGGGTAGCAAAAGGTCAAATAGAGAACGAGTTTTTTCATGGTCAACCTCCGATTAGTTTTAATAAGATGCCGATGATTGGACCATAAAGAGCATAGTCGGTTTCACTCAAGATTCGCATCATTGGAGCATATGAGCCGATATGAGGCAACAGTAAAGCTTGTCCGATAATTAGAATTAATCCGTTTGTAAATGAACCAATTAAAGCTCCTCTTACTCCACCTGTAGAGTTACCAAAAATAGCAGTAACTGCGCCAGTGAAGAAAGTAGGGATTAATGCTGGGAAAACCGCAATTGGATAATCAACTGCTGCTAAGATCACCATACCAACAAAACCAGCAACTAAACTTGTGAGAAAACCAACAATAACAGAGGTTGGATAATTCGGGAATAATAACGGTACGTCCAAACCTGGTTTTGCGTTCGGAATAAGTTTGTCTGCGATACCGTGGAAAGCAGGAATAATTTCTGATAAAAGCATCCGTACACCAGATAAAATGACTGTAATCCATAATCCGAACTGCAATCCATTTAAGATAGAAAATGTGATAATATCACGGCCGTCACTAATGTTTGTAGTGACCCAGCTAGGTCCACAAAATAGTGAAACAACTAAGAACATGACAGTCATAACGACAGTTAGTGCGATTGTCATTTCACGAAGGAAGTTAAGACTTTTAGGGATTTTTATATCCTCTAAATCGCGTTTTTTATTTCCGAAAATGCCGCCTAGTTTTGCAGCAATCCAGACACCACTAGAACTAGAGTGTCCTAATGTAAAGCCTTCTCCACCTTTAATATCTTTCATAAGTGGATTTACGTACGCACAAGTGAATGTCAAGTAGAATCCTAAAATAGCAGCACCAATTAATACAAGCGGCACGAAGCTTAAATTCGTTCCAAATTTAAGCAAAGCAGCGATTAAACCGGAGTAAAAGAATGAAACGTGTGCGGAAAGATGCACATATTTAAACCGTGTGAAACGAGCTAGTAGAATATGAAATAAAAAGCCTAATGCAAAAATAAGAGCCATTTCTGTTCCGATGTGGATAAAACTTTCTGTTTGAGCTTCAGCGAGACTTGGGATGTCTGCATTTAAACGGAAAACTTTACTGAGCATCGGTTGCAGCGGCAAGAGGGAAACCCCTAGCGTTTGTGCTCCTGTATTAATTAATAAGAATCCAATCATTGTTTTGATTGCACTAGAAACAATGGCATCAAAAGACTTTTTCTGAGCTAGCAAACCAATAACTACGACAAGGCCAATGACAAAAACAGCTTGATTCAAAACGTTGTCAATAAGGTACATAAGGATGTCCATTTTAGTCACTCCTATTCTAGAGGTTGTTCAAAAAGTCCGGAAAATGCCGGGGGCTTTTTAAATGATTTTATTCAGTCTCCCCGGTCCGGAATGCGCTCTGTATACAACGAAAGAAGTCAGCACGGTTTGTGCAAGTCTGTTCCTAGAGACTTCATTCCACGAAACCTCTGCTCTTTTTTGAACATGTACTTTTTATTAAGAAATTTCTTTGATTGCTTTAAGCAGTTCTTCTTTTAAGAAGTTTTTATCCATCATGTTGTCGATGCGTAGTACATAAGCTTTAGAATTACGTAAAATATCCGCAAAATCAGATGTTGTAATCACAATATCGTAACTATCTGCATTGACTGAGCCAATATCAGAAGCTTCAACATTAGCATTAATTCCTTCTCCAGATAAAATTTGTTGTGTGTATAGGCGAAGCATCATACTGCTTCCAACACCAGCACCACATACAGTAACAATGTTTAGCATTATTTTTCCTCCTCTTTGATAATGTTCATTACTTCTTTTGAAGTAGTTGCTTCCAAAATTGCTTTTATTTTTTCTTCTTGGTTTAAAATATCGACAAGTTCCGATAATGCAGTAAGATGTGTTTGATGATCCACTGCACAAAATCCGATGACGATTCGAACAGGATCGTTTAATCGATGTCCAAATTCAATTGGTTCTTTTAGTGTAACAATACTAAATCCAATGTCTTTGACACCATATTCGGGACGTGCATGGGGCATCGCAATGCCAGGGGCAATTACAATATAATTCCCATTTTTATGGACATTATCAACCATTGCGTCAACATATTCAGACTCAATTAGTCCATTTTTTAGGAGTAATTCACCGCTGCGTTTCACAGCAGTATCCCGGTCTTGTATGTCAGCTTTCACTTCAATTAAGTTTTCGTTTAATAATTCGATTAACACAGGATTTGCTCTCCTCTCATTTATCTTTGGCATTGCATCTTCAGGATGGAAATATTCTTTTAATCGATTCCGTAGTGCTGTAGGATCATGGATTGTACAATAAGGCTCGATGAGTTTCATGATGTCTTGCACTAATAACTGTGGCCCGTCTAGTCTTTCTAGCACCATTGTTAGGTTCTGCAAATCTTCCTGAGATAATACAGGATTGACCGTTATTATTTCTACATCATCCAATTCAAGTGGAACAGTTGTAATGACCAAGTCAATTGGCTGGCGTGAAATAATTTCATTCGCTTGCCGGGCTGGAAATGCACCAATCAAGCGGATGCGAAACCATTTTTTCAACTGCGTCATTAACATTTGGGAAGTACTTGTCCCAGTATTGCAGACAATGATCGCCACAGGTGTCCGGCGCGATTGTTTTTTCTGGCGCTCTAGTGCTGCTGTGACATACATTGTTACAAAAGCAGTTTCATCCTCATTAAAAATAATGTCTAGCTCTGCCTCGATAATGGTGATCGTCTTCATAACAGCGCAATGGACAAGTGTGTAGTTGTCGCGAATCTGATCCAAAACAGGATTGTCGATCGTAGTGCCGTTTTTAATTCTATAAATGGCAGGTCGTAAATGAGCCAGTAAACCATTGAAAAGTTGTGCGTCATTCATTAGTGGTACATTCAATTCTTTTTCAACTGCTTGAATGAAGGCACGCGTGATCATTTGCAGCGGCAGCCACTGATCATTGATGTTTCCTAATTGATTCGTATTCTGCAAACTGCTGCTCACAAGTTGGGCTGCAAAGTAACCGATTTCATTTTCAGGAAAATCTATATTAAAATAACTGTCAATTTTTTCTTTCAATTTACAGGCTGCTTGATATTCACGAGTTTCTTGAATGCCAGTAATAAAGGGCATTTTTTCCAATGTGCGGCGCTGTTTAACACGCGCAATTGCCATGCCAAGATGGAGCATAACTCGGAAATAAGAATTGTCCGCAATAATTGTTTGCAATTCATGTTCTGCTTCACTAACAATTAAGGCAAGCATATTAATATCTGCTTCGGACAGAAACTCGCTCAATATAATGCTCTCTGAGCTTGGAATGTCAAGTAAATGCCTTTGTTCTTCACGGTAAACAGCCAGCAGAGCTTTACGAATGGCTAATTCTGTTCCTTCAATTTTTAAACCTTTATAAGGATATGAAATAAGGGATAAGTTAAATGAAGTAAGCCAATCCTTTATCTGCTTTAAGTCATTAATAACTGTATTTCTTGATACTTTCAGAAAATTGGAAACCTGGTCGATCGTTACATAATTATTTCTAATAAGAAAGAAATGCAACATCCGGTATTTTCGCTCTTCTGGAGTATGAAAACTGAATTCCGCCTGATCTAACAGCATTTTTATTTTGTTTTTTGTCGATTGCTTCGGGTAGAAGAACACCCCTTTTCCTTTTTGTCGAGTCAGTGAGGCGAGGTCATGCTTCATTAGAAACTCATCAATCTCGATTAAATCGTTATACATGGTCCTCTGGCTGACGGAAAACTGTTCGGACAATTGCTTCACTGTAAAGAACCGATCATTTTCCATTAGGAACAAAATGAGATCCCTTGCTCGATTATTCATCTTATATTTCCACCTCACTTTCATTATAGGAAGCCCTCTTGTCACTTACCAAGACCAAGTTTTTGCGAAAGTACATGCAAAAGTTGGTCTGATGTTTTGCAAATACCATTTGCAAGATTGCAAAACTGGAGATTTATCCCACATCTAACTGGCAAGTCAAGACCCCCACCTCGGGGAGTAAGAGGAATCAGAAGCGCTAGGTGGGGGATAACTGAAAGTCAAATGTCCGATTGGTTCAACTAACCATAAGTGGGGGATGAGAAAAAACCCCCACTTATGGAAGTTTCACTTTATTACTTTGCTAACTCGCCATCTTTTTTCATTTAAGCATACATATAGCTTCTCTCTCCACTAAAAAGATACAACTATTAGCATGTCCGAAACTGTGCAAACATATTGTTTTTTATGTTTTTATTGTTGAAAAATCATGTTCAAAAAGAGTGAAGAAAGATATAGATCTAAAATAGCGATGTTGGGAAAAATGCCACAAGAAAGGGAAAGCTAAATGAATTTGCTTTGAAGAAAAAAAGCATCTCCTTTTTGAATGAAAAAGGTTTTATCGGAGGTAATTAGAGCAAAAGACCTATTTACTTGAAGTTTCTCTTTATTTGCAAAACAATGTTTTGAATGTTATCGTAAAGTTTGTACAGTTTTCACTGTACGAATTGTATATGAGAGGTTGGTGTTTAAGTGAGTCATTCTAGTAGAATAAAAGATTTCGTATCAGGAAACATCCGAAACTGGAATATGTTTATTGGCCAATGGGTGGAAGCTTCGGAGAGAAGGGAAAGACACATCCTCAATCCTTTTAATCAAGAGGTTATTGCAATTGTAGCAGAAGGAAGCAAAGAAGATGCTGAACGAGCAATAGCTGTTGCAAGAGAGGCATTTGACGAAGGGACTTGGCCGCACATGTCTGGCTATGATCGCAGCAAGCTAATAAATCGTATTGCTGCACTCGTCGAAAAACATTGTGATGAGCTAGCAATCTTAGAAACACTCAATACAGGCAAAACCCTTATTGAAAGTAAGGCAGATATGAACGATATTGCCGATGTATTTCGTTATTATGCAAGTTTAGCTAATAAAGATGAAAGGGTATTCATTGATTCGCCAATCAAAAATACTTCCAGTCAAATAAGAAGAGAGCCTGTCGGAGTTTGTGCTCTCATTACACCTTGGAACTATCCATTGCTGCAAGCTTCTTGGAAGCTTGCTCCTGCTTTAGCTGCTGGCAACACGGTTGTATTAAAGCCAAGTGAACTTACCCCCCTTACTTCTTTAAAAATGATGGAATTAATAGAAGAAGCAGGGATTCCAAGTGGTGTCATAAACGTTGTGACTGGTTCAGGAGCAACTGTTGGCAGCACATTAGCAGCATCAATGGATGTCGATTTCATATCGTTTACTGGCGGAGGTGAAACGGGAAGGAAAATACTTGGGTATGCAGCAAGCAATTTTAAAAAAATTGCGCTTGAGCTAGGAGGGAAAAATCCGAATGTCGTATTTGCTGATTGCGACTTTGAGACGGCTCTTGATTACGCTTTAAATGCCGTTTTTTTTCATGCAGGTCAAGTTTGTTCAGCTGGAACTCGTTTAATCATTGAAGAAAGTCTCCATGACCGTTTTGTTGCTGCTTTAGTCGACCGAGTAAAAAGCATAAAGCTTGGAAGCGGTATGGATGATGAAACGGAAATGGGACCGTTAATATCTGCAGAGCATCTTCATAAGGTAGAAAAATATATAGAAATAGGAAAGCGAGAAGGGGCAACACTGCTTGTTGGAGGTAAAGGGCCGGAAGACAAAGCTTTGGCACAAGGATTTTTCATTCTTCCAACTATATTTGATCACTGTTCTGCCAATATGCGGATTGTTCAGGAAGAAACTTTTGGTCCAATCTTAACTGTGGAAACGTTTCAAACAGAAGCAGAAGCAATAAGACTGGCTAATGATTCAGTGTATGGTCTTGCAGGAGCAGTCTGGACAAAGGACATGAAGCGTGCGGAACGAGTTAGTCGGGCCTTTCGAATGGGAACTGTATGGATTAATGATTTTCATCCTTATTTTGCACAAGCGCCTTGGGGTGGATATAAGCAATCTGGGATTGGCCGAGAGCTTGGGAAGGTGGGCTTAGAAGAGTATACAGAAATAAAGCACATTTTTCAGAACGATCATCCGCAGCCAATGAAATGGTTTGGCAATCAACTGAAAGGAGAAGAATGAATTTGATGAAATTTGAACGCATGAATCGTTTGAAAGGATTTGAAATGCCAACAATGGTGAAATCCTCTATCGGAGCAGTCAAATGTGTCGGTCAAGAAGTGAAAAAGCTTGGTGTAACCAAGGCAATGGTAGTGACGGATGAGCAGCTTTATCGTGCTGGAATAGTTGAACCAGTGGAGCGTTATTTACGAGAAGCGAACATAGAAGTCGTTATTTTTAACCAAGTGAAAGGTGAGCCTGATACGAATATTGTTGCAAATGGAAGCGCTGTTTACGAAGAGCAAAGGTGTAATGGCCTTGTTGCTGTTGGCGGCGGCAGCTGTATGGATACAGCAAAAGCAATTGGGGTGGAGGTGGTGCATGGTGAGCCAGTCATTCATTACGAGGCTTCAGAAAGCGGCAAACCATTAGAAAAGCGAATCCCCCCGCTTGCAACGATCCCAACTACTGCTGGGACTGGCAGCGAAGTAACGCAATGGTCTGTCATTAGAGACCCTGATCGAAAGATTAAATTCAATACCGGAGGACCACTTATTGCCGCGCATCTTGCGATCATTGACCCTTCCTTGCAAGTCTCCATGCCTCCACATATCACTGCAGCAACTGGAATTGATGCTTTGTCGCATGCCATTGAGTGTTATACGTGTCATTGGGCACAACCTATAACCGATGCCGTTGCATTGTTAGCAATAGAATACGTAAGTAAATACGTGAAAAGAGCCTATGCAGACGGAAAAGATATGGAAGCACGCCATGGAATGGCACAAGCTGCGATGCTCGCAGGACTTTCCTATGGAAGTGAATCAGCTGGAGCAGCTCATGCGATGTCGCAAACTTTGGGAGGAGAGGTTCCGGTTATGCATGGCCAATGTGTTGCTGCGATGCTTGCGCCTGTAATGGAATATAATTGGATGGGAGATCCAGCGAAATATGCACGCATTGCACAAGCACTAGGAGTAAATACGACCGAGATGAGCATCGAGGAGGCAGCCAAACAATCTGTAAGAGAAGTTGAAAAACTTGTAAAGGAGCTTCGGATACCTACGTTAATGGAGCAGGGAGTAGATCCCGCTTATATTCATCACTATGCACAGGCAGCCTTTCATGACCCGCAAACGATCGGCAATCCGCGAGATATCGATATTGAAGGGTATAAGTGGATATATCGCCGTTGTTTTGGAATGGAGCGTTCAAGTTTATCATATTAATAGATAAAGATTACAAAAAGAGCTATCTTTTCAAAATAAACTGTACCCTTTGTATAGGACAGTTTAAAAAAAGATAGCTTTTTTTATCAGTTCCCGACAGAAGACTCCCACTTCAAGGAATGAGAAGGGCGATAGGCCAATGAGTAAGTGGGAGATGAATGTCGGTTAGGAATAAGCCTAAAAGTTGTCTCTTTTTTGCATTATGATATAATCAGTATTAGATAAAAGAAAGGCTGATATTACAATGAAATTGGATAGTAATAATCATTCAGTATTCTTAATGTATTACCAACTTGTATTAGTCGTTAAATACCGCAGAAAGGTTTTTGACGATGAAATGTCTGACTATGCAAAAGACATGTTTGTAAAGTTAGGCAAGAAATATAATATATCATTAGTTGAATGGGATCACGATTCTGACCATATCCATATTCTATTTAAAGCACATCCAAATACTGAATTATCAAAGTTCATTAATGCTTACAAGAGTGCAAGTTCTCGAATGATTAAAAAGGACTTTCCACAAGTAAGAGAAAAACTATGGAAAGAAATGTTTTGGTCAAGAAGTTTTTGTCTACTAACTACTGGGGGCTCTCCCATCCATGTAGTTAAGAAGTATATTGAAAATCAAGGTATGAAGTGAGGTGAAATCAATGTTAGTCAATAAAGCGTATAAGTTCCGTATCTATCCAAACAAAGAACAAAAAACACTAATTGCTAAAACAATCGGTTGTTCTCGCTTTGTATTCAATCACTTTTTGGCAAAATGGAATGATGCTTACAAAGTGTCTAGACGACAGGAATTAGCATTAAAACGAAAATGTAAATTAAATGACGTTAAGAACTATCAAAAACAAAAGCGTAAAGTGGCTTGTATTCATGAAAAAATCACTAATGCAAGAACAGACTATTTGCAAAAAGTCTCTACTGAAATCATCAAAAACCAAGATGTGATTGGTATTGAAGATTTGCAAGTGTCAAATATGTTGAAAAACCATAAGTTAGCGAAAGCAATTAGTGAGGTGTCATGGTCACAATTTAGAACAATGTTGGAGTATAAACCAAAATGGTATGGCAAACAGATAGTAACTGTATCTAAAACCTTTGCAAGCTCTCAATTATGTTCAGTTTGTGGCTACCAAAACAAAGACGTTAAGAATCTCAATCTTCGTGAATGGAATTGCCCTTCTTGTGATACACATCATGATAGAGATATTAACGCAGGACAAAATCTTAAAAACGAAGCCATAAGACTTCTAACCGTAGGAACTACGGGGGTAGCCTACTAAATAACTGGTGGGTACACTGGTGTTCGTAGGAATCCCCCACTTCAAGCAACTCGTAAGAGTGCTAAGTGGCGGGTAGTTCAATTAATATGTATAGGATCACTAGAATGAATTGCTAATAAGTCATCAGGCTTTAGAAGTAAGCCTGTAGGACTTTCATTTAGCAGCTTTTCTTTTTTTCCTTCTCCCCACAATGCTCCATAACTTCTGATTCCTGCTGCATGAGCAGCTTGGATGTCTGTTGGTTGATCCCCAACATAGATGCAGTTCTCAAACTCAATACGTAATTCTTTTATTGCTTTTAACAAAGGCTCAGGATTTGGTTTTGGGTCATTGCAATCATCTAATCCTATCACAACATCAAAGAATGGATAGAGTCTTGTATGCTGCAATTCTGTTAAGATATATCGATTATATTTTGAGGAAACAATCCCCATTGTTATTCCCCTAGCTTTTAATTCAGTTAGGACATCGAATATTCCATTATATTCCTTAATTTGAGTTTGAATCTTTTCATAATAAGTAAAAAAGGAGTGAAGCACCTCTCTTTCTTGTCCTGCGAACCATTCTTTTATAATTCTAGTAATCGGTTTTCCGATTAAATAATCTTTTTCTTCATCAGTAAGTTGGCGGTTCCTAATGGCTTCAATACAGTTGGAGCAAGCCTGAATATACCATTTTTCACTATCATGCAAAGTTCCATCTAAATCAAATAAAATTGTTTTCATGTGCTCCTCCTTTTTCATCTTTTTAATGTTGGCTTCGGCAGCCATTCAAAGATTTTACCGCTTTTACATTGGAGAAGCAGCTCTTGGAGCCAAATGTAGTAGGATTCAGCTTCTTGCATTTTTTTTAGATCACGATGTGCCTCCTCTTTAACAGCTTCCGAAATATTTGGATTCTCAAGCAGCGATAGGAGGGAGGCTTTTGTTTTTGCAACAGCTTGTTCATTGAGATTGACTTCTTGCTGCCATTTTGCACAAAAAAAATCGACGAACGTTTCGTAAAAATCTTTTTCAGCTTCGTAGAGATCTTTGCGGACTCCTTTTTGCCATACCTTTTTTACCATATCAATTTCCATTAGCTTTCGAACCCCTGTACTCATACTTGTTTTGCTCATCCCAAGAGATTTTCTCATTTCATCCAAATTCATCGGTCTGTCTTGAAAAAACATGGTAGCATATAAGCGCCCAATCGAAGGGGTTACACCATATAAATCCATCGTTTCTGCCAATGAATAAATAAAATGTTTTCGTGCTTCATCTAGCATTTGGCGATCTTCTTTAGACATAAGATAGGCTCCCTTCTACATATATATAATTACAAAAGATGCGATTCAATTATTTTAAGCTGTATATAATAGCTGCTTGTAAGAAATGTGCTTTCTCAGCGTTCTTCTACCTCATTTGAAGGAGTTTTAAGCATCGAAGGCTCCTACTTTTAGCGAGTAGGAGCCTTATAGGCATTTTACCAAGGAATTGTTCATAAAACTTTTTAAAAAATATTTTTAAAGCACACAATACTAAAATTATAACATAAATATAATGAAAACAAATAAATCTACATCTATGTTTTAGGAAAATACCAACTGGAAGTAAACTTCCCCATACGGCCTTTATGATCAGGGTCTGAAATTACTTTACTCGTTCTCCCTAGCATTTGCAAATAGCTGTGCATACTGAAAAGGGTTTTTAACGATATCTGCTAGTGAATACGTATCAAGCACAGTTAAATAAGCTTCAAGTGCTTGATGAAGGACATGTTTGAGTCCACAAATGGGTGAAATAATACACGTATTTGAGCCGCCATCAAAGCATTCAACTAGTTGAAAGTCATCTTCTGTCTTTCTTACAATTGTACCAATATTGATCTCTTCGGGAAGACAAGCAAGCCTAATCCCGCCGTTTCTCCCTCTAATTGTTTCAATGACGCCTATTTTTCCCAATTCATGTGTTACTTTCATTAAATGATTTTTGGAAATATTATACACTTGAGCGATTTCCTTAATGGTTGTGATATCTTCTTTATTTTTAGAGGCAAGATATATTAATACACGCAGTGAGTAGTCAGTATATTGAGTCAGTCTCATTGATTCAACGCCTACCTTCATCTATTCATATCTAAAGGGCTGCTTAAAGATGGAGCAATGTTTCCATGAATAAAGTTTCTTTGCCAAGAACTTTCCTTCCTTCATTATATAGTCAACTGTTCATAAAAAGAAAATCGAACGTAATCGGTGATGGTAAAAATGAAATGTGACAGGTTTTTAAAAGATGTATTTAAAATATTGCTTTTAACGTTTTTAAGTTTAGAATGAAAGATATATTTAAAATACTTCTTTAAAAGGGGAATGTTTGATGTTATCACAAAAAACAATTAAGACGATAAAAGCAACTGCACCAGTTCTTGAAGTGCATGGAAAAACAATTACTACCCATTTCTACAAAAGAATGTTTCAAGATCATCCTGAGCTCTTGCATATTTTTAATCATGCGAATCAACAGCAGGGGAGGCAGCAAACTGCCTTAGCAAATACTGTTTATGCAGCCGCGAAGCATATTGATCAGTTGGAACAAATCATCCCTGTTGTAAAGCAAATTGCCCATAAGCATCGAAGTTTAGCGGTAAAACCAGAGCATTATCCTATTGTTGGAAAATATTTGTTAATTGCTATTAAAGAAGTGCTTGGCGATCAAGCAACGGATGACATCATGACTGCATGGGAGGAGGCATATGGCGTTATTGCAAATGTCTTTATCGAAGTAGAAGCGGAAATGTATCGAGATGCTCGTGAACAAGAAGGAGGATGGGATGATTTTAAAGATTTTAAAGTGGTGAAAAAACAAAAAGAAAGCGCTTGTATCACGTCTTTTTATTTGAAGCCAGTAGATAATCATGTACTGCCATCCTTCCAGCCAGGGCAATACATTACTGTCCAATTGCAAATACCTGAAGAAACATACACATTTAACCGTCAATATAGTTTATCGTGCGCTCCTGGCAATGACTATTATCGAATCTCCGTTAAGAGAGAGGCAGATACAGAACCTAATGGAAAAGTATCCAACTATCTTCACGATTTTGTAGAGGAAGACGATGTCCTTGCAGTCAGCGCTCCCGCAGGCGACTTTACATTAAATATGGAGGAACAAGCACCAGTTGCATTTATTAGCGGTGGCGTTGGATTAACTCCAATGATGAGTATGCTCGAAGCACTTTCTCAACATAAATCAACAAGAGAGATCACCTTTATTCATACAGCTAGAAATGAACATGTTCATGCTTTTCAAGCAGATACGGTTAAACTTGTAGAGTCACTTAAGCATGCACAAGCTTTTTTCGGCTATGAAAAACCGGTGAATACAGAAGGCAATCATCATTTTAGGGGCTATATCACAAAGGATTTTCTCCAAAAAGTAATTGCTGGCAATAAAATTTGCTATGTGTGCGGTCCCATTCCATTTCTGAAAAACGTCGTCCAGATTTTGACAGAACTCGGAATTCCAAAAGAAAATATCCGCTATGAATTCTTCGGCCCTGCACTTGATTTGCAAACAATTAGTGCATAACAGATGAAAAAACAACCAAAGCCATTTGGTTGTTTTTTTCAATTGCATCACCAGCAATCATCAATATTTTCTTTGACATTTTTGCTTCCTCCTTTTATGGCGTAAGCCACGCTAGAACACCCGTGTCTTTAGACATGGGATGAATGGCGTTCGGCAGGAGGGGGGGCATTTGTCACCTCGACAGTCGACAGATGTAATCTAAATTTTCCCTCTAAACATTAGATTTCAGACGATTTCACCTCAACATATGTTAAAATAAGTGTTGAGGTGATTTTCGTGGCAGAAGTACATTACGGACGTGGTTACGTCTATTCTATCCATTATCATTTGGTCTGGTGTGTGAAATACCGTCGAAAAGTCCTGACTGACTTAGTAGAGTTTGACATCAAACTCATACTCTATGAAATTGCCAAAGAACACGGTTTTAAAATCGAGGAAATGGAAACGGATAAAGACCATATCCACTTGCTTGTTGAGTGTAAACCGCAGCACTATATTCCGAATATGATGAAAACACTGAAAGGCGTTTCGGCGAGACGAATTTTTCAAAAGCACCCCGAATTAAAATCAAGACTTTGGGGCGGTCATCTTTGGAATCCAAGTTACTTTGTCGCTACTGTCAGTGAAAACACAGAAGAACAAATCCGGCATTACATTCGTAACCAACAAAAGAAATAACGAAAGGATGACCCTGGATGGCGACACCTACTTACGTTTTGACACTGCCGCTTAAAACAACAGTATGGCAGGAACACATTCTAGAAAAACGTCTGAATATCGGCAGAAACATCTACAATGCTTGTTTGGGCGAGGCTTGGCGCAGATACAAATATATGACGCGCAATCCGCAGTACTGGCAGGCTGTCCGCGTGGAAAAAGGGAAAGAACGTAATCGCCTGCTAAACAATTTCAAAGAGCAGTACGGAGTGAGACGTTTTCACCTGAATATGTACGTTCAGAACATGGGACGAAAATTCAGGCAAAATATTGGGTCTCAAATGGCTCAAAACATTGCGGAGCGTGCTTTTTCCGCTGTTGAAAAAGTCATGTATGGAAACGGGAAAACAGTTCGTTTTTGCCGTGTAGGTGAGTTCTACTCGCTGGAAGAAAAAACAAACAAAACAGGTTTCCGATATTTCCCGGAACAACAGCACGTGGAGTGGCTCGGTTTGACAATGCGGGTCTTACTCAAAGCAAATGACGAGTATGCGCATATTGCATTACAAGACCGAGTTAAATATTGTCGCCTTCTAAAAAAAGTCATTCGCGGGAAAAACCGCTATTTCGTTCAATTCGCACTGGAAGGCTTTCCGCCAAAGAAACGCAATCAAAATCATTCGGACGACACCGAAAAGCGGGTTGGGATTGACATTGGTACTTCTACGATCGCCGTTGTGTCAGATACAAAAGTTGAGCTAACAGAGTTGGCGAAAGGACTGGCTAATGACGAACAGGGAAAACGTGTTCTTCAACGGAAATTAGACCGTCAACGCCGTGCAAATAACCCGGATAAGTACAATGCGGACGGCACAATCAACCGTTCTAACCGCGAGAAATGGGTTCAAAGCCAAAATTACTTGAAAACAAAACGTAAATTAGCAGAATTAAGCAGAAAAATCGTAGATAAACGAAAACAGAAACACAACCAATATGCGAATTTCGTCCTTTCACTCGGCTTAGATGTGCGTGTCGAAAACATGAATTACAAAGGCTTACAGGCACGTGCCAAGAAAACAGAAGTCAGCAAAAAGACAGGAAAATTCAAACGTAAAAAACGTTTTGGCAAATCTTTAGCCAATCGAGCGCCCGCAATGTTCTTAACAATATTAGACAACAAATTAAAAGCCAAAGGCTTAGAACTCAAGCGAATTGACACCGCAAAAGTAAAAGCCAGTCAATTTGAGCATTTTACACAAACTTACGTGAAGAAAACACTCGCAACCCGTTGGAATCATTTTGAGCAGGGGGATATTCAGCGCGACTTGTACAGTGCATTTCTCATCATGAACACAAAAGGCAATTTGCGCGAGGTCGATGTTGACCGTGCAAATGAAACATGGAATAACTTTTTCAACCTGCATCAACAGGAAATTGAACGTATCAAACACTTGAACAAAAAACAATTATGCAGTATCGGCTTGTAAAATACGATACACAAGGGTTTTGAAGTGAGCCCAAAGGGCGCAAATGGAAACAATGGTTTCCTTGCCCATGAAAGTCTGGGAGAACCCCATCAGTGGTCGGTGTCAATTTTCGCACACGAAAATTATCCGAACGAAGTGAGGACAGTACCCCAGAACCTCGCGACTTTAGTCGTGAGAGCTTCAGGATCACACTACTGTAAGGTTCTGCTTAAAAAGTGAAAATCCTTTTTTTACAATCAGCACACAAATGTTTAGTTTAAAAATGAAAAAGAATGCACATATTGAATTTGGCGTAGATTAATAGAATAATGCAGTGTATGATGTAGAAAACTACTATTAAAGACCAGTGTCAAGTTGCTCGAATTCGAAAGGAGGAGCATATGAAAAACAGGATAGAAGAGAAGGACAAGCGTTATAAAATTGCTCATAGAGAAGCGTGGATTGGTGTAGGGCTTGTTCTTTTCAATTTTATTTGGTGGTACGGTTTTGGATATGGTTTAGGATCTGGTGACCCTAAAGATTACCAATATGTATTTGGGCTGCCTGCATGGTTTTTTTACAGTTGTGTACTGGGGTTTATTGTAATGCTGATACTTGTCATTGTCTGTGTAAAGTTTTTCTTTCAAGACGTTCCTTTCGATGAAGAGGAGGGAGATGTACGATGAACTGGGCGGTTATCCTTCCGCTTATTATTTTTCTCGTCATTATTTTTGTGATCGGTTTTTGGTCTAGTAAACAATTAAAAGCGACCGATTCGTTTTTAGCTGAGTATTTTTTAGGAGGCCGCCAACTCGGTGGATTTATTTTAGCGATGACGATGATCGCCACATATGGCAGTGCAAGCAGTTTTATTGGTGGGCCAGGAGTTGCTTACACAAAAGGTCTTGGATGGGTATTTTTAGCAATGGCACAATTAGCAACAGGATATTTTGTTCTCATGGTTTTAGGAAAAAAGTTTGCAATTGTCGCCAGGAAATATAAAGCCATTACGCTCATAGATTTTTTAAAAGAACGTTATCAAAGTAAAACAGTTGTCCTCCTCTCCGCGTTAAGTATTATTATTTTTCTGTTTTCAGCGATGGCTGCCCAATGGGTGGGCGGAGCAAGATTAGTAGAATCTTTGACGGGTTTGTCCTATACAACGGCTTTATTTATTTTTGCTGCTTCTGTTTTAGTTTATGTGATTATTGGCGGCTTTCATGCAGTAGCTCTAACAGATGCCGTTCAAGGCGTTATCATGTTTGCGGGAACATTGATCTTATTAATCGCAACGATCATTGCTGGCGGTGGAATATCAAATATTATGACGGAGTTAGTGGCCGAAAACCCCAACCTCGTCTCTCCTTTTGGAGCAGCTCGTGATTTGACGCCTGCATATGTATCTTCTTTTTGGATTTTGGTTGGTGTTGGAGTTGTTGCGCTACCGCAAGTTACAGTTCGAGCAATGTCTTATAAAAATTCGAAGGCGATGCATACTGCTATCATTGTTGGGACAACCGTTGTTGGGTTTATTATGCTTGGCATGCACTTAATTGGCGTATTTGCACGACCGATTCTTCCAGGTATCGATATTGGCGACAAAGTCATGCCGATGCTCTCGTTGAAGGTGCTGCCTCCATGGCTAGCGGGAATTGTATTAGCAGCGCCAATGGCAGCGATTATGTCAACTGTTGATTCTTTGCTCCTTCTTATCAGTTCTGCTGTCGTCAAAGATGTTTATTTAAATTATGTAAAACCAAATGCAACCAATCAACAAGTAAAAGCAATGAGCTTCGGTGTAACAACGGTAATCGGGATTTTAGTAGTCATCCTTGCGCTCAGTCCACCAAATCTTCTTATTTGGCTAAATTTATTTGCTTTTGGTGGATTAGAATCTGTTTTTATTTGGCCGATTATTCTCGGACTTTACTGGAGTAAAGGAAATAAATATGGTGCTATTGCTTCAATGGTTATTGGTATGGGCTCTTATATTTTATTTGATCAATTTTATCCGAACGCATTAGGGCTTCATACCGTTGTACTACCAATCTTGATCTCTCTTATTGGTTATATAGTTGTGAGCTATGCTACGAGAGAAAGAGTGGGGCCTACATTTCACTAAGGAGCATGAAGGCAACGCAAAAGATACGAAGTGTCTTTTACGTTGCCTTTTTTCATAACACCATTAAAAAGGTTTTTTTACATTTATATCGAATGTCACATAAAGGGTTGTATTACCAACAAATGATAAAGAAGTGACGGAAGCATGATAAAAATAGATGATTTGGTTCATACGTATAAAACTTACAGAAAATTTGGTGGATTAAAAGGGACAATGAAAGATTTCTTTCGAAGAAAATATGAAACAAATATCGCTTTGAATCATATTCAATTGCAAATAGAAAAAGGTGAAATAGTAGGGTTATTGGGACCAAACGGTGCTGGCAAAACAACTTTAATGAAAATTATTTCTGGGATTGTAGAACCAAGTGAGGGCAAAGTTGTTGTTAATGGTTTTAACCCTTATCGTAAAGAAAAGCAATTTTTGCGCCAGATTGGCATGGTGCTAGGACAAAAGAGCCAGTTATTATGGGATCTTCCGCCATCAGATACATTTATTCTGCTTAAAAATATTTATCGGATTGAAGATGAAGTATATAAAAAGAGAGTTTCAACATTATGCAGCTTATTGAATATTTCCGATTTGTATCATGTACCAGTGCGAAAGCTATCTTTAGGAGAAAGAATGAAATTTGAGCTTGTCGCTTCATTATTGCATGAGCCTAGTCTGCTATTGCTTGATGAACCTACTATTGGGCTTGATATTCATAGTCAAAGAGCGATCCATGTATTTTTACAAGAGGTGAATGAACGTTCAAATACAACGATCATTTTGACTAGTCATTATGCGAAAGATATTGAAGCATTATGCCAAAGACTTGTCATTCTGCAGCAAGGCATCATTACATATGATGGCGATTTACATTTTCTTTTCACTGAAACGGAAAAAATATTGTTAACAATTCAAACCGCTAATGATAAAAGTAAAGAGGTCTTACGTGATAAAGGTTTTCAATGTAAGTTTGAGCATACATTCGTAAAGGAAATAAAAGAAAACGAACTGCAAGAAGTAATAAAAGAGTTGATAGAGGAGTCTGTTCATTTCGACCATATTTCTACTGGGGCGGTCCCTTTAGAAGACAAACTTTTTGATCTCTTTCAAAAAGGAGAATAACATGAAGGCATATGTACAAGTATTAAAAAATCAGATTGCTGCTGGTCTGCAATTTAAATGGAATACATTAGCTGGTATGGTTATGCAGTTATTGCAATTAGTAACAAGTGTATTTGTTTGGCGTTCGATTTTTAGTCATCATCAAAACGCAATCAATGCCTACACATTTGAGACAATGTTGTCTTATTTAATCTTAGTTTCCTTAATCGGCATCATGTTTTCATCTGATCACGTATTCAGATTAACAAATATGGTGAGAAAAGGGACACTTAGCCATTATTTAATAAGACCATACAGTTTTTTAGGAGATAGTTTTTTTGCTTATATAGGATCAAAGGTCGTATTGTTCTTTTTTTTGTTATTTTTTCTTTTCGTGCTTTATCTTTTAAATATGATTCATATTAGTCTTACAATGACAGGAATGCTTCTTTTTATATGCAATTTCCTGCTTTTATTTATTTTTGGACTAGTTGTTAGTACATTCAGCTTTTGGTTAATAGAAATGTGGCCGCTAAGACCTCTTTATGCTTCTTTAATGGGGTTGTTAGGTGGAACATTGTATCCACTTGATCTGTTGCCAACTACTGTTCAAGATCTCCTCCTTTTCTTGCCATTTAGCCTTTTTGGCTATGTCAACACGAAAGTTTTACAAGGAGCGCTATCAACTGATGATGAAGTATTCTTTATGATTGTTTCACTAGTTTGGACATTGTTTTTTTTACTTATCTATCACATTCTTTGGAAAAAAGGGTTAAAGAGATATGAGGCGGTGAATGCCTGATGCGTTATTTCTTGACTATTTTTAATCAAAGTGTTGCCCAAATGCTGGCATATCGAACAACTTCAATCTTTATCGTTGTTTTTGGAACCATTTTTGCTATTACCGAAATCATTGCAACACTTATTTTCTATCAATATACAGATCATATTGCTGGATGGAACATGTATGAGTTTTTACTGTTAATCGCTACTTTTTCTTTTATTCAATATATTTATCAATTTTTCTTTGTCCTTCCACATGAACAGTTAATTGATGATATGATTGACGGCAACTTAGATTATTTGTTGATAAGACAAATGGACCCACAACTCATTGCAAATGTAAAATTGTTTGATATTCCAAGTCTTTTTAACTTACTTATCCCCACTGCTTTATCTATATATTGTATGATCAAATTAAAATGGGAGATAACTATTTTCCAAATTGGTGGTTATCTCATTCTACTCGTTTTTGGTGTGTTGTCCTATTTTATTTTAAATCATTTTATTGTTAATTTAGGATTTTGGATTGAAAGATCACATCAATTAATGGGTGTACCGGAATATTTATTTGAAATCGGATTAAGGCCGCGCTCAGGCCGAAGGTGATCTTCTTAATTTTTGTGTATGTTATTCCGATATTATTGGCTACGAACAGCCCTGTTGATTTATTAAGAGGCGAGTTAAACTATCAAAATTTGTTCTATTTCATTTTGTATAACTTACTTGGATTTATCGTGATTAGGATTCAATGGAAGAGAGGACTAAAACGTTATACTAGTGCGAACTAATCCGCAGCTTAAAAGGAAGATCGAAGTTCAAATTCCGAGCATGTGCACGATTTAAACAAATGCTTATTACCCCCATCTTATGTAAATTATTTAAATCACCATATCATTATAGTACAATGATGATAATAAAGGTGAAGCTACTATCGGCAATGGGTTTCACACTAAACAAGAAGCAGACCAAAGGCTAGGATTGCAATGTAGTTTGCAATCGCCTTTTATGCTCCTAAGGATCATACTGCCAGTTAGATGTTGGGTAAAATAAAGAATAAGGGGGTTCCTTATGACTGGATTAGTCGCAGTTGTTCTCATTTTTTCAATTCCTATTATTGCGATATTAACAGATCATTCTCAAAAGAAAGCAAAAATGAAACTGCAAGCAGTGGAAAAAGAATTAGAGCTCGAAAAACTTAAACGTGAAAATTATCTCATCGAAACGGAAAAGATGAAATACGAACTTGAAAAAATGAAAGCCGAAAATGCAACAGATGATGAACAATGGTTAATAAAATGATGCGATAGAGAGAACAAATTGGAAGGAGAAAAAGCATTGCAGCAACCAGAACCATTAGCATCGACATTTTATCAGCAGCCGACGTTGGAATTAGCGCAATCGCTTCTGGGCTGCTTATTAATAAAGGAGACGGCGCAAGGCATTGCTTCTGGATTTATTGTCGAAACCGAAGCTTATATTGGGCCTGATGATCAGGCAGCACATAGTTTTGGAAATAGAAGAACGAAGCGGACAGAAGTAATGTTTGGGGAAGCTGGGCATGTATATACTTATGTGATGCATACACATTGTTTAGTTAATATTGTTAGTGGTGAAGTAGAAAAGCCTGAAGCAGTTTTAATTCGTGCAGTGGAACCACATGGTGGAATTGATCTTATGTATGAAAGAAGGAATGTAAAAGACATCAGGCAGCTTACTAGTGGACCGGGAAAACTGACGAAAGCACTAGGCATTAGCATGGATGACTATGGACATCTGATTTTCAAGCCTCCTCTTTATATCACAAAAGGGTTTTCTCCAGATAAGATCGAGCAAGGGGAACGCATTGGCATTAACAATTCAGGGGAAGCGAAATATTATCCTTGGCGGTTTTGGATAAGCGGCAATCGGTATGTATCGAGATAAACGAGGCAGTATGTTGACATGAACACTTGCAAAAGAGAAAAGCGCATTTTACAATAAAAGGTGACCAAATATAAGGAGGTGAAAGAGATGAGTCAAGCCGTTATTGCACGAGTACAATGGATCGAGTTCCTTTATATTCGCCGTGCAATTTTTTCTGTTGTTATTGCTAACGGGACAAGTGTGCCCTTTTTCAATAACATAATATGGAAATAAAACGGTGAGACATCTCTTTTTCCCTATAGAATCGTAAAATAACTGGGAGAGCATGCTTGCTCTCTTTTTTGTCGTGATTTTACATGTTCAGGCTTTTTTTACCCATGGGAGGATTTCTTTCCCATGGGTTTTTTCGTTTCTTTAAAAGGCATTTACACGAATGATACAAAAATGGAGGAGAAATGGCATGATTATATGCAGCGGACAAAAATTAACGAAGTCATATGGAGGAACAAATATTTTTGCGGAAATTACTTTTGATATCCACGAGGGAGACAGAATTGGATTAGTTGGTCGAAATGGAAGCGGAAAGTCGACGCTTCTTCGCTTACTGTCAAAAATGGAAATGATGGATGAAGGACAATTGCATTGGAAAAAGGGCGTCAAGATTGGCTATTTGGAACAGCTTCCTAGCTTTGAAAATGACATAACTGTAGCAGCACTTTTAAAATCAGTTTTTCATGAATTAATGGAGATCGAAAAAGCAATGAAAGAGTTAGAAAAAAGAATGGCTTCTGAACGTGATAATGGAAAGTTGCAAGCTCATTTAGCAGCTTATGGAAGGCTCCAAGATCAATTTACGCATGAAGGTGGATACGAAATAGAAGCAGCGATTGACAGGATTGTAAATGGGCTGCAAATGGAAGCTTTGAAAGATCGATTATTTTCTAGTTTAAGTGGGGGTGAGCAGACAAAAGTTGGCCTCGGCATGATGCTGTTGAAAAAACCTGCCTTGCTGCTATTGGATGAACCGACAAATCATTTAGATATTCGTGCAGTAGAATGGCTGGAATCATTTTTAGCAACGTATCAAGGCACTGTAGTCGTCATCTCTCATGATCGCTATTTTTTAGATAAAGTAGTGAATAAAATCTATGAATTAGAAGACGGTGAACTTCATTTCTATGAAACAAATTTCACCGGTTATGTAGAAGAAAAGGAGAAGCGGCTGTTACAAGCATTTCATCAATATCAAGAACAGCAGAAAAAAATCAAAAAAATGAAAGAAGCGATTAAAAAATTAAAGGAATGGGCGAATCGAGCAAACCCTCCAAATGAAGGTTTGCATAAACGAGCGAGAAGCATGGAAAAAGCATTAGAAAAAATGATAAAGCTAGATAAGCCCAACATAAATCGCAAGAAGCTAACACTTAACTTTGATGCTAATCATCGCAGCGGGAATGATGTGATCATGTTGAAGAGTGTGTCAAAGACTTTTCACAACAAAAGCCTTTTTCAAGATGTTAATATGCATGTTCGCTATCAAGAGAGGGTTGCGATTGTTGGAGATAATGGTTCGGGAAAATCAACATTGGTCAAAATCATGCTGCAAAAGCTGAATCCAGATCACGGCGACGTTAAAATTGGCAGCAATGTAAAAGTTGGCTATTTGTCGCAGTTTGTAATGGATAAAGAACAGAATGGAACTGTTTTAGCAGCCTTTCGAAGTCAAGTACAGGTGACAGAAGCGGAGGCAAGGCACATATTAGCCAAATTTTTATTTTATGGACATTCAGTGTTTCGTCAAGCTTCACAATTAAGTGGTGGAGAAAGAGTACGGCTTCGTTTGGCTCAGCTTATGTATCAAGATGTTAATGTATTAATATTGGATGAACCGACAAATCACTTAGATATTGAATCATGTGAAGTGTTAGAGGAGGCGCTGGAAAAATTTAACGGCACCATTATTGCTATTTCGCATGATCGTTATTTTCTTAATCGGTTGTTTGAAAAAATTTATTGGATTCAAGATCAATCTATACAAGGTTTCGCAGGGAATTACGACTGGGCTAAGCAAAAGCGAAGTGAGCTGGAGCAGCAAGCAGAGGTTGAAACAAAACGAGTAAAAAACAAAGCAACTTTTGCAGCGAAGAACAATCAAGAAGACTTAATCAATACGCTAGAAGCGCAGATAGAACAGTTGGAAGCAAGCATCGATTTGCTAGCGGAGAAATTGGCGCATGAAGAGCAATTGGAAGTGCTCCAGCAGATATATGAGGAAAAACAGCAATTAATGCATCAATGTGAACAGCTTTATGAGGAACTAAGCAACATTTATGATGAATAAGTAACATAAAAAAAGAAAAGATGATGAGTCGTCTTTTCTTTTTTTATGCTTATTAAGAGAGTGGAATTGTATTTTCAGTTGATCTTACAACGAGTCCATAGTCATCGGGATCAATGGCATCGATTCGTGGAATCGTTCTCAATTCAGGAACAATGAGCCAGATGATTGCGATAAACAACATACCAAGACCGCCGATAGCAAAGACGATTTGTCCGCCTAGAACAGAGCCTAATGCTCCACCAACAAGCGAGCCAACAGGCATAGCAGCTGCTGAAATGCTCGAAATAACGGAAAAAACTCTCGCTAACAATTGATTTGGGATGATTCGCTGTCCGGTTGCTGCCAAAAGCACTTGGGATGCACCAAGTGGTATAAGCGCAATTCCATATAAAATGATAGAAGGAATGTTCCATGGAAGAAAAGCTGATCCACTCCAAGCTGCTGCACTACATACATATGTCACAATCATCATCATACCAAGAGGAAAACGTCCGGCAACGGAGCTTAACAACGATCCGATTAAAAAGCCGCACGAAAATGCTACCATCAAAAAGCCATAAGTAGCAGCACCGCCGCGAAAATCTGCATAGACAGGCATGACAGCAAAGGCTATACCTAAAATAAAGTTCGCACCAATAGTAGCAATGAAAAACTTGCGAATAATAGAATGGAACACATAATGAAATCCTTCTTTTAACTCTTTCCCATACTCTCTGATTGTCTTGCCAAGCTTCTTTTTTTTCACTTTCGCATATGTTTCTGTTTTGAAAGCAGGCAATGACCAGAACAAGAACAATGCGATTGCAAAGACAATAGAGTCGTATAAGTAAATCGTCACAGCACCAACGAAGCTAATCAGTATGCCAGCTATTCCGTTGAATGTCATATCAATCCCTTGATTCGCGAAGGAAAACAGCGAATTCCCTTTAAGCAGCTCTTCTTTTTTTAACACCCTTGGCAGTGCTACTGTCTGGGCGGGATAAGAAAATTGTTGAATGCAAGATATCAATGGCATAATGATAAGAACAACCATTACACTTAAATGGCCAGTATAATATGTAAGTGGGATAATGAGTACAAGAAGCAATTGACACAATTGTGTTGCCACTAATGTTTTTCTCAATGGCCATCTATCAATAAGCGGACCCGCTAAAAATTGAAATACTTGAGGAATCCTCGTTAAAAATCCGGCTAAACCAGTATAGAAAGCAGACTGGGTTAACTCATATACCAACCACATTGCTGCTATGGCATACATGCTATCGCCAATATTGGAGACAATTCTTCCTAAAAATAGTTTCGTAAAATGACCATTTCTTAATAATTTCCACATTTCATCATTAGGTCTCCTACACCTTATTTTTTACATTCACGATTCGATTAAATAATCCCAAAACCATTGTTCCGGATGTTCGGCAATCCATTTTTCCCCTTGTGAAAACAAGTGCTGTAAAAAGTCAAATTGAGGCATTGTTCCAGCATCAAGAGGATCGCCAATCATAAACTGAACAGTGTTTGTTTCTTGATTCCAAGCTGAGCCAATTGGGTATACGATTGCCGAGAGCCGCTTAGCAAGGATATAAACACCGATTGGCACTTTAAATGTTCCCCCTAAAAATTCAACTTCCTCTTCATCCTGGTTGATACCGTACGAAAATTCAGGGAAAATAATGCCCGTCTCTCCTCTCATAATAGCTTTTGCAAATTTTAAAGGGCCTGTATGGGAAGGGACTGGAACCATCATTGTTGAGTCATTGTATTTGGGCTCAAGGTATGTAGACAACCATTTGCGAATAATCTCTATTTCTTCGCTATTAACGAGTATTGTGCTTTTATGACAGTAACGAGTGATTAATGGCATCGTCATCGTATGCATTCCCATATGAAAAGGAGCTAAAATAATCCGCTTTTGAGAATGGAATGGTTCAAAAGCTTTTAAAATACGATTACTTTCTGGCTCTATGATTTGGTCATACTGTTTATTGTATAACGATAGCGATAAGTACAACCATGCCGCTTTTCTCTTTTCCATAAATATACTATAAGAGTGGCTGGTTTCTTCGGCCATAGAGCTGATCATTGAAAATTGCTTCATGACCTTAAAGGATTGTTTCTGTCTTTTTTCTATTTCAGATTTATTCGTTTTTATCTCTGAATCAATGATCTTTTTTAGAAAGCTGTTCGCTAGTTCCCTTTCTATTTTTGTTTCAAAGGGAATACTTTTCCAGATAGAATGAAATTGTAATAAATGATTAAAACTCAAGATTGACATTGACCATCTCCACCTCTTCTACATGTTGGCACATCTGACAATGAGGGTTTCGCGAACAAGTTCTCCACTTGAACTTTCCAGTGTCTAAATCAAAGTCACCCATTCTATTTACTAGAAAAGGCTTTCTTAATTGTGTGATAATCGCAACAACATCGGAAACGATAAAGCTCGCTAGAATTTGAATCAATGGATTAAATGATCCAGAAATACCGAACATATGCTGATGAACAATCGACATTTGTTCATGCTTGAGAAGGCGATCATAGCATTTCCAACATCCTGTTGCCCCTGGAATAATCGTGGTTCCTGTACTAGTAGAATGACCATGATAGCCGCCGCCAACAATATGAGCAATTTTAAGCTTTGTTAAATATGGTGTCATCCAATCAGCTAGTGTATCTACTGAAGGTTCATCTGCACATAATATGACTACCGAACATGATTCTAGCTTATCCAATATGTTTGGTGATAGTGTCTGTGTTATTGGGAAGGGTAAAGTTTCGATCGTCGTTCCAAATTGAGCATGTAACATATCCTTTAACACTTCCACTTTCAGTTCGCCAATCGAACTTTTAGGATATAAAGTTTGGTGTGTTAGATTATGGCTGCTTACATGATCAGGGTCAACTAGAATAAGAGCAGGTACTCCCATCGCAGCTAATTCATGTGCGACACGACTTCCAACCCCGCCTACACCGATAATTCCAACTTTGCTCATCTTCCAATGCTGCTCACTGTCATATAATTTATCGAGAGAAGTCGTTTGCGCGGCAAGGTAGCTCCATAAACGATTTTCACCCTTTAAGTTCCACGGTTTATTACCAGATAATAAGATTTTATCCTCTAATAAGGTGTTTAATGTTTCTTTCATTGTTTGATTTGATAGCTGATGCTGCTCTCCCCATTTCAATAATTCTTGAAACGTACGAGGTTGTTGCAAGTAATTTAAAAAATCAATAAACATGCTCATACTCTCATAAACGATGTTTTCTGTGCGGTTTAACAATTTACAAATGATTTGTCCATTTTCAGATTCCTCCACTTGAACATCTGGTTGTTTTAGCCAATATGTATGCAAATGTTTCCCTCTCTTTCATACAGAAGTAGAAGTCCCTTCTATTTTCTAGTTTTATACTATTCTTTCGATTGTTAAAAAGAAGCCAACTCTTGTTTAGAATCGGCTTCTTTTTTTATTAGCACTTCTTATTATCAGCGAAGTATACTTTAACATGTTTTACCATTTCTAGCACCACCTTCCTTCCTTTTATAATTAATTATATTGTTAATGGTATAAATAGTCAACTATGTATTTTTATTTTAAAATAAACTATTTATAGGTTTGAATAGTATTTATTTACTAATTTAAAAAGTTCAAATGTACTTTATATTAGACTTGTTACATAAATAAATCAGACCAATAGACGATAAGAAAGACCTTGTGTTGTATCTTTTTTTCAAAGCTTATTTTAATGATAAGGGGAAAGGAGATGAGAATAGATTCAATATTGAAACTTATGAATCATCATAACGTATAAAATATACAGGTTATTGAAATAGAAATACCGATCTAATAGACAGCTAGACTCTATTTCAGATGTTGCACGAAAAGCTGCTAGGCAGCCTTTTTAATAAGACTTACGATAAAGGAGTGATTTTATGGTGAATAAATCGATTTTATTCAAAGCATGCGCATTATTAAAAGTGCCATTTTCAGAAGTGGAGTTAATAGGCGGCTATTTTGATCACGTCTTTGAGGTGAAAAACAAACCTTTTATCTTAAAAATTTTTAAGGAAGATGGAAATAGCCTATCATTAATCGAAGCCGAACTAAATTGGATCGATTATTTAAGCGATCATCATGTTCAGGTATGCAAGGCATTGCCAATCATAGATAACCGTTATATAGTGCCGCTAGCTGACAATTACTATTTAGTGGTGTATGAAAAAGCGAAGGGGCAGCATGTAAATGTGAATGATTCAAAAACTTGGAACAACTATTTATTCGAAAATTGGGGAAGAACAATGGGGAAGATGCATGCTTTGGCTAAAAATTATACACCAAGGACAACAAAGCGTCCTAATTGGTATGATCATCCTCTCTATTATTTAGAGTTGGATTTTGTAGATGTGGAGATTCAAGAGAGATTGAAAGCATATGTGAAGCAATTAAGAGAGCTGCCAACAACTTCAAATGCTTATGGCATCATACATCATGATTTACATCAACATAATTTTTTCATCGATGATAAAAAAAATCTCATTTTAATGGATTTTGGCGACTGTGAGTACCATTGGTTTGTTTATGATATTGCAATCGTTATTTACCATGCTGTCCAAACCTGTAATGATGCCGAACCACAAAGTAAAGAAGCTTTTGCGAAAGCTTTTTTTCAATCATTTATGAAGGGATATGAGCGGGAGCATCAGTTGCCTTCTGAATGGATGCAACAGATTCCATTCTTTTTAGATTTTCGCCAAATTTATTCTTATATGTATCATATGATGTATGCCAATAATTTAAATGAAGTGCAATTAAAATTTTTAGAACGTATGAAGTTAAAAATTAAAAGCGACAGCCCTTATTTACCGTTTTCATTGTTTTAAGAATAGAGGAGAAAGAGGCATTGTGAATAAAACATTCTCTCAAACGTCTAAAGTTTGAGGGAATTGAATCCTGTAATTTATCCTACATCTAACTAGCAGTAGTACCCCCACTTCGTAGAGTAAGAGGAATCAGAAGCGGTTAGGTGAAGGCTCGATTCATGCCGACAGGATAAGGAAAGCTTCTTGAATCAGGATCGCACGAAGAAAAAGCGTCGAGGACGCCTGCGTGTTCTTCTTCTTATGAGTGGGGGATAAGGGAATACCCCCCCCGTTATAGTGACAGCTATGTGGAAACTATTTATGAAGGGAAGGGCAAATCTTCAATTGACTCAATATCCATATAAATTGGAACGACTAAGCCAATTTTAGCTCCTTCTAGGTTCGCACCAAGGTCATCAAGTTCATCTTTATATTTTTCATATACATCTTTGTGTGTAGCAGGGAGCCAAGCACCAACTGCCGCATCCCCTTCACCAGCAGCAACGGATTGAAACATGATAGCTACATCTACTGGAGTCATTTTGACATCAAATCCTTTTTGGCGAAGCACCTCTGCGACAACATTAGTAGAAGCCATTTCAGAATCCCATTGGGTATGAACCAGTTCGATCGCTGTTCCATTCACCTCATTGACTCCATCAGTCCATTCTGCAATCTTATCCATATTTGCTTCTATCCATTCTTTAGCTGCTTCTTCCATGCTTTTACCGTCTTGACTAGCTAACATAACACTTTCCATATCTTCTGGTGTCCAGTAGAATCGTTCTAAAATCTGGTAAGCATTCGGCATATCTTCCTTTAATCCTTTACGTGCAATCGTTTTAATTACTTCAACGTCTCCATAGATGCCTTTAGGGTCCTCTAAAAACTTCAAATCATATTTTGCAAATTTCCAATGCGGCGTCCAACCAGTTATAATAATAGGTTTTTTCTTATCAATCGCTTTCGATAATTCGGCTGTCATGGCACCAGTTGAAGCAATATCGACTTTCCAGCCTGCTGCTAGATTTTCATATTCTTTTAGCGCTTTTTCCGTTGCCTGCATTATGCCAGCGCCAGGTTCTATTCCAGTAATCGTATAGTTTACCTTATCAGCATCGTTTTTTGAGCTATTGTCACTGGCCTTCTCTTTGGTATTCTTATCAGTACCACAGCCTGCAATGATGATAAGAAGAGAAAATCCCAATAATAATCCAATACGTTTCCAATCTCTATTAAACATAAACTTCACATCTCCCCTTTTAAAAAAAGCTGTCCTACAAAAAGTGAAGGACAGCTTTTAATCTGTATTCTTATTTTGCTGGTTCTAAATCTTCAATGGAATTAATATCCATGTAGGCTGGAACAACCATTCCAATTTTAGCGCCTTCTAAGTTGTTGCCGAGGTCTACTAATTTATCTTTATATTCTTCGTAAAGATCTCCATGTGTAGCAGGGAGCCAAGCAGCAACCATAGCATCTGCTTCTCCGTTTGCAACTGATTGCCACATAATTGCATTATCTAGTGGCGTTAGCTTTACTTTAACACCTTGTTGGCGCAATACTTCTCCAATGACATTTGTCGAAGCAATTTCAGAATCCCATTCTACATAGACCAATTCAATTTCTTCTCCATCAGCTTGGCTAATTCCATCTATCCATTCATTTACTTTTTCTTCATTTTCCTTTACCCATGTTTTCGCTGCATCTTCAATTGAAGTGCCTTCTTCACGAGCAAGCATGACAGATTCCATATCTTCTGGAGTCCAATGGAAGTTGTCAAGAATTTTATAAGCATTCGGTGCACTTTTCTCTAAATCTTTACGCACCATTGTTTTAATTGATTCTTCGCCGCCATATACTTCTTTAGGATCTTCTAAATATTTAAGGTCGTACTTTGCAAATTTCCAATGCGGCGTCCAGCCTGTTACAATAATAGGTTCTTCTTTTTTTATCGCTTGCCCTAATGCGGTAGCCATTGCGCCGCTAGATGAAGTATCTACTTTCCATCCTTTTAAGTTGTCATATTCTTCGAGCGCATTTTCAGTTGCTTTCACAACGCCGGCACCAGCTTCAATTCCAATAATCTTATATCCAACTTCTTTTCCGATATTCACTTCTTGATTAGCTTTGTCATCATTGTCTTTGTTCGTTTCACCTGCGTCATTATTAGAGCCGCATCCTGCTGCAAACAATGTGAGTGATAATCCGACAGTAAGGCCGAGATGTTTCCAATTCAATTTAAACATAAATAACAAAACCTCTCCTTTTTTTTGAAAAAAGATATATTTTAACTTTTCATTTTGAAAAGCTAATAACATTCATTATATATTAATGTTATTTTTTACCATTTAAACTTTGAGTAAAACGATCCATGATAATGGCTAAGATAACAATTCCTAAACCAGCTACAAAACCAGTCCCGACTTGAGCGCGCTGTAAAGAAGACAACACTTCTCGACCTAAGCCAGGAGCACCGATCATCGAAGCAATAACAACCATAGACAACGCAAGCATCACTGTTTGATTGACGCCAGCCATGATGGTTGCTTTAGCCATCGGAAGCTCTACCTTAAACAATTTTTGCGGGCCAGTACTTCCAAAGGCTTCAGATGCTTCCACCAATTCTTTAGAAACTTGGCGGATGCCTAGGTTTGTAAAGCGCACAGTTGGAGGTGTTGCAAAGATTAACGATGCAAATACACCTGGCACCATTCCAATACTAAAAAAGGCAACTGCTGGAATAAGATAGACGAAAGCAGGCATTGTCTGCATAAAGTCTAATATCGGAGTAATGATAGACTGTGCTGTTTTGCTTTTTGACATCCAGATGCCGACAGGAATGCCGATGATGACTGATAAGATACTTGCGGTCATGACTAAGGTAAAAGTTTCCATCAATTCTGCCCATAATCCTTGATTATAAACGAACAAGAGTCCTACGATAGAAAAAGTCATTAAACCGAATTTTTTGCCGCTTAAGAAAAATGCCAATATTGCAACAATGATAATAACAATGATTGCTGGAAAATCAGCAGCTTTTTCAGAAAGAAACTCGAGAAGATTGCCAAAATGTGTTTTAATTGGTTCAAAGAAAAAGGAGAAAGTATCTGTTGCCCAATCAGTAAATTTTTCTGTATATTCAGCAATAGGCAATGCTTCTTGAAGAAAATTAGACATTATTTAAGCTCACCTCGGAATCATTAGATAGGGCAGCAATGACAGCTCCACGAATAATAATGCCCATAAGTTTGCCGTTTTTAACGACAGCAACAGGGATAGGTGAATCATGAATAATATCAAAGATTTCATTCATTGGCGTATCTTCAGTGACAGTAAGTACGTCTGTTCTAAGGATCGACTGAAGATCTCTTACTTTATTTTTTCGTGCTTTTGAGGCGTCATCTGCTGTTATATACCCTTTTAAGTTGCGTTGCATATCTGTCACAAAGATGCTGGATATGCCTTCTTCTCTCATACGATCGAGTGCAACAGTAGGACCATGTTTTTCGATATGAATCGTTTCAGGGCGTTTCATAATATGATGAGCAGTTAAGACTTTTGAACGATCAACATCTTCAACAAAACGTTCGACATATTCATTAGCAGGATTGACTAAAATATCTTCAGGCGTTCCAATTTGGACGATAGAACCATCTTTCATCAAGGCAATTCGATCACCAATTTTAAGCGCCTCATCCAAATCATGGGTAATAAAAAGGATGGTTTTTTTCATGCTTCCTTGTAAATCAACAAGTTCGTCTTGCATTTCTTTACGGATAAGTGGATCTAATGCGGAGAAAGCTTCATCCATTAAGAGAACTTCGGGGTCATTGGCTAATGCACGTGCTAAACCTACCCGCTGTTGCATTCCGCCTGACAGTTGGCTTGGATATTGGTCCAAGTATCCTCCTAGTCCAACTAATTCAAGTGATGTTTTCGCTTTTTTCATTCTTTCTTCTTTAGAAACGCCTTGAATTTCAAGACCAAATTCAGCGTTTTCTAAGATTGTTCGATGAGGGAATAAGGCAAACCGTTGGAAAACCATGCTTAATTTTTCTCTACGTACTCGCCGTAATTCTTTTTTATTCATAGTAGCAAGGTTTTCGCCATTTATATAAATACTTCCTTCTGTAGGCTCAATCAATCGATTTATTAATCTGATTAATGTAGATTTCCCACTACCGGATAAACCCATTATGACAAAAATTTCACCTGCTTCAACTTCAAAAGAAGCGCGATTAACACCAACTGTATGGCCAGTTTCTTTTAAAATTTCTTCTTTTGTTTTGCCATCTTTAAGAAGCTTTAGTGTATGTTTAGGGTTTTTTCCAAAAACTTTAGATAAATTCTCTACCTTGATCAGTGACAAACTTTTCACCTCTCTAATTACTTGCTCATCTTTCGCTGCAACGACAATGAGAGTCGATAGACGACTTTACCTATACCACTATACAGATTTAGCTTAGCAACATCAAACGGTGTATTTCATTGATATAATATGTATGAAGCGCTCAGTTGGAACAAGGCAAGCGAGGTATGTCATAAACGGCTACTTCCTCTTAAAAACTCCACTATGCTACCTAATGACTTTTTTTACTAATATCGGTTTTCTTACAAAATACAAAAATATTAGACGATGTGAAAATTACTTTTTCCCTATTTAACGAAGTTTAGTATTGATAAATAAAGAGGTATGTATAGCATATGAACAGCATTTTTTACAGTAATAAGATTCAGCGTATTTTTTTGTCTTCTGATAGAATAAAATTATTAATTGTCTTTTGCCAGAAATTTTTATATCACTTAACAATATGATAGCCTTGAATGGATTATTTACAGAAAGGAACGGGTACTTTCCTATGAAAATAGAAATGATTAGCGCTTCAAAAGAAGATAAAGAAATAATGGAAATGTTGATGCAATTTTACTTTTATGATTTCTCGGAATTTACTAACGATGATATTAACAGTGATGGGCGATATGAAGAATATCCTTATCTGGCACTCTATTGGGAAGAAAAGAAAAGTAGATTTCCTTATTTAGTAAAAGCCAATGGAAAGCATGCTGGGTTTGTATTAGTCAGGTGTCACGATGTACACAATGAAAACGCGACTTTTTCCATTGCTGAATTTTTTATTATGAAGAAATACAGACGAATGGGGATAGGAAAGCAAGTTGCTTGGCAAATATTTGATTGGCATAAAGGTAAATGGGAAGTAACGCAAATGAAAGAAAACAAACTTGCGCAAGCATTTTGGTTAAATGTTATCAATGAATTTACAAAAGGGGTATTTACAGACGAAATGGGAGAAAGCAGTAGGAAGCAAGTGTTTACGAATGGAGCGATCGTGTAGAAATAAAACGAACCTTCTATTAGTGAGGGGGCAATGATCAAAGAGATTTCCCTTTCGAGAACATTAGCTTACGATCTTCTATGTATAAGGAACGGAGAGCCCTGTAGCCGCCACTTGCTTTTTCCATTTAGATAGAGTTAAATAAAAAGTGATTCCCACTTCTACATGCGCAGCAATCACTTTTTATTTGGCTCAAGCATCGAGAAACTTTTTCTTGTAATGTCCAAGTGCAAGCAGTGGCCAAATATATCGATAGCTATGATAATGGAAATAAAAATCACCAGGCAGTGCTGCCCCAGTAGGATAGTTTGTCGTCCAATCCTTTTTGCTCCCTGCTTGAATGATGAAATCAATTCCTTTGTTTATCGCATCTGTTGGTTCGCTGCTGCCTGCTATTAGCGCATCAACAGCCCATGCCGTTTGGGATAGCGTACTTTCTTCTAACGGTATATATTTTTTTTCTTTATCACTCCTACATGATTCTCCCCAGCCCCCATCGGGATTTTGAATGTTTAGCAGCCATTGAATTGCTTTCTTTAAAGACGGGTCAGTGCTTGAAACACCAACAGCAATCATACCTGTAACAGCGGCCCATGTTCCATAAATATAGGAAATTCCCCAGCGCCCCTGCCATGCTCCAGTTTTTTCTTGCTGTTTTTTAAGCCATTTTATCGCTTGCTGAATGGACACATGATTTTTTGTAAACCCGGCATCGCTGCCTAGAAATTCGATTGTTCTCCCTGTTAAATCGGAAGAAGAGGGGTCGATCGTTGCATATTCTGCACCTTTAATAGGAATCAAAGTTAATATTTTTTTGTCAGTGTTCTTTTCAAACGCAGGCCAGCCGCCATCATCATTCTGCATCGACAGCACCCATTCTATCCCCCGATTCCAAGCGTCCCGATAAACAGCATCTACTTGACTAGCTGCTTTCAAGGCTCTTAACGCCGCTGTCGAGTCGTCAATATCAGGATTCATTGTGTTTGCGTCTGAAAATCCCCATCCACCTGGTTTTGTATTTGGATTGTGAAGCGCCCAGTCGCCGTATTTATAATGCTGATGAGAAAGTAAAAATTGATTCGCTCTTTGAATCATAGGGTTAGAATTGTTCACGCCTGCTGTTTGCAATGCATCACTTATTAATGCTGTATTCCAAACTGTAGCTGTTGTTTCTTGAATGAAATAATACTTTTCATTATGAATAATGAGGGCTTTTAAGCTTTGAATAGCCTTTGCGATTACCGGATGGTCTTTTTGATAACCAAGAGCGATTAAGGCAAAAATCATCAGAAAAGTAGAAGTAAAATAACAGTACAAACTGCCATCAGGCTCAATTCTATGCAACATGAATTGTTCACAGCGCCGAAGGGCAATTTGGTGGATTTCTGCTGGGATGTTTGGGAGTTGTTTCAATTCTTTCAAAAATGTTTTGAAAAAGGTGCGGTCTTCATTGTTGTTTTGATGCTGTGGCTTATTCCAATGTTGTTGAAAGAGTTCATACCTTTTAGGCATTTCCTTAGTAAAGGAAAGATTCGATAGCACTAATATTGGCGCAATATGAACACGGGCGAAAGTTGAAAGATCAAAAAAATGGAGTGGAAAGAAGGATGGAGCTAAGATAAATTCAACTGGAACGATCAATTGATTTGACCAAGGATATTGACCAATTATTGCTAATACGACCTTTGTCAGCAAGCTTGCTTCTTCAATTCCTCCATGTAAAAGAATAAATTTTTTGGCAGCAATCATTTGTTCGGCATTTTCTTGAAAATAATCTGCGTACAATAAAGCATAATAAGCTTCAATTGTTGCGGATAGATTGCCATTCTCCTCATCATGAAATACTTTCCATGCTCCATTTTTTTCTTGTTTACTCGCAATTTGCTTTGCGAGTGTTGTGATCATATGGTCATCTTTTATTTCTAATGATTTTAGAAGAATGATCATATAGGCATCTGTCGATAGCCCGCTTTCTAAAGGGAAACGCCAAGCACCATCTTGGGACTGCTTGTTTTCAAGCGTTCGCATGAAACGGTTTATTTCTGTTTCTACTTTTTGTTTCATTGCTTTACATACCTTTCTTTCCCCATTAGATTTATATAAGGGGAATATTATCTTATCCATCGTTCAATGAGCCGCTGCTTTAACAGATGTTGTGATCCATTATGGGAAGAAGTTCAAAACGTGAACGATGGAACATTTTTGCGTTTGTTCGAGACAAGAAGAATGAAAATGTTAGAACGTACTGAAAAGAGTGTTTCGGCTTTTCACTTAGGCACTTTTAACTTATTCGATAGTAGGAAAAAACGTTCCGATAAAAAAGCTTTTCTGGCAGTTTGGTATAGAATAGGAGAAATAGTAGGGAGGATAAAGTGAAAGCAAAAATTATAGCAGAGATAAAAGCGATTGAGAAACAAGAAAATGTTCGGATTTTATATGCTTGCGAGTCGGGAAGCAGGGCATGGGGATTTCCTTCTCAAGATAGTGATTATGATGTTCGCTTTATTTACATTCATCAACCAGAATGGTATTTATCTATCTTTGACAAAAGAGATGTGATTGAGAGGCCGATTCATGATTTACTAGATATCAATGGCTGGGATTTGCAGAAGGCGCTGCGCCTTTTTCAGAAATCGAACCCATCTTTATTGGAATGGCTACAATCCCCAATTCAATATGTAACGCCAGTTCCCATTATTCAAGAACTGCAAGCATATGTTGAACGTTATTTTTCACCAAAACCACTTATGCATCATTATTTGAATATGGCGAAAGGGAACTATCGCAAAGATTTGCAAGGGGAGAAAGTAAAGAGTAAGAAATATTTTTATATTTTGCGCCCCATTCTTGCGGCAATGTGGATTGAACGCTTTAAAAGTATGCCTCCTATGGAATTCGAAAGATTGCTTACAGCAGTCATTCCACAAGGAAAGCTGATGAATGAAATAGATTCATTATTGGCAAGAAAGAAAGCCGGAGACGAGCTTGATGTTGAATCCCGCATTCCTTTCATTGATGATTTTATTGTTGTACAGCTTGATCATTTAGAGGAAAAAAGCAGGACGTTAAAAGAGCAGCGGGTGGAAAAAAACACATTGGACCAATTATTTTTTAAAGCTTTAAAAATAACGTGGGAATGAAAGATGAAGGAGGATAGTGGAAATAATGTAATATGTTTTGTTCATGCGATTTATCACCCTCCTCTAAGGTGGTATGATGAATCGCCTTTGATTATCCCTTATAATATAATCAGTCTAGATGAGAATGAGTTAATGTGTAGATGAAATAAGGGGGAAATCGGAAAATAACATTCATTACTGATTATGCTTTTTTTTTAGTATTATTTGTGTAATAAGTATAACTTTTAACTGACTGAAAGGAGACGTAAATATGAAAGATAGTCATAACAAAGCCTCTAATAAAAAGGATGAGGGTAAATACATGAGTTCAGTAAAGGTAGGGGCCAAAGGACAGATTGTGATTCCAAAGGAAGCCCGGGACTTATTTGATATCAAACCAGGCGACACACTACTTTTGCTTGCAGACATTGACCGAGGAATCGCTCTTCAAAAGTTTGAAGTATTCCAGAAATTTGCTGATGAAGTCTTTCGTGCAAATGAGAATCCGGTAGACCCCGATGAATGATTGACAGAAATAAGGCCAATAAAACATTGGCAATCTTTTTAGCAACCCCACTTTCGTTCCAATCTCTCTTGGTCGTTTTTGTTAGTGGTTCATTTTGTTCTGATCGTTTCGGTGAGGATTCTGTTGAATTGAACTAGCATTGGTTACATAATAAGCAGTTTACGTGGTACTTACTAGGTCTTCGAATTCAACGAATCTTCCCTCTGTTCGTTAAAAAAAGCGGTTTCTGTAAAAGGATAGAAACCGCTTTAAAGAAATCATTCATTTACAAGTATTTAGTCAGTAAAATCGTCTTTACAACAAACATACAGGATGCTTGCTTGACCAGCATATTGCTTAGTAGTTGCTTGTCTGTCTCTGATATTTCAAAATAATATCATATTTAACTGTTCAAAAAAATAATTGCTCGCTATTATTTAACTGTTCAAAGTACGGTTCAATTTCTGCGATTAATTGTTCATAATCTTGCCGTTCTTTTTTATTTAAACGTTCAATATGTTGGCTGCCATCTTTATCCATTATTTTCATATTATATGAATGGAGCTTTTCTAATAATTGTTGAAAAACGACAAAATCTTGTGGTTCAAGCACTTCTTTTGCTGCTGTTAGTTTTGCTTCTAACTTAGTGTAATTATGGTTATTTAGCTGTTCAAAGTATGGTTCAATTTCTTTCATTAATTGTTCGTAATCTTGGCGTTCTGTTTCATTTAAACGATCTAGCTGGAACTCTCCATGTTGATCAACTATTTTATTATTGTACGAAATGAGTTTTTCAAATAGTTGATAAAAGACGGCAAAATCATTCGGCTCTAATAATGCTTCTGCTTCTTTTATTTTTGCAGCGTAAGCATCATTCATTCCTTCTAATGTTTGAAATAATTGCTCGCTATTATTTAACTGTTCAAAGTACGGTTCAATTTCTGCGATTAATTGTTCATAATCTTGCCGTTCTTTTTTATTTAAACGTTCAACATGTTGGCTGCCATTCTTATCCATTATTTTCATATTGTACGAATGGAGCTTTTCTAATAATTGTTGAAATACGACAAAATCTTGTGGTTCAAGCATTTCTTTTGCTGCTGTTAGTTTTCCTTCTAACTTAGTGTAATCTTCTGAAGTTCCCCCAGTTACTAACTGAAATTGTTCACTTGATCCAAATAACTTATCTGCTAACTCAGTTGATCCGACTCCCAGCACTGTAGTTGGTACGAGAAAACAAGCAGTTGCAATGCCGGCAATGAAACGTTTTTTCATTATTCTTCCACCTTTCTTTTGATAACTTGATAATGCTTGGAAGGATTAGTAATGCTTAAAAACATGTATATGCTTGTGCTCACCTCCTTCTAAAACAAATCATAGCAAGCAGACATCAAATGCTTATCAGCTAAGTATCAAAAAAGTATCAATTTATCCTGCATCTAACTAGCGAGGCAAGACCCTCATCTCGGGAGTAAAAGGAATCAGAAACGTAGGTGGGGGATAACTGAAAGTTAAATGTCGATTGGTTCGAGCCTAACAGGATAAGGAAAGCTTCAGAAGTGATATAAAAAGCGTTTTTTTTAAGGCCTCTCGTAATCTTAGCCTTTGTTCTACTTCTTACCAGTGGGGATGGGAGAAGCCCCCACTGATGGAAGTTTAAATTATCCAGTACGATTCGAAACGAAAAGGATTATTCTTACAGAAAAGAAGTTAAAGATGAGAAGTGAATGTTTTACTTAGTAAAAGGCAATTTCAATTTGCATTTCTAATATATTGAAAAAATATCATTGATGATAGGAGTTTTAGTTTAATAGAGTCGTGTAAAAAAAGTCAAAAGTGAAATGGGGGATGTAGTTTGGAAAAATAGAAACGGTCAAATTTCTATAGGCAATAGTTGTAAAGGTGAGAAAATCAGCGAAGCTAGTTCTTTTTGTCATTATTTATATACTGGACTTTGCTTTATTTAATTTATAAATTTCTAATTCGTGCTTATTTGTCCTTTCATATGTGAAATCAATTACCGACTTAAGCTGTCCAATTTTTGCTTTGACTTCTTCATGATTATGATCCACTTTATGTTCCAGACGCTTCAGTTCTCCGTGGAAATAGTGAATGTCAACGGTTAGCGCTTCTAGTTTGGCATCTGTTTCCTCTTGCCGATCTTGAATCGCTCTCGAAATTTGATATAGTTCCTGCTGTCCAGCTTCAAGAGAGGTTAAACGTTCATCCATGTGGTCAAGCCTTGATTCAATTTTTTCGAATCTCGTTTCAAATTGGTCAAGCCTTGATTCAATTTTTTCGAATCTCGTTTCAAATTGGTCAAGCCTTGATTCAATTTTTTCAAATCTTGTTTCAAATTGGTCAAGTCTTGATTCAATTTTTTCAACTCTCATGTCAAGCTTGTCAAATTTCGTATCTATTTGCTCGAGCTTTTGAAGAATTTGCTGCAGTATTTGTTCACTCATTTTGTTTCACCCTCTCTATATGTAATGATGTCAAGCATGTGTTTATCATAGCATATAGAGAGAGACATTGAAATGCCATAACGTTATCATCAATAGCAATAATGGTTAATGGAGCAACCACCATTTAAGTGTAATATCAGTCATTAAATTAGAAAAACTGATTCAAAAGTGTCATCATCAAACGACCTTTTGAATCAGCCTATATTTACTCACTTGCAAAGACTTTTCCTTGCAGCTGCTGGTTGACTAATTTTTGATACAGTCCATGTGTTTCCATCAATGATTGATGTGTCCCTTTTCCTGTGATGCTGCCATCTTGTACAACAATAATATTGTCGGCTTCAATCACGGTTGATAAACGATGAGCGATAATAAGAGTTGTTCGTCCGGCCATTAAATTTTTAAGGGCGTGTTGAACGAGCACTTCTGATTCGCTATCTAAATTCGAGGTTGCTTCATCAAGCAAGAGGAGCTTTGGATTGCGGAGCAATGCTCTTGCAATGGCTATCCGCTGGCGTTGGCCGCCTGATAGCTTAATCCCTCGTTCTCCAACTTCTGTTTCATAGCCATTTGATAATTGTTCAATAAATCCGTCTGCATTTGCCAAAGCTGCGGCTTCTCGTACTTCCTCATCACTTACATCTCTTTGCAACCCATAGCAGATGTTGTCTTTAATCGTTCCTGACATAATGGGACTTTCTTGAGAAACATAGCCAATTGCTTTTCGCCAATCCATTAGAGAAATCTCGGCAATGTTTGTTTCTCCAATTTGAATGCTTCCTTCTGTTAGTGAATAAAAACGTTCGAGCAAAGAGAATATCGTTGTTTTTCCTGCTCCACTTGGTCCTACAAAAGCAACCGTCTCTCCGGGATGGATCTGAAAATCCAGCTTTTTTAAGATCGGTTTTTTTCCTTGTTCGTAAGCAAATGTTACTTTGTTGAAGGAAATCGTTTTGCTAAAATCGGCGATCTCTTTTTTGTTTTGTTCCTCAGAATCTAAACGAAGCAAAGATTGGATTCGCTCTGTTGCACCCATTGCTTTTTGAAAAGCAGTGAAAAAAGAAGCAAGCTGTGTAAATGGCACGATAATTTGAAATAAATAGATAAGGATAGCGACTAATGTTCCTGCGGAGAGGTCGCCTGCTGCAACTCGCGCGCCGCCATAACCAACAATCACAACAAGGACAAGCATCATAATCGTCGTCATAAACGGAGAAATAACAGCCTGAATTTTTGCTTCTCTTAAACCAAAACGAAATAATTGTTGAATGCCTTTTTTTCCTTTTTGCTGCTCGAGAGGCTGTCCGTTGTAGGATTTTACCAATCTGATGTCACTTAGCACTCGTCCAAGATTAGCGCTGAAGTTTGCCATTTCATCTTGCGTCAGCTTTGAAATTTGATACATTTTCCTTCCTAATGGCCCTAATATCATTGTGGAAACAGGTACAGCGATGAGGAGGATCAGGGTCATTTTCCAATCCAATAATAAGAGGATCATGATCGAGCCTACGACAGTAGCAATTCCGGAGATTAGTGTAACAAAATGATTTGTGATTAACGTTTTAATGGTGTTTGTATCTTGCGTGATACGACTCATGGTCTCTCCGGATTGATGGCGATCAAAGTAAGGAATTGGCAATCCTAATATTTGATTCCACAGTTTTTCACGAATTTTTGCCACGAATGTTTCGCCAATATAGGTCATCAAGTAATAAGAAACACCGCCAGAAATGATTTGGACAATAAAAGCGCCAATAAGAAGAAGGATCATTGTGATTTCAATCCCTGATGTTGAAATCACATCGATTAAATTCCGTGTAAAAAGCGGCACAACTAATCCAGCAGCCGTTTCAAATAAGCTTAAAATGATAGCAGCTAGGAAAACCCACTTTGACGGCTTTCCCAACTTCAGCAAGTCAAGAAATTGTTTAAATTGTCCTTTATTTATTTCGTTTTTCGTCTCCATTTTTTTTCACCTCTTTCTTTTTATAATAAATTTCAAAAGCTTTTCCCAAGAGGATTTCCTCTTGTTTTGTGAAAGGTGAGATAAAAGCAGGAAGGAGATCATCATCTTCATCAATTTCTAGCTGCTGAATAGCAGATAGTTGTTCTCCTAGCATTTCCTCTAGCAATAGGATCATCTGTTGGAGGTAATGCTGCACCTCTTCATCATGTGGATCTTGTTTTTTGAGCGCAAGCTTTATACGCTCAAATAATTCAATTGATTTAGCATTCCATTCCAGTTCTTTTTCTGGAAATTGGCTTATGATGTGCTCGTATATTTCTTTCGGAAAATGTGTTTTCATCCAGTTAAGGTTTTCTTTTTCGGTCAAAATGCTCGAGATGAGAAACGCCATGATTAGTGGGTCCAACTCTTTGTTTTCTGATAGAATGTTGATCGTATGATCCATTGCTTTAATCACTTGCGTCAAATGTTCTTGTTTTTGTACCATCAGTTGTCGTTGAAAAGCAAGCGATTCAGATAAATTGTCTGTCTGTTTGATGAGCTTTTTAATTTCTTGAAGCGAGAAGCCTAAATATTTTAACGCAATAATTTGTTGGAGGGGAATCAGATCAGACTCTCGATAAAAGCGCCTGCCAGCTTCACTTACAAAGCTAGGCTGTAATAGATTCAACTTATCATAGTAACGCAATGTTCGTTGTGTGACACCAGTCATTTCTGAAAATTTTCCAATTGAATAATAGTGATGCATAGATGATCACTCCTTTAGAATCAATCTGCACTCCGTTATGCAAAAAATAGGATCTGAATTTTTATACAAAAATAGTTTAGTACAATTTGTTAAAGCAGTGGAGTATCATGCATTCTTCCAGAGGTTTTACCGTGTGTATAGAAAGATGATCTCTTTTGCTTATTGTTATTGTAATACTTGACGTAAGGTCAAATGCAAGTAAAAAGTAGATATTTCATTTAAAAAGTAATTTAATAGAGAGTAAAGATGCAAATTTGAGTTTCAAACGTTCATTTATAAAGGAGGAGGGTTATTGTATGTTGAAAGGAATCTATCAGATAACAATCGATCGAGTTGGCGGCAGCATGATTCCTAACGGAGTCATCATTTTTAGTGAGAAAGGAATCCATTTTGTTGGTAAAGAGGGCGAAGCGATTCCTTTTTCTCACTCAGAAATTGAATGGATAGATGGAAAAAACGGTGTACTTACACCAGGCCTTATTGATGTCCATACTCATTTAGGAATTCATCAAACTGGTATTGGCTGGGAAGGCCATGATTTTAATGAAACGTCAGAACCAATGACGCCTCATCTAAGAGCAATTGATGGGATTTACTCTTTTGACCAAGGTTATTGGGATGCTGTCAAAGCTGGGGTGACAACTGTACAAGTGCTTCCTGGCAGTGCGAATGTTGTTGGCGGCTTAACCGCTGTTATTAAAGTAAAGCCGGATCGATCTGTGGAGGAACAAATGATTCAGTTTCCAGCAGGCTTAAAGATCGCATTTGGAGAAAATCCAAAAAGGGTTCATGGCCAAAAAGGGCGCAGTGGTGTAACGCGAATGGGAATAGCTGGAATGCTGCGAGAAGCTTTTTATCATGCGCTTGAGCGGGCGAATAAGAATAAACTTGACTTGCGAACTGAAAGCTATTTATTGGCGCTCAATCGCGACATACCTGTGCGTGCTCATGCCCATCGTGCTGACGACATTTTAACAGCGCTGCGCATTGCCAAGGAATTTCAACTCGATTTGACGATAGAGCATGTCACTGATGGCATCCGAGTTGCAAAGGAGATTAAGCAGTCCGGTTATCCTGTAGTAATTGGCCCTACGTTATCTTCAAAAAGCAAAGTCGAGCTCGCCTTAAAGACGTGGGATATTTACCATGTTTTTGAGGAATTGGATATTCCTTTTTCCATCACGACAGACCATCCTGTTGTTCCAATTGATCAATTATTAACAACGACAAGGCTGGCAATTGGAAATGGCCTTTCTCCTAAAAGGGCTTTGCAGGCAGTCACAATTAATGCTGCCAAGCACCTGCATCTGGAAAAACGTTTAGGTTCATTGGATGTAGGGAAAGATGCCGATTTTGTCTTATGGTCTTCACATCCACTGCACGATTTTCATGGTCATGTTCGCCAAACATGGATTGATGGAGAGTGTATATGGTCAAAAGAAGAAAACGAGATTTGATTCATTGGCTGACCAAATAGCAATTGGAAAATCCCTTTTGTATCAATTACCTTTGATACAAAAGGGATCGTTTATGCTATCTTTTTATGAAATAATGCTGGAAGATTACGAGAACTATCTATAAGCCGAGTGAAATATATTTTACTTCTAAATATTCTTCTAAGCCTTGATGTCCGCCTTCGCGGCCAATTCCGCTTTGCTTAAACCCGCCGAATGGTGCTTGTGGTGTTGAAGGAAGGCCGTCATTTAAACCGATAATGCCATATTCTAGTGCTTCCGTAATCCGTATTCCCCGAGAAATATTTTCAGTAAATACGTAAGCTGCTAGACCGAAAATAGAATCATTTGCACGCTCAATGACTTCTTCTTCCGTTTTGAATGGGGCAATTGGCGCAAGCGGTCCAAATGTCTCCTCTCGCATGCACAGCATATTATCACTTATATTGGAAAGGACAGTAGGCTCAAGAAATAGACCATCTTTCGTGTTTCCGCCAGTTTCGAGTTTAGCGCCAAGTTCGATTGCATTATCAATATGTGCTTGAACTTTCTTAACAGCTGCTTCGTCAATGAGCGGGCCGATATCAACACCATCATCTAATCCATTTCCTATTTTCAGTGCTTTTACTTTTGGGATAAATGCATCAATAAATGCTTGATAAATAGATTCGTGGACAAATACACGGTTGGAGCAGACACACGTTTGACCAGCATTTCTAAATTTAGCAGCAATAACGGCATTAGCTGCTTTCTCAAGATCAGCGTCATCCATCACAATAACAGGTGCGTGGCCGCCCAGTTCCAGCGATACTTTTTTTACCGTGTCTGCAGCTCCGCGCATTAGCATTTTTCCTACACCTGTTGAACCTGTAAATGTTAATTTGCGTACGCGATCATCCTTTAACCAAGTTTCACCAATTGCCTTCGGGTCGCCAGTTACAACATTCAAAACACCTTTTGGCAAGCCAGCTTTTTCAGCTAATTCCGCTAATTTTAGTGCAGTAAGCGGCGTTTGCTCGGCAGGCTTTACAACCGCTGTACACCCAGCTGCTAAGGCCGGAGCAATTTTGCGAGTAATCATAGCAGCAGGGAAATTCCATGGTGTGATCGCTGCGATGACACCGACTGCCTGCTTTTGCACAAATAGCCGTTTGTTCCGTTGCGATGCGGGAATGGTTTCACCATAAATTCGCTTTCCTTCTTCTGCATACCATGTGATAAAACCGTTTGCATAAGTCATTTCACCGATGGCTTCTTTTAATGGTTTTCCTTGTTCCATCGTCATGATTTTTGCTAGTTCCATTTTTTCTGCTTCGATTAAATCGTGCCATTTATGTAAAATATCAGCTCGTTCATAGGCAGAATAGGCTGACCATTCCTTGAAGGCACAGGAAGCTGCATCTACTGCTACTTTTGCCTCTTCGCTTCCACCTTTTGGAACAGTTGCAATCTTTTCACCAGATGCCGGATTCGTTACTTCTATCACATCCTGACTATTTGTAATCCAATTACCAGCGATATACATCGGATAATGTTTCATGAAAAAACCCTCCTTTTGATCTATTTCCACTTTATCGACTTCTGAATCTTTTGTAAAGATTTCATGCTTGTATATTGAAAAGATTGTTAATAAATGAAATTTACAGATTTCAAAATGAGAGAATTGTATAGAAAATAGCTGGAGAAAAATGGGGTGTTTTTCTCCAACTGTATTTGGTTCTGCAGCTGATTTTAGTAGATTGTGAGTGCACAACCGGTTTTCATCATTATTGCCACTGATGATAAACAGCTGGATTTTGCTTATCACTCACCTGCTTACTTCCGTTTATTCCTCGATCAAGTTAGTTGAATCCAATGAAACTGGACGGGTCTTGATTGTGTTGCTTGAGCGGCTAAGAGGCAGTTCAATGATTGCTGTTAATCCGTTGCCATCAATACTATCTAATAAAAGCTGACCGTTATGAGCTTCCGCAATTCTTGCCACCATAGGCAGTCCAAGTCCATGGCCATTCGTTATCACTTGTTTTCTTTTTGAAGAGTATGGAAGATGAAGCAAATCGGAAAGTTTATCTTGTGGAATCCCTTTTCCATTATCTGATACAGTGAAGTGGCAAGTCTCGCTTTTAGGAAAAAAGCTTGTTTTCAATAGAATATCGCATCCATCTGGATTATGGGTGATGCTATTTTGGATTAAATTGGCGACCGCCCGAAGAAGTAGTTTTTCATCCGCTTCTACCTTAATATTTTCATTTGCAATGTCTAAAGATATCGTGAATCGTTCATGCAACCCATTGTTCAGAAAATCAGAAGCAACATGGCGGGCAAGTGCAGAGAGTCGAACAGTTGTTAAATGAAGTGGCTGCATGTCATATTCCAGCATAGATACAAGATTTAAGTCATTAACAAGTGAGCGAAGTCTTTCTGCTTGCTGCCGAATAATGGCCGCTTGCTGCTGTTGCTTTTTAGGGACAAGGGAATGCTCCTCCAATTGGCTCGCATATCCAAGCACCATCGAAAGCGGCGTACGAATATCATGAGAAATGCCGGCAATCCAATTTGAACGTGCCTCATCCCGTACCTTTAATGCCTTGTTTTTCTCTTGCAGCATCTCCGAAGTATGGTTAATGCTTATAGCAAGATCGTTGAACACGCCTTTTGATTCAACAGATACAGGTTCTTCATTAGCAAGAGCATGGATGCCGCCTACAAGTGGTTTGATTGATTTGATAAGTCTTGTGCCCATAAGGATAGATAGCAGCAACGTTAATCCAATATTGCCAATAAGTAAGCTAACGAATCGAATCGGCAAATATTTTATCCAATCTACAGTAAAATATAACGAATATTTACCAATGCTGTTCTTTGGATATCCGACGACAACAAGGCCATCTGCATGTTCCCATACAAATACAGGGTAGTCCATTAAGTAATACCGCGATAGTTTCGCCACATCGGTGATTGTATAGTGAAGAGGAATCTCTTCCGGCAAAGAGTAGTTCCAAACTACTTGTCCATTATTGTCAACAAGCATGGCCCAAGCATTTTCTTGTTTTAACAGTTGTTGACTAGATTGCTTCAAATGATAGTTTTGATCTTGTAAACGAAGATTTTCGACGACATTTTGGACAATTCTTTCTGAAGCTGGCTTTTCATCCTTTAATACAAATACAGCGAGCAAAATATAATTGAGCATTAATACAAGCGTAGAGATGATGATTGTCACACTAATAAAACGCTTTAATATGTGCACAACACCTTTCATTATCTCATTTTTCCTCCTTTAATATCAGTTTGTAGCCGAGGCCTCTAATCGTAAGGAGGCTTTTTGGTTTAGAAGGATCGATTTCAATTTTTTTCCTAATGCGTCTTATATGCACCATCAACGTATTTTCATAACTATATAAATCATCGCCCCAAACTGCTTGACAAAGAGCGTCGCCGGTAACAATGCAGCCATGATTTTCATACAACTTCAGAAGAAGGCCATGTTCCTTGGCAGTAAGCAATTGCTCCTCTTGATTACGATGTACGACGCCGCCCTCTAAATCAACTGTACATCCTTCTAGCGTAAAAACAGGCAAACGCTCAGGGATTGCAGTTGTGTATACACGTTTAAGAATTGCTGTTAACCGAAGAATAAGCTCTCTTGGCAAGAATGGTTTTACAATATAATCATCCGCACCTAGTCCGAGTCCTAAGAGCCGATCTTCATCTTCTCCCTTTGCTGACAGGTAAAGCACTGGTATTGGAGAGAATTGGCGAATGGAGGAAAGCAGCGTGAAACCGTCGCCATCAGGCAGCATAACGTCTAAAATAGCGATATCTGGTTTATCGCGGCGGCAAATCATTAGTGCTTCTTTACAAGTCGCAGCTGAATAAATACGGTAAAATCCTTCTTTATGTAAAAAATCAGTTATCATCTGTGTTATTTCGGGTTCATCATCTACAATGAGAATTTTTCGATCTTTTATGTTCATATTTGTTTCACCCCTTTTTATTATACATAACGTTTCACTTTCATTCGTATCCTCTCCGGAAATTTAAGGTAGCTGTAGGGTTCATTTTAAACCGATGAAAGGTGTCATTGTTACAGTATTGATAGAGCATTTTCCGTCAATAAACACTTCGAAGAGAGAAGATTGGAGATGAAAAAAAGGTGAATACAATCGTTGCAACACACAATTTGTCGAAGAAATATAACGGTGTTTATCGAGTGAATAACGTAAATTTACAAGTGAATGAAGGGGAAATATACGGTTTTCTTGGACCGAACGGGGCTGGAAAATCAACCACGTTAAAAATGCTTTTAGGTTTAACGAAACCAACGAACGGTGATGTCGTGATTTTAGAAAAGGATTTTCGCAAATATCGCCAGTCTATTTTAAGAAAAACCGGCTCCCTCATTGAATCGCCTTCTTATTATGGGCATTTAACAGGACTGGAAAACATGAGAATGATGCAGCGTCTTCGTAATGTTCCAGACAAAAACGTAGAAAAAGCTTTGCAAATTGTCCGTTTAGAAAATCAAAAAAATAAAAAGGTAGACCACTATTCATTAGGGATGAAACAGCGGCTTGGAATCGCAATGGCTATCATTGCTTTCCCAAAGCTACTAATACTCGATGAACCAACGAATGGCCTTGATCCTGCTGGCATTGAGGAGATTAGAAATTTGATAAAGTCTTTTCCTAAACGTTATGGCATGACAGTTTTACTGTCTAGCCATCTTCTCTCAGAAATTGAACAAATGGCTACCTCGGTTGGGATTATTAGTAATGGAAAGCTGCTGTTTCAAGGCAGTATGGAGTCATTGCAAGCAAAGAGCATGTCTTGTATTTCGATTAAAACGCAAAATAACGATGCGGCAGAAGCATTGTTATTAAACAAAGAATTGCAGCCTATTCGAAAAAGAGATGCTCTCATGTTTGAAAATTTAAATAATAAGCATATTGCTCACATAAACCGGATGCTTGTCAGTTCTGGCATCGATGTATTCCGTATAGAGGAACGTAAAAAAAGTTTAGAGGATATCTTTCTTGAAATAACAGGAAAGGAGCGAAGCCTTTCATGAAATTGTGGAAAACTGTTTCACTGGAATTTTTCAAATTAAGGCGAAAATGGATCTTTGTCATGGTTACCTTATTTTTAAGTGTAGAAATATTATGGACGTTTATGTCTCTTCATATTTCAATGTCTCGCAATCCCGATCAAGCTGGCTGGGAGGCTATACTCTCAACAATTGCCTCCATGAATGGGCTATTTCTGCCGATCATTGCTGCGATTGTTGTTTCACGTATCTGTGATATGGAGCATAAAGGGGATACTTGGAAGCTTTTAATAACTTCATCCGTGAAAATAAAGGATCTATACGCATCAAAATATATAAGTGCCTGTATTGTAATGTTTTACGTAATAATTTTACAACTAATTTCAATTGTAGGCTTTGGTATTTTTAATAAATTTACAGGCGCAGTACCCCATTTATTGTTGTTGCAATTCAGTGTGGGCACGATGCTTGCCAATATGGCTGTTCTTGCCCTGCAGCAATGGCTATCACTTGCGATAAAAAACCAAGCATTTGCGCTTTGTTTAGGAATGGTTGGAGGCTTTATTGGGATGACAGCCCCTTTTTTTCCAACAGTGGCAAGCAGTCTTTTCACATGGTCGTACTATTCTATTCTTAGTCCTGTGACGTCTCATTTTACGGATTATTCAATGGAATTTGTCACTCAACAACTTAGTCTAGGGAAGGCGGCCGCTATTTTCCTTATGGGAATGATTTTTTATATTGCCGGAAGCCTGCATGTTTCTCGGCAGGAAATATAAAGGAGGTATGAATAAATATGTTGCAAAGAATGATTCTTGCTGAATGGATGAAACTGCGTCATTCTCGTATGCTGTTGGTCCTCCTAGTGCTTCCAACGATTAGTATCTTAATTGGCTGTACTAATTTCTATTTCAATCAAGGTATACTTCAACAAGAGTGGTACAGCCTTTGGACACAAGTAAGTTTGTTCTACGGAGAATTTTTTCTCCCTGTACTCATTGCTATTTGTTGCGCCTATGTGTGCAGGTTGGAACATATGAACAGAAATTGGAATGTTCTGATGACAGCTCCTATATCTGTTTCAAGTATATTTATTGCCAAATTGACAATCGTTAGTATGCTTATTATCTTTGTACAAACATTCTTCTTCATTCTCTATTATTGTGCAGGAAACCTGTTTGGATTTTCATTGCTTTTTCCTGTAGAAACCTTTGGTTGGATTTTTAGAGGGTGGGTCGCTTCTATAACGATTAGCGCAATACAACTTTTCCTATCTTTACGCATCCGCAGTTTTGCAGCTCCAATTGGACTGAGTCTTTGTGGTGTTTTTATTGGATTAGGAATGTATGTAGCGAAAATTGGCATGTTCTTTCCTTACTCGCTATTGACGATTGGGATGGGTGTGCTTAGTCAGGAAAGTTTAACAGCTACTGAAAATATCCTGTTCATCTTTATGAATGCTTTTTTTATCATCTTATTTTCAACCGTCTCTATTGGGAAGCTTAAAAAGGCCGATGTGAGAACTTGAGCATGAAAGGATTTGCTATGAAGAAGATATTATTAATAAGTGGTTTGGTTCTCATTACGATTGTTGCCTATTCAATGTTCTTCTTTTCTCCAGATAGATTGACACCAGAGAACCCCGCTGGAAAAAAGATTTATTATACGGTTATTGATCATGAACCGATGATGTTAAACGATGAAAAACGATATGAATATCATGTTGTCGGTTATGATAAGAATGGAAATGAAAAGAATTTACATTTTACTGCTAGTAAAATATTAAAAGACGGCGCTTATTTGGAACTTTATACGACTACATTGCGCGGAGTAACCTACTGGCAAGAAATTCAGTATGAACAATTGCCAAAAAATCTTAACAAAATTTTCAGTAAATAATAATGCAATAACAAACCTCCATTTTTCATATGATAGAAAATGGAGGTTTTTTTATCATATTGACAGGTTTTTTGTCAAAGAGATGATTATTCTATTCTGTCGGCCCGAACTAATCGGAAATGTTGCTTTCAGTTATCCCTACCTAGCTCTTATTCCTTTTACGCTTGAGTTAGATGTGGGATAAAAATATTGACTTTTTCATTTTAAAAAAACATAATATGAAATACGTTAGTACTAAAATATTTATTACTAAGGAGAAATAGGGAATGAATGATCTTTTCAACGAGCTGCAAAGGACATTTCAGACTTTAATTAGGAAAACGGGGGAAGAATGGAAGAAAAGCATGCCAAAGGGGATCGCTCATTCACATGCACACATTCTTTGGCTGCTGAAAAAAAATGGCTCCATGAAAGTGTCTGAGCTTGCGGAGCATTTGTCGATTACACCGGGAGGCATAACAGGGTTATCTGATAAATTGATTGCACTTGGTTATGTAGAGAGGCAACGCTCAAAAGAGGATAGACGGGTTGTTTTACTGTCGATTACAGATGCAGGATTGGAAATACTTTCCTCATTAAGGGAACATAACAATCAACTAACAAAAAAGTTTTTTGAAGGTTTATCTGAGGAAGATGCGTTGCGATTAATGGGATTGCTAAAACAAGTCATTATGAATATTGAAGAAAATTAATGGGGGGTTTTTATGCATCATTTAGATGAAAAAAAGAAATTGACGATCATGATTGCCATTATCATTGCGCTATTTTTTGCGATGATCAATCAAACGATTGTCGGAACTGCCATGCCGCGAATTATTGCGCAGCTTGGCGGGATGGAATATTATAGTTGGATTATTACTATTTATATGCTTACTGCTAGTATTGCAACGATACTGGTTGGAAAGCTATCAGATATCTACGGGCGAAAACCGTTCATCATGACTGGGCTCGCTATTTTTATGGTCGGCTCGCTTTTATCTGGGACTTCAACGACGATTATGCAATTAATTATTTTTCGTGGTCTTCAAGGTGCAGGGAGTGGGATTATTATGTCTACTGCCTTTATCGCTGTTGGTGATCTATATAGTCCACGCGAAAGAGGCAAATGGCAAGGTATTATGAGCGGTATATTCGGGTTGGCAAGCATTCTAGGCCCTGTATTGGGAGGATTTATTGTTGACCATTTTTCGTGGCGCTGGGTATTTTGGATTTTCCTGCCTTTTGGCCTCGTTGCTTTTCTTGTTATATGGAAATTATTCCCTTCTGTGAAGAAGCAAGAGAAAGTTGCCATTGATTATGCTGGCTCTACCTTTATTACACTAACCATTGTTCCGCTGCTGCTGGCATTTTCTTGGGCAGGTCAAAAATATGCATGGGCATCCTTTGAGATTATTGGTCTTTTTTCTTTTGCGGCTGTTTCGTTAGGTATTTTTTTATTTATAGAATCAATCGCAAAGAATCCAACCATTCCATTATCCCTATTCAAAAATGATATTTTTGCTATTTCCAATATAGCGAATTTCATCGTTAATGCTGGGATGATGGGGGCGGTTATTTATATCCCTTATTTTATTCAAGGTGTATTGGGGGAAACTGCTTCTCATTCAAGTTTGTTGATGATACCAATGACATTAAGCCTCGTTATCGGCAGTGCCATTACTGGCCAATGGATGACAAGGACAGGAAAATATAAGAAAATTGCTATTGCTGGTTTATTGATTGCGGTAGCAGGAATGTTCCTATTATCAAAAATGGATGTGCATACATCTTTTCGTACGATTGTGTTCAACAATATTCTACTTGGTGCAGGCCTCGGATTGACAATGCCCGTTTTTTCATTAACAGTGCAAAATGCGGTAGAACATAAATTCCTTGGCGCGGCGACGGCTGCCTCTGCTCTCTTCCGTTCACTCGGTGGAACGATTGGCATTGCTGTGATGAGTACAATCATGACGCATCGAATGAATGCGAAAATGGAAGAAAAGTTGGCAGCGATGCCGTCTTCACTAGATGGTGCTGCGATGCCGCAGCTATCGGAAGCACTGGAAAGTCCAGAGTTTATTATGGATCCAGATAAACTTTCCAGCATCATGAATTCTTTGCCACAAGAAATGCATGGGATGTTTATGCAGCTTGTTGATCTGCTAAGAGAAACGATGGGATATGCCATTTCAGGCGTCTTCTTTTTAGGATCAGCCGTTCTGTTGTTCTCTGTTGCAACTACTTTCTTTTTAAGAGAAGTAGCGCTCAGAACCAATGTGAAAACAGAATCTGAATTAGAAAAGCATCCAGCTGTTGAAAAACCATAGCTGAAAGAGACGATAGCAGGAAGTACAGCTATATCCTGCTATCGTTATTTTTTTCTCATCACCATACTAATAGCACTTACATGTAGATCTTTATTCTGAAAAGGGTGTCGTATTTTTAGCATTTGCTTACGGTCGGATACGTTCGATACGAAGTTTTTTACTTTTTTAAATAAACGATTATGTTGGATTGTGCTGTTAGAATTGAACGCAGGAATAGGAACTATTTCAACTGTCTCAATATAAAATCGATTATTTTCAAATAAGCGAATCCATTCAATAGCGGTTAACGGTTTTTCGTTTATACAATGGTGCTGTTTTTCTAGTTGATTTGGAACGAGACAAAATTCATGGATGCCATAGCGTCCACCTGTTTTTAATATTCGCCATGCTTCTTTGATTATTGCTTCTTTTTGCTTTAATGGCTGCATCGTTAGCATTGCCTCACTGTAGAACACATTGATCGTTTCATTATCAAGAGGCGCTTGATCAGCTGAACCAATGAGGCAGACTGAGTTGTTGCGAGGCAAAAACTTTTGTGCCTCTTTTGCTGCTGTTTCATTTTGCTCAATAGCAATATATTTTTTGGGGCGATACTGAAAAACGATTTTGGTTGTTGTTCCAAGTTCAGGAGAGAAAGAAGCCACTTCGTCTTCTTCATTTATATGTAAATGCTTCAGCATTTTCTTTGTTAACTCTATTCCACCAGGTCGGATTCCTTTTTGTTCATTACTTGCGGGCAGCCAGTGGCCAGGCATACGTGCCAAATGATTTTGCAATCTGGCATCCATACAAAAGCCTCCTCACATAATAATGAAAATCATTATCATTTATTTGCATTATAACATATTTCACAAAAAAAGGAAGCCTCTTTTTCTAGAGAAAGAAACGGAGAATGCCCCATTTATTGCCTCGAAATTCGATAAATATTTTGACATGAATAGTAAAGATAGGGCATTAAGAGTATAATTTCAATAATAGCTATTCAAAAAGTTCTTGAAAAAATCGACAATGCATCATTCTGGCTGTAGAATATTTACTTATGTATTTCTGTCTGATTCCTTCATGATTTTTTAAGTTGGATGAAAGAAAAGAGCTATTTACAGTCCCTGTTAAAAAGGTGAAGAATGAATTAAAGGATGAGATGAATGACAAAATGGAAACCATTTTTACAAACAAATTGGGATCAGGCAGGCTTTCAGAAACAGACTGCTATTCAGGAAAAAGCAATTCCGTTTATTTTGGAGGGGAATGATATCATTGCCCAGTCGCCTACTGGAACAGGAAAAACCCTTGCATATTTGCTTCCAATTATTCAATCAATTGATGTAGAGAAAAAGGGTGCACAGCGAGTAATATTAGCACCTTCACATGAATTGGTGATGCAAATTTTTACTGAGATTCAGAAATGGACAAAGGGAAGTGAGATTGGAAGCGCCGCTTTTATTGGAGGAGCAAATATAAAGCGGCAGTTGGAAAAATTAAAAAAGCGTCCACAAATTATTGTAGGAACACCTGGACGAATTCTAGAGCTTATCAAACTGAAGAAATTAAAAATGCATGAAGTGAAGACGATTGTTCTTGATGAGTGTGACCAGCTCCTCGTCCCAGAACACTACATGTCATTAAAGGAAATTATTAAATCAACGCTTAACGATCGTCAACTATTATTTTTCTCAGCAACAGGGTTAGAGAATGAGGAGCAAACTGCAAGAGACTTTGAAATAAAGCCGGTCTCTATCCATATTTCTGATCAGGAGCAGCCTGCAAATGTTACGCATATCTACATTGTTTGCGAGCAGAGAGAAAAGATCAAATTGCTGGAGCGATACGTGAAAGCTCAGCCTCTAAAAGGATTGGCATTTTTCAAAGATATCGGCAGTATGACGGTTGCAGCTGCCAAGCTTCAGTATGAAGGAATATCTTTAAATATGCTGCACAGTCATTTGAAAAAACAGGAACGGGCAAATTCATTAAAGAAGTTTCGCAGTGGGGAGCGAGAGCTGTTATTGGCAACGGATATTGCTGCTAGAGGTTTAGATATTGCTGAATTATCTCATGTTTTCCATGTTGATTTTCCTAAAGACATAAAGCAATATGTCCACCGATCAGGCCGGACAGGACGTATGGGGGCTGAGGGATTTGTCGTGGCGTTTGTTACGCCAAGGGAAGAACGAACGCTTAAACAATTTGCGAAAGAATTAGGCATTTCTATGAAAAAGCAAGTGTTCTATAAAGGAACATTAATGGATGAAGAAAGCAGTAAAAAGACGATTAGGAAAGGACGAAAGAAATGGGGTACCAAAAGGCATTAGAAAAGTATATTGCTGCAACAAATACACATGACTTTACGAATGTCAAAGCTTTAATAGCGCCTAATGCTGTGTATTGGTTTACAAATAAAACATGTACAAATACAACTGACATTCAAGCATTTTTTGAAGAGACTTGGGAGATGATTCAGGATGAAGTATACAAAGCATCTGATGTAAATTGGCTTGCAGTAGATGACAATGCTGCGGCTTGCACCTATACATATCATTGGGAAGGTTTTTATAAAGGAGAATTTAAAAAAGGAAGTGGCCGTGCGACAAATGTATTTAAAAGAATCGAGGGTGAATGGAAGCTTGTTCATGAACATTTGAGTGCAATGCCCGCAAATGTTAAATAGGTATTTCCGCACAAAAGAATGCTTTAGCATTCTTTTGTGCTCGCTTATTCTTTTAACAAAGATACAACATAAAGCATTGCAAAAGAGATCAAGATAATAGAAAATACCCACAGCCAAGCAAGCTTCATATTGCCGGTTTCCATTGCCATATAAATAGCAGTTGGAAGTGTTTGTGTTTTGTTTGGAATATTTCCAGCAAACATGAGGGTGGCGCCAAATTCTCCCAAAGCTCGTGCAAAGCTTAAAATACATCCAGACAACAAAGGTTTAACTGCCAAAGGAATTGTAACATAAAAAAGAACTTGTCTTTCGTTGGCGCCATCTTGGCGTGCTGCATCTTGAATATCTGCATCAACTCCAAGGAAGCCGGTTTTTACCGATTGATACATAAGTGGAAAGGATACAACTGTGGAGGCGATAAGCGCCGCCCACCATGTAAACATCAACGACTGGCCGAAGAACCACTCCATCCACTGGCCAACAAAACTATTTCTGCCAAAAATAATGATTAACAAAAACCCAACGACAGTAGGCGGCAAAACAAGCGGTAATATAAAAATTGTTTCTATTATTGGTTTGCCAGGAAAAGAGGAGCGAATCATCCACCCTGCTAATAATAAAGAACAGATAAACACAATGATTACCGATATGGATGCTACCTGAAGGGACAATTTAATTGGCGTCCAAAATTCATTACCCATTAAGCATCATTCCAGTACCTATAATGTATCTCCAACAATAGAATCCCTTTCAATTTTAATTGTTTCTATATGGAGAACGGGAAAACGTTTGATAAGTATACTTAGAAAGAAACAAATCCATACTGCTCAAAAATTTTCTTTGCTTCGTCACTTTTTAAGTAATGAAAAAATGCTCGCGCAGCTTCCAACTGTTTAGAATCTTTCAAGACGCCAGCAGGATAAATAATGGGTGTATGTGTCTGTTCGTCAGCTTCAGCAACGATTTTAACATTTTCCGAAATAGCTGCATCTGTTTTATAGACAATTCCTGCATCGACATTATTTGTTTCAACATATGTGAGCACTTGACGAACATCTTTCGTAAAAATCAGTTTCGGTTCCAGTTCTCCCCAAAGACCTAAAGCTTCCAACGACTCTTTTGCATATTGTCCGGCAGGAACAGATTCTGGTGTACCGACAGCGATTTTTTCTATTCGCTCGTTTGCTAGATCTTTAAATTCCATTGACTCGATTTTATTGTCATTTGGTACAATTAAAACGAGCTGATTTTTGAGGAAATTGCCTTTATTGTTTTCGTCTATCCGGCCTTCCTCCACTAAAAGATTAAATTTGTCTTCGGCAGCTGAAAAAAAGAGATCAGCTGGAGCACCATGCGATATTTGCTGTTGTAATGCACCTGAGCCTTGAAAGTTAAAAAGCAGAGCAACGTTTTCATTTTTGTTTTCATATATCGCTTTTATTTCTGTAAGGGCTTCGTTTAAGCTGGCGGCAGCTGAGATTGTTAATTCAATCTTTTCTAATGTTGGCGATGTTTGTTTGTCAACTTGTTGATCGTCATTGGATGTTGTTTTTTCATTAGCGCAAGCACTTAGAATAGAAAGCATAAAGATAAGCAGGACAACAATCGTTTTTCGCATTTTTACTCTCCTTATCATTTATTATAATTACTTATATTTGGTTATAATTAATTATAAGTAATTATAATCAATCAAATAGAAGATGTATATAGAAGAATCTCAATTTATCGAACATATTTTTGTTTATTTTACCAAATGTGAAGATTCTCGCATGATTCCCTGCAAGATATATCTAGCAAGAATATCAAGAACTTACACAAGTACATGCTAGACAATGAGCGAGGTCTACTTTTGTTAATGACGCCGCATCATAGAAAGAGGTGATTGGAAATGGCGCAAGAGCAGTCTTATACGATTGAAGAAATAGCGGCAATGCTAAGAGTTTCTAAGCTGACAGTCTATGATTTAATTAAAAAGGGAGAATTAAATAGTTATCGCGTAGGCAGACAAATGAGAATTGATGAAAGCGACCTCAAGGACTATAAGGAGAAACAAAAGACCGGCGGGAAGAAAAAGTCGGTTATCTCAGATGAGGCAGCAAGTGCTCCTGCTGGAAAAAGCTTGGTGATTAGCGGCCAAGATATCGCGCTTGATTTATTGTCCAATCGTTTACAGCAGCATCTGGGAATCCGTACATTAAGGTCATATACAGGGAGCTTAAATAGTTTAATCGATATGTATAACGGCGAATGTGATTTGGTCAGTATGCATTTATTTGATGGGGAATCAGGATCATACAATCTTCCTTATGTGAAAAGAATTTTATCAGGACATTCTTTTCTCGTCGTGCACTTATTAGCAAGGTGGGCAGGTTTTTATGTCAAAAAAGGAAATCCTAAAAAGATTCAATCATGGGAGGATTTAATGCGTGATGATGTCGTAATGGTCAATCGGGAAAAAGGATCAGGTGCAAGGGTGTTAGTAGATGAACAGCTGCTCCTTCATCATCTAGCCAAAAAGGATATTCATGGTTATGACAATGAAGAACAAACACATATTAGCGTAGCTTCTGCAGTAGCTAGGGGTACAGCTGATGTTGGAATTGGAATAGAAAAACCGTCGAGAATGGTAGATGTCTCGTTTATTCCATTAATAAAAGAAAGCTATGATCTTGTGATCCTGAAAAAAACTGGAAACGAAAAGTACCGGCAAGGTTTACTTGACATTTTACAATCTAACTCTTTTCAGAAAGAACTAGGAGGGATGGGAGATTATGATTTAACAGACATCGGAAAAATTATTTATGAAGCACATTGATGCAAATAAACGGTCTGGAAAACCTTTAAAATACATGCGGCAGCTTATGTAATAGAGTGAGATGAAGTATATAAATTAGAAGAAATATAAGAATCTATGTTATTGAACGGAGCAGGTTTGTAAAAGAAGACCATTTGAAAATAGGGGGGGGCGAATGTTATGAATAAAGGAAAGCTACCACTTGTTATTGCCATTGCTGGAGTATCTGGTGGAGGAAAAACAACAATTGCAAAACATTTAAACGAAAGATTACATAATTCTAAAACACTATTTTTTGATGACTATGATTTTGATGTTCCGAATGACATGATTGATTGGGTTGATAAGGGAGCTAATTATGACGAATGGAACTTGGCTCCGTTAATTAGAGATTTAAAAGGATTACTCTCTGAACCTTTAGATTACATTGTGCTTGATTTTCCATTTGCTTATAAACACTCTAAAACAAGTAAATTGATTGATTTAACTGTGTTTATTGATACTCCATTGGATATTGCAATGGCACGTCGAGTAATAAGAGATTTTAGAAATAGTTCTAATGAAAGTATTTTGATTGAAATGGAAAACTACATTTCACAAGGAAGACGGGGCTATCTTGAAATGCTAAAAACAATTAAACCGAATTCGGACATCATTGTGGATGGCACACTATCGGTATCTAAAATTGGCGATAAAATATACGAGGTAATTTCAAGTCGATAAGACCGATTACATAGGGTGCAACGTTATTGTTCTAACGGGGGCTTTTTTTGAGATAGCAATAATAGTTGATTCATTTCCCTAAGTCCATTGTGTTCATTTAAAACTAGATATAGTAAGAGGTTGGATAGCCTTAACTCACGCTATCCGTAAAACGATATGTGTCGTCAAGAACAAGACGTTAAAACATTTAGAACACGCAATAAGCTAACTGTTTGGTAACAGAACGAGTGCCGTATCTGCTATATGCACTGGATGCGGAGTGGTGATGGCACACCGTAATCTTGCACGTCCACCGCAGCAGAAATACACTCGTTCTCTGGCAGCAAGAATCCCACAGAAGTTAGTCTACTTGCGGCTTTAGCCGTGGGAGTGTCAAATCATGCTGCTTAGCCACGCTTCAATATCTTTGAATACTTCTTCTCGATTTTTTTCCTGAAGCAATTCATGGCGGGCCTGTTCATATAAAATGACAGAAACTTGCTGCATGCCGGCTTGTTTATATTGTTCTACTACTTTAAGAACAGCCTTTCCATTTTTCCCTACTGGATCTCGATCGCCAGCAATAAAGAGAAGCGGCAAATCTTTTGGTATTTTTGCTATTTCCTGCGGCAAATGGATGAGATGCAAACCATCGAAAAGGTCTGCAAAGAAACCTGCTGTGAAAATATTTCCACAATATTCATCCTTTATATATAAATCTACTTGTTTTTCATCTCTGCTTAGCCAATCAAACGGAGTTCGATTTGGTTTAAATTGTTTGTTAAAGCTTCCGAAAGATAACTTATCCAATAAAGGGCTTTTTGTCCGGCGTCCTCGTTTCATGCATTCTCTTCTTGCAATCGATTTTCCAAGTCTCCCTAATATCCCAGGATCGCCGCCTGTTCCACTAATAATAGCGCCATGAATATCAGTGCCATACAATTGAATATAGCGCCTAGTGATAAACGACCCCATACTATGTCCAAACAAAACAATCGGAATGTTAGGATGTGCTAGTGCAATTTTGTCAGTAAATGTTTTCATATCGCGAACAACTTGTTCAAACCCGTCTTGATCAGCGAAATAACCGATGTCATCTTCTTTAGCAGCTGTTCTTCCGTGGCCGCGATGATCATGTCCATAGACAATAAATCCTTTTTTGACTAAGAAGTAGGCAAATGCCTCGTATCTCAAAATGTGTTCTGCCATACCGTGTGAGATTTGAATAATGCCACGAATATGCTGCGATGAAGGGTCAAACCATTTGTAAGCAGCAATGAACATTCCATCCTCTGCTTGAAATGGACAATCTTTTCGTACCATTTTATCTTGTTTATGCGGCGTATTTGTCTCCACAATATCACCCCTTCTAACTGACATTATATCACGTTTGTTCTAAAAATTTTTGAGCGAATGTTTCATTTATGATCGCTTGAAAAGTCAACAGTAATTGAATGACACGAGTAAGTCTGTGGTCTGAGTGGAAAATACAGCTTCGGTTCGTTTTGCAAGGTTTGCTAATCCCGTAATCTATAAATAGTGATATAGAGATATACGAAGTGATCCTTCTATCTTTTATCAAGAGGCAAATCTGCTCATGCCATTTAAAAAAGGAAAAACTTCGTTTCTCTCAAGATACATTTTCAAATCATTCTTGAATTTTTGAGATGCCATCTAAAAGATTGCGAGGTAAAGATAATGGCAAAAGAAATATATATATTGCTTACTGATACAGGAACAATTTTTACAAGACTCATAAAATTGTATACGAGAGCGCCTTATAATCATGCTTCTATTGCCTTAGATCGGCAACTAAAAGAGGTTTACAGCTTTGGCAGGAAAAGGCCCCACAACCCTTTTATCGGCGGATTTGTACATGAAAATATGGAAGGAAAGCTTTTTGAAAAAGCGAAATGTGCGATTTACCGCTGTAAGGTAAGTGATAACGATTATGAAAAAATACATAAACATATATTAGAGATGAAAGCAAATCAAGCGCAGTATAAATATAATCTACTTGGACTCATTGCGATTATTTTAAACAAAAAAATGAAAAGAAAAAATGCTTATTTTTGTTCGCAATTTGTAGCAGCTGTTTTTGAAACAATGGGAACTCCTCTTGTCAATCGATCATCAGCAAATGTTACTCCACAGCAATTATCAGCTTCTCACGCACTTGAATTGATTTATATAGGAGAACTGAACGGATATTTAGAAAAGAAGGGACTACGTTCAATACCTATTCAACTTCAAGAGGTTGGATAAGCAAAAACGAAGGATGATCCAATTGTATAGGCTGGATCATCCTTCGTTTTTTATCCCACTTCTAACTGACGAGTCAAGACCCCCACCTCGGGAAGTAGGAGGAATCAGAAGCGCTAGGTGGGGATAACTGTAAGTCAAATATCCGATTGCTTCGGGCCGACAGGATAAGGAAAGCTTCTTGAATCAACATCGCACGAAGAAAAAGTGCTTTTCTTTTTCGAGGATGTCGGTTATAAAGGCGTTGCAACAGGACAAGGAAAGCTTCGGCAGTGATACATCGCACGAAGAAAAAGCGGTTTCCTTTTTCGAGGACGCCTGAGATCTTAGCCTTTGTTCTACTTCTCATGAGTGGGGGTTGAGAGAAAACCCCCACTCATGGAAGTTTCACTTTATTGTTCATGCAAAATAAAATGCTTATATTTTTCAGCGTCTATTGCCTTGCATTCTAACGCAAGGATTGTACCATTATGTTCATAGCTAGTAGAAAGGACATGGGCGTTTTCGTTAAAATATGAGACTACATTGCCTTGATCGTAGGGGATCAGCATTTGACAGTATTTATAGTCTGTAAAAATGTGTTTGCGAATCATTTGTATCAATTCATCGATGCCAATTTTCTGTTTCGCAGAAAGATAGACACCATTATTTTCGACGTACGGAATTTGTTTATCCGTTAAATCAGCTTTATTAAAAACGTAGATGACTGGCATATCTGTGATTCCGATGTTTTGTAATGTTTCTATTGTAATCTGCATCAATTGCTTATATTGAGGATTTGAAAAATCAACAACGTGAATGAGCAAATCTGCGTTTATCGCTTCTTCGAGCGTTGACCGGAATGCTTTTACGAGGTGATGCGGCAATTTATTCACGAAACCAACAGTATCTGTTAATAAAAATGATTTGTTATCTGGCAATGTGATGTTTCTGACCGATGTTTCTAATGTTGCAAATAACATATCTTTCTCGAAAACTTGCTTATGGGTATCGTGGTGAAATATTTCTATCAGTGTATTCATGATGGTTGATTTGCCTGCGTTTGTATAGCCAACTAAGGAGACGACAGGGAGTCCCTTTTTTTGCCGCTGCTTACGTTGTGTTTCTCGTTGAGCTGCAAGTGCTTCTAATTCCTTATTTAAAGCCGTTATTCTTTCCTCGATTTTCCGCCGATCAAGCTCTAATTTTTTTTCACCAACACCCTTGTTTTTCGTACCAACGCCGCCGCTTTGCCGGCCTAAAGATTTACGCATTCCAACTAAGCGGGGGAGCATGTAATGTAAATAAGCTGTTTCGATTTGCAGCTTCGCTTCACGCGTCTTAGCACGATCAGCAAAAATATCTAAAATTAATAAAGTGCGATCAACGATTTTGCATGATAAGTCTGCTTCAAGATTGCGAATTTGCGAAGGTGAAAGCTCATCGTTAAAAATGACCATATTTGCACCAGTTTCTAAAATGAATGCTAATAGTTCTTGTACTTTTCCTTTTCCAATATAGTGAGATGAATGGATGCGGTTTAAATGCTGCGTCAATTCACCAACCACTTCAACATCACAAGCACTTGCTAAATGACATAGCTCTTCCATTTGGTACGCAAAGTCCTCTTGGTGATGAAGGTTGATACCTACTACAATTGCTTTTTGCTTTTGTTCCATGTTTTCGACTGCCTCCGTTTCATTTTAAAATAAAAATACAGGCTAGTTGCCTGCATTTAGAGTAATGGAAGCGGATGATAAGCAGAAGGTGCAAAAATTATATGAAAGCTTGCTGAATCAATGCGAAAGCACAGCAAAAAAATGCACATTCATTCATTCCTTGTCTGCGGGTCGCAAGGAACGAGAAGATTTGCTCTCATCATCGTATGTTCTATTTTTAAAGACAGCAAAAAAGAGGCAGACTCGTCGTCGCTCCCTCTTTTTTATAGGAATATAAAGTTAGGTTCCTTAAAAATAGGCAGACCAATCCCGATTACTCTACCCACAGGCAGAGCCTTTGAGCACTATTTAATTAGCGGCACAAGCGTGAAATCGGAATTTTACTGAATACATTCGGAACCCTCCGTTCTGTAAAAGTTATGTATACATTAGCATAAGTAATGAGCTTTTACAATGAAAAACAAAAAAATAGTCAGTGTTACTTTGTCATAATTCATGTATATTGTAGATAGCTAGCGATAATGCTGCAATGATTATTGCTTCATATTTTACAGGTGAAGAGGAGTGAGTGTCATGAGTGAAAAAAAGATATATAAGAAGGAACTTCCCTTCACAAGAGAACAATTTTTTACTCAATATCAAAGATTGACGGCAAACGAGCCCTATCATGTGTTATTAGAGAGTGGCCGGAGCGGGCGCTACAGTATCGCTGGCTTGAAACCATTCGCAAGGGTCGCCGCTCGTGAAGATGGCATTGAAGTTGCGACGAAAGACAACAGCGAATATATAGATGGCAAACCGCTTCGCGCCCTAGAAAAATGGATGCAAAGATATTCAATGCCATATGATCAAAATATGTCGGGCTTTCAAGGTGGAGCAATTGGATACATTAGCTATGACTATGCTCAATATCTTGAATCGCTTCCTAATAAAGCACAGGATGATATTGAATTGCCTGTTCTCTACTTTCTCGTGTTCCATGAATGGGCAATATTCGATCATGAAAAGCAAACCTTGGAGTTATCGATTATTGATGATACTACAAAAGGACAGCAAGCTTTAGAAAAATTAGAAGCAGCAGCAAAAGATTGGAGTATCCCAGCAAAACCTGAAGATAAACAGCTGTTATCAAAGACAGATAGCAGCGAGCTGGAAGTTTCTTTATCCGAAGCTGAATATATGGAAGCAGTGGAGAAAATTCAAGCTTATATTGCTGACGGCGACACTTATCAAGTGAACTTGTCTGTAAGACAATCACAGTCTTTACACGTTCCAGCGTTGCAAATATATCAAGAGCTAAGAAAGCTTAATCCATCTCCTTATATGGGTTATATACATACACCAGCTTTTCAAGTTGTTTGCGGATCACCAGAATTATTAGTGAAAAAAGAAGGCAAAAAAGTAAGCACAAGGCCAATTGCGGGAACACGTCCACGGGGACAAAATGAGGTAGAGGATGCCGCACTTGCTAAAGATTTAATTGAAAATGAGAAAGAACGAGCAGAGCATGTGATGGTTGTAGATTTAGAACGAAATGATTTAGGGCGTGTTTGTACATATGGCAGTGTAGAAGTGAACGAATTAATGGCGATAGAAAAATATTCCCATGTTATGCATATTGTATCTAATGTTCGCGGAGAGTTAGCAGCTGACAAAAATAGCTACGATCTCATTGAAGCAATGTTTCCTGGAGGGACAATTACTGGGGCGCCGAAAATTCGCACGATGGAGATTATTGAGGAGTTAGAGCCAGTAAAAAGGGGTCTTTACACTGGTTCAATCGGATGGATTGGCTTTAATGAAGATGTACAATTGAATATCGTTATTCGAACACTTATTGCTAAAGATGGCAAAGGATATGTACAAGCCGGAGCGGGTGTTGTGATTGATTCCCATCCACGAAACGAGTACAGAGAATCGTTAAAAAAGGCCGAAGCGCTTTGGCGGGCAAAAGAAAAAGCGGAAGGGAAGGAAAATATCTATGATTCTGCTCATTGATAACTATGATTCTTTTACATACAATGTCGTCCATTATTTCGGCGAGTTAGGAGTGGAGATCGTTGTAAGGCGAAACGATGAACTGACATTAGAGGAGATTGGTCAGCTTGCTCCTTCCCATTTGGTTATTTCTCCAGGTCCATCGACGCCAAAGAAAGCAGGCATTTCTTTAAATGTGATCCGTCATTTTTCTGGAGAGATCCCTATTTTGGGTATTTGTCTTGGCCATCAGGCAATTGCCGAAGCTTTTGGCGGCGAGGTTATTCGTGCACCTAAGCTGATGCATGGAAAAACATCTGTTATATATCATCATGCAAACGGCATATTTCAAGATGTAGAGCGCTCATTTACAGCTGCACGTTATCATTCTCTCATTGTAAAGCGAGAGACGCTGCCTGACTGTCTTGAAATAACTGCTTGGACAGAGGAGGGTGAGATCATGGGGATTCGCCACCGGGAGCTGGCGGTTGAAGGGGTTCAGTTTCACCCAGAATCAATTTTGACTACACATGGAAAACAGCTGCTTAAAAACTTTCTTGCTTATAGCAGTGATGCAAAACAGACAACCTAACTTCAAAAACAGTCCTATTAACATCATTTCTTGAAAGGAAGTGAAGCAAGCTGTGTATATTTATTTGAATGGAGAGATAGTGAAGCAAGAGGAAGCAACTATCTCTGCTTATGACCATGGCTATTTATACGGGCTTGGGCTCTTTGAAACGATGCGTACGTATCATCGTCATCCATTTTTGTTAGATGATCATTTAGATCGCATTCAATCAAGCTTACATCATGTCAATATCATGTATACATTTAGACGGGATGAAGTATTGGCAATCATTGATAACCTGTGCAAAGTGAATCAGTTGGAAGACAGTTATATACGTTTTAATATATCAGCAGGTGTCGGCGATATTGGTCTACAAACAGAACCTTATCAAGAGCCGACGATCATTGTTTTTCAAAAAGCGCTGCCAACACATCGCTTTGTAGCAAAAGAAGCAGTGTTCTTAAAGCAGCGCCGCAATTCACCTGAAACAACGATGCGGTTAAAGTCCCATCACTATTTAAATAATATTGCTGCGAAACGGGAAATAGGTTCTGATCCTAAGAAGGAAGGCATTTTTCTTACAGAGGAAGGGTATTTAGCAGAGGGAATTGTGTCTAATTTGTTTTGGATTAAAAATGGCATACTATATACACCAGCAGTCGAAACTGGGATTTTAAATGGGATCACGAGACAATTTATTTTGCGATTGGCAAGCATATATCAGCTTTCGATTGAAGAAGGATTTTATGAGCCTGATGTGCTAAAAGATGCAAAGGAAGTATTTTTCACAAATTCCATTCAAGAAATCATTCCTGTTTCACGAATCTCTGGGCAGGAGTATCCGGGCTGTGAAGGGGTGTGGACAAGGAAGTTATACAGCGCTTATTGTCAATATGCAGAATCATTGTTTAATAGAGAACAATTGTCGTGAAAGAGATAAGTGAATAAAGCTGTTTCTCTAAAGGGCTGTCCTAAAAGTTATTTATATCACTTTTTAGGACAGCCCCTTCCCGCTCAATTGAGTTCAGATGACTTGATTGAGTGATGAACAGAAATAAGCAGGCTAGTTATCAACCATCTTTATATTTACAAGCCGAAACGAGCAAAAAATAAGCCCAATCTACCAGTGAGCTATCAGTTGATTTCCTTTTTATCCCACATCTAATTGGCAGTAAGCCCCCCACCTCGGGGAGTAAGAGGAATCAGAAGCGCTAGGTGGGGAATAACTGAAAGTCAAATGTTCGATTGGTTTGGGCATCAGCACGAAGAAAAAGCGGTTTCCTTTTTGAGGACGTTTACGATCTTAGCCTTTGACCACTGATAGAAGCTTCACTTTATCTTCTTTACAATCTCTTAACAAGATATTTATGAGAAATTTAAGTCGTTTTTTTAAACTGAATGTGGAGAAAATAAAATGTGGAGGGATAAATGTGATGAAGAAAAAGGTAGCAAAGAAAATACTGGCCTTAGCAATGATGACATCTGTATTGACAGCAATCGTATTTGGAGGAGCTTACACATCACCAGTAAAAGCGGAGTTGGAAGAAAAGAAAGAGATTAAAAATATCATTTTTCTCATTGGGGATGGCATGGGTGTCTCCTATATGACTGCACTTCGTTATATGAAGAATGATCCTGAGACAAAAGAAATGGAACTTACCGAGTTCGATCATTACTTAGTAGGCCAACAGACTACATATCCAGATGATGGGCGTGAAAATATTACGGATTCTGCCTCGGCGGCAACAGCGATGTCTAGTGGTGTGAAAACATATAACAATGCAATTGCAGTAGATCATGATAAAAATAAAGTTCAAACTGTTTTAGAACAAGCGAAAGAAAATGGCAAAGCAACAGGTCTGGTAGCGACATCGGAAATTACCCATGCGACTCCAGCAGCGTATGGCGCTCATAATGAGAGCCGTAAAAACATGGATGAAATCGCTGACGATTACTATGATGAACTTGTTAATGGGAAGCATAAAATTGACGTTATGCTTGGCGGCGGCAAAAAGAATTTTGTGCGCAGCGATCGTAATTTGGCGGAAGCGTTTCAGCAAGATGGTTTTAGCTATGTCACAAATCGAGATGAACTTTTAAACGATAAAAATAATCAAATTCTCGGTCTCTTTGCCGAAGGTGGCTTGCCTAAAATGCTGGATCGTACAAATGAAACGCCTTCTTTAACGGAAATGACGACAGCGGCGCTTGAGCGTTTAAGCAAGAATGAAAATGGTTTCTTTTTGATGGTGGAGGGAAGCCAAATCGACTGGGCCGGCCATGATAATGATATCGTTGGCGCAATGAGTGAAATGGAAGATTTTGAGCAAGCATTCAAAGCAGCGATTGACTATGCGAAGAATGATCCACATACGCTAGTCATTGCAACAGCAGACCACTCAACTGGAGGGTTGTCATTAGGTGCTAATGATGAAGATGGAAATGGCATTTATAACTGGAATCCATCTGTCATTAAAGCCGCAAAACGAACCCCAGCATTTATGACAGAAGAAATTGCCAGTGGTGAAGATGTAGAAGAAACGCTAACTATGTATATTGATCTAGAACTGACTGTGGAAGAAATAGAATCAGTACAAAAAGCAGCAGATGAGTATCACATAGCATCGAATAAAGAAGATCGTCACTACTATTTGGCGAAAATAAACAATACAATAAAGCGGATCTTTGATGCTCGTTCTCATACTGGTTGGACAACAAACGGCCATACTGCAGAAGAAGTAAATGTCTATGCATATGGTCCGGGAAAAGAATTGTTTGCGGGTCTGATCGATAACACGAAAAGTGCAGAAATTATTTTTGCCATCTTAGAAGAGACGAAAAAGAGCTAAACTCTTCCTTTTTCACTGATTGTCGGGTGAGTTTGCTCTCGGTTAGAAATGGGAAAAAAATGCTGCGGTTTGTATCCGCGGCTATTTTTTTGTTGTATAATCAAAACATCTGATGACAGTATGAAAAAGAGACAAGGATGAGAATATGAAAAAGACTGTGAGAGATATTTTCCTCATTATAATCGGTTCCTTTATATTTGCAATTGGCATTCATTATTTTGCGATTCCAAACCGTTTATCAGAGGGTGGCATTATAGGATTAACTGTTATAGCTTATTACTTGTTTGGTTGGTCTCCTGGGATTGTAAACTTTGTTTTAAATGGCGTTTTGTTAATCATTGGTTTTAAATTTTTTAATAAGCGAACCATCGTATATACAATCGTTTCGATCATCGCTTCTTCCTTTTTTTTATTAATGACAGAAAATATTGGCATGGATCTTAGCAGCGATACGTTATTAGCAGCGCTGTTCGCGGGACTATTTGTTGGTATCGGGATCGGCCTCATTTTTCGTGCAGGCGGCACGTCAGGAGGATCGGCAATATTAGCGCGATTAGCTCATCAATATTTAGGCTGGAGCATCGGAAAAGGCATGCTTATCATTGATATTGTCGTTGTAGTCGGTTCTGTTTTTATCATTGGGCAAGAAAAAGCGATGTACACGTTAATTGCTGTTTATGTTGGAGCAAAAACGATTGATTTTATGGTAGAAGGTATTGATGAAAAAGTAGCGGTATTAATTATGTCAAATGCACCGGATGAAGTACTTAAAATGATTACCACCCATATGTCGCGTGGATTGACGGTGCTGGAAGGACGAGGAGGCTATACTGGAAGTAATAAAGAAGTCTTGTATCTCGTCATCAATAAACAAGAAATCGTCCAGCTAAAGCATATTATTCATGAAATTGATGAAAAAGCCTATGTGACGATTCATAGTGTTCATGAGTTAATTGGCAAAGGCTATAAGGCTAGTAAAACGAAGATCATGAAAGAAGGATGACTAAAAGGACATATAACAGCGTCTTTTGGCCGCTGTTCTTTCCGATTTGCTTCAAAATGACATTCCATCTTTTCTAAGCTTGTCATTCTGAAATTTTTTGTTTTAAAGAAGAAAAAGATTATTTTTCAAACATGGATAAATAGTCTTTTTTCTTCTTCTGTTTAAATAAATTTGTTGCTTATCAAACCATTTTATTGACAAATAAAATGGTTTTTTGTATTATTTAAATCAAATAAATTGTTAACCGGTTAACAAAAAGAGGAGGAGTTTGCATGGCGAGTTATGAACAAGTGATACATTCACTGCAACATCTAATTACTAAAAGGGAAGCAGCGCATAAAAAGAGAGTGACAGATAAACGTTTTGATGAGGAAGGCAATGTTATTGCCCAAGAATGGACTCTAACACAACTTCATATTGTCGCTGTTATGAAGGCTGAAAAAATGGCTAATAATAGAATGTTGGCAGAGAAACTAGATTTAACAAGAGCAGCTATTACGAAAGCAACAAAAAAATTATTGAAGCAAGAAATCATGATTGAAAAAGAATTAAAAGATAATAAAAAAGAAATTTATTACACATTAACTGAATCAGGGGAAAGACTTGCTTTGCTGCACGAGCAGCTTCATGAAAAAGCAAAACAAAAGTATATTGACATTTTACAAGAGTTTAGCGATGAGGAACTTGCAGTTATTAATCGTTTTTTAAAAAGCATAGCGAATAACCTATAGAAAGGATAATGCACAATGACAGCAGATGTTAATAACAAACAATTGCTTTTCTATCTATTATGCATCAGTACTTTCTTTGCATCTTTAAATCAAAATATATATACACCAATTATACCTTTAATTAGGAATTCGTTTGGCGTTTCCTTAAATGTAGTACATTTTTCTGTAGGGATTTTTATCTTTATTACGGCGATCTTACAAGTCGTATTAGGGTTTATAATCGATTTCAAAAATCAAAAAAACATTGTCATTTTTGGCTTGTTTTTAACTAGTGTATCAACGATTACGGCAGCATTCACATCAAGTTTTTCTTTGTTTTTAGTTTGTCGTATTTGTCAGGCGATCGGCACTGCAGCACTGCCATTAATAGCCGTCCACAGCATTGCGGCATTATTCGAAGGTACAGAAAGAGGAAATGCGATGGGCACATATCAAATTATTTTGTCCATTGCACCTGCATTAGCGCCTTTATTAGGTGGATTTTTGGGAGATTGGTATGGTTATAGAGGTATCTTTATTTTCCTATTTGTTATGTCAATCATATTGTTGCTTTTATCTTTTACATTATTGCCTCCAGACAAACGTAATGTAAAAAATAAATTTGAGTTCCATGATATTGTAGTAAAATATCGCGATATATTTTCAAATCAGACTGGATTGATGGTTCTCGTTCTCGGTTTCGCGATATTTTTTACGTACTTTGGCATCTTGGTTTATTTGCCTACTCTCTTAACGGACGTTTATCATGTGTCGCTGCGAGCAGTTGGCATGCTCTATTTGCCTTTAACGATCAGTATGATAGTAGGCAGCTTTTTGTTTAAATATTTACAAACTAAATTTCACTTAAATAGATTATTTATCACGATTAATTTGCTGATGACATTAACAGTGTTTTTCTTTGCATTAGTAAATGATAAAACAATTGTCGGTTTAATAGCGGTGTTATTTGTATATGGATTAACGGTTGGATTTGTACCTCCTTTATATGCAACAGTGCTAAGTAACAATTTTATAGAAAATAGAGGAGCTGCATTAGGTCTTTTCAATTTCGTTCGTTACGTTGGAATGGCAATGGGATCTATGATTTCTGGACTGAGCAGCATGAATGTAATATTTGCGATTATTGGTTTAGTGCTTTTTATTATTTCATGTTTCAGCATAAAGAAATCTTTTTGATTAAATCATTATCTTGAATGATGCTATTTACAAGATCATGATTCGTACATCCAGAACAAGAAAGATAGATAAGCATGCAAGAATAAAAATTTCCCCCAGTTTTTTAAAATATTTTATAAGCTTGTCTCATATTAATAGGAAAAGGCTACGATTGAAAATGTTCCTTGCAGCGTCATTCATACGAATAATGGATGCGCTATATCGATTTTGGAACATGCGCTTAAAGGGGGACTAGATGAATACATTTTTCAAAGGAACATTATTCTTAGTGATTGCTGCTTTCCTTGGTGAATGTCTCGAATTCTTTATAAATATGATATTAGCTAGAGAGCTTGGAGAAGGTGGAATGGGGCTTTATATGGCGATTTTGCCGCTTGTTTTTTTAATAGTAGTGCTGGCAAGTCTTGAGCTCCCCATCTCCATATCAAAATTTATTGCCGAAAATGATCGCAGCTACCATCGCAGCTTGCTTTATCATGCGATGAAACTAGCTATTTTTTCAATGGGGCTGCTGATGGTTGTTACCGTATTAACGATTCCATTTGTTCCGATCTTTCATCGCTATCACCCATTTATTCGCTGGCTTGTCGTGATTTTAATTCCAATCATTTCACTTTCTTCGATTGCGAGAGGCTATTTTATGGGTCTTCAACAAATGGGGAAAATAGCGATATCTAATTTTCTTCGCAGAGTCATCCAACTTCTCCTGCTTGTTTTTCTTTTTCAATTGTTTTCATTTCGAACGGAGTCAGCATTGTTGATTGCATTAGTGACATTAGTAGGCAGTGAGGTCGTTGTTTTTGTTTATTTATTTCGGGCTTTTATCACGCCATTTTATTCTTTGCGCCGCCAGCCGCAACAGATAATGAGTGGAAGGAATGTTCGGAAGCACCTTTTAGCTGTTTCCCTTCCTGCTACTGGGCTGCGAATCTTCCATGCAGTCACGAATGCGATCCAACCATTTCTTATTATCGGAGTTTTAGTAATCAGTGGTTTATCTGAAACGATTGCGACAGAACAATTTGGTGTTCTTGCCGGTGTTGCATTATCAATTGGCTTTTTTCCGGTTTTTATTGCCCATTCGTTTTTAACTGTTCTTATTCCTACTGTTTCGAAAGCATATGCAGATAAAGACTTCCCGCAGTTGAAAAAGTTGTTGCAGCAGGTGACAATAATGACGTTTCTGTACGGTATACCTGCTGTCGTATTGTTTTCATTTTTTGCCGAGCCGCTTACCCAATTGTTTTTCACATCTACTTCCGCTGCAGTCTACTTGAAATTGCTTTGGCCTTTTTTCTTGTTTCACTTCTTTGTTATACCATTGCAGGCTTTTTTAATTGGATTTGGATTAATCAAAGATGCACTTTATCACGCATTGTGGGCAACAACAGCTGGTTATTTGCTCATATATTTATTTGGTTCTCATCCACACTTTCAAATGCACGGGGTCATTATCGGCATGAACATGGAAGCTGTACTCCTAACATTGATGCATTACGTAACTGTTTGTCGAAAAACAGGTGTTTCACTTACATTGAGAAAGACAAGTTATACATGATAGTAACCTTATAACTTCTGGAGGGGTTTCTTCAGGAATTAACATGGCATTATATCTTGTTGAGCAAATGATGGGGAAATCAGTAGCGGAACGAACAGCTAAAACGATAGAATTTGTTCAATAAATTATTCTATTAACTATCTGCTTTTCTTTCATATTAATCTACTACAATCGGACGTAAATACTGAAAAAACACATATTTTTAAAATTACTTGATTGTTGTTTGTTTTGAGAAAATGGATACTAAAAAGAAGAAAATGAAATAACATTATTGTATGTAAACAATCAGTTAAATTAACATTGTTGTAGATTCTATAGATAAAAGAGTCATTCAGATTTAACTGGATTTCCGAAAAGAATTCTCCCACTTCAATCAGACCGCAAGGCCGATAAGTGGTGAGCACAGTAGCGCCAATCTTTTTGATGTGTTCATGCTTATGATAAAATAAATAACGTAATAAAGTAGGTTTTATTAACAGAAGAAGTAGGTGTTTGGATGAAAGAGAAACAACAATTACAGGTTGGCATTATTGGACTCGGTGCAGTAGGAGAAAGGCTGTTAAGGAAATTTCATGAACATCGCCAAACGAACGTGAAGGCGATCTGTGATACGAATAAAGAACTTTTATTGGAGTTTAGTAAACAACTAGATCAGGCAGCGACATACACAGATTATAAAGAGATGCTTGCTGATCCAGCAATTGATCTTGTATATATTGCTGTTCCCCCTACTTATCATCATGCCATGGCGGTCGATGTCTTAGCAGCAGGAAAGCATATCTTATGTGAAAAGCCGCTTGCCAATTCGTATAAGGAAGCGAAGGAAATGTGGGAGCTTGCTGATCAAGCAAATGTTGTACATGCTATTCATTTTCCTTTGCCATATAGCAATGAAGTAAATACGTTCATCGAAAAAATCAAATCAGGCCAGATTGGGAAAATAAAAAGAGTGGAATTATCGATGCACTTTAGCAAATGGCCGAGAGAATGGCAGCAAAACCCTTGGATTGGCACGAGAGAACAAGGGGGATTTATTCGTGAGATAACTCCCCATTACTTGCAGCTTATTTTAGAATTGTGCGGCGACATCGAAAGCGTTGCATCGTTTGTAGATTATCCTAGCAATTTGGAAGCTTGTGAGACAGGTGTTATTGCGAGATTACAAGCAAAAGATGGAACGGTTATTTTAATCGACGGATTAAGCGGCATTGGCCAGAAAGATGATATTGCTTTTACATTTTACGGTGAGAAAAGGGTTCTTACCCTTAGAAATTGGCGGCAATTAGAAGAACAGACATTGGACAAGCCAAGCCAGCTACTTGAAGTAGAAAGCAACGATCATCATCATTTGCTCGTGACGAGCATTGTCGAAGCAATAGAAGGAAAATCAGCGAAAATAATCTCTTTTAAAGAAGGATTTGCCGTACAAAAGGTGTTGGAAAAGCTGCTTAAAAACGGATAAAAATGAAAACAGGTGGAGAAAAAAATCGATTTTTTTTCTCTACCTGTTTTTTGTTCTGCCAGTAGATTTAACTGGATTTTTGAAAAGAATTCTCCCACTTCTAAATGTGAAGGGCATAGCCCAATGAAAGTGGAAGATGAATTTTCGGTTGGCGTAAGCCAAAAGATTGTTCTATGATTAGTCTATACAATATGGTTTGATAGAATTATAAAAAACCGCATGTTTAAGGCACATCCGAATAGTGAGTTATCAAAGTTTCTAAATGTGTATAAGCGTGCAAGTTCTCTTCTAATAAAACGTGACTTTCCCATTGTTCGCAAAAAAATTTGGAAAGAAATGTTTTGGTCAAGAAGTTTCTGCTTGTTTACTACAGGCGGTACTTCTGTAGAAAAAATCAAGCAGTACATTGAAAAACAAGGCAGAAAGTAGGTGTAGAAAATGTTGAAAGCATATAAATATCGGATATATCCAAACGAAGAACAAAAAATATTTTTCGCAAGA
>NZ_JAUSTT010000019.1 GCF_030812995.1 Bacillus chungangensis | reverse complement strand
CATAACAAGTAACACATGGGTAAGCCGTATGCCTTAGTAGGGCACGTACGGTTTGATGAGGGAGTAACCTCGAAAGAGGTTACTCTACTCTATGTGCTTATCATTAGGATATACCTAAGAGATACTAGCTGCTTATGTGCGGCGGCATCTACTTAATGCCTTGCTATCGATTGCACTGTACTTGTACATTGATAAATCTCTTTTCTTCTAAATAGAAGCGTCATTTTAAATATTTTGCTGGTATAAAAGTATCTTAAAATCCATAAAGATGTTAATAGCTGATCTTTATAAGAAAAGGCAGCTCCTTTTCCTATTCAAATAAGGATGCTGCTTTTTGCCAATGGTTCAAAGGTTCGAAAGTATTCTTAAGAAAATCAAATCATCTAATAGTAAATCTGTTGATAGAACCGAATGATATGATTTAAAAAGGTAATGGTCAGCTGTCAAAACAGTGGATTGGGGGCCTGTGAATGAAGCAATGTAAATCTATTTCAACGATTATTTTTCTAGTAGTACTTCTATCTTTCATGATTCCTTCCATGTTAGTCCTTCCTATTTCTTCTGCAAGCACGATGAATAAAGCAGAAAAAACACCTCAAAAAATGGAAGAAAGAAAACAAACCAATGTGCTTAATGAGAAAGAGGCAATGACAGTGGCGGTATATCGAGCGCAAACTGAAGCAATAGACAACCTTCCCCTGGAAGAATATGTTGCAGGTGTTGTAGCCTCAGAAATGCCCGCAGGATTTGAAATGGAAGCCTTAAAGGCACAAGCACTAGCAGCACGAACCTATATTGTGAAAAAATTAATGTCACCTTCTCACCATGATACCCCGAAAGATGCTGATGTAACAGACACTGTTCAGCATCAAGTTTACAAAGATAGCAAAGGTTTAAGAGAAATGTGGGGAAAGGCTTATGAAGTAAATATGAAAAAAATAACAGAAGCAGTGAAAGCAACAGAAGGAAAAATAATGACATATAATGATCAGCCCATTTTTGCTGCGTTTTTTTCAATAAGTAATGGCTTTACAGAAAATGCAGGAGATTATTGGGGGGAAGATATTCCATATTTAAAAGCAATTGAAAGCCCTTGGGATAAACAGGTTTCTACTTTTTTAAGTAAAAAGAGCATACCAATCCGAGAATTTGAAGATAAACTTGGCGTCACATTAGATCATACAAGTGATATTGGCATTATTACAGCAAGAACCCCTGGAAACCGAGTTGCAAAAGTCTCGATAAAGGATAAAGAGTTTTCCGGAAGAGATATTCGTGAAAAACTAGATCTTCGTTCAACCGATTTCTATTGGGAAAAAAGTGGAGATCACATTATTATTACAACAAAAGGATATGGACATGGAGTTGGACTAAGTCAATATGGTGCAAATGAAATGGCAAAAGAAGGAAAGGGATACGAAGAAATTGTACGCCACTATTATCGCGGTATAGAAATTTCTTCTAGTGATGCTTACTTATCGAAACAAGTTGCAAGAAAATAGAGAACTTCGTTCAGCAAGTTTTTCACATGAAGTCTTGATCTGCTTCTAAACTTTTTCTACCCTCACTGGGCAAAATGCAGTGGGGGTAAAAACGATGAAAAAAATGGCATACATAATTGCTATGATACAGGCTATACTAAACCTTTTAACTTTTTCACATTGGAACGTATATATTTTCAGCTATTTGTTCAAAATGATAGCTGAGGTGATGATAATGAGAGAGGAAGAAAAGAAACAATCTTCTCGAAAGATGAAAATACGAAGCATGTTCAAAAAACGGTGGGTTTTCCCAGCGATTTACCTTGTCAGTGCAGCCTTGGTCATTATTGCAGTTTTTTGGTTTCAATCAGCAAATCGGGATCATACAGCTCAAGATAAATACAATCTTGATTCAAATTTATTAACACAGGAAAACATGGATGAACCTGCTGTAGAGGTTAGTAATCCTACAGAAAACTTTAAAATGCCTGTGAAAAATCCAGAAAATGCTGTCATTGAAAAGGAATTTTATGATAAAGATGCATCAAAAGAAAAGCAACAAGAGGCGTTGATTGTCTATAAAAATTCTTATTATCCAAATCGTGGAATTGACATTGTGATGAAGGATGGCAAAGAATTTAAAGTATTAGCAGCGATGAGTGGAACAGTTGCTAATGTTCAAGAAGATTCGCTATTAGGGAATACCATACTCATTGAACATGAACAAGGTGTTACGACTCAATATCAATCTGTTAAAGACATCAAAGTGGAAGTTGGCGATCAAGTAAAACAAGGGCAAGCACTAGCTACAGCAAGTAATAGTGCCTTTCATGAGAATGCTGGCATACACGTTCACTTTGAAATCCGTAAAGACGATATACCTGTTGATCCAATCTCTTACTTTAACAAACCGATCACTGCCCTTGTTGAGAAAGTGGAAGATGTTGAGGAGCAAGCGGATAAAGATGAGCAATCAGTAGAAGAGAAAGATCCTCAAGACGCTGATTCTACACCAGAAATGGAAGATGTCGATTCTCCGCTTGAAAAAGAGATAGACGCAAAAGATAAAGAATAATGACTAATCTAAAGTGAAATTTCATATTAAAAGTCATAAAGCGGGCGTTTAACGCTCTATAATGAACAAAGAAAGTAGGGTTGACTTCATTTAAGGTCGGCTCTACTCATTTTTTTTGAAACGACATATTTCTCAGGAAATAAATTATTCTTGAGATATCCTTTGCCTTTTAACTTATTGCGGCATTTTATAAAACTATATGATGATAAAACATTAACATCATGTTATGTAACGAACATATATTCTTGAGTTATCTCCATTTACTCTCAGTAGCAAAACAATTCAATTCCACCGATTAACCCCTCCATAGAGCAATTTTACATCATAAAAAAGCATTTTCTAAAGAAAGCCTTGTCCCTATTGTACAATTCGTGCATATATCTTATCCCATTTTAATAAAATGTTACAAACTTGACTTAAAAAAAAGAGAGTGTTTGAGGTGAGGAGCCAATTATAGGTCGTACATCCAGCTAAATATATGATTTAATCCTTCTATACCTAGAACTGTAAGCAAATAAACGTCATCATAAAAAATTTGCTGCAGCGGCACTGTATCATGTCGAGATGAGGGCGAGTCTCATTTCACACTTCTCACATCCAATTTAGGGAGGGCGAGTGGTGTGCACGATTACATCAAAGAGAGGACTATCAAGATTGGAAGGTATATCGTGGAGACGAGAAAAACAGTTCGCGTCATTGCGAAAGAGTTTGGCGTGTCCAAAAGTACTGTCCACAAAGATCTAACAGAAAGATTGCCTGAGATTAATCCTGAATTAGCATTAGAAGTAAAGGCGATATTAGATTATCATAAATCTATTAGACATTTACGAGGGGGAGAAGCAACGAAGCAAAAATACCGGAGAGAAGAAGTGCAAAGTTAACTGTGATCTCCTTTCTATAGAAATAATAAAAATTAATTGGTTATATACGAATCTTCGTTTATTGAAAATTTCCTTTTGGTTGAAATAAACTACTTTTAGAGAGAGCACAGCCTCTTATCAATGTTAGCAATTTAAAAGAATTCACGATGTGTAACAGAATGGATTTGGAAGGGGTATGCCTCTTCCTTTTTTTATTTTATCCCACATCTAACTGCAGTAAGCATTCCATATCATGGAGTAAGAGGAATCAGAAGCACTAGGTGGGGGATAACTGAAAGTCAAATGTCCGATTGGTTCGGGCCGACAGGATAAGGAAAGCTTTTTGAATCAACATCGCATGAAGAAAAAGTGCGCTTCTTTTTCGAGGATGTCGGTCACAAAGACGCTGCAACAGGACAAAGAAAGCTTCGGGCAGCGATACATCGCGGTTTCCTTTTCGAGGACGCCTGCGACCTTAGCCTTTGTTCTACTTCTTATCAGTAGGGGATGAGAAAACCCCCACTGATGAAAGTTTTACTTTATCTATCAAATAAGACAAATAGGTAATAAAATCATTAATTTTTTTTTACAATTGATTCCTTCTTTGGACACTTGTATGATAGAATAAACTATTAGGGAAGTGAACTCGTTTGGTCGATGTTTATCTTTCTAAATTGTAAGGAGATAATCGCAGCTTGCTGTATTTTGCTTGTACGCTCTTGTCTCAATAGGTGAAAGAAAACAATGATTGTAAGAAGCTTTTACATAGATTATTGAAGATGTAATGTAAGTATAGGAAGGGGTCTTATAGAATGTTTGCAAAAGATATCGGAATTGATTTAGGGACAGCAAATGTGTTGATGCATGTAAGAGGGCAAGGAATTGTCTTAAATGAACCATCTGTTGTTGCGATAGATAAAAACACAAATAAAGTATTAGCTGTTGGAGAAGAAGCGAGACGTATGGTAGGGAGAACCCCTGGAAATATTGTTGCCATTCGTCCACTAAGAGATGGTGTGATAGCCGATTTCGATGTTACGGAGTCTATGCTGAAATACTTTATTAATAAATTGAATGTAAAGGGCTTTTTATCAAAGCCGCGCATTCTTATTTGTTGTCCAACTAATATCACAAGTGTAGAACAAAAAGCAATTAAGGAAGCTGCTGAAAAAAGCGGCGGCAAAAAAATATATTTAGAAGAAGAACCTAAGGTATCAGCAATCGGAGCAGGTATGGATATCTTGCAGCCAAGTGGAAACATGGTGGTGGATATTGGCGGCGGTACGACAGATATTGCTGTTCTTTCAATGGGAGATATTGTTACATCGGCCTCTATCAAGATGGCAGGAGATAAGTTCGATAGTGAAATTCTTAACTACATTAAAAAAGAGTATAAGCTGCTTATTGGTGAACGAACATCAGAAGATATTAAAGTAAATATTGGCACTGTCTTTCGAGCGCGCAACGAGGAAATGGATATTCGTGGACGAGATATGGTGACAGGCTTGCCGCGTACATTAACCGTCAATTCAAGGGAAATTGAGGAAGCACTTCGTGAATCTGTTGAAGTGATCGTTCAGGCTGCAAAAAATGTATTAGAAAAAACCCCGCCTGAATTATCGGCTGATATTATTGATCGTGGAGTTATTCTTACGGGCGGAGGCGCATTGCTGCACGGAATTGACCAATTGCTGGCAGAAGAATTAAAGGTTCCTGTATTGGTTGCAGAAAATCCAATGGACTCTGTTGCCATTGGAACAGGCATCATGCTGGAAAACATAGATAAAATAGCAAGCCATCGTTTTGCTTAAATATCTTAGGCCTGATCACGAAAGAGTATTCAAACGGAAAAGCAATCCTAAACAAGACACTCATTGATTACAAGCAGATTGCATTGTGTCACCATATGATTCTACATATGGAATGCAAGCAAGTGAAACAGTCTTTGTCCCAACTTCTTGCTCAATAGAGGTGGGAAACGAATTTCTCTTCTGGAATAAGTAAATGTTAGATAGATTCAGGCCGATACAACAAGTAGAGCTTCCTAAATTAGCATCGCAGATTTTTAGGGTCATCGCGTATAAATTGGAATCTTCGTTTATGAAGAGAAATGCAACTGTTAAAATAATCATATTGAGGTGGTAAAAATGTTAAGGGGTTTTTATACCGCAGCTTCTGGAATGATTTCCCAGCAGCGTAAAACAGAGATGCTTGTAAATAACATGGCAAATGTGAATACACCAGGTTTTAAAGGAGAGCAATCTTCTATGCGCGCTTTTCCAGAGTTGCTCTTGCAAAGATTTGATAAACAATCGGTTCCCACGCAAAAACCTTTAAATATGCCTTTTTCTCCGCAAATAGGAGGTCTAAATACGGGTGTATATATGCAGGAGGCAATTCCTCAATTTGCACAGGGAGATATCCGTGAAACAGAGTTAAATACTGATTTTGCTTTAATAGATGGAACAATGCCAATCAATCCAGAAACTGGCCGCAGCGGCACTATTTTCTTTTCTGTAGAGCATCCAAATGGCGGGCAGCGGTATACACGCAATGGAAACTTTACGTTAGATGCTGCGGGTTATCTAACAACAATGAATGGTTTGTATGTGCTTAATCCAGAGGGGAATCGCATTTTACTGGCAAATGAAGATTTCAATATGAATCGTGCCGGAGAGATTATGGTAAATGACACGGTAGTTGGAAGAATTGGCGTTGCCTATGCAGATAACCCAGAATTATTGATTAAAGAAGGAGAAGGCTTGTATCGGACGGTAAATGGTGAAAACCTTCCAAACGCTTTTAATGCAGCAGGTGTTGAATTTGAAGTTAGACAACGTTTTCTTGAGCGTTCTAATGTAGATGCATCGCAAACAATGACAGCAATGCTAACTGCTTATAGAGCTTTTGAAGCAAATCAAAAGGTGCTGCAAGCCTATGATCGCAGCATGGATAAAGCTGTAAATGAAATTGGGCGTGTAAATTAATATAGGGCGCTATCAGGGAGGGAATTTACTTGAATAGAACGATGCTGACAGCAACAAATACAATGAATCAATTGCAAAAAAAGCTGGATGTGATTGGCCACAACTTAGCTAATATTAATACAAATGGTTTTAAACGAAGAGAGGCAACATTTACGGAACTCATGTACCAGCAATTTGATAATCAGCCGGATGCAGCAAGGGAAATAGGCCGCTTAACTCCTAATGGCGTTCGCCAAGGCGTTGGCAGTAAAATTGCCCATACTGAGCTGGTGCTCACTCAAGGCAGTCTTAAAGGGACAGATAGATCATTAGATATTGCTTTTACAAAGCCGAATCAATTTTTAAAAGTATTGGTACAAGAAAATGATGTCTCCTCCGTCCAATATACGAGAGATGGTTCTCTCCATGTAACGCCTGTTGGAGAAAACGAAGTGATGCTTGTGAATAGCCAGGGTTATCCAGTACTCGATGAAAATGAAAACATCATCGTGATGACAGAGGGCAGCAAAGACTTGCAGTTTTCACAACAAGGAGTGTTGACAACTACTCAATATAATGGGCAGCAGGAAAGATTTAACCTTGGTATAATAGAAGTGAATAAACCGCAATTCTTTGAACAAAAAGGCGAAAATATGATTGGTTTGCCTAAAAATATTGATGATCTTGATGTAAATCAAGCAGTTGTTATGACTGATTTAACTGGAGAATTACGCAATAATGTTTCGATAAAGCAATTTTCATTAGAAAATTCTAACGTAGATATGGCAAAGGAAATGTCGGAATTGGTTAATGTACAACGTTCTTACCAATTTCAAGCAAGATCCGTTACCATTGCAGATCAAATGATGGGATTGGTAAATGGTATACGCTAAAGTGTAAGTTCAAGAAGATAAAAAAGTGCAGTGTGGAACACTGGAACGTATGAGATTGCGTATCCCGTAGCAAGCTGATACTAACTAACTTTTTGAACAAACTCTAAAGGAGTTTTTTGAAATGGATGAGAAAGACACTCGTAGGTCAACTGAAAAGAACTCAAATAAGGACGAAAGTAGTCGACAGGATACGAAACGGCATTTAGAGCAGGGGCTGAATAAACGCCTGCGTTTTAGGACTAGGTCGAATGAAAAAATGCGCACGAATGTTTCTTCAGGACTAATCGAAAATGAACAAACTAGTCATCGTTCATATAAGCTTTCAGAAAAAAATGACCAAATTGTCAATCATGGCAGCAAAATAGCTGTTGCACAAACGAGCACATCTGATCATCCTACTTTAGCAAATAATAAAAATAATAAAGGTTATAATGGTAAAACAAATATGATGGAATCTTCCAATAATATTGTACAAACACGTGATCAATTTAAAAATACAGCTATGAAGGAACAAAAAGAGCTTACACGTGCCGAAAAGAGAAAGCTTAAAAAACAAGAAAAAGCCGAAGCATTGCTCAGTGGCCAAAAACAAATTAAAATTCGTCTTTTTCCAATTTGGCTTCGTATTTTGATTGTGCTCTTTTTCCTTATTGTTAGTACCATTGCAGGAGCAATGATTGGCTATGGTGTTATTGGCGATGGAAAACCAACTGACGTATTTAAAAAATCTACATGGACTCACATTATTGATATTGTAAATAAAAAATAAGTGGCAATATGAAAAGGATTATTTTAAGCTTTTAAAGAATGAAAAGTGAGATGCCTGTCCTAACATGAAAAAATGGACAGGCTATGTTCGTCTATCAAAACTTTAATGAGAATTTATGAGTAAAATGGCTTCTTTTAGGATTTTTAATTCTATGTATTTTACAAATTTATCCCACATCTAACTGTGTCAGTAAGACCCCCACCTCAAGAGTAAGAGGAATCAAGAAGTCTAGGTGGGGGATAACCGCCAGTAAATGTCCGATTGGTTCGGGCCTACAGGACGTAGGTCACTCAAGCGTTGCGACAGGACAAGGAAAGCTTTGGAAGTGATACATCGCACGAAGAAAAAGCGGTTTCCTTTTTCAAGGACGTAGCGCTTTTAGCTTGAGATCCTTTGTATGGGGGATGAGAGAAAACCCCCACTGATGGAAGTTTCACTTTATTTTTCAAGGAGGTATTTTCATGCTGGATATACAACAAATTAAAGAAATCATCCCTCATCGTTATCCTTTTTTATTGGTAGATAAGATCATTGAAATAGAAGAAGGAAAAAGGGCGGTAGGCATCAAAAATGTAACGGCAAATGAGCAATTTTTTAACGGCCATTTCCCTGACTACCCTGTTATGCCAGGTGTTTTGGTTGTAGAAGCACTTGCTCAGGTTGGCGCTGTTGCGATGCTAAAAAAAGCAGAAAACCGTGATCGCCTTGCCTTATTTACAGGTATTGACCGCTGTCGAATTAGACGGCAAGCGAAGCCAGGAGATCAATTGCGGCTTGAAGTGGAATTGACTCGTGTTCGTGGAAAAGCCGGGAAAGGCAAAGGTATAGCAACTGTTGATGGTGAAGTTGTTTGTGAAACTGAAATCATGTTTGCGCTAGCAGATAAATAATGTTAACGTAGTGATCATTAAATGCCTGTTCAAAAATGGAAGGGCATTCAATTTTAAATTCGTTTTTTTACTGGGCTTCCGAAAAGAATTCTCCCACTTCTAAATGGGGAAGGGCTTAGCCCAATGAAAGTGGGAGATGAATTTTCGGTTGGCCTTAAGCCAAAATATTGTATTTTCTCTAGGGGCAGGGACTGCCCTTATAGCTTGGTAAATATAGATAGCTAACAAAAGTATCTAGTTCCCAAGAAGCTCCCACTTCAATCAGACCGCAAGGTCGATAAATGGTGAGTAGTTCACGATGTTTACTTTATTTATGCACTATAAAGCAGTATTCATGTCTGCTTCCCCTCACAATAGTCAACAAAGTAAGATAAACAGAAATGAAGTATAAAAATAAAATATTTTTGCTGTTTTTTGGGTATGCTAACTTCAGACTACCATTTAGGTCGTCCATTATTAAAAAAATGATAAAAGGAGCATATCATATGTACAAAAAACTACTTAAAATCATTGGCACATCTGTCATGGCTTCTCTGCTTCTTGTTGGTTGTACAGCAGCAGACAATGACAATCAAAATCCACCTCCTGAAAACGGGAATAACGGGGTAGACAGAGATATGAATGGGAATAACGGGGTAGACGGAGATACGAATGGGAATAACGGGGGAGACAGAGACACAGGTTTAAATGGTAATACTGACGACAATGACGATACGAATAATAATTTAAAATGATGATACAAATCGAGAAGTAGAAAGCAGGGGATCCCCTGCTTTTCCTATTCATTTACTAGGAATAAATATTTGCATATTAAGAAGAGATAAAGTAAAGTTGCCATCAGTGGGATGTCTCATTATTGGGTCACGATCTCAAGCTAAAAGCTCATGCTGCAATTATCAAAATGAACTACATTTTTTAAAAACAGCGAGGCTGATTTAAGAAATATTCCTTACTTAGTAAATCTCAAACTTTGGCTATTTGTGAGATAAAAATGAAAGCTCACATCCCACTTCTGACATCTCATCTCTTACAGATGGAAATTTTGATTTATCTGTTAGTTATGAGATAAAAATCAGTTATTTTCAAGTATCATTTGCTAAACATAGATTTTTACAGTAAAATGCATAAATAGCACCATATTTTTTGTCAATGAAAATCAAGAGGCTTGGACCAGGCTTTGCGGCACTTATTGACACAAGATTTAATTATCAATATAGATGACGGGAAAGAGGACAGTAATTATTAGGAGGTACTTTTCATAGATGTTAAAAGATTTATCGGCAGGAATCAAAATTAGTATTACTAGGTCCATTACAACGGCATTTGAACAATATATGGAAAAGATCTCATGGGATGAAAATAAGTATGATTTAAGCAATTTCATTAAAGAGTGGCGTACGTATATTAATAATCACTCAACTTGGTTTGCAAAAGTGGATGAACAGATAAAAAATAATCCTCGCTTTCATGAAGATCTGGCGATAAAAATAAATGAAACGATCGAAAAAATTATTAATGAAGAACCAACGGAAGAACAAATTCAAAAACTAAACGAACTGCAAAAAAAATTAAAAAAAGAAATCACTTATTCCTGTAAAGCAGAAGCGAAATATTTAATCGAAACGTTAGAAAAACAATTGGAAAATTAAAAGCTGTACAAGTCTTCAATATAGAGATGACTGGAATAACATTTGCTATTACATGATCATATTTTACTAAGAACCATAAATAAAAACAGCATGGAGAAATTTCCGCGCTGTTTTTTTCATTGCTTCATGAGTAATGAGACTCACAACTTAGGACTCAAACAGAAGGAATTGTTTAAGTGTCTCCTTTTAGAAGCTGCTATAAAGTTGGAAAGGAAAGTAGTAGTCAGTGCTCTATTTTCTCTATATATTCAGTTTTATCCCACATCTAACTGGCAGTAAGACCCCCACCTCAAGAGTTAAGAGGATTCGAAGAAGTCTAGGTGGGGGATAACTGCCAGTAAATGTCCGATTGGTTCAACTAACCATCAGTGGGGGAAGAGAGAAAACCCCCACAGATGGAAGTTTCACTTTAATTTATTAGGATGTTGTTTTTTTAACTGCGAGCCGTGGCTTGACTCGTATTCGTTGTTTGAATTCCCTCAGTAGTGCTTCCCCACTAAGACCTTCTGCAAGAAGCTTGCTCAAAATTAATTCCGCATATTCATTGCGTTCAGCTTTTAAATGCCCTTCAAATAACACACTCATACAATTGCCAAGCTTGTTTATAGAATGAATATGGGTTTTAAATGGCGCAGGATCGTTCGCTTCATGAGTAATGACAACTTGAATATCGATGTCGCCATTTTTTTGTTGGGCTTGACCAAAGTAATCATAATACTGCGCATCAATATAAGCTTCAATCAGCCATGTCTGTTTTTCATCTTCTTTATTAATAATGAGGCCATCCATTAAAGGAATATCTTTTATGTTATTATCTTCTATTATTTGCAAGGCAACGATTTTAAACGTTTTCATATTCGTTCCTCCAAATTCTGTTTTATAAATTATACCATATACGAAAAGGAGCTCTTCATGAATTTTCTTCCCTAAAAATGCAAGAAAGAATAAAACATTCGACAATGGGAAATTTTCCATCTGATCAACTCTTATCGCGTCGATCCAAATCTCTACATAATGCTCTATGTTATTTAGTATTTGAGATGAGAATTTTCTTGCCTGTTAATAAAAATATAAAAAAGTTTATTTTCATTATTTTTATTTAAAAATGGCTGGAAAAAGAAACTCTCTTACCGTGATATCACTATTTTGAAGAATAAAGCGACATAAAAAAAGCATTTTCGATATTTTACTTTACAAGATTATTCTTTTAGAATATAGGTAATTAGATAGAAAGGAGTTGAGAAAATGTGCTGAATCAGGTCACGTTAGTGGGAAGACTAACAAAAGCCCCAATTCTTCGCCAAACAGTAGAAGGAAAATCAGTTTTAAATATTACCCTTGCTTTAACTCGACATTATAAGAACCGCAATGGAGAGTTGGAAGCTGATTTTGTATTATGTACACTTTGGCATAAAGTGGCGGAAAATACGTCAAAATATTGCAAAAAAGGTTCTCTTATTGGCATAGTTGGCAGGATTCAAACAAGAAATTATGAAAATCAAGAAGGCATAAAGGTGTATATTACCGAAGTAATAGCAGAATCTGTACGTTTCCTTGGAAAAAAACCCACAGAATACCGTGATCCTCCACGATTCGCCACGAAGTAATCCCATTTATCGATTTATATCCAGAAAAAAAGTAAAGGGAGGTGAACCTAGTCAAATCTTATTTACTTTAATAAGAGAGTGAACGAGGTGATTGATTGACAGAACAGGAAAGAATCGAACGGCTAGAATTGTTAGTTGAAGACATCCTTCTAAAATTGGCAAAAGCAAGACAACAAGCTTCTAGTCTAGAAAACCGCCTAAATACTGCGGAAAATAAACTCCATCAACTAGAAAGAAAATATCGTTTGCTTCATTCTCCCCCTACTATTTCTGTTCATTAAACGCAGCTAAAAATACCACCACTTTTATATCCTCATTTTAAGGCTTCTGACAACATTTTATGTTGACAGGAGCTTTTTTTTAATGCATACAAATGCTGTAATAATGGGGTTTATAAGAATAAATCAATGAAGAATAAAAAGGAAAAAAAGATCTCCGATTCAAAAGTCGATGTTTTTTCCATGAATAATGTCTCTCTTAAGCTTTTTCTGCCATGAAGAGAATCAATACATTACAGCATTTGCTATGCTTTAACAAATTAAACCCTATTATTTTGCAAAATATTACCCTGAAACATGAATGTAATGTAACTGTAAAATAAAATCCTCGAAATATCTGTTAAGATGTTTTTAACAAGAAGACAAGCTAATTAATGACATCAATCGAGGTGGTTAAAAGAATGAAAAGGAATATCGTCTTTTTTTTGACAGTACTTTTATTCGTTGCTTTTAGTTCAGTAAATCCACATAAAGCGAGTGCGGCAGAATCTACTAAAACACAAGATATTCTTAATTATGCATTAGAATTTAAAGGTGTAAAATATAAGTACGGTGGAAATTCGCCAAGTTCGGGATTTGATTGTTCAGGCTATATTTTGTACGTGTATAAGAATTTTGGCACAGACCTTCCGAGAACATCAGCTGAACAATTCAACGTTGGAACACCGATTGAAAAGGATTCATTAAAACCAGGAGACTTAGTTTTTTTTCAAAATACATATAAGCAAGGCATTTCACATACAGGTATATACTTAGGAAACAATGAATTTATCAGTGCAGAGGATCAAGGCGTTTCAGTAGCTTCATTAGACAGCTCTTATTGGGGGCCAAAGTATGCAGGCGCAAAACGCGTAATTGAAACAACAGATTGATAGAATTACTGATAATCGAAATAAAAAAGCAGTGATGCATCTTCACTGCTTTTTTTTAATGAAAATTTTTCAAATAACTTGGATTTTATCCCACATCTAACTGGCAAGTCAAGCCCCCCACCTCGGGGAGTAAGAGGAATCAGAAGCGCTAGGTGGGGGATAACTGAAAGTCAAATATTCGATTGGTTCGGGCCAACAGAATGTTGGTCACTCAAGCGTTGCGACAGGACAAGGAAAGCTTCGGCAGTGATACATCGCACGAAGAAAAAGCGGTTTCCTTTTTCGAGGACGTCGCGCTTTTAGCTTGAGATCCTTTGTATGGGGGATGAAAGAAAACCCCCACTGATGGAAGTTTCACTTTATTTTTTAAAAATTTTTTAAAAAAACAAGTGCATTTTTTATCATCATCTTTTATAATAGCAATTAACGGACTTTTAAGGATAATTTCCTTAAATAGATAATAGGCTTAAAAATCGATTTGAAATGAGAGGAGATGAAACATGAATAAAAAAGTAAAGGATGCACTGCGGTTGATTGCACCTGAAGTATTAAACATCCGTCGGCATCTTCATCAATATCCTGAATTAAGCGGTGAAGAAGTAGAAACCTCCAAGCTGATCCAAGAAAGACTAGCGGCATATCATATTCCTTTTGAAACTGGCTTTGCTAAAACAGGTGTACTAGGAATAGTCGAAGGAGGACAGCCAGGTGGAACAATTGCTTTAAGAGCAGATTTCGATGCACTTCCTATTCAGGAGGAAAATAACGATGCTTTTACCTCTGTACATCCGAACATCATGCATGCGTGCGGGCATGACGCTCATACTGCCATGCTTTTAGGAGCTGGCTATATTTTGAATCAAGTGAAGGAATTGCTGCCAGGAAAGATTCTATTAGTCTTTCAACCAGCTGAAGAGAAAAGTCCAATAGGCGGAGCAAAACCAATGATGGATGACGGTGTATTTAAGACGCATATTCCAGATGTCATTTTTGGCCAGCATGTTTGGCCCGATTTGCCAGTAGGACAAATCGGTATTCGCGCGGGTGAAATGATGGGTAATTCTGATCGTTTTGTTATTACCGTAACGGGGTCTGGGGGGCATGCAAGTATGCCGCATCAAACCGTAGATGCGGTTGTTGCAGCTAGTCAGATTGTAACAGCATTGCAATCGATTGTAAGTCGAAAACTAAATCCATTAGATGCCGTTGTGCTGACAATTGGAAAACTAGATGGTGGTTATCGCTACAATGTGATAGCTGATGTAGTCACTTTAGAAGGAACACTTAGAACCTTTAGAAATGAAACAAAGCAACAAGCAAAAGCACATTTATATGCTATTTCTGAAAGCGTTGCCAAAGCGATGGGGGCAGAAGCAAAAGTAGTTTATTATGACGGTTACCCAGCTACGGTCAATTCTAGGAAGTGGGCGAATCTTGTAAAGAAAACAGCCCAAGCTGCATTAGGAGAAGAAGGAACGCCAGATATTCAGCCAAGTCTAGGAGGGGAAGATTTTGCAAGATATCTCGAAAAATATCCAGGAGCCTTCTTTTGGCTAGGAACTCAATTAAAAAACAAGGAATGGCAAAAACCTCTTCATGATCCCGGATTTTCATTAAATGAGGATGCACTTTCAATTGGAACAGAGCTGATGACAAACATTGCGATTGAAGCACTATATATGCTAAAAAATGAAAAGTGGACAGCCTCATGAATACATTAGCTATTGAAATGAAGCTTAATGGCTTTATCAAGCAATTAGAGCCGCAATTAAAAAGTTGGAGAAGGGCGTTTCATCGTTATCCAGAAATTGGATGGACTGAATATTGGACAACTTATCAGATCGGCAAAGAGCTGAAGAAGCTTGGGATGAAGATTGCAGTAGGGGAAGATGCAGTAGGGAATAGAAAAAAAATGGGACTTCCTCATACACAAATATTAACAGCAGCTGAAAAAAAAGCAAAGAAAGCAGGAGTCCCTGAAAGCTGGCTTGCGAAAATGAAAGGCGGAAAGACAGGACTCGCCGCACAATGGGATACTGGGAAGCCTGGGAAACACGTTGCTTTTCGTTTTGACATAGATGCACTGCCAATAACAGAAGCGTGCGATGCTTTACATGCTCCTTTTGTAAAAGGCTTTAGCTCTAACGAATCAGGAATCATGCATGCTTGCGGCCATGATGGACACATGGCGATTGGTCTTGGCCTCGCGTATTGTATGAAGCATTTTCAGCATGATTTAAAGGGAAAAATCACATTATTATTTCAGCCTGCGGAAGAAGGCGGACGTGGAGCAGCTGCCATGGTACAACAAGGGTGGCTCGATGACGTTGATGAATTTATTAGTGGGCATATTGGCATCTATCCTTTGCAGATTGGCGAGGTAGCAGCAAATACGACTCAATTTCTTGCATCCACAAAAATGGATATTTCTTTTAAAGGCCAAGCTGCTCATGCTGGAATCGAACCTGAAAAAGGCCAAAATGCATTATTGGCTTGTGCAGCAGCAAGCTTACACTTGCAAGGCATTTCCAGACATTCTGCTGGCATGACGAGAATTAATATCGGTAGATTAGAAGCTGGGACGGGCCGAAATATCATTTCAGATACTGGCCGAATGGAAATGGAAACCCGCGGTGAAACAGAAGCACTCAATGATTACATGGAGACAACTGCTAGAAGAATAATAGAAACAGCCGGGGACATGTACCAAGTTTCCACAAAAATAGATGTCGTCGGGAAAACAATCGATGCTGTTTGTGATAAGGAATGGATTTCCAGAATCGAAAATGTATGCAAAGATAGCAAGCGAATTAATCGTGTGATTCCAGAAGTACCGTTTGGCGGCTCAGAAGATGCAACTTTGATGATGCGAGCAGTTCAAAAACGAGGTGGAAAGGCAGTTTATTTATTATTTGGTACACCGATTACAAATGGACATCACCATCCCGCTTTTGATTTTGATGAAAATGTATTAATTGTTGCAGTCGAATTATTAGCAAGAATCTTATTGTTGTCAGAAAATTAGCAAATAAAAGTGTTCGGCTAAATCGTATATCAGAGGAGGAAAAAAGGGGGGATATTGTGAAGGAGTGGTTAAAAACGCATTTACATCAACTAAACCATGTAGCGACAATGAAGCAGTCCCATAGTTTTAATCGGCCTGCGTATAGTGAAGAAGAGTGGCAAGCGATGGAACGATTTTTCCAGATTGCAAGAACGCTCGAACTTGATGTTCGTCGTGACGAAGCGGGAAATTGTATTGCAAGATGGGAGCCAGAACATCATCGAAATCTCCCAGCTGTAGCAACGGGCTCTCATCTCGATACAGTAAAAAACGGAGGAGGCTACGATGGTACAGCAGGAGTGCTCTGTGGTCTAGGCGCAGTGAAGCAACTGAAAGATCAAGGGTTTATTCCAACATATCCAATTGAAGTTATTTGTTTTGCAGGGGAGGAATCAGCTCGTTTTGGCATCTCAACGATTGGTAGCAAGGCGATGACAGGTGTCCTGAATCCCGATGAAGTTGCTCATATCAAGGATGAAGTGGGAATTTCTTTGCAGGCAGCAGTCGAAGAAAGAGGATTATGCTGGTCAAAAATTAACAGCGCTTCGCGTCCACAACAAGAGATTAAAAGCTTCATTGAATTACATATAGAGCAGGGGAGACAGCTTCAAGACGCACAGGTCAATGTTGGGGTAGTAAGGGGGATCGCTTGTCCCATTCGCTTGAAATTAACGATTAATGGAATGGCAGGCCACACTGGTTCTACTCCGATGGGAAAAAGGCGGGATGCGCTTGTTGCAGCCGCTCCTCTCATCACATATGTATCAGAAACGAGCGAACAGCTATCTGAAAAAGGGGAACTTCCCCTTGTCGCAACGGTTAGTACGATCTGCTTGCTTCCAAATGCGATGAACGTTATTCCTGCTAAAGTGGAATTAGGTATTGATATTCGTAGTGTCGATGACAGCTTAAAAAAGGTAATGAAAACGAAAATAATGGAAAAATGTACCTATCTTGAAAAAGTATATCATGTTACAATCCAATTGGAGACGCTTGTTGATCAGCCTTCTATTGATTTGCCTATTGAGCAAAGAAAGAAGCTGAGATCAATAAGTGAATCACTAGGCTACAAATGTCTTGAAATGGATAGTGGAGCTGGGCATGATTGTATGAATATGGCTCAAAATTGGCCAACCGCACTCCTCTTTATTCCGTGTAGAGATGGAATTAGCCATCATCAAGATGAGCATGCATCTCTTCAAGACTTAGAACGTGGAACGGAAATCGTTGCCGCATATCTTGAACAGGAAGCAGGCACATTTTCTTTCACAGAGCCGGCATCTTAGCAGATAGGTGTGAAAAAAAGTTGAAAATACGATTGGGAATAGTGGGGCCGCACGATTCACTTGATCATATTATGTTGTTCGGCAAAGACGATAAGGATATTGAGATGATTCCATTCCCTTATGAACAAACAGAGGACACAATTCGGATTATAAAAGAAAATGACCATATCGTTGATCAGTGGCTTTTTTCTGGACAAGCACCGTATCATTATGCACGTACACATGGCGTGCTTCCTGAGGGAAAAGGAAGCTACCCACCTTTGCATGGTTCTAGTTTTTTTGCCACCTTGCTTGAAAGCATTGTTGCGGAAGGAAAAATACTGCGGCGCTTTAGCATCGATACAATAGCAGAATCAGAGATTGCTGCAAGTAAAGAGCTTTATTCACTTCAAGCGTTGCAATTTTTTTCTTATCCTTATACAGGTTACTTGCCTTCCGAAAGACTGATTGCTTTTCATCAAGATTTATATGATAAAGGGGAAATTGATGTCGCAATTACTTGTTTAAAATCCGTCTATAATCAACTAAAAGCGCTTGGAATTCCTTGTTATCGTGTAAAGCCGTCTAATATTTCGATTCAAATTGTCTTAAATCTTTTAAAGGAAAGAGGCCTTTCAGTCAAATATCAAAAGTCGCAATTAGCAGTGTTTGGCGTCGAAATGATTCATGACACAAAAACAAAAGCAAATGATCATTTTTCATACCGTGAAAAACACCGCAAGCTTGAATTAACACGTGTTTTGCTCGATTTTGCTGAAGACATTAAAGGTTCTTTTGTCCAAATAGGAGATGACTTATTTTTCATTTATACGACAAGGGGAGAATTAAGCCTTCATTTAAATGAAAAAGGGATACACTCGCTTATTGAAAGAATCAAGATTCAAAGCGAGTTGGCTGTTAGAGTGGCCTTAGGCTACGGACTTACAGTGTTAGATGCAGAGCAAAATCTGCGTTTTGCTTTTCAATACGCTAGAAGGCAGTCAGAAGAAATTTTCGTGATTGTCAATGAAGATAGAGAAGTAACGGAGCAGAAACCTAACGAGGGAGCTATTACCTTTTCTCCGCGCAAATGGGGAGAGGGATGGGAAGAACGTTTTAAAGATGCCTCTATTAGTCCAGCTGTTGTATCAAAAATAGAGGCGCTTGCGAACCATTATAAGAAAATATTTGTCACTTCGACCGACATTGCAACTTGGCTGAAAAGTTCAGAAAGAAATGGACGCCGTGTCTTAGCAGAGTTAGAGAAGCTTGGTCTTGTTGCTATCACTGGAGAGGAGCAGTCAGGTCATCGTGGACGTCCGCGGAAAATTTATAAGCTGCTATTCATTTAAGTACAGAGAAAAGCTGTAAGAGCGCTTGTGAAGGTTAGGCCTTTATTATTATGCTAATTGTTCACCTCTCTTCTCGCCATTAAATGCTAGATCATTCAGGGGGGAATTCCCTTGATTTCTCTCGTTTAGCATAGCTTAAATGCACCTTATAGAAGACAATGCTTGCATCATCATCCTGACCAATTCGGAGGTCAGGAGATGTATGCATAAGAACAATGTTCGTTCCATTTTGCGATTTAGGTCATAGATATACAAAAACTAGTACAAGAAATGCTCCTTCGCTATGTTAGAAAGCTCCTTTTTATCCCACATCTAACTGGCAAGTCAAGCCCCCCACCTCGGGGAGTAAGAGGAATCAGAAGCGCTAGGTGGGGATAACTGAAAGTCAAATGTCCGATTGGTTCGGGCCTACAGATAAGGAAAGCTTCTTGAATCAGCATCGCACGAAGAAAAAGTGTTCTTCTTTTTCGAGGACGTAGGTCACTCAAGCGTTGCGACAGGACAAGGAAAGCTTTGGCAGTGATACATCGCACGAAGAAAAAGCGGTTTCCTTTTTCGAGGACGTCGCGCTTTTAGCTTGAGATCCTTTGTATGGGGGGATGAAAGAAAACCCCCAGAAGTTTCACTTTATAACGAATAATAGAAAGAATATTCCGTCTATTAAACATTTACTTGATAAGGTATGACAAAGAAAACCGCTAATAAGATTTAAAAGGAGTTGTCAACATGGCTTTGCCTAACTTGGAAACAAAAGAATCAAAAGGTTTAACTAGATTTTTAAATGGCATTGAACGAATTGGAAACAAACTGCCTGATCCTTTTATAATATTCGTTTATTTAATGCTCATCGTCATAATTGTTTCTAGTATTGTAAGCGCTTTTCATGTAACGGTTGTTCATCCTGGAACAAAGGAAGTTCTTCCAATTAAAAGCTTGATTTCCGGTGAAGGGCTTCAATACATGTTAACTTCTATGCTGCCGAATTTCACCAACTTTAAACCGCTTGGTCTTGTACTGGCAATGATGATTGGAATTGGGCTTGCTGAAAAAGTAGGACTGCTGGAAGCAGCAATAAAACGAACCATTCTTCATGCACCGAAATCGTTGGTTACCTACGCTGTTATTTTTGTGGGCATAATGGGTAATATTGCTTCTGACGCTGCTTTTGTCATTATTCCACCGTTAGCAGCAATGGTGTTTTATACGATTGGCCGACACCCATTAGCCGGACTTGCTGCTGGATTTGCTGGAGCAGGAGCTGGCTTCACAGCTAATTTTATCATTGCCGGAACAGATGGGCTGCTATCAGGGATTTCAACAGAGGCGATAAAAGGAATTCGTCCTGACATTGTTGTGACACCAGTAGATAACTGGTATTTTATGAGTGTTTCAGTTATCATGCTTTCCATCATTGGGGCTTGGATTACAGAAAGACTCATTGAACCAAAGCTTGGTGTATATACAAACAAGCTAGAAAAAAAGATGGAAGGAATTTCTATTATAGAAGCAAGAGGATTAAGAAATGCTTGTTTAGCGGGCCTTGGCTTTATAGCGGTGGTTGTCTTTATACTGCTATTGCCACATTCACCATTAAGAAACGAAGAAGGCGGCATCCTTCCTTCCCCTTTTATAGATGGGATTGTGCCGATCATTATATTGTTCTTTATAACGATGGGTGTTGCTTATGGAAAAACAGTAAAAAAAATAACAAGCACGAGAGATATCCCAAAATATATGGGGGAAGCAATAAGAGATATGTCAGGCTACATTGTATTAATTTTTGCAGCTTCTCAATTTATCGCTTATTTTGAATGGAGCAACTTGGGAACATGGCTAGCAGTGAATGGAGCAGAATTTCTTATATCTATTGACCTGACAGGTATACCAGTTGTAATCGGTTTTACACTATTAACCTCCATCCTAAATTTAATTATTTTTAGCGGTTCAGCACAATGGGCGTTGGAAGCACCTATTTTCATCCCCATGTTCGCAATGCTTGACTATCATCCTGCTTTTATTCAAGCTGCCTATCGGATTGCAGACTCGTCAACAAATATTATTACTCCTTTAAATCCATACATGGTTGTTATTTTAGCCTTTATGAGGGAGTATGATAAAAAGGCTGGCCTCGGCACATTGATCTCGTTAATGCTGCCATATAGTCTCTTTTTCCTGGGATGCTGGATTATCCTGTTGCTTATATTTGCTCTCTTAGGGATTCCATTTGGACCTGGAATTGGAATGTATATATAAATCAATTGCGCTGCCGATAAATGCATCGTTTCAAACCAATAGTTGGAAAATTTATAATATTCAATGTTTATGAAAGCTAGTTAAATGAAGACGAACGAAGAGAAATGGGAATTAGCGATACTCTTACTCGTCTTCATATAGGAATAAACGGGACAAAGATCGTTCCGTTTTTTTGATTAAGATAAATGATCATAGAATCGGCATTAAAATAATTACAAGCAGAAAACTTTGCGAAAAAAATGATTGAAAAACGCTTTTTGCTATGCTATTATTATACTTCTTTACGATGCAGTCATCAGTAGAACCACTAGGTCGAAAGTAGGTAATAAAACTGAGCATGAAGCACAATGAAAAGAGAAAACAGATTTTAATGACGGCAATGAAGTTGTTTTCAGTGAAAAGTTATCACCAGACATCAATGAAGGAAATTGCAGATACATGTGAAATGTCCAAAGGCAGTTTGTATATTTATTTTAAATCGAAGGAAGAGCTGCTCCTGCAAATATTCAAATATTACTTTCAGTTAGTTGATGAACAAATGATATTCATAGATCAAGACGACCATTTAAGTTTAAAGGAAAAGTTAACGAAGACAGTGGAAGTTCAACTGAAACTTGCTATTGAATATCATGAATTTTATCGCATGCAAATGCAGGAAATCATTGGCTTAAAAAGTGATGTAATAAAGGAATATATTCGTACAAAAAATGTTGAGCAGACAGAGTGGCTGAAAAATTATTTTATTGGCATCTACGGTTCCGAAATAGAACCCTATGCACTAGATTGTCTACTGCTCTTAACTGGAATGATCTCAGCATTTATCAATTTAATTACAATAGAGAAGTTATCTGTTGATCTAGCGTATTTACCTCGTTTCTTAATAAAAAAATTTGATTTTCTTGTAGAAGGGATTCTGAAGGAAAAAGGCAAGCCTATTATCAATGACCTTTGGCCGATACACAATAAAGAGTTATTTGAAGAAAAGCAGCACCCGCTAGTCATCATAAAAGAAATAAAAGAAAGTATAAAGAAAATCTCTTTAGATAAAAACAAATTAAAAGAAGCATTACAATCACTGGAAATTTTGGAGCATGAGCTGATGGAAATGGAACCGCGGCCAGCGATGATAAAAGGGATGCTGCGCAATCTTGCAGAAGTGAACGAGTTAGAAGCAGCCAGAGAAAAGTTGTCTCAAGCTTTAAATATTGATAGCTCGTATTGACTGGATTTCTTCCATGCTGCTAGAGGAACAACAATTTTAATTTTTACATTAGGGAGATAAAAAAATGGAAGAGGGAAAACGACCGACATTTTCGTTAGTTATTTTAATGATAAATATGCTAATTGCGATGATAGGAATAGGTTTAATTATTCCGATCATGCCGAGATTTTTAGAAGAGTTTGGTGTAGGTGGACAGTCTATGGGCTATTTGGTTGCTGCCTTCGCATTTACACAATTCTTCTTTTCGCCGCTTGGTGGGGAGCTCTCAGATAAATATGGGCGCAAGTTTATGATTATTATCGGATTGGCGTGCTTTACTGCCTCCCAGTTTATATTTGCAGCTGGCACAGAAATGTGGGTGCTTTATGTATCACGGCTGCTTGGAGGAATGGGGGCTGCCTTTATGATTCCACCAATGATGGCTTATGTAGCTGATATCACAACGATAGAAAAACGAGCAAAAGGGATGGGGATGCTTGGAGCAGCGATGTCATTGGGATTTGTCATTGGCCCTGGGATTGGCGGCTTTCTTGCCGATTTTGGCTTACGTGTCCCATTCTACTCATCAGCAGTGATTGCTTGTATCGCAACGGTTACATCGTTGTTATTTTTACCCGAAACGTTATCAAAAACAGAACAAATAAAGGCAAGGAATACAAAGAAAAAACAGGAAAATATATTTCAGCAGTTAGCAAGGTCTTTTAAGGCTCCTTATTTTATGCTGCTAGTCCTCGTATTTACATTAGCATTTGGCTTATCCAATTTTGAAACAGTGATTGGATTATTTGTTGATCTCAAGTTTGGCTTTACACCGAAGGATATTTCAATCATTATTACGGCAGGCGCTTTATTAGGAGTCATCATTCAGGCAGCTGTTGTTGATAGAATGATCCGTTACTTTGGTGAAAGAAAGGTCATGATCATGACCTTTATCCTCGCAGCTACTTCGATGATTTTGATGCTGTTTGTGAAAGGATTCTTCATTGTTCTTATTGTAGCGCTTATGTTCTTTACAGCAACTTCCTTAGTCCGTCCAGCGCTTAATACATTATTATCAAAAATGGCTGGAGATGAACAAGGATATGTTGCTGGAATGAATAATGCATACATGTCGATTGGCAATATGATTGGTCCCGCGATTGCCGGCACTCTATTCGATATCAATATGAATATCCCTTATATTTTTGGAGCGATGATCTTATTGGCAAGTGTTATGATGCTCATAAGGATAAAAGCGGCAAAAACAACAGGGAATACACAAGCAGCAAAATCTTAATAGATGACAAAAGAGTAGTCCCGCATGTTTCAACATGACTTTTGTATAGTCAAACGAAAAAAGCTATTGACACAATGTCAATAGCTTTTTGTTACGTTTCTTATAATTTAGCTACGTTTTCTGCTTGTGGTCCACGATTTCCTTCTGTAATGTCGAAGCTCACTTTTTGACCTTCTTCAAGCGTTTTAAATCCGTCACCAGTAATTGCGGAAAAATGTACGAATACATCGTCTCCACCTTCAACTTCAATAAATCCAAAACCTTTGTCTGCGTTAAACCATTTTACTGTACCTTGATTCATTTCGAAAACCTCCGTATATAAATAGTGCACTTAATGCCGCTGTAAAAAAATTCACATGTTACCGCGGACTATATATCATTTTACATATAATCCCTGATAACACGTGAATTATAAAATCTGATACATATTAAGTATAAATAATCTTAACATGAGTGCTTCAAGATAGCAACTTTAAAAAGAATGTTATTTGCTTCTGAATACTTAGAATGCAACATTTACTTCATTCTAGGATAATCCAATAGGAAAATGACTGCTATGAAAGACGCATAAACACCTAGAAATACCTATCTTTATCATTTTCATGTAATATGAAAGGGAGAACTGTTTTTATATATTAATGCAACTAGTTTTTTAAGAGAAGAGAGGTGATCAAATGGCAGCAATAGACCGAATACATTCACCTCTTCGTTACCCCGGTTCAAAAAGTAAAGTGCTCAAAAGGTTTGTCCCTTATTTTATTCCACATCAAGAATACCGTGAACCTTTTCTGGGGAGTGGATCTATTTTTTTCGGTAAACCGAAAGTGTCTTTTAACTGGCTAAATGATAAAGATCATTCTGTAGCTGCATTTTTTCAGATCGTTCGTGATGAGCCGGAGAAGTTGAAGGAACGCATTAAGCAATGCAGACCGACAATTGATCTATGGAAGAAAATGAAGGCTTCTACCCCATCAACGTCCCTAGAGATTGCTTTTATGTTTTTATTTTTTAATCGTACGAATTTTTCTGGAATTATTTCCGCCAATCCGATTGGCGGCTTGCAGCAATCATCAAAGTATAAAATCGATTGCCGCTGGAACCCAGATTTATTATGTCAACGAATAGATGATTGCTCAAAAAAGCTGCAAGATACTACCATTACAGCATTAGATTATCGAGCAATTGTAGAAGCGGACGGCGATGATGTTTTTATTATTCTTGACCCGCCCTATTACACGAAAGGAAAACAACTCTACAAAGAGTTTATGACAATGAAGGAACATCAAGAGCTATCAGAGCTATTAAAAGTATGCAAGCATCCATTTTTATTGACAATTGATAATTGTGAAGAAACGAGATCATTGTATTCGTGGGCACATTTTATTAATCAAGAAGAATGGTACTATTCCATTACATCACAACGAGAAAATGTCGGTAGTGAGCTATTTATCTCCAATTTTTCACTCTCTGATTTTGATGAAAATAGGTATGTAAAAATGGCGCCTTTGAAAAAAAGCACTAGCTTATTGTAGTATTGTCACACATCTAACAGTTCTAGAGATGGGAGTTTTTCTCATCTCTTCTTTTCTAGTCAATTCCTGCTTTGTTTGAGCTGCAAGATAAGGAAATCTTCTTGAATGAGCACCGCAGAAGAAAAAAGCGGCTTTTTTTAAGTTCCTGCGATTATAAACTTTTGTACAATAGGGGCTGAAGATTAAAACTCCAGAAGCCCAATGGAACGTAAGATGAACAGATTTGCATAGAAGCGAATGGGAAGTGACAAAATAGAAAAAACGAACACGAGGAGGTGGACAATATATGGAAGTCATTATTGGTGCGGAAGATTTCTTTGACATGGAAGAAGCTGTCTTAGTGGTGGATGAACCGATAAAGGACGTTTCGACCCTCCCTCATCATCAGACGATTTTAGTCTCGTCTGCTTTGGAAGAAATAGCACCTATTTTATCCCAGAGCACACGTATTTATTTTCCATTAAGCTATTATTTGCTGCACTATTACAAAAAAGATACAGAACCCCTTCGCTCAAAAGAAGTTTATCTTTATTTTGATTTACAGCAGCATGCCTTTTACCCAAAGTTGGAAGCCTTTGCACATCATGAAAAACATGACGGAACGCTGCGGCTTACAAGAAGCTGGAATGCTCCCTATTTAAATGCTTACCTTATAAGTGACTTATATGTATTGCAATTGCTTCGTGGAAGATGTGAAAACTTGTCATCAGAAAATGATCATGATGAGGAGCTTCCAGAACTTCGAGCCGAAGGAATATTTCCAGGCAACTTGACAGTCCAGTTGACATATTTAACAAATACCGAAAGTAAACGAACGTTGGCAATAGAATGGAACAGCCTTGGAGAATCAAAAGCACAGGGGCTGGATTTTCGTGAAACAGGGCTCATAAGCCGTTACAACATCGCAACAGTAAAGAAGACGGCGCTCCGATTAGATGATGAGTTTATGGAGAACCTTCAGCATTTGATGGAATTTTTTCCAACTGAAGACTGAAAAAACGTGTCTTCCTATTTAGGAGGAGCGTTTTTTTTTATGCAGAATTGCATAAAAACCGTTTGATTGCTTCTGTATGCTCATTATGTTATTATTAAACTGATAAAACTATTTATGTTTATATAGTTTTCAGTGAGGGGGAAAAAGCTTGCAGAATCGTATCGCGAAGGCGTTTATCGAAGAAATCCATCATAAGGGCATAAAATTTACGATGGATGACTTAGCAAAAAGACTCGGTATTAGTAAAAGGACACTTTACGAGCACTTTTCTTCAAAGCGTGAAATTCTCGATTTGATTATTGACCAATCTTTAGCCGATTTTGATAAAAAGACGGAGCAGATTGTGCAAGACGAAAGCCTAACATTGATTGAGAAAATAAAAGGTGTTATTACAGTCTTGCCGAATAACAATGAGTTCTATGATTTGCGTATCCTTGAACAAATGAAGCGGTTTTATCCAGAACAATGGGAAAAAGTAAATAGGGCTCTACACAATTGGGATCAATTAGGTGATTTAATAGAACAAGGCATCAAAGAAGGCATATTAAAAAATATCAATATTGCTTTGGCTGTCAAACTTATTACCGATGCAACGAATGCGACGCTTGATCAGCAATTTTTTATGAAAAATAGTATATCTGTTGAAGAAGGATTATCCGCTTTTGTTGATATGATTTTGTTTGGATTGGTCATCGAAGATCAAAAGTAAGACAGATGATTTCTGCATTTGTCTCGTTCACTGAATTATATAATTGCTTATTTTATCCCACATCTAACTGGCAGTAAGACCCCCACCTCAAGAAAAGTCTAGGTGGGGGATAACTGCCAGTAAATGTCCGATTGGTTCAACTAACCATCAGTGGGGGATGAGAGAAAACCCCCACTGAAGGAAGTTTCACTTTATCATTTCATGTGCTCATATAATGACGATTTGGGACACAATAAATAGCAAACAGCTCATGAATTGTAATTTATGTGCTAATAAGGATTCAAATATGAAGAAAAAAGAAAGCGAGATGGAATCATGGACCTCTTTATTAGAGAGGTAAATGCTGATAATTGGGATCAAGTAGCAATGCTTTCTGTAAATGAAGACCAAAAAGAATTTATTGAGAGCAATGCTTATTCATTAGCACAATCTAAGTTTGAGGCAGGATGGACAGCTGTTGGATTATATGATGGAGAAGCATTAATAGGTTTTGCCATGTATGGTTTGCATAAACAGACTGGAAGAGTCTGGCTTGATCGATTTATGATCGATAAGCAATTTCAAGGCAGAGGCTATGGAAAAAAAGCAATGCAATGCCTGCTTGATCATATTCAAGCTGTTTATCAACCAAAAACAATTTATTTAAGTATTTTTAAAGAAAATAAACATGCACAAACATTGTATGAAAAATTTGGTTTTCGTTTTAACGGTGAAATCGACATCGGCGGTGAATTAGTGATGGAGCTTCCTATGCTAGCCGCAAAATAAAAAAACAAATGCTAAGCTGCCAATTACGGCAGGCTTAGCATTTTTTAATTTTGATATTTTCATCGAATCGGAAACATGTTAAGGATAAGCCTTTAGAAAGGATGAAAATCCTTTGAACTGCTTAAGTAAAAAGCCCTCCTCTTTCATCATAAGCAAATTGAAACTTCTATCTTTTTTATCATATATTGTTAAATTAATTGGAATATTCTCCAAACGAATATGAATCAAGCTATAATGAAATCGAATAGCTTCATAAAAAAGGGAGGAGAAACAAAAATGAATAGGTTGAAACGTGCAATCATAGCTGGAATCATATTGCTGCTCGCTTCAGCAGGTTTTAGTTTAGAGGCTGCCGAGGCAAGCAATAAAGAAATTTCACGAGGCGAATTTATTCAAACACTTGTGACAGAACTTGGCATCGATCTGCAGCCAGGAAAAGAGCTGCCATTTGCCGATATTGATGATAAATTGAATCCTTATATTGAGGCTGCTTATCGGACAAATATAGCGGCAGGCATGACAGCATCCTCTTTTGCCCCTAATGAAAAAGTTACTCGTGAACAAGCGTACGTTTTTCTTATTCGCGCTTTAAATTTAAGGGATGATTACGATGTGGAAATATTAACAGGATTTACAGATAAAGATAGCATAAGGGCAGATTATAAAAATGAATTAGCAGCTGCGGCAGCTTTAGGACTTATTGACACATCACATCCGCAGTTTCAACCACAGGCAGTCTTCGAAAACATGGATGATGTGAACCAATTGATCAAATCTTTTAAGGAATCATTTGACATTATTTCGGTTATTCATACGAACGACACGCACGGACGTGTTCTTCACAATCCAGAAAATAAAGAATTAGGCTTCGCAAAAATAGCGAAAATCATTAACGATGTCCGTGCAAAAAATCCTACATTTGTTGTAGACAACGGAGATACGATACACGGAACGAATTATGTCATCATGGATAAAGGCCAGGCATTGGCAGAAATTTATAATGCGATTCAATATGATGCGATGGCAGCTGGAAATCATGATTTTAACTATGGCCAAGATCGTCTTTTAGCATTAAAGGATCAGTTTCATTTCCCATTGCTTAGCGCCAATATCATGAAAAATAGCGAGCATTTTCTGCCTCCTTATACGATCATTGAAAAAGGTGGCAAGACATTTGGCCTCATTGGTCTTACTGCTACTGATACGGAAGTGAAAACGCATCCAAATGGCATTAAAGGCATTACGTTTGCTGATGAAGTAGCGACTGCAAAAAAGGTCGTGCGAGAACTAGCGGGAAAAGTCGATGAGATCTTGGTTCTTTCCCACTCGGGCTATGAAACAGAAATAAAGATCGCAGATCAAGTACCAGAGATAGCTGTTGTGTTTGGGGGGCATAGTCATACGACAATTGAAACGCCAGAAAAGCGAAAGTATGGCTATGTGACGCAATCATATGAACACGGGAAAGCATTAGGACAGGCAAACTTGATTTTTCATGATGAGAAGCTCATTGGCGTCAATGGATTCCTTTATCGAGATAGTAGTGATAAACAAGAAGATCCAAACATTGCTGCTGTCATAAAGCCTTATCAGGAAAAGGTTGATAAGATGATGGGAGAATCAGTCGCTAACGTAAATGTAAAACTGGAGGGTGATCGTTTGTATGTAAGGACGCAAGAAACAAATCTTGGCAACCTTATCGCTGATGCTTTGCGGTATGCGCTTGACACAGATATTGCCCTTACAAATGGTGGAGGAATTCGTGCAACGATTGAAGCTGGTGATGTGAAACGCAAAGATGTCTATGCAGCTTTCCCATTTGATAATACAGCGGTAAAAGCAGTATTGACAGGCGCAGAAATAAAGGCAGCACTGGAGCATTCTGTCCGTCTATTTAACCCAGATGATATAAAAGCAAGCGAAAATGGCGGTTTCCTCCATGTTTCTGGATTAAGCTTCGCTTTTGATCCAGCAAAACCAGCCGGCAAGCGTGTACAAGAAGTAGTTATCAATGGCGCAGTTTTAGAAGCTAATAAAACCTATACCGTTGCCACAAATGATTTCATTGCAGCTGGCGGCGATGGATATGAAATGTTCAGCTCAGATAAGATTGAATTTGATAGCAACGATGAATACGCAACAGTGCTGCTTGAATATTTAAAAGCAGGAAAAGAAATTCCAGCAGTAGAAGAGCGTATAAAAGTACTGCGCTAGGCTATTGGACAGGCGAACGTAAAAAGCGTTCGCTTTTCTTTATCCCACATCTAACTGGCAGTAAGACCGCCACCTCGGGGAGTAAGAGGAATCAGCGCTAGGTGGGGATAACTGAAAGTCAAATGTCCGATTGGTTCGGGCCGACAGGATAAGGAAAGCTTCTTGAATCAGCATCGCACGAAGAAAAAGTGCTCTCCTTTTTCGAGGATGTCGGTCACAAAGGCGTTGCAACAGGACAAGGAAAGCTTTGGCAGCGACACATCGCACGAAGAAAAGCGGTTTCCTTTTCGAGGACGTTGCGATCTTAGCCTTTGTTCTACTTCTTATCAGTGGTGGATGAGATAAAACCCCCACTGATGGAAGTTTTACTTTATTTGAGTATGGGCAAAAGGATTGAATTGATTTTTCTTCCTTTTTAGCTATTCTCATGTTATACTGCTGGTATAGACCACTTCTAGGAGGATGAACGATGGACATAAAAACAATTATCAACGCTGCTATTTATACAGGAGAAGGAAAAATCGATCATGGTTATGTCCGCTTTGCAGAAAAAATTCTTGAAGTAGGACCAATGGAGTGCTATAAAAAAAATCAGACAGATCAAATGATTGATGGAAGCAATCAATCTGTTATTCCTGGGATGATTGACGTTCATACACATGGCGGCTATGGCGTCGATGTGATGGATGCTGATGTTGACAAGTTGCATGAAATGGGCAAAAGAATGCTAGAAGAAGGAATTACAACTTATTTTCCAACAACGATCACACAGGAGCATAGCGCAATTGAAACAGCTTTGCAGGCGGTTCAAAAAGCGGCAGAGCATGATAAAGCAATTGCTGGCATTCATCTTGAAGGACCATTTATTTCGGATAAACGAGCAGGTGCACAGCCGATTCACTGTATCTGTGAACCAGATCCAAACTTATTTAAAAAATGGCATGAAGCTTCTGGAAGACTCATTAAGCTTGTAACCTATGCACCGGAAGCAACTGGGGCGAAAGTTTTTGAAGAGTGGATGATCGAACAAGGAATTGTTCCATCAGTTGGTCATTCGGATGCACTGCGCAGTCAATTAAAGCATAGCCGTGCTTCTCATTGTACGCATCTATTTAATGGGATGAGAGGGTTGCATCACCGAGAGCCTGGTGTTGCAGGACATGTGCTGCTGGAAGAAAAAATACAAGTGGAAATGATTGTTGATGGCATTCATATTCATCCAGATATGGTGAAGCTTGCTTACAAGCTGAAAGGTGCGAAAGGAATATGTGTCATAACAGATGCGATGCGTGCGAAAGGAATGCCAGACGGTGATTACGAGTTAGGCGGTCAAAAGGTGATTGTTGCGAATGGAGAGGCAAGACTGGAAAACGGATCCCTCGCTGGCAGTGTACTGACAATGGATCAGGCATTCCGTAATATAATGGCGTTTACTGGCTGTTCTGTTGAAGAAGCGGTTATGATGACTTCAGGGAACCAAGCTCGCGAATTTCACTTGGAAAACAAAGGCGCCATTCAAACTGGAAAAGATGCAGATTTAGTCCTTATGGATGCAGACTTTTACGTTAAACAAGCTTTCAGACTTGGCGGCAAGTCATAAAAAATTCATATAAAAGATATATCTGCCATTTTTACATCTATTTTTGCAGAAAAAATGTTATGATGATGATGGTGTATCATTCATGCAGAAGTGTATGTCTTTCAACCACTTTGCCTTACCGAAATGCGCAGATCTTTTATAAAAAGCGAGCAAGCTTTCGGAATACTGACAAAGGAGCAACGCTATGGAAACGATTATTGTGAACAACCCAGAAGAAGGGGCAGAAAAAGCATTTCAACTAATCAAAACAGCTATTCAAGCTAACGAAGTAAAGACATTAGGTTTAGCAACAGGAAGCACACCATTAAAGCTATATGATAAAATGGCCCATGCAGCATTAGATGTTTCCGAGATTACGACAGTTAATTTAGATGAATATGTTGGTCTAGCGAAAGATGATCCAAATAGCTACCACTACTATATGAATGAAAATCTCTTCTCAAAAGTTCATTTTAAGGAAACACATTTGCCGAATGGAATGGCAGAAAACTTAGAAGAAGAATGTGCGAATTATGAAGCATTGCTGCAAGCAAATCCTGTAGACATTCAAATATTAGGAATCGGCACGAACGGACATATAGGCTTTAACGAGCCGGGAACTTCCTTTTCCTCAAAAACAGATGTTGTTGAATTAGCTGCAGCTACGCGAGAAGCGAATAAACGTTTTTTTGAAAAAGAAGAAGATGTACCAACGCATGCGATTTCAATGGGAATTCAATCAATTATGGCAGCGAAGAAAATTATCTTGCTTGCCTTTGGTGCTGAAAAAGCTGAAGCAATCAAACAAACAGTGGAAGGCGCCGTTAACGTAGACTGTCCTGCTTCTGTATTGCAGCAGCATCCAAACGCAATCATTATTACAGATAAAGACGCCGCTTCTCTTCTCACAGGTGTAAGCAGCAGATGATTGATAAGCAGTCATCCATTCCTATTTATTTGCAAATTCAGCGATATATGAAAGAACAAATTACAAATGGAGACTGGATGATAGGTAGTGCCATTCCTTCTGAACGCAGTTTATCACAACAGCTTTCTGTCAGTAGAATGACGGTGCGCCACGCCATTCAAGGATTGATAGAAGATGGGATTTTAACAACCGTTAGGGGAAGAGGTACTTTTGTCACAGATGTAAAAGTGGAACAACAGCTGCTTTCTGTTTCCAGCTTCACGAATATCATACAGAAAAAGGGGAAGCAGCCTAAAACGAACATGATTGCATTTTCCAAAAGAGAAGCGAGTAAGGAAGAAGCGGCACAGCTTCAGCTAAAAGAAAAGGATGCTGTTCTATGGGTAGAACGTGTCCGTTTAGCCGATGATGTACCAATGGTATATGAAACAACGACGATACCGTGGACAATAGCGTCTCCCTTGACTGAAAAAGATATTGAGCATTCCTTGTACGAGGCGATTGAGAAAAAACTTTCTCTTACCATTGGAAAAGCGAAGCAATCGATTGAAGCCGCTGCATCAAATAAAAAAATTGCCGACCTCCTCGAGATAGAACAAAGTGCGCCGATCTTAAAAGTGGAACGACTTACACACTTAGATAACGGCAGCCCTTTCGAGTATGTACGTTCCTTCTACGCGGGAGAACGCTATAAATTCTATTTAGAAATTGATCGCAGCTGACACAGTTGATTTTATTCAGATTGATAAAGACCCGCCAACGTTGCCGCAGCCTGGGGGGGAACAAGGTGCAATTTGTGGCGATCGAATCATAATGAAAACAAGCTTTCGATTTGATGATATCGAAAGCTTGTTTAATGTTAGTCCCAACTTGATGAAGGCCTCGTGTAGAAAGATATACTTTTGCATATCATCAAGCTTTCCCAAACTTCATGGAAATCATATGGGCCGCATCATGCACTTTTTCTATAAAAAAAGTCATCCGTTCCTTGGTAAGATCGTATGCTAAAACCTCAATGCTAATAGCGCCAAGTACGTTGTCATCAAACCCAAAAATAGGAGCGCCAACTCCAATTGTTCCTTTTGTTTTTTCTCCGTAGCTGACGGCATAGCCTTGTCGCTTAATTTTAAGCAAATTTTCTACAAATGTGTTTCTTGCTTGTTCATTGGGCAGGAGCTGTTCTAATATTTCATTCATTTGACGAGAGGGCATATTTGCTAAAATTGTCTTGTTGGCGCCTCCTATATGCATAGGGATTCTTTCACCAATAACATCAATTATTTTCACATTGCGTGGACTGTCAATTCGATCAATAATGATAGATTCATTGCCATTCGGGAGGTTTAAGTAGACAGTTTCTTCTACATCTGCAGCTAACTGCTCCATGATTGGCCTTGCAACAACACGAATGTCTAAACTTTCGAACATTTTTAATCCAATTTCCATCCAAATATAGCCTAATTTATATTGCTTTGTATCCGGTATTTGCATGACTAAGTGATGTTGCATTAACGATTGAATGAGTCGATATACGGTGCTAATTGGCAGCTCTGTTTGTTCTGCTATTTCCGTAATCGACCATTTTTCTTTTTTAGGATCTGAAAGAAGATGAATAATTTGCATTGCACGGTTTATAGATTGAATCATTTATTTTTTCCCCTTTAGCTTGTCTTATCGCCTGAGCAGTAAAGAGTTGTATTTTTTTCTATATACGAGTGTAGCATATTTTGTTATGTTATGTGACATAAATAGAGGCCTTTTCAAATCACTATCATTATTAGTTGTTTATCCCACATCTAACTGGCGAGTCAAGACCCCCACCTTGGGAAGTAAGAGGAGTCAGAAGCGCTAGGTGGGGGATGACTAAAAGTCAAATGTCCGATTGGTTCGGGCTAAGGAAAGCCTCTTGAATCAGCATCGCATGAAGAAAAAGTGCTCTCCTTTTTCGAGGATGGGGCGTTGCAACAGGACAAGGAAAGATTCGGTAGCGATCAACGCACGAAGAAAAGCGGTTTCCTTTTCGAGGACGCCTGCGATCTTAGCCTTTGTTCTATTCTTTATCAGTGGTGGATGAGAGAAAACCCCCACTGATGGAAGTTTCATTTTAACCTAGCAATCTAATGTAAACCATAGAAAATGGGGTCCTGATCGTGTTTTGTTGATTCAGCAATTTCAGCAGATGTATTGACAAACAAATGAAAATCGTTTTTAATGTAAAGTACTTAATATATTTTACTATGTGGAATTTATTCCACTATGTGAAAAAAATAGTGCTTTTTTTGCATTTTCAGGATAAGGACATTTTCACTGGCAAAGATTTCTACAAAGGAAATGCAGCGAGCAGATATTACAGATTTTTCTAATTTTTTGTTTGAAAGTTGATGAGTTTTTCTAATAGGAGACTTTTTCTTTGTATACGATGAAAACGCTTCCTATAGGATGTGAAATGTCAATAATAAACATAAAAGTCTCACAATTGTTTTCGTCCTGCAATCATGAGCAGGCAGTCTTATTCAAAGGGGAGGAACATCTCGCAATCTATTTTTAAAATGAGAGGGAGGACATGATGGAGAAATTTACACAATTGATAGAACGGGCAACAGGCATCATTTGGGGATGGCCTATGATGCTGTTGCTTATAGGTGGGGGTATCATCTTAACGTTTCGACTTCGTTTTTTCCAATTTCGTTATTTCCCGCATATCATGAAGCAAACATTTGGAAAAATTTTTGCAAAACATGATGGCCCTGGAACCGTAACGCCATTCCAAGCAACCACATCAGCACTTGCCTCTACTATGGGAGCCGCGAATATAGTTGGTGTCCCTGTAGCAATAGCACTCGGCGGGCCGGGAGCAATTTTCTGGATGTGGCTCGTAGCGTTTATCGGCGTAGCGACTAAGTACTCTGAGGTAGTATTGGGACTTCATTATCGGCATCGGAATGAAGACGGCGAATACGTTGGCGGTCCGATGTATTATATACAAAAAGGCTTAGGCTGGAAAAAGCTTGCTTCCTTTTTTGCATTTGCTTTAATGATAGAGATCGTCGCTAGTACGATGGTACAATCCAACTCGATTGCAACGACGATGAAAGGAGCGTTCAATATTGACCCTATTTGGACAGGGGTAATAGTGGCGATTCTCGTCGGCTTAGTTACGTATGGCGGCATCAAAACAATTGGTAAAGTATCGGAAAAATTAATTCCGTTTATGGTAATCATTTATTTAATAAGTGCACTTGTTGTCATTGTAGTCAATATAAAAGAACTTCCTGTTGCTTTTGCACTTATTTTTAAACATGCATTGACACCAATTTCAGCTGCCGGCGGATTTACAGGAGCTGGTGTGGCTGCCGCCATTCGTTGGGGGCTTGCACGTGGTCTTTATTCCAACGAAGCGGGTATGGGGACAGCACCAATCGCACATTCCGCTGCGATGAACGATCATCCTGCCAAGCAAGGATTTTGGGGCGTTTTTGAAGTCATTGTGGACACGCTAGTAGTTTGTACGATTACTGCGCTTGTCATCTTAACTTCTGGTGTTTGGGAGAAAATTGCTCCTAATGAAGCTTCGACAATGGTAACAGCTGCTTTATCACCTGTATTTGGCGCTTCCGCCGCTGGTGTCATTATCTCAGCGACACTGTTTTTATTTGTTATCACGACAGTAGTTGTTATCGTGTTTTACGGTGAAAAGCAAGCAGAATTTTTGTTCGGTTCCACATTTGCTAAAATAATGCGATTTCTTTACATTGGTGCCATCATCGTTGGCGCCATCGGCGGGCTGCAATTTATTTGGCAATTTCTCGATCTTCTATTAGCTATTGTTGTCATACCAAACGTCATTGCTGTTCTTCTATTGAGCAAACAAGTGCAAGCGATTACGAATGACTATTTTACGAACTTTTACAAGCAGGCTTACCGAAAAAAGGGAGCTTAACGACAAGAATCATCTGAAAAATAAGGAAAGATAAATAGAATGAGGAGGTATACATCCATGTATCAACAAATTTACTCACTTCCTACTGAACAACAAGTAGAAAAAATAACCAAACATTTAGTTGGGATTAATAGTATCAATGGAACCATTGGAGAGATACGGATTGCCGAAGAGCTTTATGCAATTTTAAAAACGTTTCCATACTTTCAAGAGAACCCGGAAAATCTTTGGCTTCATACGGTGGAAGGTGATCCGATCGGAAGAAAGAATGTCTTTGCTTTCGTCAAGGGGGCAGCTGAAACGAAGAATACAATTATCTATCATTCTCATATTGACACTGTAGCAATAGAAGATTATGGCCAATTGAAAGATAAAGCATTCTCACCAGATGCATTACAAGCCTTCTTCCGTACTTATGACAATGATAAAGAATTACAGCAAGCAGCACAATCGGGAGACTGGATGTTTGGGCGCGGGGCTGTAGATATGAAAAGCGGGGCGGCTGTTCATGTTGCGAACATCCTTTACTTTTCTGAGCATCGCGAGGAATTGCAAGGCAATCTATTGTTAATGTTCAATGGAGATGAAGAAAGCGAACATCGTGGAATTATTGGGGCGCTCCAGGAATTGAATAGATTACAAGAGGAGCAGCAATTAAACTATGTGTTAGCGATTAACAATGACTTTATTACGCCGCTCTATGATGGTGACGAGCAGCGCTATATTTATACTGGAACAGCGGGAAAAATATTGCCTTGCTTTCATATATACGGCCGTGAAGTGCATGTTGGAGATACATTGTCAGGCATCGATCCGAACTTTGTTGCGGCAAAGTTGACAGAACGGATACATAATCGCTACGACCTTACCGAAAAAATTCCCGGTGAACTTGTTCTGCCGCCTACTTGTCTCTATCAAAGAGATACGAAGGAAACATATACAGTACAGACAGCGACAAGCAGTCATCTATACTTTAATTATTTTATTTACGAAGCGACGCCAGAACAGGTGCTTGATCAACTGCTGCATGAGGCAAAGCAGGCTTGCGCAGAGGTAGAAAGCTATTTGAAAAAGCAGTTTGAACAATATATTGCTGTCACTGGCCTACCGACAAGAGACCTTTCTTGGGAAATAGAAGTGACCACCTATTCTGATTATGTGCAAACACTAGTAGACAAAGGAATCGATGTCAAGCCTGTTATTGCAAAGGTCTTAGAGGAAAAAAAAGCGAACGATTTGCGGGACCTTAGTTTTGAAGTTGTCAGCGTACTCCAAGCGCTTGACCCTGATAAGAAAGCTCGTGTTATTCTATTTTTTGCGCCGCCTTTTTTACCGCACAATTATTTGAAAGAAACGGACAAACGAGATAAACAAGTACAGGAATCCGTTGCGGCGATTCTCGAAGACATGCAAAAAGAAACTAGCGAGCAATTTACCTTGAAAAAATTCTTTCCTTATTTAGCAGATGGCAGCTTCTTATCCATTCACGAAACAGAAGAAGAGCTTCGGCCGCTGCTTGATAATTTACCAGAGTGGGAAACCCTCTATCCAGTGCCATACTCAGCAATTAAGAAATTGAATGTGCCATCTGTAAACATGGGCGTATATGGGAAAGATGGACATAAGTGGACAGAACGTGTGTATAAACCATATTCTTTCGGTATTTTACCGTTTCTTATCCGAAAAACAACAATCAAGCTATTAAATGAAGCAGCAGAAAAAACATTGGTCTAATAACTGGAAAAGTTTGGCTTGCAAGGTGCTCATGAGGTTTTTGCCGATCGAACGAAACAAGATGATGGCACACTAACGCCAAGAACGGACCAGCATGCAATGATTAAAAATCATGAAATTGCGGTCGAGCAAGTACAAACTGTGTCAGGTAAAATCATTCCAATCAAAGCAGATACTGTTTGTCTGCACGGCGACAGCGAACACGCTATCACATTTACGAAACTTACTCATAAAGCATGCCAGCATGAAAATATAGTAATAGAAAAACTCACCGTTTTTTAAAATAATGGTGAGTTTTTTGTGTGAAAACAACTATTGAAATGATACTGACTTAATTAACTGTATAAAAAAATCTGCTAGTAATATAAATGATAAGGAAGAGTTAGCTGCCGAATTTTTTTATAGCACTTTAACTAAATGCTATAAAAATAAAAAGCATTGGACAAGAAGGAGGTTGGAACTTCGCTAAAATGCTTTCACAATATAAACGTTATGAAGCAGCCTTTGAACATTTGCCGCGGCCTTTTGCATATTTAGATTTAGACTACCTCGACAGCAATATTCATTACATTAAGAAGCTTCTCCGCTCAAAACGTATTCGGATTGCCACAAAATCAATTCGCTCTGTTGCAGTCATGACTTATATTGCAAATAAATTTCCGCAATTTTCAGGATGGATGACTTTTAGTGCTGCTGAAACAGTTTATTTGCTTGTACAGGGGCTTGATCAACTGCTTTGTGCCTATCCAACAGTTGAAAAAACAGCAATAGAACAAACAGTTCCATATATTCGTAAGGGCAGAGAAGTCATTTGGATGGTTGATTCACTTGAAGCTTGGCAACTCCTTGAGGAGATAGGCCTTACACATAATATCGTTTTTTCACTTTGTCTTGACATAAATGTAGCAACTGCTTTTCCGTTTTTATATTTTGGCACGAAACGTTCGCCTCTCAACAATGAAGCAGCATTAAAAAATTTGTTGCATATGGTTGCTTCTTTTACGCATACAAAGGTTGTCGGTGTCATGGGGTATGAGGCACAAATTGCTGGGGTCGGCGATGTTCCAACAGAAAGGTGGAAAAGGCCTATCATTCCAGTATTGAAAAAAAGATCACTCAAGGCGATTGCTGATTGGAGATTGCGAGCTATCGATATCATTGAATCGTACACTGGTCCATTACAATTTATAAATGGCGGCGGCTCAGGCAGTTTATGGTGGACGGGAAAGCAAAGCGAAGTGACAGAAGTAGCGGTTGGTTCAGCTTTTTATTTTCCAGCTCTTTTTGACCAGTACAAATCACTAGCACTTCTTCCCGCTGCTGGCTTTGCTTTAAGCGTGACGAGAAAACCAGCTGAGAACATTGTTGTCTGCCATGGCGGCGGGCTTATTGCTTCCGGTGCTTTCTCAAAGGATAAATTTCCGCAGCCTTACTTGCCTAGCGGATTGTCGCTTTTAGCTAATGAAGGGGCTGGAGAAGTACAAACTCCCTTACTAGCAACGACAGTAATTCCTTCGATTGGAGATTCCGTTTACTTTCGTCATGCCAAGGCTGGGGAATTGTGCGAACGTTTTTCATGCTTATATGGCTATCGAGATGGCCAAGTAGTAGAAACTTTTACGACATACCGCGGTGATGGACAGTGTTTTTTATAGAAAGGAGGAAGCCATTTGCCAAAAGCCTTTTGGGATGGCTGTAAAATGAAATCAATAAACTTATTAAGAAAAAAGAAAAGCTGGAAAAATTGGGCTGCAACAGCATCGAGTGCTTTTGAAGCGTTATATACGCCAAAAAGTACTGCTGAATTGCAAGATATTGTGAAAAAAGCTGCTCGGCAGCACAAAAGAGTCCGCGTTATTGGCGCTAGCCATTCATTTAGTCCTGTTGCGATGCCAGAGCATATTGTACTTAGTCTTCATCATATGCGTGGTTTAGAAAAAGTCGATCCAACAACAAATGAGGCGGTGATTTTAGGAGGAACATATTTACACGAAATTGGCCCATTGTTAAAAGAGCATGGCTATGCATTAGAAAATATGGGAGATATTCAAGAGCAGACAATTGCTGGAGCAGTGAGCACGGGGACCCATGGAACAGGTATTACCTTTGGTTCTTTATCCAATCAAGTGGCCGCCTGGGAATGGATTGATGGAAATGGCAATCTCCATTATCATAGGAGAACTGGAAAAAATGATGATTTAGCGAATGCACTCCACGTCTCTATGGGATTACTAGGCATCCTCGTTCGGTTAACGATTAAAGTTGTTCCGCTTTATAGTTTAAAAGTAACGACATTTCGGACAACCATTGCGGATACGATGTCTTCTTGGAAAATAGATATGCAAACAAACCGTCATCTCGAATGGTTTTACTTTCCGGGTACAGACATCGTCCAAATAAAACAGATGGAAAAAGTTGCCCCGATTGCCCAGCGTAAAGGGGAAAAGATAAACGCCAGCTTCAGTAAAATATGCATTGAAAATCATATTTTTTATTTACTCTCAGAGTGGTGCAGACGAAATCCTAAACGCTCACAATTGGTTAGCAATATTTCAGCCAAAACAATCCCTAATCGTATAGAAACAGGCTTTAGCTATGAAATGTTTGCTTCCCCTCGAAAGGTGAAATTTTACGAAATAGAATATGCCATTCCAATCAAACAATTTTTACCGTGCATAGAAATGATCGCTTCACATTTACAAAAGCAGCCATTTTCCGTCCATTTTCCGATTGAATGCCGTTTTGTAAAAGGAGAAGATGGTTTCCTCAGTCCAAATTACCAACAGGACTCAGCTTTTCTAGCTTTTCATATGTATAAAGGAATGGAATACCTATCGTATTTTGCTTGGGTCGAAGAATTGATGTCCGACTTTCAAGGGCGGCCTCATTGGGGGAAAATGAACACCTTTAACTACCAGCAAGCAAAACAATGGTATCCGATGTGGGAAGTATTTTTAACAACCCGTCAGCAATTTGACCCCAATGGCATATTCTTAAACACCTATTTTGAAAAGCTGCTTTCCTCTTCATCTTAAACAGTAATAATCATTGTCTTTTTATTTCATTCGAAAGCGCTATGATCTTTCTTCTATTCTCTTACCCATGCAACCCTTTTTTTATCTTTCAAGTGGAGATTAAACTTTGAGAGAAGGAACGAAAGCGATTATAATAGAAGGATAGAATGAAGTGGAAAGGAAGTAAACTAGATGAAAAGAATCATCAGTATGGTTGTCATCATTTTCATCGTTTTCACACTTGCTGCTTGCAAAAATAAGGCTTTATCACCAAATGATCGTCTGAACACCTATATTGAAAGCTGGAATGAGCAGCAATTTGACAAAATGTTTAAGCGTGATTTATCAACAGAGACAAAAGAAACGTATAACAAAAAAGATTATGTAGATCGTTATGAAAAGATATACAAGGATTTGCAAATTAAGAATGTAAAAATTGATTACAAGCCTTTAACAGAAGAGGAAGTAGAGGAACTGGAAGAAGAAGCAGTCATTCCGCTTCAGATTAGTTTCGATACGATTGCAGGGCCAATTTCCTATAATAAGAAAATCCATTTGCGGAAAGAAGAACGTGAAAAAGAAACGGATTGGTATATTGATTGGAACCCAGGATTTATCCTGCCTGATCTTAAAAAAGAAGACAAAGTAAAGGTTACGACGACAGATGCAAAAAGGGGAATCATTTTTGATCGACACAAAACGGCATTAGCTACGAATGGCAATGCTTATGAAGTTGGCATCGTTCCCGGAAAACTGGGGGAAAATAGCGAAGCAGTAAAGTACGATGCCGCTCGCTACTTAGGCATATCTGTAGAAGAAATCAATGAAAAGCTAGAAGCAAGCTGGGTTCAGCCTGACTACTTTGTTCCCTTAAAGAAAATTGCAACGAATCGCGAAGATATTCTTATGAAATTGCAAAGTCTGCCCGGTATTGCAACGAAAATGATAGCAACGCGTGTATACCCATATGAAGACGCAGCTGCCCATTTAATTGGCTACGTTGGAGCAGTAACAGAAGAAGATATGAAAGAACATAAAGATGAAGATTATGGACCTACCAGCATCATTGGAAAAAGAGGGCTGGAGCAAGTTTATGAAAAGGAATTGCGCGGGAAAAGCGGTGTGCAAATTTCGATCGAGAATACGGATGGAGAAAACACTATTATTGCAGAAACAGAACCAGTTGATGGCGAAAATATTCATCTAACCATTGACATTGAAACGCAAAAGAATGTTTATGAACAGATGAAAGGCGGACCTGGCACAGCTGCAGCAATCAACCCGTTGACAGGGGAAGTATTATCATTAGTTAGCGCACCGTCCTTTAATCCAAATGATCTAACACTTGGAATGTCAGCTGCAGATTATAAAAAATTAGAAAATCAGCCGGGGCTCCCACTCATTAATCGCTTTGCACTTTCTTACGCACCAGGCTCCACTATTAAACCGATTACAGGAGCCATTGCATTGAAAAAAGGGACAACAACCCTATCTGAAAGCATCGTAATAAAAGGTAAAAAATGGCAAAAACAAAACTGGGGAGATCACTATGTTTCCAGAGTATCGGATACGAACGGACCAGTCAACATGGAAAGAGCAATGGTGCTTTCCGACAATATTTATTTTGCCCAAATGGCACTTAGAATGGGCGGCGACCAGTTTATAGAAGGATTGAAAGAGTTTGGCTTTGAGGACAACATATTATCAGGCTATCCACTAAAAAAATCTCAGATTTCTAATAACGGTAAATTAGGAAGCGAAGGCTTGATAGCGGATACTGCATATGGACAAGGAGAACTGCAAATGAACATCCTTCATTTAGCAATGACCTACACACCTTTTGTCAATAAAGGCAATCTCCTAAAGCCCGTTTTGCTTCAAGAAGAAAAGCAGCCGCAATATTGGCGGGAAAATCTTCTTTCCGAAGACACGGCAGCAGCCATTGCAGACATGATGCGTAAAGTAGTAGCAGACCCAAGAGGAACTGGACGAGCAGCCAACATTCCCGGATTTGCATTAGCTGGTAAAACAGGAACAGCAGAACTGAAAGCAGAAAAAGGAGCAAAAGGAGCAGAAAATGGCGTCTTTGTCGCCTATAATGCAGAAAATCCCAATCTGCTTGTGGCAATGCTTATAGAAAACGTTCATCAAAAAGGCGGCAGCGGCATCGTCATAGATCAAGTCGCAGACATCTTCAAAGCACAAGCTGAACAACAATAACGCTAAAAAGCTCTGTCGATCAGGCAGAGCTTTTTAAATGAGCGTCCGGCAAAGCATAGAAAATCAAAAATATTGACGAACAATGTCGGAATATTAAGTCTTTATATGGTAGTAAAAAAATAGTTATTTGCTATAATTGAACTTGTATGAAAGTTTATGGGATTATATCGAGAAATATGGAAGAAGGTGAAGAAAAAAGTGACTGTAGACGTCGTAACAAAAGACGAAATCACAAAACTATTGAATAACTGGTATAGTAAAATTCGGTCACATCATGTTGATAAAGCAAAAGAATTAAAAACAGAAATCGATCAAAAAATGCACCGTATGAAAGAAGATCAAGATATCCTGCTCCACTATTCTTTGTTAGATTTTCGCTTTCAAATATTAACAGGAGATTTTCAGCATGATTTAATTTTAAGTGAAAAACTGTCAATCTCAGAACAAACAGAAACATTTCTGCAGTACTATTATCATTTCTTTAAATTTATTTATTATACGGAAATCAGTCAATACAGGAAAGCGAAAGAACATTATGAAAGCGCCGAAAGGTTACTAGAAGCTATTCCAGATGAAGCCGAAAAAGCGGAGTTTAACTATCGAGCTTCTATATTCTATTATCACATTGGCGACTATAGTCATTCCATTAGTCATGCGATGGAAGCGAAACGTTTTTTCTCTTGCAATCCCAGTTATGAAATTAAATCGGTTAATTGTAAAATTACGATCGCAATATCATGTATAGAATTATCAATGTTTGATCTTGCTGAAAAACAACTGAAATCCTCGCTAAACATTCTTACTGAACAGAAGGAAAAATTATTCATTGTTTATTATAATCTAGGATTGCTATATTCCCAAAAAGGTCATTCAGAATTAGCAATCAAATACTTATCTGCTTCAATCAAAGAAAAGAAGCATTATAAAACCATGTTTTTATTGGCGAGAGAATATTTTAAAGTTGGGAATATTGAAGATGCGCACGTTTACATTCAAAATGGATTAAAAGTTTGTGATAAAGAATATATGCATCATTTTCAAATCTTAAAGGAAATAGTGGACCAATCATCTGTTGAACAGATAGAAAACGTAGTAGAGAAAGCCTTGCATTATTTTAAGAAAGAGAATATGTGGAGATATGTCCAAGATTATGCAGGAGAATTAGCTGTTCGTTTTTTTGCTGCGAATAATCCTAAAAAGTCAACCAAGTTTTTTCGTCTTAGTTATGATGCGAAGCAGATTTTGAATTGGGAAATCTTGCATATCAATCATATTGAGGCATGAATACTAAATATTTAATCTTACTGATTCATAAATGTAAAAAATATGATTTTCTAAATGAAACTGGTATAAGAAGGTGAAGAAAAAAGTGACTGTAGACGTCGTAACAAAAGAAGAAATCACAAAGCTACTGAATGATTGGTATAGTAAAATTCGGTTACATCATGTTGATAAAGCAAAAGAATTAAAAACAGAAATCCATCAAAAAATGCACCGTATGAAAGAAGATCAAGATATCCTGCTCCACTATTCTTTGTTAGATTTTCGCTTTCAAATATTAACAGGAAATTTTCAGCATGATTTAAGTTTAATTAAAAACATGTCGATCTCAGAACAAACAGAAACATTTTTACAATACTATTATCATTTCTTTAAATTTATTTATTACACAGGAATCAGTCATTACAGCAAAGCAAAAGAACATTATGAAAACGCAGAAAAATTATTAGATAATATTCCAGACGAAGCCGAAAAAGCGGAGTTTAACTATCGAGCTTCTTTATTCTATTACTATATTGGTCAAGATGGAACAGCAATAGTGCATGCAACAAAAGCTAAAGATTTTTTTTCTAACAATCTCGGATATGAAATCAAGCTTGCAAATTGTCTTAATACGCTAGGTATGGCATGTATTCACTTAAGGCAGTTCGAACTTGCAGAAAAACATCTCATTGCTTCCCTTAATATCCTGCGAGAACAGAATGATAATACGTTGTTGTCGTTAATCTTAAAAACGAACTACAATTTAGGATTATTGTATGCAGATCAGAACCTCTCAGAATTAGCAATCCAATACTTATCCGAATCATTCGAAGATGAAGAAACAGATTATAAAACGATGTTTTTGCTAGCAAGAGAGTATTTTAAAATAGGAAATATTGATCGTGCAGAAACTTACATTCAAAAAGGATTAAAAGTTTGTGATGAAGAATATATGCATCATTTCAACATTCTGAAGTCAATGAATGATAAGTCTCCAATAGAACAGTTAGAGGAGAATGTAGAAAAAACCATCAAATATTTCAAAAAAGAAGAATTATGGCAATATGTAAAGATTTATACGGAGGAATTAGCTTCTCGTTTTTTTGCTGTGAATAATCCCCAAAAATCAACCAAGTTTTTTCGTATTAGTTATGAAGCAAAACAAATATTAAACAGTGAAATTTTACATTTAAATCATTTAGAGGCATGAATATAAAAGAAACTAAAATAATTGATCTTACTAATTTATAAATGTAAAAAATATAATTTTCTATAATGAAACTGGTAAAAGAAGGTGAAGAAAAAAGTGACTGTAAGCGTTGTATCAAAAGAAGAAATCACAAAGTTATTGAATGATTGGTATAGTGAGATACGATCACATCATGTTGCTAAAGCAAAAGAATTAAAAATAGAAATCGACCAAAAAATTCACCGTATTGAAGAAGATCAGGATATTCTAATCTACTATTCTTTATTAGATTTTCGTTTTCAAATGTTGACAGGAAATTTTCAACATGATTTAAGTTTAAATGAAAACTTGTCTATCTCAGAACAAACAGAAACATTTCTGCAGTACTATTATCATCTATTCAAATTTATTTATTACACGGAAATCAGTCATTACAGCAAAGCTAAAAAACATTGTGAATATGCTGGAAGATTACTAGAGGATATTCCAGACAAAGCAGAAAAAGCCGAGTTTAATCATAGGGCAACATTATTCTATTATTACATTGGCGATTATAGCCGTTCCATTAGCCATGCAATAGAAGCCAAACGTTTTTTCGCTGAAAAATCTGGTTACGAAATTAAATTAGCGGCATCTTTAAATGTCATTGGAATGTCTTATATAGAATTGTTACAATTTGAACTTGCTGAAAAACATCTGATCTCCTCATTGAATATGCTCAAAGAAAAACAAGAAAAATCACTAATTAAGAAAGTAAAGTATAATTTAGGATTGCTATATTCCCAAAAAGGTCTTTCAGAATTAGCGATTAAATACCTTTCTGATTGTAAACAAGAAATAGAGTATAAAAGGTTTTTTTTATTAGCTAGAGAGCATTATAAATTAGAAAATAAAAAAGAAGCACAAGCATATATTGAAAAAGGATTAGTAGATTGTAATTTAGAGTACAAACATCATTTTACCATTTTGAAGACAATGATAGATCAATCGTCTATTGAACAGTTAGAGCATGTTATAGATAAGGCTATTCAATATTTCAAGAAAGTAAATCTATGGATATATGTGGAAGACTATGCAGAAGATTTAGCTATTCGACTTTTTGATCAAAATCATCATAAAAAATCAAATGAATATTTCCGAGTTAGTTGTGAAGCTAGGAATATTCTAAAAAAAGGAGTGCTATTTAATGAAAAAGCTTAAAATGTTGGCGGTAGGAGTAATGGCTGTAGGTGTTTTTGTATTTGGAAGCATGAATATAAAAGAATCTGATCATATTAATTTGGCAAGTCATGGAAACGGATTTAGTTTTCTATCATCTATGAACGGAACGTATAACAAATAAACTTTTTAGTCTTTGGAAAGCTCATTAATTACCACAGTAAGATCTTATCATTGTATTTTGCCCCTCCTCTTTTGAGTCTAAAAAGCTTCGGCATATAAACTTATCGAATTGGCTCATGAAAGAGCAATTCTGCATATTTATTTGATTTCGCAAACTTACCCCCGCATCACTTTAACGTTATAACGCTAATTCATCGTTTTTAACAACATATAATACAAAGAAAACAGGACTGTTCTCCACAGTCCTGTTTTTTTAACCTCAGCGCTGCAAGGCGCCGATTAGTACGTATTTTACTTTTGTTTTTGTCGGTGTGCTACGGAATGTCGTTTTCTTTAGTTTGCTTACTTTTAATGGTGTGATAAAAGGTTGGTTTGTTTGCAGTCCTTTCGGTTTTGCTACGTACCAATCGCCTTCTTTTGCACCATTTACTACTTCAGCTTTGCCATTTACCTGTATGCCGGTTTTTAACGGTTTTTTTTCAATTAGTCCCTTGTCATTGAGAACATAGATGCTTTTCTCATTTTTGGAACCAACGAGGCTTTTTTCTGGGACGAGGGGAACGGTTGTTGCCTCATCAAGAATGATTTTCGCCTTCACATGGTAGCCTGGATAAATATTTTCATTTTCTATCTCTTCCAAGGCAATTGTGAATGGATAGGCTGCTTCTGTCTTCACGTCCGGTTTTTGCTCAGGAACTTCACGGATCGATTGCAGCGTTCCTGTCATTTTTTCCTTAAATAATTCAGAAGACACTTGCACGTCCATGTCTTGTTCAACTAAGCTTCTTTCCTCTTCTGTAAAAAGTCCTTCCACAACAGCGTCACCCGACATAATCGTGATAACTGGATTGTCGAGATTATAAGCAATATCCGCTACTTTTCCAGCATATCCGCTGACGACAGAGATATCACTAACCCGTTCCAGCAGCAATTGCTGTTCATATTTGTCGATTGCATGCTCGACCTTGCTTTTTTCCAGCTCTTTTTCAGCAATGTCTGCTTCAATGCGATAAGCAGTTTCTTCTTGCTGTTCAACAATGATAATTTTATCCTCTTCACTGCCATATGTATGAGGACGAGAAGCAGGCAATGATGCTAAAATATTTTCCAACTCACCAATTGCATCCTCTATACTGCGCTTTTCTTTTTCTAGCCGGTCTATTTCAAGATTGAGGAGTTCTTGCTGTTTTTCCAAGTCCGGATTGGCATATTCAAAAAGCGGTGTGTCACGGCTAACTTCATCGCCTACTTCTACTAAAAATTCCAGAAACGGCGCCTCTTTATCTACATAGATATAATGCTTGTCAGCAGCGGAGACAACACCATCTGCCACAAACGATTCCTCAAGGCTGCCAGTTTGGATTGTTTTCCATTGATGAATAGAATGCACGCGAGCCACCTTGCTTTTCTCTTTGCTGATCAATACGATATTTACTGTTGCAAATAACAAAATCGCTGCGATTAATACGATCGACCATCGCTTTTTCGTCATGCTTTCACCACCATCTTTATCAGTAATCTCTTCATCTTATAAAATAGCATGAAAATCAATATAAGCAAGCACAGCTGTTATAATCCAGTATGCAAGATTGACACCAATGACAATCCCTAAAATAGCTGCACGGCTTTTTTCAATACAAGCACGCAATCCTTTATATTGCAAATAAATCGCCCATCCTTTAAAAAGCGAGATGCTTCCAAATAAGTAGATGAAGAAATTTTTTGCGTTCATCGATTGCAGTAAAACACCAAGGGAAAAAGGCGATGAATACCATGGCAGCCCAGCTGTAAGGAGAAGTAAGCCGTTTACGGCAATCTCGATTAGATGGATGCCTAGGACAAGTGACTGAAAAACGAGCAGCTTCTTGTAATCAATCCCTGTAAAAACCCAAAAAAGCAACGCAGTAAAAAATGTTAAGATCGCTGCATACCCTAAACCGCTAAATCCTTTACCCAAGGCAAACAGTGCTTTTCGAATCTCAAATTCATGGGGCTGAAGCACTGTTAAATCTTTCGACAAACTTTCTCCGCCAATTCCAAAAAAACCAGCAGCCATAAAGATGATAAAGCTGCAAAGAAAGAGCACGATGATCCTTGACCGCAGACGATAAATCTTTTCGGTTTTTGATACCTGATAAAAGCTAGTCGCCGGATGGACGAGCGCTTTCCAGAAATTAAACTCATAAATCATAAAAAGCTGCCTCCAATGATAAACAAAATTGAACGCCTTCGAATGATACAAAAAGTAGAGAAACTGTTAAACTGACAAGCTATTTTTGTTATCTTTTCGGCATCATTCGACTAGTACACTCCACTACTATTATTTTAGCTTATTTAATAGCAAAAATCTCCATGTGATGCAAAAAAAATGGCAGCAGACGTTAAATGCTCATAATTTTGAAAAACGCTGCTGTCATTTTTTACTTATACGAAGCGTTGAAAAGCTTTCGCGCTCAATATGGAGATCTATCACCAAACTTAAGACAATCATTTTGCAGAAAATTTTTCTCGTATCACGTTTAGAAATTCGTCTAGATTTTCATTTGTGAGTACGACGCCAAAATCGGCTGGAACATCTTCATCATGACCGCTTATTTTGTTCGCAATAAGCGTACCTATTTCGGGATAAAAATGGTGGCCATCAAAGTAATGGGAAATGTCGTCCGTAACCGAATTTGGATACATAAAATGCTGCACTTCGCCAAATTCTGCCACTAAATCACGAAGCCATCGTTCATAATCGGGAAGTCTCCCTTTTTCTACTAGTGCTTCAAACAAAGGCGTTGAAATCGGTGTTGTAAAAATAATAAAGTCCGTATCAGGGTTCTTCACTTGTAATTGGTGGAAAATGGCTCGATAGTCAGGGTTGTATTCATACGTATCTCCATAAAAGACTTGTCGGAAACGCTCCACCTTCTCAGCAACGACATTTTCAAGCTCTACTTCATCGATGCGCTTCGCAAATGCAACATTGTTGCGATTATAATTTCGTTCTTCCAAAATCACATTGTGACGTGATTTGTTGAAATTTTTCCAAGCATATTTCAACAAATCAAAAGAGATTAAATTTTTATAACGGTAAAATGGTTCATGCAGCGTTTCTAAGTAATTGTCTAAATTTTTCGCTTCAGCACTTTCTTGCAAGCTTGATTTGAAAAAATCAACACCGATGATAATTGTTTCAAACGGCTCTTTGTTTGCCTTCACAGCAGAATCGATAAAGCTCTCGTATTCACGAATCGACATATCACTAACAGCAAAATTATACACATCCATGTCGATAAAATCGTCCTGATTAATATAAGTAGACCGGCTGCTGCCAATGAGCAGCGTACGATGATGAAACGGCTGAAAATACATATGATTGGATTTCTGCTGGCGTTCATCAATCAAAAGCTGATGATCATTGTACGTATGTGCATGTCCAAACGTCCACATCGGATCGATAAAAAAAATAAAGGAAGCTGTTGATCCAAGGATTAGAAAGACAAGCGACAAAAAAACGATGACAAATTTTCGATAAGGATTCACCTAGCTCACCCTAAAAATTAAAATATAAAAACTCTGTTACCTTCTGTAAATGAAAAGCCGAATAAATAAACAGCGCCGCGGCAAAAACCGCATAATACCATTTTGGCTTAAATTGTTCTTTCCATTCATAGGAGTTCTTAAAGACCAACACAATGCAGAGTGCACCTGCTAGATAAAGCAGCACTTCCAATGCTGACGCTGCTAACGAAAATGTATAAAGCCTTGTCGTCTCCCAATGAAGTATATTTGCAAGCTGATCCGGAATGGATACACCGTTAAGTCCTGCCATGCCTTTTAATACTTGAATGGCAGTTGTGAAATTAGGAGCGCGGAAAAACACCCACGTTGCATTGACAAATTGGAAGGTGATAAACCATGCTAATACTTTATTCATGGAAAAACCAGCCCGCGTCCAAAAGCGATTGATCACACTTGCGATGCCATGCAGCAGTCCCCACAAAACAAATGTCCAGCCCGCTCCATGCCATATCCCGCTAATCGCAAAGATAATCAGGATATTCACGTACGTGCGAACGGCTCCTTTTCGGTTCCCACCGAGCGGAATATAGATATATCTTGTCAAAAAGGTGGATAGTGTAATATGCCAACGCCGCCAAAAATCTTGAATGTTTAATGCCTTATATGGAGAGTTGAAGTTTTTTGGCAAATGAATGTTAAACAGCAGGCCCGCTCCAATCGCCATATCTGAATAGCCGCTGAAATCAAAATAAAGCTGGAATGTATACGAAAGCGACGTCATCCATGCATCGATAAATGTTAACGACGCTGCCATACTATAGCCACTATTCACCCACACAGCAAATGCATCGGCAATCACCACTTTTTTAAATAAACCAATGGAAAAAACAAGCAGGCCTACTGCGATATGTTTGGCATTCACGCGCCGATTAAATGGGTCGCGAAACTGATCCATCACATCTTTATGATGCACGATCGGTCCAGCAATCAATTGCGGGAAAAAATACACAAACAGTGCATAATCTAAAAAAACATATCCCTTCGTTTCTTGGCGGTAAGAATCGACCAAATAACCGATTTGCTGAAACGTATAGAAGCTAATCGCTAACGGAAGTACCAAATAAAGAAGATTGAAATCTGTTGAAAAAACAAGATTGATATTGTTAATCAAAAAATCATAATATTTAAAGAAGCCTAACAAACCGACATTGAAGACAATCCCGATCGTCAACATGAGTTTCCGCTGCCAAATCGGTTTTTCTTTTCCTAAATAAGTACCGATAAAGAAATTGACGAATAGCGAGAGTAAAATAAGCGGAAAATATTTTGGATTCCACCAGCTGTAAAAAAACAATGAGCTGAGAAACAGCCAGATTTTTGACACAGTGAAATGCCATCTATTTAAAAGAAAGTAGACAAGAAACACTGTGGGAAGAAACACGAATATAAATTCAAATGAGTTAAAAATCACTGAGATAATCCTCCCAAAAAAGACATGAATCAAAGCTAATCATACTATAAAAATATGAGGGGTACAATCCAGCAAGTTCTAACAAATAAATATTTTCCTCTAAAAAGTAGATAAATTGGTTTTTTCCTTATCAAAAAAGGATATTTACAGTATGATCACGAAAGTTTTTACAAGTGTAAAAAAGAGCAAGAATGTAACTATTTGTCTAATTTCGTGTTTTACGGATGAATGAAAAGGGAGAGAGCAAAATGACAAGCATACGTTATCTAAAGCCATTAAAGAAAGGTGATCAGGTTGCCATTACCGCTCCATCTAGCGGTGTCGAACGGGAGCTGCATCATTTGCTTCACAAAGCAAAAAAGCAAGTCGAACGTGCCGGCTATACAGTAAGGGAAGGCAAGTCGATTTGGACAAATCATAAATTAGTTAGTTGTGAAAAAGAACAAAGAGCGCAGGAATTGATGGATTTTCTCCTTGATGATACGATCCAAGCGATTATTCCACCGTGGGGCGGACACTTTCTAATGGAAATATTGCCGCTATTAGATTGGGAAGCACTAAAGGCTGCGGAACCTAAGTGGATATTAGGATATTCGGACACTAGCACACTATGTTTTGCTTATACTATCATGACAGGTTTCGCATCAGCGCACGGTACGAATTATGTCGATCTGTCAGCCCCTCATTGGGACCCGATCACAAAAAAATGGACGGAAGTGTTAGGAACAGCAGTCCATGAAACGATCTCACAAACGTCGTCAGAGACTTACCAATCTTCATGGGAGCAGGCTTTTGAAAATCCGGGAACTGGTCTTTACTTTGATACACCAACTGAATGGAAGACGCTATCTAGCAAAGGAACACAATTTTCAGGCCGATTAATCGGCGGCTGTCTTGATACGCTTCATCATCTCGTTGGAACACCTTATGGCAACGCTCGTGATTTCATCGATCGTTATTGCCGTGAAGATGGTGTGATCTGGTATTTGGAAAGTGCCGAATTAACGGCAGCAGGTATTTATCGGGCATTATGGCAATTAAAAATGAGCGGTTGGTTTGAGGGCGCTGCAGGCATTTTATTTGGCCGTCCAGGCGACTATCAGCCTGTGGATGACTTCGAAATGATCGATGCATTGCATGCTGTTTTTGCTGATTTACAGATGCCAGTTGTATACGATGCTGACATCGGCCACTTGCCGCCGCAAGTGACGCTCGTCAACGGTGCTTTTGCAACAGTGAAAGTGGAAAACGGCACAGGAAAAATCGACATGACTTTTAAATAATGAAAGAAGGGGAAACAATGAAAAGAAAAATCGTACTTGCTGCGATGGTATGGTGTGTCATGATCATAGGCTTCACACAAACGAAGGCAGAGGCAAAAACAAGACAGCTTATCTTTATCGGGGTAAATGATGAACTGATTTCAAATGTAGATACACAAGCATACATAGAAGACGGGATTACTTATGTTCCTGTCCGTATTTTCGCTGAAGCATTAGGCGTCGAAGTTCGCTGGAATAAAGATACGCGAACAGTACAGTTGACGAAGGACGACAAAAGCATCTTGTTAGACCCAGCTAACAAACGTTTAACGACGGATACAGGGGAGGAACAAACACTTTCTATCCAAACAGATCAGGAAAGAGTAGTCGCTCCGTATCGTTTTATGAGTGAGTATTTTGGCTTTAAAATCGTCTATATCCAAGAAGGTCCTATTGCTAGAGTAGTAGACGGGAAAGAGACCTTAACGAACGAACAATTTCTTGCCAAATACAAGGCACAAATGCAAGCGGAGACAGAAAAGTGGCGCAAGATGCAGCAGCCAAAACCTACCAAAAGCGCGTACCTTACTTTTGACGATGGTCCGAACAAGCATACAGAAACCATTTTGCAAATCTTAAAGGAGTATGAGGCGAAAGCAACTTTCTTTATGTTGGACGGCAATATGAAGCAATATGAAGGCACTGTTCAAAAAATGGTAACGGAAGGCCACGCTTTAGCTTGTCATGGCGTTACACACGATAAAAACAAATTTTATCGTTCTCCTGCTTCGGCTGTGAATGAAATGACGACGTGCCTTAGCACCATCAAAGCGATTGCAAATGTAGATTCCAATATCATTCGTGTTCCGTATGGCAGCGTTCCCTATATGAAAGCCGATTATCGGAAAGCAATGGATGAAGCGGGTTATCTGATGTGGGACTGGAACGTAGACAGTTTGGATTGGAAATTTTTAAACGGTCCTAAAACGGCTAATTATACGATCGAACAAATAAAAAAACAAGCAGCAAACGGAACGGCGCCAATTATTTTAATGCACGATAAAGCAACAACAGCTGAAGCGCTTCCTGCCATTTTAGATTACTTGCAGAACAATGGCTACGAGTTAAAAGTAATGACAAACTCTTTGCAGCCATATAACTTTTGGAACAAACACAAAGTTTCATAGATTTTAGACACAAAAGAGCGCAAACATGCGCTCTTTTGCAATTCTACTTTATTTATCTGCTTCCAATTTAGCAATCTCTTCTTCAATGATACTTACAAGCTCTGACCCTGACGTTCCAGGTCCAACGTTAATGCGGTTCAATCGGTATGGCGGATTATCTGTTTTATTGGCGCCATGGCTTGTCGTTAACGCCATTTTATAGCCTGATTGTTGCAGTAATTGAATCGCTTCCTCGCTAACACCTCCAAACGGGTATGCTAACGAAATGACTTTATTTCCGACTTTTTCTTCAATGATCGATTTTGAGAGTTGGATATCATGTAGCACTCTTTCTTCATATTCTGCTTCCGTTTCCAGCTTTTCGTTGATGTAGATCGGCTCCATAATGAGTGGCTGCTCAGAGCCATTTGCCGTTGTTCCTTTTATATGCATGTCATATGTATGGCTTTGAAATTCTACAAGTCCTGTTTGATACATTTCCCGAATCTGTTCCCAAGAAAGCTTTGGCAGTGCATTGGGTTTATATGGTGTCGTGTTTAGTTCCCGCATTTCTTTTACGATAGGATAGATGGTAGCCTTCATGTTTAATTGTTTTAAAACTGGGAAGACATGTGTGTAGTTACTCTCATATCCATCATCGATCGTAATCAAGATCGGCTTTTCAGGAAGCGGTTTTTTCCCTTCCATTGCTAACAGCAAATCATGTTCATGAATTGTGTTGTAGCCTTGTTCATGCAAAACGTGCATCTGCTCCTCGAATTCATGAGGAGGAATGATCGCATTGCTCACATTTTCAGCAAAGTGATGATACATTAAAATCGGAATGGCGGCAGCTTCAAAGGGTTCATCCGTATCCATATCCGTGTCAATCATCGCTGCCTTCTGAGCTTGTTCCCACTTAACGGAAAATCCCAATAGATCAGCGAAAAATCGGAGCGGTACCATTAATTTTGCTTTCTCGATGACAAGTTCTTCATCTGTATGCTGTTTCTTCCCGTCTTTTTCAATCACTTTTTCATTAGCAAAAAAAATAATCGAATCATCATTGTGTGCTAATGTTAATTTTTTCTCCTCTTCATTCCAGTCGACATCCGTATCTAAATGTGCCGCTAGTTCTTGAAGGGGAAGCAGAATTTTGCCATTTTTACTTTGAACATTAGAAGTATCTATTTTTTCTCCATCAATATAAACTTGATAGTTATTCTTTTTTCCTAAAATGTTACTGTTAAAGAAAAGCAAAATCGAAAAACATAAGACTAGTGAAACAAGTATAAATATGCGAGTTTTCAAGATTTTCCCGTTGCCAAAAACTGATAAAAATCAAATAAATCATGTTGCTCGTTTTGACGAAACGGTTCCCCTCCTTATTCATTCATATTTGCGCAAAATTTGACGATGCAACCTACGACATGAGCGGGTTGAATTTTCCTAATTTACTTCAATTTCTAAGTATTTGTTCAGTTCTTGTTATTTCTTTTAGCAAACTCTCCAATCATATATTTTCATAAAATCACCTCATGAGTATATTGTAACAACATCCCCATGAGGTTCGTATAAATTAATATATTTTTAAGAATTTCAGTCAACTATTCATATCCATGCTGCCTGCAACAGGTTCATTATCCAAGGAATCATAAAATATGTCAACGAGTATCATGATTTGTCAACACTACAGAAATTTCGCATCATTTTTTGCTATTTGTGTCTGACGAACTAAATATGCCGAAAAATATTCCTTCAAAACCAAATATATGCTAACATGCAGTTGTCAAGCATTTTCCCACAAAGGCGCCGAAAAACTTTTGTCATTTTTAGAAAAATAACCAAAAATATTAGTTTAATATGGTAAACTATGAAAACATCGGTCTATTAGAGGTTGTTCAAAAAGTCTCTGAAAATCCACACTGCACCTTCGCAAAACGTCGAGAAAATGCCGTTCAACATGCTCATTGCGCATACTCCGCTCTTTTCTGCGATGTGTCTCAAACCGCTAGTGCTTGCTTTCAAAGATTTTTTTAACATGATCTATTTAAAGTTGTTCAAACAATCTCTGACATGTTCATATTCCGGTTGCTTAATGCTGGTCTTGATTAGAGGGACAGGGAAGCTGCTTGTTCTCCTCGGCATGCCAAGATTCTTTGGACATGCTTTGATCAGATGTGAATCTTTATTTTTCTAAAAAGATGGCGCTATGCTTGGAGTTAGAAAGCTTTTTACATGATTAAAACTAAAAGGAGGGAAAAGGAGAAAAATGGCTAAGCACCTTAGATTTTCTGTCTCGCTTATGATGGCCTTTGTCGTTATGCTCGGTACACTTCATACCGAAGCAAACGCAGCTGCAAAACTGAAAGACATCCCAGAAAAGTACCAGAAAGAAATCGGCTACTTAATCGATCGCGATGTTCTCTCAGGCTATCCAGATCAGACATTTCGACCGAACAACAATGTCACCCGTGCAGAAGCGGCAACATTAATCGGAAAAGCGATTGGCTTAAATGGTGAAAAGCGTAAGACAAGCTTCTCAGATGTGAAAAAAGATTCATTTGCTTCCGGCTATATTCAGTCGGCATTTGAAAAAGGCATCATCTCTGGAGACGGAGCGGGGAAATTCCGGCCTGAAAGCAAGATTACGAGATGGGAAATGTCTGTCCTGATTACGAAGGCATTTCAATTTACAAAAGAAGGCGATGTTTTCTACAAAGATGTTTCGCCCTCTGGGAAGCAATATGCAGCGATTAATAAGCTAACAACAGCAGGGATTTCTGTTGGCTATCCAGATGGAACATTCAAGCCAAACACAGCGATTACAAGAGCAGAATTTGCTTTACTAGTCGCCCGCAGCCTGAACGAAGAATTCCGCATCGTTTTTGAACATAATTCAATCGGGGAAAGCTATGTAAATGCAACCTCCTTAAACGTTCGGAGCGGCCCTGGTACGAATTATCAGGCGATCGGTTCTTTGAAGCAGAATGCGAAAGTAACGGTGCATGAAATTTCAAATGGTTGGGCATACATATCAGCTGGCAGCTTGAAAGGCTATGTGAGCGCGAAATATTTACAACAGGAAGAAGTACCAAAAGAGCCAGAAACACCTGTGACACCGCCAAAAGAACCTGAAACGCCACCAGCAGTACAAGAGCCTGTCGTACGTTACGTAAACGTAGATTCTTTAAACGTCCGCAGCGGCCCTGGCGTAAACTATGGTGTAATCGGCGCACTGACGTACAACACGAAAGTAACTGTCAATGAGACGACAGGCGATTGGTCGAGTATTACAGCTGGCAACTTGAAAGGCTATGTCAACAATAAATACTTGCAAAAAGATGTAGCGCCAACGCAGCCAGAAACACCAACACCAACACCGCCGCCTGCAAATGGCAAAAAAATCATTACGATTGATGCAGGGCATGGCGGAACAGATCCCGGAGCAATTGCAAACGGTTTGAATGAAAAAGACGTAACCCTTGCTGTGGCGCTACGCGTAGAAAAGCTTTTAAAGGAACAAGGCATTGAAGTGATCATGACTCGCAGAGATGATAGCTATCCTACGCTTACACAAAGAGTCAAAATCGCCAAAGACAGCAATTCAGATACGTTTGTAAGCATCCACGCGAACAGTGCAACCGCAAGTGCATCCGGTTCAGAGACGTACTATTACAAAACAGCTTCTGGCGATACGCGATCTAAAGAAAGTCAACAATTAGCAGCTTTCATCCAAAAGCAATTAGTTGCCGCGATGAAAACTGCTGACCGCGGCGTAAAGCACGGAGACTTCCATGTTATCCGCGAAACAACAATGACTGCTGTTCTTGTAGAACTCGGCTTCCTTACGAACAAAGACGATGCTGCAAAGCTGGCTTCCGATCAATATCGTGATGCAGCTGCTGCCGCAATCACCCAAGGGATTCTTGATTATTACGCTTGGAAAGGAATGTAAGTCGCCGAAGTTATCGTTCAGCAAGATGACCAAGATTTTTAGAAGCCACTCAAGCATTTTGCTTGAGTGCTTCCTCTATATAGAGGAAGCAATGGGGAGATATGCTTGCATCGAAAGTAGGGATCTAACCATTAATGAAGATAATTGGGCAGCTAGCAAATGAGGAAATAGAGAAGGGGATGGACTTGTGAAACGATCTATTGGATGGTTAGCCAGTTTACTATTTATCCTGTTTACAAGCTTTAATACTGTCAATGCAGAAGCATTAGATATCGAGACAGAAAGAATCATTGTTGGATTTGAAGAGGAAGTTGACTTATCTGTACTAGAAAATGTGCAAGCAGACGTGCATCATCAGTTTGCGAATATCCCCGCTATTGCTGTAACAGTTCCAAAAACAGAACGTGAGGCATTAAAGCAGCTCCCACACGTAAAATGGGTGGAACATGACGGGGTAGTAAAAACGGAAGCACAACAGACCAATTGGGGCTACAATCTTGTGAAGCCGCCAAAAGCATTACAATCTGGCTATACAGGAAAAGGCGTTAAAATTGCCATTATTGATACTGGAGTGAACGATCAGCATCCCGACTTACATATTGCTGGCGGTGTCTCTTTTATCGGTGACCGTACTTCCTATACGGATGTTTTTGGACATGGCACTCATGTTGCAGGCATTATCGGTGCGCTCAACAATGACATTGGCATTGTCGGCATTGCACCAGAAGCAAGCATTTATGCAGTCCGAGCATTGGACGATAATGGCTTTGGCAACCAAACGAACGTCATTGCCGGGATTGATTGGGCCATTGAGCACGAAATGGACATTATCAATTTAAGCTTAACAACGAAACAAGATTCATATGCACTTAAGAAAGTACTCGCGAAAGCATATGAAAAAGGAATTTTAATCGTAGCGGCTTCGGGAAATACGAAAGTGCCTTTACCCGAAGGAACAGACGTATTGTATCCTGCACGCTATCCATCTGTCATTGCTGTCGGTTCCATTGATGAAGATCATTTGTACTCATCCTTTTCTTATACAGGCAAATCATTGGAAATCACAGCTCCAGGCTCCTACATTCTTACAACTTCACACGTGTTGACAGACAATGCGAATGGAGATTATATCGTTACACATGGCACATCCATTGCAACCCCTTTTGTTGCGGGTGTGTTAGCACTATATAAGGAAGCTTTTCCTGAGCTCGATCATAAAGAGATCCGTCACATGATGCAAATCAATGCACTCGACCTCGGCACGCCAGGGAAAAATAAAGAATACGGCTACGGACTCATACAAGCGCCAACGAAAGATACGACTCCTTATTCAGATGTTCGTGAAGCAAGCTGGTATACGCCATCCGTACAACATTTAAGCGGAGAAGCGATCATTAGCGGCTATCCTGATGGCACCTTCCAGCCTCACGAGGTCGTGACAAGAGCAGAAGCGGTAACGATGATCGGGAAAATATTAAACGTAGAAACGGACAGTTCAGAAACGATCTTTACCGATGTAAAGCCAGCATCATTTGCTGCTCCCTATATACAAGCAGCAAGTGAATTAGCGATGATTACAGGATTTCCAGACGGATCGTTCAAACCAGACGATCCAATTGTCCGCGGCGATGTGGCAATATTAATGAAGAAAGCTTTCCATTTACCTGATAATAATACAGCAAGTTTTCGTGATGTACGTCCTGAAGCTTACTACTATGAAGCAGTCAATAGTTTAAAAACAGCTCACATGACAAATGGCTACCCGGATCATACATTCAAGCCGAACGAAAGTATTACCAGATCAGAATTAACCGTGCTGCTTTCAAAAGCAATGAACGAGACGAGGGAATAACCATTATCATTTTCCCGAACAAAAAAGCGCCCTTGCACAAGCGCTTTTTTTTTGTGTATGATAGAAGATGTGGTTAAAGAAGCAGGGATTTCCATCACAGTTAGCTTTTACGTTTTTTGCGCAACTTGAGGGAGAAAAGGGTAAACAGAAAAACCAATGATGCGACAATAATCGAGAATGTTTTTTTCATACACTACTAAACTCCCTTCTTTAAGGACTCCTATACTCGAAATAAAGTCGTAGGAGGTCGATTTTTATTTTACACTTTCATGACAAAAATGACAAAACGACCACAAAACAACGACAAGCGCCCCTTGCCAACTATATCCTATCATGGCAAATCCCTCTATCTTATGCACTTTCCAATCATTTCAGCTTTGAAATGAAAAACTATATATAAGGAAAGAATCATTTCTTAAGGAACTTTTTTTTGTAGAAAAACGCTTGAAATTTATGAATGATAGGGTAAAATGGGTTTAACGTGAAAAGTAAACCAACTTTAATAAAAAATGCTAATATGTCATTTTTATAGTTGACATTGAAATCATTGTTAACTATACTCATATATGCATGGTTTGGTTTGTTTTTTACAACTATTTTTTCCCAGTCTACGAGACTACAGACATTGTGGACAACATCATGAGAAAAACAACCTTAGAAACCAGCACACTATGTCTCTAGGATTGGAAAATAATACATGCTTTACATACAAAAAGGAGGAAATGAAATACTATGGCATATCAACCAAAGTCATACCGTAAATTTTTAGCAACTTCAATGACTGCCGCAATGGTAGCTACAGCAGTTGCTCCTATTACAGGCCTAGCAGCTTCATCTTTCCCAGATGTTGCAGAAGGAACACCTTACACTGAGCCTATTAACGCATTAGCAAAAATGAAAGTTTTTGAAGGATTCAACGATGGAACATTCAAAATCAGAAATAAAGTAACACGTGCTCAAGCTGCACGCGTATTAAGTTTAATTCGCGGTTTTGATCTGACTGCATCAGCAGCTCCATTCCCAGATGTAAAACAAGGTGTATGGTATTCAGAAGGAATTAACGCTGCATATAAAGCAGGTGTTATCACTGGTAAACCTTCTGGACAATTCGAACCTAATACTGAATTAACACGTGCAGAATTCGCTCTAATGACGATGCAAGCATATGGTGTGGAACCGAAAAATGACGTTACACTTCCATTTACTGATGTAAAAGATGCATGGTATACAGAAGCAATCAAAACACTTTATGCAGATGGAGTTATTAAAGGCCTTACAACTACAACTTTCGGACCTAACGACACAATCGACCGTGGTGACTTGGCAATCCTTCTTTACACTGCTGAGCAAATTTACGGCGACGGCATCGTAGGCGATACTCAAATTAAAGCAGTTAACAACACTACAGTTGAAATCACATATAAAGAAGAAGTGAAAGACGTTAAAGCTTCTGACTTCGAAATTAGCGGCTTAAAAGTAGAAAACGCTGCTATTAAGCAATCTGACAACAAAACAGTTGTATTAACTACTGCTAAACAAAAAGGTGGAGAAAAATACACTGTTAAACAAAGCGGCAAAGAAATCGGTAAATTCGAAGGTATCTCTGCTGTTATCCCTGAGAAAATCTCTTTAGCTGACACAGCTGTTCAAGGGGTAGTTGGTAAACAAGTAACATTGAAAGCAGACGTTGGTGTTAAAGAAGCAGGTATCCCTGTTACATTCAACGTTCAAGCAGCTGCTGGAAGCTTAAACAAAAGCCACGTTGAAGAAGCATTAACAAACGCTGAAGGTATTGCAGAGTATTCTTACACTCAATATGCAGCTGGCTACAACGACGATGTTGCAGTTTACCCAACTGGAGCACCTGCACACCGTGCAAATGCTAAAGTATTCTGGGGCGTCAACGAAATTCTAAAAATTGAAGCTGACGACAAAGCTGGCGACAAATTAAACAACAACGAAACAAAAGCATATAAAATCACTTATAACGATCCGAAAACAGGCAACCCAGTACCAGGTGCTAAATTCCATGTCACATTTGCTGAAAACGTAAATGTAACAGTTGACAAAACATCTAAAGCAACTGTTAACGGTGTAAACCCTGTTCAATTAACAAACAATACACTACGTACTGCTGAAGTTACAACAGACGGAAACGGTGTTGCTAAATTCACAGTTACTGGTTCAAACACAAAAGTTACACCAGTTGTATACCAGGCAACAACTATCGATAACAAAACTGATGCCAGATTGTTAAATGACAACCTACGTGTATATGCGAAAGAGCTTCAATTTGGAGCAATCCAATCTGAATACAAAATCACAGTAACTCGTGATGGCGGCGAAAAAGCAGCTGCTGGTGAGAAAAACGGTCGTAAGTACAACGTAGAAGTGAAAGACAAAGACGGCAAGGTAGTTCCTAACCAAGTATTGAATGTAGGTTTCATGGAAAACCTTGATAGAAACGTAAACACTAGCACAGATGCTTACTTTACTAAAGATGAGAAAAAAATTGCTGATAAAACAACAACTATTAAATTAGACAAAGATGGTAAAGCATCATTTACAATTGCTAGTGACAATGCTACTGGTAATGAATATGCTACACCTGTAGTATGGTACAATATTGGAAACAGTAACACTGGTGAGAATACTTACCATGAAACTTCACCACAACAAAAAGGTGAAATCACTTACTTCGAAAGAGCAACATTCACTACAACTATTGTAGAACTTAGAGAAAAAGACAGCAATTCGGAGTATAAAGGTGATAAAGAAGCACTTATTGGTAATAAAGCTTATGATTTTGTATTATTAGCTGGAAACCAAAGTGGTACTAAATATAATTCAGATAACAGCGAATTGAGTCAACCTTCTAGTTTGGATGGCACATTTACTATTAGAAATACTGGTGATAACAGTATTAAAGTTAATGGTAAAATTGTTTCTCCAGGCAGTCCACTAACAGTAAATGTTAATGGGAAAGATAGGAAAATTACAGTTGAAACAGATGGAGACAAAAACGCATCTCTAGAAGTAACTGCTACAGCTTCAATTCCAGCTAATACGGTAAATAATAACAGCTCAACTATTTACCTTGGAACTTCAAAAGCTGTTAAAGCTAAATTTAAATCTACTACTGATGTTGGTCAAGGTCACGTAGGTCTTGTTACATCATTTGACAAATCTAAAAAAGAAATTAAACTTGAAGGTAAAGACCTAGTAAAATATAAAGACAAAACAGTTTCTTACTATGATGTTAGAAATGGAAATACTGGTCTTACAGAAGGCGAGTTTAATAAATTAGTTGAAGAAAACATCAACTTTATAAAAGTAAGATTAATTATTAATGGCGATAACTATCGATTTGAAGTTGTTGGGATTGATGATAAACCAGCTGATATAACAGTTACAAAAAATGCTCAAGCATTTGATACAAGCAATCCACAAGATGGTGTAGCTGACACAGTTGAAGTAACATTTAGCGAAGCTATTGATCCTGCTAAAGTAAGTAAAGATATCTTTACTTTTGCTGGCGATGAGATCACTGCTACTAAAGCAGAAGTTAAGTCTAACGATGATAAAACTGTTGTTATTACAATAAAAGGTGCTAAAAACGATCGCAAAGTTACTGACTTAACAATCAGTGATGTAAAATTCTTTGGTAAAAATAAAGCTGACATCAAGAAAACTACAGTTAAAGTTGAAGACGCAATTAATCAAGCTTCAGAAGATACCGATGCTGTTGAAAAAGATCTAGCTGGACTAAATCTTGCTTGGGATGGAACTAATGGAGCAAGTGCAACTAATCCTAAACTTATCTTAGCTAAAACTGGGGATAAAGGATCAACAATCACTTGGAATGCCGATCCATCTAATGTAATTGATGTAAATACTGGTATAGTGACTCGTCATCAAAGTGATAGTAAAGTAGTTGAATTAAAGGCTACTGTTAAAAAAGGTGACGCAAAAGAAGAAAAAGTCTTTTATGTAACTGTTCCAGTTACTGGTGATGTAACTTACGATGATAAAGCACCTGATCTAGATCAAGATGCTGTAGATAGTGCAAAAGCAACTTTTGATACACCTATAGTAAATGATAAAGATGGAGCAAATCCTACTTTAACTTTATTAACAGATGCTGGAAATGGTGTTACAGTTTCTTGGGGATCAAATAAAACTGGTGTTGTAGCTACAGATGGTACTATCAATCGTGGTACTAGTAACGAAACTGTTATATTAAAAGCTACATTTACAAAAAATGGTAAAACTGCAGAGCAAGAATATACTGTTACAGTTCCAGTAACTGGTGATGTTACAATACAATAATTAAGCTAATGTCTGTTATAATTGAAAAGCCCTTTTGGATTAATCTCCAAAGGGCTTTTCCCTTTTTAAATCACCGTAATGTCCCCATAATCAAACCTATATTATACTCCTGAATCACCACAAACCTTTATTCCATCCCATTCGGAATAAAAGTTATTTCTATTTCAGGAGGGATTTATGATGTACGATCAATCCAAAAAGGAACAACCACTTATGCAATCAGAAACAACGAAACACCAACCAGCAAAGCGAGTACAGATTGTAAGCATTAAAATGGTCAGGGAGTCGAGTTTTCTATTTAGTCAAAGACAAGTCAATTCTTCAGAGGATGCTTATCAATTGTTTTTGCCATATCTAAAGGATGCTGATCGGGAACATTTCCTCGTTGCTTGCTTAGATACAAAGAATTGTCCTAATTTCCTTCATGTTTGTCATATTGGGAGCTTAAATGCCAGTATTGTACATCCGAGAGAGGTCATGAAAGTTGCAATACTATCGAATGCAGCTAGTATTCTTATCGCGCATAACCATCCTTCGAATGTGAGCACTCCAAGTCCGCAGGACATTGGGATTACAGAAAGATTAAACGAGGCAGGGAAGATATTAGGAATCGACTTATTAGACATCTCATTGTTTGTGAGTCTTCTTATACATCACTGAAAGAGAAGGGGTATTTTTGACCATGTTGCCAGTAGATTGGTTTGTTCATACATTAGCAGAAGAATATCAAGTCAATGTCGATCCAGTACATGTTGGAAATGAATCATTGCTTTTCAATTGTGAGGAAATGGACAAGAAGACTTTTTCGGCTCTCTTATTGCAAACGCTTCCTGATGCAGTGATTGCAGAAACATTCAAGTAGAAGATCAACATGGACATGAATGGCTAGGAGTTGTCTTTATTGATCAAGAATCATACCAATGGTTATGTCAGTTAATCTTAAAAAATGATGATCTTCTATCGTATAAAAAAATGAACAGCTAAAAAAGGGAAAGGATAAGATCAAAAAATAGTGTTTAAAGGCCGAGAAATAACGAAAACCATCATTTGTAAGATTAACTATACTTTTGCTTGTTAATGTCATAATTGCTGCTAAAAACGTGGAATACGAGTTTTTTACTATTAGTAAATTCCCTTAGGGAGCATATTCTAAAAATCTGTCACAGTTGCTCATCATATTTTAGGGGATTTACTCACGACATTTCTGATCATAAACTGGTGACATTTCTATTAAACATGGATGTTTGTTTTCTTAATGTATTGGGAAGTCATGTAGCTCATCTGTTTGGTTAAAATGAGTGCTAAAAGGAAATACGTCATTTATATAAAATTGTCGTTAGTTAAGGTTGAAAATGGAAAAGGGAACTAGGAGGGAAATATGGACATTCTACAAGGCTTTTCCCAATGGCTAATTGAGGAAGGATGGGCAAAGAAGACCATCGATTCTTACGTTAGTGATATCAAAGGCTATATGCAATACTGTAACGAGAAAGGAGACGGAGACCAACCGCTTCTTTCTCGTTTTTTATTTGTGAAATATAAAGAACATCTGATCGAACATGATTATGCTGTTTCCACGATTAATAAAAAAATCAACAGCTTAAAAGTGTTTAATGATTTTCTATGTTTCAAGCAACAAGTCAATCAAATACAGGACCATCTGTTGTAGGGGGGCGACTTCCTCTATAAAGGTATTTTTTTAGTTATTCTGAATTGAACACCTTGGTTCCCATCATAATTCTGATATTTTAGATTTAATTAATAAACTCAATTCTTCTATAGATGTCAAAATATCTTTTGGAGTATTATTGTTATCTATCAATTCCGCACTTGAATGTGATAAAGGGTTAGCATTCCTAATAGTATGTGCCTTTCTTATAACTATATCTGAACTCGGAATATTTTTGTATAAACTCTTAAATGCACCTTCTTTATAATATTTCTTATAGTTGGGCTTTCCTTTAGCATTATCATTATTTATTGCAAATGCCAAATGTGCAGAAATTCTGTCAAAAAAATTTTTAAAATATGCAAAAGCTGAAAGGTAATTTTTCTTTTTTAGCTCGACCATATACATAAAATAAAAGAAAAATAATTTATCATCTTTAAAATAAAAAGCGTTTTTTCCAAATTTACGAATATAGTTTTGATGTGATTGCTTAATTGATTTGAAAAATGAACATTTGCAATACAAATTATAATAAGAATGTATATTTTGTTCTTCATTTCTTAAAATTTTAAGTAGGTCACGATGTTCAAAATTTCTTTGAAGTAAATAATTTATGGCTAATGATGTATCATATATACTCCAAACACCATTTCGATTAGCTTCGAAAAGTTTAGCGAGCATAGCTTTTATTAAATTCCCGTCTTTTGTTTTAAGGAACATGATCATGAAGCGTTTTGTATCTAGTTTTAGAAAACTGTAGTCAAAGTTAATCAGCAGAAGTAATTTGTTAATAATCTGTGGATTATTAAATAATTGATGTTTTTCATATACCAAAGAATTAAAAATCTCCTGTGGAGTATATTCTGTTTGTTTAATAAAAAATGTATTGTTGACTATTTTAGTATATTCTGTAACATCTAAACTATAATTTAAGAGTGCATTTTCAATGTTTTCAAGAAATTTTAACAAAAGGTCGGCGTCCACAATATCGGTGATATTAAAATCTTTACCATTGAATTGTTCATCATACAATGATTTTTTCAGTTCCTCGTTCAGTTCAGAAATACGTCTCCACGTTGTTTTACTTCTATTTAAAGATAAGCCTAATTTCTTTAGTTCACTAGAGTAAAAATTAATAACACGGTTTACTATGGGCATTAGTTTTTTTTGTGGAGTATTCGAGTTGAAAAGTATGTATAAGTCATCAGCATATCGAATCATCACAAATTCCGTTATATCTTTTTCCTTGTTTTCAACATAGTGATTAAGCTTAATATCAGGTTTTTCCAAATAAACAACAGTAGCTAAATACGATGAAACAGTACTATTTTCTATCAATGGAAATTCTCCTTGGCCTAAGCACAACAATAATTCTTTATATAATAATAGATCTTTTTGTGATATTGGATTTGCTATCACGGAAAGTCTGTTATTAATCATGTCGAATAGTTTGTTCATATCTATGTTAGGAAAAAAATCCTTAACATCTGTTTTGATATAATATTGATATGATTGTGATATTTTGTTTATTGTCTTAAAGAAAACATCATAGTCCTTTTTGTAATATAGCCTATCTTCATCAAAGTTTCCTGCATAAAATACTTTAATTCCCTGCGGTCTTTTACATACATATACATTAGAAATGCTTTTTCCTATAGTTAGCGCCAGTAGATACATAATAGGGGAAACAAGAGATGCATTTCTAAAGTTTCCATCTCCCTTCATTATATAATTGTTTGGTACAATCCAGTTTTCGGAATAATACAAGAACAATCCAGACTTAATAAAGCTATTAAAAAACTCTTGGCTTATTAAGAGCTCTTTTTCTTTTTGGGAAAGACGTGTAAATGGATACCATTGTAAATACATCCTTTTACGTCCATGTTTTTGGTTAAAAATTTGCGAGCAAGTATTTCTCCAATCATCATATTTTATTGAAAACAATACCTATCACCTCTTACTCATCGTAGTTAACGCTTTCCCGAAATATTGGAATATTAATCGATATTTATGGATAAAAGATATGCATACAGTATTTATTTCATCTGTTTTATATTAAGTGTATACTTTGACCTTCTATCATCAATCAATGGAATATGTCATTGTTTTAATACGAGATAATTCTGATTTTAAGCCTGATTTAAATCTAATACATCGAAATATATACTTAATATGTTCGTTAATCGTTTTGTTCATCTATATACTCTAAATAGACATTTTCACATCATCCGGTTTATAATTTTTAAGAGCTATTTCAGTACCTGAAATGATCCATCAGGTATTCCTAATATTACTTAATAACAAGGTACTAAGTATAACGATGTATTAAAGGAATTCTATTCCTCTTATTATCTTAATAAATCTTAACCTAAAAAAACTACTTCAACTAAAAGTGAATAATTTTGTGCAATTATTTATTCGAAGTACATTTACATCATTATAAACACACCTCTTTTATTAACAATTATCAAAACAATGTTGATAATATTATGGTATATAGAATGTACTTGTAAGTCAAACGAACTACTCATAAAGGATAAAGACGTTCTAGAAAAATTCTGAAATTTGGAATTTTTACTATTAGTTATAAATGTTAACAAAATATGGCTCTCACATAATGTTGGGGAAAGTCAATTTATTGTGGCTGGATAAAAGCAACTTCGCATTTTATTACGTTTTTCGAGCACAGGAAGTCCGTAAAAATCGAATGATTTACATTTTATTCATATGATTATAAGTTCTTTCACCAAAAGAACGTAAGAACCCAAAATATGTACACAAACGCTCACTTAATGATGTACAAAAGCACTTAGAATTTTTCGCTAGATGATCCTTCAAACGATATGATCACCTACAATTGTAACAACTGTTGCGTGGAATCCGGTCGAGAATCGCATTGGCTAGTTTCAGTTCTTGAAACAATTCGTTCCAGGATTCAAAATTTACGTTTGCCATAAAATCATGGATTCGTTTTTAATAACGTTTATCAATCAGCTGGAAGAATATTTGGTGTCCATGGATCAATCGGTAAATACCAATCTCATCAATAATGAAGAGTTTGTATTTTGTTGAATATACTTTTTATTTTAAACAAAAAGTATTCAATTTATAGAAGTTGGTTTTTAAATTTTGAAAATAAGAGAAAAAGAAAGTAAACTAAGGAAGTATTATTTATATAAGGGGGATAAAGTTGAAAAAGAATTTAACTGGATATTCAACTTTCAATATTTTTTATGATAAACAGGCAGAACTAATAAAGAATATAGAGATTGATAAAAATGTTTTTTTTGATTATAGGGAAGATCCGAGCTATATGAATTGGGTTAAAAAAGACAGTAATGATTTTATAATGAGACAAAAACCACCCATTCCTAAAAAAATAAATGAATTACTTAAAGAATATAATCGAGCTTTCGAATTGATTGTTTATGCTGAAAATGATGTTATAGCCCAGAACATAAGTAACCTAATACATGGAGGAAGACTCTTAGCTTATCCTTCAATATATGAAAATCCAAATCCAAAGTCTGTTGTTGATATTAAAAGTGACTTTATATTAAATGATAATTATAAGTAAAATACAATAAATGAACATATGCTTTTTGCATGTTTAGTAGCCTCAAGAAGTTGGAATGACAAAAGTCTTATATATAGTATTGAAAAATATAGATTTAGCTTACAATTGGATTCAATTTCACCACATTCTGCTTCTCCTACATATGGACAAGTATTTTCTATAGAGGATAGAGGATACTCTTACCATGTTCAAGGAGCTTATGCATTTTTTAGTGCCTATTCAATAATAGAAGAATTGGGTCTTGAAATACGTTCTAGTAGTAATAAACATCGATTTTTACAAGGTGAATGGAATTTTGTTGTTAAAGATGACATTCTTAAAAGACTTTCAGAAGTAGATATAGATGAGTTGGAAACAATTACTTGGCTTATAAGGGGCACTCCAAGTCCCTTATATTCAGAGATCAAACCCGTACTAGGAATTGATTCATATTGGAATGATGGAGAAGTAATTCTCGATCAAAAATTGAGGATTTATGATGCACTACATTATTGTAGCTATATAAGGAATTATTTTATCGGACATAAATTTAACGAAGTAATTGCTTATATTAATCCATATGATATTCATAATGTTCAAAGATTAGCAAGAAGATTAATCCTAGGAAAGCTAGGTTTATGGAGTGTTATTAATAAACATTAATCAATGATATTTTTTGTACATTAAAGGGACGTTACATCAGAATAATTGGAAACCATAAAAATGTTAATTCGAAAGTGGATCTTTAGAAACAAGACTCTAGAGTTTACTGTATTAATTAAACCAAATGACTATAAAGAGACTAAGATTCCAGTTGTCGTATCTATCGATCATAGTGGTAATGTAAAAGTAGATAAAAAGTAACAACCTTATGGATAAATGATCAACATTCCTTCTTAAAAAGCTCCTGGATTTATTTCCAAGGGCTTTTCCTTTTTTAATTCTATTACATTGTCGATTAGATAAGCGATTCGTTGGGCAATTAGGTCTTATTTGACGAAAGTATAAAAATTATCTTAGCGAAAATTGTTTATTATAGCGTTTACACATGTAATTCTACAACAAAATAAACTATAAAGACGATAGGTTTTTCAGTCTATTCAACTATCAGTTATTTAGTTATAAAATATCTATTTTTTTAAAAAATAGTAAAAACTGTGGGTTTTCAGTTGATAAAATTTTCTTAAAATGTTAATATTTAAAAGAGTTGTAAAATAATTTTAGGAGTGATGATTTTGTTAAAGAAAATTTTTGGTGCAATGTTAATGATTACTCTAGCTGCTTCTATTTCATTAGTATGTACACCTGCGAAGGCCACTTCTGATTTAGCAAAATCAGGTTCAGTAGTTGAACAATCAGCCCCCGATAGTTACTTTGTTGAAGGAATAGTAGATGTGAGTATAAACCCTTATATATTTTATTCAGAAGGAAAATATGGTCACGTCTATCGAGGATGGTTGAGTGCATATAAAGAAATTCATCCAGGTGTAAGTGCATATCGTGGCTATCTTTATAGAGAACCTTTATCATATCCAACTCCATTTGTTAGCCCTATAGATACTGAATAATTCTTATAATCACTTAAAGTAAAAGCTCTTCCTTTCATATTGTTGGAGGTTAAGAGCTTTTTTATCGTTTGAAAGTTGAATTTTATTTACTGATAAATATGGAGGGCGTAATCATGATTCTATCAGTCAATCAAGTACACAAATCGTATGGAAAAGAAAAAGTACTGAAAGATATTTCTTTTGAAATTGAAAAGCCCCAAATTGTTGCTTTGGTAGGGCCAAATGGTTCTGGAAAATCTACACTTTTAAATATTATTACCAATTTATTAACTGCTGATCGTGGTGATGTTATGATACTTAACAGAAGCAACAAAGATCCGAAGATTTTTAGAGAGATTTCCTTTATGCAAGACAATTCTGTCCTATATGATTATTTAACTGGCTATGATCATCTTCAGTTTATTGGCGACATCCAAAAGATTTCAAAACAACGGATTTATGAAACTGCTGAGCGAATAGGAATGACTCATTATTTAAATAAAAAAGTAGGAAATTATTCTCTTGGGATGAAACAACACCTATTATTGGCAATGGCCCTTTTAAATAAACCGAAACTACTCATATTAGACGAACCTCTGAATGGGCTTGATCCTACAAGTGCAATTAAAGTAAGGAACCTTTTAATAAACTTATATGAAAATGGAACGACCATTGTTTTATCATCACATCAGCTAGCTGAAATAGACCTTATCACTTCCCATATTTTATTTTTGAAAAATGGAAAAATCATCAAAGAACATATTCCCCACTATGAAAGGATTGGCTACCAGCTAAGCGTTGATAATGTGCAACATGCCAAAACGGCTTTAGAAGGGATAAAAATTCCGGTCAAAATAGAGAATAACAAGCTGTTGCTCTATATGAAAGGTGCTCCTATTAATGAAATTTTCCAATTGTTTAATCAAAAAGAAATAGAAATTTTAGATATAGAGAAAAAAATGCTCGGTTCTGAGGATCGTTATCAAAAGATTTTCGGAAAAAAGGATGATGTATCATGAAATTGCTCCTATTTGAAATGAAAAAGGTATGGCGTCAGAAAAAACTTCTTTGGTTGTTCATCATCGTTCTCTTATGTACATGTGGCATCTTCTATCAAAATCTTTCTCAACAATCTCTTATGTCAGAACGCGCTACAGCGAAAATGGAACCGTTATTACGTGAAGTAAATCGTGTAAAAGAAGACCTTGAATCGGTCAGAGGAGAAAATGGTTTTGAAGACGACTTACAAGCAAAACAATTTGAACACGTACAAGATATGGGAACTGCATTGGTATATTGGAAAGTTGCGATCAATCACCAAGAATGGAGCAAGATCCCCGCTTATGAAAAAGATTTTTTGACCCATTTACAGCAGTTTGAGCGATATGGCGGCGAATTTCAACTATTGCAGGGGGTTGAAAGAGAAAAAGCAATCGCGAAAAATGCTTGGCTTCGAGCATACAACTTGCCTTACGAAGATGAAGAGTATCCATTATCTCCTGCCTTATTTTTAAAAGATAGTACAAATATACACTTTAGTGTTTTAAGTATTTTGATTTTCTTGCTTTTCTTTGGTACTACTATTACAGCAGAAAAGGAACAGCGAACATGGCTTACATTGAATACGCAACCTATTCCTAAATGGCAACTGTTTGCAGGAAAATATGCGAGCTTGCTGATGACGCTTTTTGTATTTTTTATCATGGTTATCTGCCTAGGGTTGTTTATTCCCTTCCTTTTTGGTGAATACGGCATAAATCTTCAGTATCCCCAAATAATCGAATCAGGAGATACCTTTATCCTCATTTCCACCTTTCATTATTTAATGGGGGGAGCCATATTGTTTATCTGTGCAAGTACTTTTACTTTTAGTCTCATTTTATTGTTCAGCGCATGGCTAAAAAATTCTTTTCGTGTTTTAATGCTGATTAGCTCGACAATTTTTCTCGGGTTTATCGTGACAAGTATGTATCCAAATTTACAAATCCCTTATAATCCATTTCAATATTTTCGCTTGTCACAGATGATAGGAGAAACATCACTATGTTCTGCTTTGCTATATCTTCTCTCGGCCTTCGTTTCGAGTCTCATTCTACTAGCTTTAGCAGTTATTCTTCCTGAGAAAGAGAGAAGTTTATTTCATGCGAATGATGTTAATAAAGCTTTTCAACGTGGGGGGATACAAAAAAAGCGCTCAATATTGTGGAAGTTTAGTATGTTTGAATGGCGGAAAATGCAACGGAAAAGGCTTTTAAAACAAGTGCACATCCTTCTCGTATTATTTATTGCGATTGGATATTTTTTCATTTATCAGGAGGCAAAGGAAAAAGAAGCTGCTTATTTTGATAAGCTAAAAGAACCGCTAGAAGAAAAGCTAGTTACACTTTTTGAACAAGTGATTGCATCTTTAAAAGACGAAGATGATGTGATAGTTGTAGGTTATGAAAAAGCATTGGCTGTTGCTAAAGAACAGGTATCTAAAAATAAAGCTGCCGTTTCTGCTTACGAAAAGGGAGATTGGATTCCTTTATATAAGTATCAACTTTTTGCAAATCAATTTTCCAACAAAGAATTTGATACTGGTTACTATTTAAATAATTCGCCGGACGAAATAGGGAAACTATCGATAGACGCCAGTTTGGCAGAAAAAAAGTGGCTGATGGAGCATCATATTCAACCTGTATTTCCTGGAGAATTTGTTCCAACGATCTTTCATTACTGGGGAGAAAATCAAGCTTATTTACAAAAAGAATGGGAAGAAGCGAATCGAAAAGTGGATAGCAGCGGACTTTTCTCACTTTATCTCTATATGGATCAGTATTTCTTTTTTGTGCCAATGATACTATTCTTTCTATTATTAGGAGGGGGTTTGGCCACGGAAAGGGGAAAGAACCGAACACTCCATTTTTTAATGACACAACCTCTTTCATTGAGCCATATCTTTAATGGGAAATGGCTTGCTTCGTTAACAGCAGCATTACTGAGCAGTATCGGGATTTTCTCTATTGTACTTTTAATGGGAACGATCTTTGATCGATTCGGAGATTGGCTGTATCCAATTTTGATATATGATAGCGCTAGTTTGGCCAATTCATTAAATTACACAGGAAATTACTCTCAAGGAATGGGTTTTCACTTTATCCCAATAGGAGAGTATTTAGTCCAAAGTATTGTCTTATTTCTAATCGTACTCATGTTTTTGCTTACACTAACAATTTTTTGTTCTTTATTGATAAAAAATCAATTCAGTTTATTTACGTTTGTCAGCCTTCTTGCCATTTCGGGATATGCATTAAGCACACAAACGCTGCCTCAGATGGCACATTTGTCACCTTTCGTCTATTTTAATGTCGCCAAAATCATCAACGGCGAAGTCTCAACTTTACTAGATAATCCAAAAATTCACATGATGACTGGAAGTACCGTTTTACTTATTTCAACACTCGGCTTGATGGTAATCGGAAATATTATCTTAAATAGACATAAAAGAAAGATAAAGATAAATAAAGACACTACAAAGGATTTAAATGTATAGATAAACTAGGTTTTCGAAAAGAATTCTCCTACTTCTACATGTTAAAGTAAAGGACAACAAATACACTAAGATTCCGGTTCTCGTATCTATCGATGATAGTGGTAATGTTAAAGTAGATAATAAGCAACAACCTTATGGATAAATGATCAACATCCTTCTAAAAAAGCCCTTGGATTTATTTCTAGGGGCTTCCCTTTGCAATTCTATCGTATATTTCTGAATCGCCTCAGACTTTTATTCCGTCCATCCCATAATAAATTAACTGCTTAAAAGAAAAGAATAAGTTTCTAACAACTAGTTAATCAAATTTTTAATCAAATTAAAACGGGATTGAATGAATGTTATGTCTGGTAGTAAACTGTTTTAACTGCATTTTTTGATGTTGAAGTCGATTGATTATTATTTGCTTGAAACACAATTGAATCACTTCTCAGCGAAATTGCTTGCTTGTAAATTTCCTACTCAATACAGGAGTAAGAGTTAGTATATGTTGAACGAATGGATATCGGTACTGTGGACTACTACAGGGCGGTGGATTCGCCAAGATCACGTATTCCAAATCTACTATTCTCTTGTTGGCATCCACCATCAATTAATGGAACAATGGCTTTAACCGCAAGCTAATTTGTTAAAATGTATATAAAGCCCTGGATAACGAAACAACCGAATGATAACACCCTCAAAAGCGAAAAGAGAGGAACTAATGCCCTTTTTTATATAGAAATAAAATAATGTGGAAAGATCACTTTACAAAGATATGGAAATAATATATACTTTGTTTTGCAGAGTACTTTGTGAAAAAGGAGATATGATATGTCGGAACAGAAATATACCAGATCAGAAATTTTAGAAAATCTTTCTCACATTAAAACCCTTACGAATTACAAAACCGAGTATTGTAAGCAATCCAGCGTTTATTTTATCGTCTGGGGGATTATTTCGATGATTGCTTACCCGATGTCATCGTTTTCTTTGAGTTCTTTCACGATTGGCGTTTCTTGGTTCACTTTGGGGATGATTGGCTGGGCTATTACATTAACGATATATTTTAAGCAAGATAAAACAGATCCGCTTCCGTTATTTCTAAGAACCCAGTTGCGATATACCTCGATAGCATTGTTTGTCATATTAGCGGTATTTCTTTTTCTTATCTATTCCGGCCTCTTGCCATATACGTTTGAAAATATATTGTTTTACATTGTTTTACTCGTTTCAATAATGTACCTTTTGTTAGGCATTGTATTAACGAAAGAAATTTTCTTCATGGGTGTTTGGCTTAGTATTCTTGGAATGATTACTTTCTTCTTTTTCCCTAATGTCATGAATATTATTTTTGCCGTCATTGGCGGTGGAAGTTTGGTGTTGACTGGACTGATTTTGAAACGAAAAGGGCATGGAAATGAGTAATATCAACGAGTTAGATGATTTAATTCATGCAAAGGTTCGTTTAGGGATTATGAGTTTACTCATGACATACGAAAGTTGTGATTTCACGCTATTAAAGAAGTCATTAGGGATTACGGACGGGAACCTAGGCTCTCATTTAAAGAAGTTAGAGGAAGCAGCATACATTCAAGTTACTAAAAAATTTGTAGCAAAAAAACCGAAAACGATTGTACAGGTTACTGATCTTGGCGCTCAAGCTTATAAAAACTATATCAAAACGATTGAAGCAATTTTAAAAAACAACGAGTGAGAAAGGAAGAGTCAGTATGTTGCAGATTGAGCAAGTAAGCAAATCCTATGGAACAATCAATGCATTAAACAATGTATTGCTTACTATTCCTAAGGGGACGTGTTACGGATTAATCGGTCCTAACGGTTCCGGAAAATCTACTCTGATAAAAATTATCTCGAAAATTATTAGATCCTATGAAGGCAGGATCAAATACGTTGGTGGTGCGAAAGGAACGTTAGGCTATGTCCCCCAGGACATTAGTTTAGAAGAGAAATTAACTGCCAGAACAAATTTGGAGTTTTTTGGTCAGATTCATAGATTGAAAGGGAGCACTTTAAAGAAAAAAGCAGAACAAATCTTGAAAGACATTGGTTTGTTAGAGAGGGCCGATCATATTGTGGAAAGTTTTTCAGGGGGGATGAAGCGCCGATTGAATATTGGCTGTGCACTGATGCATGATCCTGAATTAATCATTTTAGACGAACCAACCGTAGGAGTTGACCCGCAGTCTCGACGGTATATTTTTAATATTGTCAACAAGTTAAAACAGCAAGGAAAAACGATTGTTTATGTAAGTCATTACATGGAAGAGATTGAAAATTTGTGCGATTACGTTGCGTTCATCGACAAAGGCAATATTGTTGAAGAAGGAGAAATCAAAGCACTTGTAAATCGTTATGCGAATACCGCGGTGTATTTTGAAGCAGAGGATTCAACTCAATTATTAGCAAATGGAAAATTTGCGTTCACTCCATATAAGACAGGCGCTATTATTCAAAGCAACGATCCGTTAACAACGATTACTGAACTTGTTCAATTAAGCAGAGATCATCATGTTATCCCAGAACAACTATCACTCTTTAAGCCGCGATTAGAGGATGTATTTTTTCAACTAACTGGTACTGATTTGCGAGATCAAAATGAAAAAGGGGAGTGACTACTATGTGGCCGTTGACTAAAATAGAAGCAAAAAAGCAAATAAAAGATAAATCTTTATTATTTTGGACCCTACTGTTGCCAATCGTTACGATTACTTTCATGGTTGAGTTATTTTCAAGAGATAGTGCTCATAAAACACTTGTAGCCTCACAATTGATCACAGGCATGAGCATAGTCTTTTCTACCTTTATTATTATTTCAATCGTGATAAGCTTTGTGAAAGACCGGGAAAAAGGGATGGTCGCTAGACTAGCCAGTACCCCGCTAAAGAATTATCACTTTTTTCTTGGCAAATGTATTCCTTTTTTTATTATCATTGCATCACAAATACTGTTACTGACAGTAATTGGGGTCTATCTGTATGATATTCAAATTACTCATTACGCTTCTTATCTAACAGTCACTTTATTCATTTCTATTTGGCTTACCTCATGGGGTGTGGCAATCGCTCTATATGCGAAAACGGAAAATACAGGACTAGTCATGTCGAATATGATCGCTCTTGTAGCAGCTGTCACATGCGGTTTATGGACTCCTTTTGATCAACTTCCTGGTTATCTCCAAACGATTGGGATTATTTTGCCGCAATACTGGGCTCATCAAGGATTATTACAATTCGTTTCAACACTGCCAGGAGGAGAAAACTTAGGGATCGTTGTCCTTATTTTGATTGGCTATTCAATTTTAGGATTTGCCCTCTCTTTGGTTGGCTATAGACGTTATATGAAGATGGCAAGAAGTTAAAAATATCGTTTGAAGTTTCAAATCAAGAGGCTGTGATAAAGATTACACTCGCAGCCTCAATAAATTCAAAGGATGGATAATGTTATGTTAGAAAAATTAAATCTTTTCACTGATAGTTACCTCAGACCAAGGATCGTCATTTTATAGAAAAAAAGCAAAGTTTTTATCTCATCTTGAGGATCTCTATCGTGATTTGAAAGAAGAAGGTTTTGAAGATCATCATGAAATCATAAGGAAAGTAGTGTTACGTGAAATACCAATTGACCTAAAGGACTTATCAATAGATTGAAATAAAACGATTAACTATAAAAATAAATATTTTAAAAACGAATACATAGATAATATTGCTTTTGTCAATGTAAATTATTTTAATCTTTTAATATTATAGGTAACTAATAAACTTGATAAGCTTTCCTACCATTTTCTTCGAATCATCAAATGATCTACTTATAAAAATTCCTTTCCCCATACACAACATATAGATACAATTTGGCTTGTTTATAATTTGTTGGCTTGAGTGATGAGGTGCAGGAATCAAGATTTTTAACGGCATCACGAGCTTCGTTTAGTGATTCTTGGGGTAAAATTTGTGTAGCTATCAAAAAGAAATTTGATTGCAATGCACGAAGATATACTCGTATCATGGCTTGCATCCTAACTATATTATTACAGTGCTAATGATAGAGTAGGAAAATGCAAGAAAACATTCCTATTTATTTGAGGGAACCAGCAGATCAACGGAAAAAGTATTAATGACATAGTAGGTCTAAATACCTATTTTTATGAAGTAATATGATCTGCACAACATCTGCATATTTACTCCATTACTTTTAAATAATTGCTTGTTACATTAGTAGTACTAAGAGGAGAAGAGAGTGGACGATGATGGAAACAAACCTTACCAAGAAAAATTTTAGTGGGTGAAACCATGATTCGCGCATAGAAAGAAGTGAATTCCGTCATTAAGAAAGGAAAATTCGTCTCAGCATTATAGGTGAATTGGGATGTGGAAGATTAACTCTTGAAGGGAAAGTCTATTTTGATGGATTTGACCTTTATTGCGGCAAGAAGAAGTTTTCTACGTTCTGATGAACCCAAATAGGATTGTATTTCTATGACTAGTGTAGAACATCCTACAAGATTTATTCTTTTTCCATTTCTATTGATAATCATCTTTTCATCTCATCATGTACTTTTCGTTCACTCTTTATTTCATCTCCTCTTAGTGGAACAAATGAAAGGTGCTAATAAGTAGGACGCATTTTTATGAAATGTTTGATCCATACTTGGAGTTTTCCCGTGCACTACCATTTAGAATGGAAAGCATGAAGACAAAAGAAGAAGCAGCAAAAAAAGGTAGACAAAACAGATTGTCATTCTCCTTCAGCGTTAACAAAGATTGAGAATGACAGTGAAAAGTTGTAGAAGATAGGTCGTTTTATCAGAATGATCAAAAATATACGTGAAAAGAGGTATACCTAATGAAGAAAAAACAGGCGAGAAAACCGATGGTGCTTGCGTCGGCATTAGTGATGGGTATGGCAGTCTTCGCACCTATACAAGCTGGAGCAGCCGAAGCAGTTAAGAAAGAAGTGTCCGAAACACAATTGGAACAACAACAAGTAAAAGGAAAAGTGTTAACTTACGCCAATTATGAATTATTCATCACTGGAGAAGATGGCAAACGATATCGTGTAAGTTTACATGACTTCACAGATGAACAAATTATAGATATGCGATTGAAAGAAGGCGCTGAAATCGTTGTGAAAGGAAAAGTATTAGATAGCGAGGCCTTTTTTGATAGCTTTGAAGCATATAAAAGACAATTACCGAAAGAAATAACAAATGATGATTTAGCAAAGGTCAAAAATTTGCATAAAGAATTAAAAGAGTTAGAAAAACTCGCCTTCACTGAAATAATAGGTGAGAATAAGTATGTAGATGCAGATTCCAAAAACGAAGAAAAAATGAATCGCTATTTTGAAGTTGAACATGAAATAAGTGAAGTTCTTGCTTCATATCCTAAAGCAGAACCAGAAAAATTCTTCCCACCGGATAAAACAAAAGATATTGACTACAAACAAACTTTTGAGGAGTTTTTAGAAGTAACTGGACTTCAGATTCCAGATGAAGATAAAGCAGCATTGAAAAAACTCCATGAAGAAGGGATGGCAAAACACGATAAAAATAAAAGTAATGCAAATCACATGGATGAATTCTTTGAAGCTCTTAAACCTTACTATGCAGAAGCAAGAGTTGCTTCATTTGAAGACGATATAAAAAAATATTCTGTTGAAAAAGACGATATAGCAAAGTTAGAACCTCTTTATAAAGAAGTCGTTGAATTAACGAAGAAAAAAGACTACGATGCGGCTGTTAAAAAGTGGGAAGAAATTTATCAAATTACTGAACCTTATGCTGTAGAATTTTATAAAATGAATCATTTTAAAGGGCAACAAGTAGAAGTTAATGGAAAAGAACAAAAAGCAGGAACAAAAGCTTAGGCTAATAAAGCATGTGGTCTCTCAGTATGGGGACCACATCTTTCTTTCATATGAATAAACCTGAAAAACATTACTCTTTTTTAACATATAGACAAAAATAGAAGGATTAACTCATATTATGTCGAATAGTGTATATGGGAGATTTATTAAAAGAAAAGGAAGTGGTAACCGCATGTTCACCATGCTCGTCCAAGAGAAAAAGAAGAAGTATACAATCGATTATGATTATCTGTGGAAAACGGTGATTACCGAGCTGTTCGAGGACTTTATGTATTTGTTTGCTCCAGATTTAGCAAAGAAAATCGACTGGCGTTATGAACCGAAAGCGCTGGAGCAGGAACTGTTGAAGCTGTTTCCGAAACACGATAAAAAGGGAACTCGCCATATGGATAAGCTAATGGAAGTAAAGTTGAAAAACGGTAAAGATCAATGGATACTCATTCACGTTGAAATCCAGCAATCACAAGATGACCACTTCGGTTTGCGTATGTTTCAATATTTCTATCGCACCTTTGATAAGTATAAACAGAAAATCGTGGCAATTGCACTTCTAACAGATGGCACCCCCTCGTTTCACCCTACAGCTTTTTGCTACAATTTCCATGGAACTAAACTTACGTATCAATTCAATACCTATAAAATCCTCGATCAAGACGAAACAAACCTTCTTCAAATGAATAACAAATTCGCTTATGCAATCTTAGCTGGCAAGTATGCATTGGAAACGAAAAAGGACATGGACATCCGCTATCAATTTAAACGCAAACTCCTCACACTCGTACTCCAAGATAAGCACATTCTCCGCCAAAACAAGCGCAGCTATCTCAACACACTCTTTTCCTTCATTGACTATTTGCTCTACATCCCATTAGACTTAAAAGAAAAGCTTCAAATTCAAATGAACCCACTCATAGATAAGGAGGTATCCACACTCATGCAACCGATGAAAATGGAACCAAGCCCAATGATAAAAGACTACATCGCGATGAAACGTGAGGAAGGTATTAAAGAAGGAGTTAAAAAAGGGAAGATAGAAGGTATCAAAGAAGGAATCTTGAAAGGTAAAGAAGAAGGAAAGAAAGAAGGCGTTAAAAAAGGAGTAAAAGAAGTGACAAAGAAGATGCTACAAAAAGAGATGGATATTGAAACGATCATCGAATGTACAGGTTTGTCGAAAGAAAAGATCTTGCTATTGCAAAAGGAACTAGAAGAAGAAAAGGATTTCTTTTGAATGATTCCAGTAACATAATTAGTGTGTTCGTAAATGAAGAAAAATTAAAATACGAAATAAGCTCAAATTCGAATTTTTAGGCAAATTGTATACGCAAAAGGAAACGAATAAAAGCGTTTCTTTTTGCGTTGGATACAATGAAAAGGCACCATTTTGGCCTGCTTTTTTATGTTAAAAAATGTCCATCCAAATTTTAATTGCTGTTCCTAGAATTAATAAAGCCAACAGAACATGCAATATTTTTGTATTCACCTTTTTTCCAGCTTTTGCTCCTAAAGGAGAGGCAAGCAAGCTAGCGATAATCATGATGGCTGCAGGACCATAAAGAACTTGATCCGTCGTGATTTTGCCGATTGTGGCACCGATCGACGAAATAAATGTAATCGCTAGTGAGGTGGCAATGGTCATTCTTGTTGGGATTTTTAAGACGACAAGCATAATCGGAACCAAAATAAAGGCTCCTGCTGCTCCTACAATGCCAGCCGCGATTCCAACAATAAATGCCAGTCCAGCCGCCAACCATTTATTAAATGTCACCTGGTCAAACGGAATATCATCGATTCCTTTTTTCGGGATAAACATCATGCCAGCCGCAATGGTCGCAAGTATCGCGTAAACAAGGTTGACGCCTCCTTCTGACATCATGCCAGATCCATAACCGCCGATGAAGCTTCCGATTAAAATACTTGACCCCATATAAAGAATCAAGGTTTTGTTCAAGTAGCCGCCTTTTCGGTACGCCCATACACCTGCAATCGTAGCGAAAAAGACTTGAATGGCACTGATTCCGGATACATCATGGGCAGTGAACGCTGCCATTCCAAGCATCGGAGGAATGTACAAAAGCATCGGGTATTTAATGATCGATCCTCCAATCCCAACCATACCGGAAATAAACGAGCCGATAAATCCTATTAGGAAAATGATGACAATAAAATGAAAATCCATCGGTTCCTCCTCCTTTCAAAAAGAGAAAGGGTATCTGGTCGACACCCTTTCGTTCTCTTATCAGCTTTTTTTGATCCAGAATTTTAGAACATCACCTTCTTCTGTCTGATCTACGAGTTCATGGCCGCCGGACTTCGCCCAGGCAGTGAGGTCCGCTTTTGACCCTTTATCTGTCGCATGAATTTCCAGCACTTGTCCGGATTCCAGCTCATTGATCGCTTTTTTCGTTTTCACTATCGGCATTGGGCAGGCAAGCCCTTTTACATCTAATACTTTATCTGCATTCATTTCAATCTCTCCATTCGTTTTTAGTTGTTTTGTATTTTGTTTCTCTTTTTTATCGAACCGCACAACGATTTGGGCCAATTTCCATCTCGCGTTGTTGCTCTTCATCAGGTGTCAATTTCCCCATGTTTGTCTGCCGGATTTCCTGATATGCATTTGGCTGCGGCGGCAGATTGCTGGTCACCATTTCTCTAAATGCCGCTTCATCTTCTATCTTTAACCCGTGATTTTTTTCAAATAGTGTACCTAATTTTTCTGATACACTGCCGTCGTCATTCAGCTCTTCAGTGATCATAAAGTGAGCCGGCAACACAATGAGGTCATCTGATAATTTTTTGTAACGTGTGTATAGCGTTTCACGCAGATCCTCTACCCAGTCTTCTGCTAATCCAGCCAAATCAGGTCTTCCGATAGAGTCAATAAACAAGATGTCTCCTGATAAAAGATATGATTCGTCTACAATAAAGGACGTCGATCCGATCGTGTGGCCAGGGGAATACAATGGCTGAATTTGGATCGTCGTATTGCCGATCGTGATGTGCTGGTCTTCTTCTAACGGCTGAAAGTCAAACGTTACGTCCTGTGCATCCTTTGGCGGCAGCCAGTACGTGGCGTTGGTTGCTTCCGCAATCTTTCTTCCGCCTGAGATATGGTCCGCATGAAGGTGGGTATCAAATACATGGGTAATGGTCGCGCCAATTTCCTGCGCAAACTTCGTGTAGACATCGGTCATACGCGTCACATCAATAAGAGCTGCTTCTCCATGCGATACCACCATATAAGAGAGGCACCCTTTCCCGATGCGGACAAACTGGTATAATTCACCTCCGTTTTTTAAATCGCCTACTTTAACAGGTTCTAAATATTCACTCCACGCTTCCATGCCGCCTTCAAGGTAAGATACGTTCAGCCCCTCTTCTGAAAGCATATTAGCGATCATGATAGATGAACCTTCTTTTGCACATATAACCAAGATTTCTTTACCTTGCGGAAGTTGCGGCAAGATTTCTTCGACTCCATCCAGGAGATCAAAGTAAGGAACGTTTAGATATTGAATATTTTCTCCTTCTACTTTCCAATCGTGAAAAGCATCTTCATTTCGAATATCTAAAATAAAAAATGATTCTTTGTTGATGACCTTTTTTGTGACTTCTTTCGCTGTCATTGGATTTACTGACATTTATACTTACCCCCTATAGTATATTTTGAGTTAAAAATTTTTTCATTGTACCTTTTTCAAGGCCCATGTTATCCGTCGCCATCTTTTCCAAGCCATTCCTTCAAGTTTCGTAATAGAAGGGTTTGTTGTTCTTGGATGTCTTCGGAAACATGCTTTTTCCCTTTGGGGATTGGCAGCCGCTGCCGTTGCGATATGGAATATTTTTATGCATCGAATAATCGCCGTTTGCAGCAATCATTGCTGTTTTTTAAACTTTCCTTTTTACTTTACCGTTTCGCCTGTCCAGTCACACATGCCGGGCACAACATTGATTAATTGTTTGAATCCTTGTTTCGCCATCGTTTGAGCGGCTAATTCACTTCTTCTGCCCGAATGACAGATTACATAAATGCACGCATCTTTCTTTAATTCATCGGAACGCTGTTCTACTTCACCTAGTGGAATATGAATGGCGCCTTGAATGTGACCCGCCTCGTACTCACCTAATTCGCGTACATCTAGAATGATGAGATTTTCACCATTTTCTACTTTTTCTTTAAAGTTCTCTAATGAAATCTCAGGAATGACAGTGGTTTCAGCTGCGGTATTTGCTCCATCCTTACGAAGGAAATGGTGGAGAACATCACCTTCTGTTTTCGTTCCTAAGTATTCGTGGCCTGTGCTTTTTGCCCAAGCTTGCAGGTCTGCTGTTGATCCTTTATCTGTTGCCTGAATTTCTAATACCTGCCCTGGTTCCAAATTCTTCATTGTTTTTTTAGTTTTGACAATCGGCATCGGACAGGCAAATCCTTTTGCGTCTAATACATAGTTTGGTGTAATCATTCTATTTCCTCCTTACCAATTAAACTAGCCGAAGTATCTAAAAGAGTAAAAAAATATTGGCGCGACCTTAGCACTCATTTATGCTGTTACCATTTGAGCTTCTGCCGCCGGAACTCTAATAAACATAAAGGGATATTCACTGAGCTAGGGATTTTCCCAGCTGCTTCTCTTTAACGTTATTTAGCATCCCTTTATTCATATGATTGTGTTTCCTAGATTAGATAAACAAGTTTACATTTCCATCTTCAGCATCCGCTAAATAGGCTGCAACACCAGCGTATTCAATGTTATCCAGCAATTCTTCCTGCTGCAAACCAAGCAAATCCATTGTCATTGTGCAGGCTGCTAGTCTAATATCCTGTTCCTGCGCCATTTCAATTAATTGCGGAAGCGTCATGGCATTATGTTTTTTTATCACGTGTTTGATCATTTTCGGCCCCATTCCAGCAAAGTTCATGTTCGACAAGCCCATTTTATCCGCGCCGCGTGGCATCATTTTCGCAAACATTTTTTCAAGGAATCCTTTTTTAGGTTTCATTGATTCATCCTTGCGCAAGGCATTTAATCCCCAAAATGTATGGAAGATAGTAACCTCGTGATCATAGGCTGCTGCACCGTTTGCAATAATATATGCAGCCATTGCTTTATCATAATCTCCGCTGAATAACACAATCGTTGTTTTTTTCTTCTGTCCAGTCATCATGATGCCTCCTTATTTAATATTCGTAAATACCTATATGGGTATATAAAAGTTTAAAAAAAATGAACCTTTTTGAATGTAGACGGTGGCAAAAACTTTTTATTGTTTGAACTTTAGAATTGCCCTGCTTCTAAGTTATTCATGGGGCTCTTTTCGTTTACACGGTGAATATTAAGATACCGAATCTTTAGCATCTATGATTCGCTATGACCCGTTTATACCTCTAAGGGTATGTTAATGCAGAAAAACTGATCTGTCAACCTTTTTAAATGCTTTCTTTGAGGTAAGCCAAGTACCGATAATGTAGTTGATCTTAATGATGGAAAAATGAAATTTTCAGGAGAGGCTAAGAGATCAAAATTATTTACAAACAATTATTTCACAGGGAAATCGAAAGTTAGTTACAGTATAACTAATTATAACGATAACGAATTAACAGTAAAAGTTTATACGTAATATGGTATTTTTGCTACTGAAACAATAAAAGTTCCCGCTAATACGACATCCACAGGTACTATCTCAGATTTAAATTCATCAAAACTTTACTATATGACTTTTCAGGCACCTAGTGATTTTAGTGGATATATAGAATAAATAAACGATTATCGAAATTGACTCCAAGAATATGTTTTTCCAGCAGAACTTGAGCTACCTTAAAAATATCACCTATAACTATCAACTAGGAACGCCATGATCCCGTTCCATCAACGTCATCGTGGCGTTTTTTCTCAATAAGTTAGGGAAAAGAAATATATGAAGATGGTGACAAAGATAAAATGATTGCAATATGAATCAATCACGTTGGAAATGAAATGTTTTTTTCTATTGATCGATTATGAAGCAAGTGTACTCGCATTTTTTAAACCAATTGAAAAAGTTTTAACTGCGTACCCTCATCTCTAATATTTCCCTAAAATGATTAGATGGTTAATAAAAAGAAGCATGGTTTTTATTAAATTATCTTTCTATCTCTACAACACCAACTCCATACAAATCATCTATAATGGATAAGATAACCGCAATTAATTATTTTTCTGAAGGACTTTTTATTTATAGAAGGATAATTATTAATAGTTTTCAATAATTATCAAATTTATTTTAATAAATAGACTTGAATATCAAATTATGATATAGCTTAATATTTTTACGTGATACCTTTATTTCATCAAATGATACAAATCTCAAAGATTTTAAAGAATAAGGAGATTTTTTAATATGACAACAACAACCTTAAAATTATTGGCACTAGTATTTATGCTTATAGATCATATCGGCCAATTTATACCAGAAACCCCAATTTGGTTTCGATGGATTGGTAGAATTTCTGCTCCTTTATTTATTTTTTGTGTAATTTGGGGTTTTTCGTATACATCGAATAAAAGAAAGTATCTTACACGTATGTATTTGTTTGGAGTAGGGATGGCTATCATAAATTTAGTGATTAATTATGTATTTAGGTATACCTATGTTTCTATTACTAACAACATTTTTACTACCTTATTTTTAATTGGTTTCACTATTTTTCTCATGAATCAAAAAGAAAAAAAATATCTTCTTGGCTTTATTATTTGGCAATTCATTAGTACCTTTTTATGTCTTATGATAGCTGAGCTTATTCCAAGCGTTCCTTACATACTTCAATCTCACATGTTTTATGGTTCATTATTTGGAAATATAATGTTTACAGAAGGTGGTCCTCTTTTTGTTATGCTTGGAGTGTTATTCTATGTAATGAGAAATAATAAAAAGGCATTTATTATCTGTTTCAGCATATTTACCATTATATGTTATTTTTTAGTGAGAAGATATGGGTATCACATGGGAGGATTTTTTTCTTACTTCGTACCCTTTGCAGATTATCAATGGCTAATGATTGCAGCACTGCCTTTCATGTTGCTCTACAATGGGAAAAAGGGATTAGGCCTAAAATATTTCTTTTACATTTTTTATCCATTACATATTGTAATTCTTTATTTAATTGGTATTAGCTTAAGACAATAAGACTTGAGAAAAGTATTTTAATTCAGTTACTAAATTTATTTAAAGATTATAAAAACAGCAAATGAGACAATGATGTTTCTTTCATCAACAATATTTCTTAATTTCTTAATTTCCTGTCTGAATTACTTTGTACAGTTGTTCAATTAGGATTTAGACGAATAGGAGGAACAAGGACTCTAATAGTTTATAGAAAGATAAAATACTCCTTCTACATTAGAAAGGTATGGCAAGCTACAAACGAAAAAGGAAACGAATTAAAGCGCTTCCTTTTTCGTGATGTCACCTCTCATGATATCAAATGCATGATGCAACACAGTCGCCAAAAGATCTGATGTCCTCTAAATAATCATATCCGGGCGGATTTCCAAGGCGATTCATTAGTCTAATTGCAACGATATGATATTTAGGAATAACTAAAATCGCTTGGTTGCAAATTCCAATGATTTGGAAAGAACCTTTAGGTACTTTAGGTCCAATTTCACTTTGTTTTGCAGGCTGATCCTGTACTTGCCAAAGGAATCCATTTCTTGGGAGGTCTGCATTTGAGAGTGCTGGGCTTTGTAATGTTGTTGCCAATTGAAATATTTTTTCAGGGATTATTTGTTTATTTTTAATCTTTCCTCTTTTAAGATGGAGATAACCCCAATAAGCCAATTCTCTGGTTGTAGAAAACATGTTGGGTCGATCACCATTCACAGTGTCGCGTAGTTCGAATGAGGGCTCTTTATTAGGATCTAAGATAGTTAAAACCATATCAGGATGTGGTTTATTTTTCCACCCGCTTTTTGTAAATCCCATCGGGGCGAAAATTTGTTCTGAAGATATTTGCGCTACAGTTTTTCCAGTTGTACGATGTACGATCTCAGCTAGCATTTTAATATTTTCATCCCGATAGTCCCATCCCTGGCCAGCGGGAAAATGATTATATAAATGTCCGTTAGAATCTGTGCGAAGTCCATGTGTATGCGTAAGGAAATGACGAAGGGTGATTCCTGTCAACACCCTTTTATCCCACATCTAACTGGCAGTAAGACTCCCACTTCAAGAGTAAGAGGAATCGAAGAAGTCTAAGTGGGGGTTAACTGCCAGTAAATGTCCGATTGGTTCAACTAACCATCAGTGGGGGATGAGAGAAAACCCCCACTGATGGAAGTTTCACTTTATCGAGATCAGGTAAATAGTGAAGCACTGGATCATCAATTGATTGTATGTATCCGTAGTGGAGAGCCCAAGCTATGCAAAAACCAGTGTAACTTTTACGCACAGATGCAATATGAAATTGCGAATCTTCATTGATAGCTTTTGCATGTTGCAATTGTGAGTGATAGCCAGCATAATGTTCTGTCACAATTTGATCATTGTGTATGACTAATACTGCGTATCCTAAAGCCTTCACAGTATCATGTGTATTTCTAACATGTTCAATCACTTGATTAAACTGAGTAGAAATGTTTTTTTCAAGAAACAAAGAATTTCCTCCGTATTCAAATATATAAAATCTTCATTTTTCAACTTTGTAGCGAGAGGATTCCTTTATAATGCTCATGATTTTATCGTAGCATTCAATCGAAAATGCTTATATTTTTAACATATAAAAGGATAATGAGAAATCCCCCTCTTCAAAAGTTTAGTACTTCTAGCTACACCAAATTACTTTCCATTGACAATTTCCAGTTAAACCAACGAGCATGTGCGTCTGTTTCCGCTACCATTTCATTGTATTCTTTGCTATCTATAAAATAATCTAAATGAAGGTGAGCATCCCAAATGTTATTATATAAATGAAAGGCATCTCTTTCTTTGCCAATATCTTTAATGGTATCGATCAGTTTTTCCTTAGCATCTTTTGATAATTGATTTGCGACATGTGTATGGAAAATACAGATGGCGGTATCAGTTGGCACTTGCTCTATAATGTGTGGTAGTAAAGCAATTCCATCGCCTTCAATCAATGTTACAGGTTGTTTCTTTAAGTAAAGCGATGCCTTGTCAAAAAGTGCAACACGCTCTTGGTGTTCAGGCCAAATTAACGCTCTAAGCCATAAATAATCTTCTTCATTTGTTACATCGTTTACATGCAAGTCTAAACCAATTCTTTCAGCAACAGGCGGACTTGTTGGAAGGAAAAATGGTTTGTTCTCACCTCGGATGTCGGCTTTAATCTCAATATCAGAATCAACATTGCCAAACCGCTCGTTTGTGCCGTAATCATAACAGTACTTATCCCATAATAGCTGCAGCCCAGCACTTGTGCCTATTTCAATTAACGATAGCGGTTTCCTTATTTTCTGATAGATGAAACAAAAGCTTGGATATAAGTATGAACAGCGCCTTACTTCATTTGTTTGAACGTACTTGTTCTGAAGGAGCGAGATAATCTCATCTTGATAAAGGAGACAAAAATCACGAAAATGATGAAAAGCATCCTCGGTTATTTTTAAATTTATTTTATCGTGTTCATAGTACTTTTTTAATGGATGTTGTTTTCCTTTTAACAATAAATATTGAACTGCACCAAACAATAGATTTGGAACAGGCTGCCCGGTTCTAGCATGTGATGCAATTTCAAGCAATTCATTATCACTAGCAATCTTCCATGATAAAAATTCATACAACTCACAAGAACCTTTACATTCATTGATCGCAAAACTTTCAAATCTAAGCGCAATCTTTTCTTTATCCATTTCCTTGCCTCCTTCCTTGTTATGTACATGATACCATAATATCTACGATAAATATTTTAATTTTCTTTCTCTTCAGACGAAAGGTATGTATCAATTCAATACTTATAAAATCCTCGATCAAGATGAAACAAACTTTCTCAGTATGAATAACCGCTTTGCTTATGCAATCTTAGCTGGACAGTATGCGCTAGAAATAAACAAAGCCATGGACATCCGCTGTCAATTTAAACGCAACCTCCTCACACTCGTACTTCAAGATAAGCATATTCTCCGCCAAAACAAGCGCAGCTACCTCAACACACTGTTTTCCTTCATTGATTATTCGCTTAACATCCCAATAGACTCAAAAGAAAAGCTTCAAATTCAGCTAATCCACTTATAGATAAGGAGGTATCAACACTCATGCAGCCAATGAAAATAGAACCAAGCCCATGATAAAAGACTACATTGTAATGAATCGTGAGGAATTAAGCAAGGCAAAGAGGTGGGAATCAAAGTAGGAGTAAAAGAAGTAGCAAAGAAGATGCTGCAAAAAAAAAATGGATATTGAAACAATCATCGAATGTACAGGGGTGTCGAAAGAAACCATTCTTCATTTGCAAAAGAAGCTTTATTTATAAAACGTATGAACAATGCATATAGTGGCACAAAAGAACACTTTAGCATCTTTTGCGCCACCTATTATTCATTATACGAATGCGTTTGCAATCAGCAGCATAACAAGTGATACGAGCCAGGCTAATGTTGTCGGAACGGACCATGTTAAGATTTGTTCTTTCACATTTTTAATGCCTAGCATCCGATTTAAAACCCAGAAGAAGCTATCATTAAAATAAGAAAATACGAGTGCACCTAGTGCGGAAGCTTGTGCAGCTAATGCCATGTTAACGTCTAATCCAGCTAAAATTGGAGCTGAGATCGATGCAGCTGTGATCATTGCAACTGTTCCGCTGCCTTGAATCAGTCTAACGAGTGAAGCGATTACAAAAGGAATTAAAATGGCTGGCATATGAATGTTGGCAACTTGCTGAGCGATATAATCTCCACTTCCGCTTTCTCTCAGCACATTTCCGAGTGCGCCGCCAGCACCTGTTACAAGTAAAATGATGCCCGCTGTTTTGATGCCTTCTTCCATTCGTTCAATTGCTTCAGATTGTTTAGCATGATGATAGAGTCCATATATAGCGAAAATTAATCCGATTCCAACTGCAATGACAGGGGAACCAAAAAAGGATAAATAATCATAGATGCCTCCTGTTCGTCCAAGTGACGAGATCAATGTATTCATAAAAATTAATACTATTGGTACGATGATTGGCAAGATGGATCGTGTTAACGAAGGAAGATCTTTGTTTTCTGCATTTTCAATGTATTCTTCCACTGTGATCTGTTTTTCAGGTCTGATAAAACCTAAGCCAGTTTCATCAGGAAGCTGATAAATTTTATTTCCAAGCCATTTCGCATAAATCACACCAACAATCATAATAGGGATGGCAAAGATTAATCCCCACAATAGCATTAGACCAACATCAACACCATAGATGCCAGCGACACCAAGTGGACCCGGTGTTGGCGGAACGGCGTGGTGTGTTGCAATTAAACCAACGCCAAGCGCTACGCCAAGGGCAACGACAGATTTACCTGTTTTCTTTGATAGCGCTTTAATAAGCGGCGTTAAAATTACAAACGCCGAATCGACGAAGATGGGAATCGATACGATATATCCTGTAATCGCCATTGCCCATTCTTCTTTTCTTTTTCCAAGACGTTTGACTACTGTATAAGCCATTCTTTCTGCAGCGCCCGAGACTTCTAATATCCTTCCCATCATGACGCCAAAACCAATGACAATACCGATTGATCCTAGCGTTGAACCAAATCCTGCTGTTATGGCATTAACAACATCGGGAGCAGGCATGCCCCCGACTAAACCTGTAACAGACGCTGCAATAATTAATGCAAGAAAAGCGTGAATTTTTGTTTTTAGTACTAGGAAAATTAACACGAGGACACCAAGCCCAAGTCCTAACATCATTTGTCCACCGGATACGTCCATCATTTATCCTCCTTCTTTATAGCAGCCTCTTGTTATCGATCTATTTTGTTTGATTGAACATTTATGTGAATCACGTTTAAGAATGAATCGCGTTAAAGTTTTTTCCATACTTTGCTGCTAATTTGATGCATTCTTCCATACTGACACTTGAAGCGATGCCTTTTCCAGCAATATCAAAGGCTGTGCCATGGTCAACGGAAGTTCGTAAAAATGGCAGGCCGTTTGTGATCGATATCGTTCTTTCGAAGTCGGTCATTTTCGCTGCAATATGTCCTTGGTCGTGATACAAAGATAATACTGCTGCATAGCGGCCATTTAATGCGTGATGAAATACAGAGTCAGCAGGTACGGGACCAACTGCGTCTATGCCTTTTTCAATTGCTGCTTCAATACCCGGTGTAATTTCTTCAATTTCCTCCCGGCCAAATAATCCGCTTTCACCGCCATGAGGATTTAACGCAGCTACTGCAATTTTTCTATCTTTTACGCCAAGACGCTGCAGTGCTTCATCACATCGAACCAAATAATCGCTTACTCTCTCTTTTGTCATTTCTGCAATTGCATCTTTTAAAGATAAATGTCTTGTTAAGAAGAAAATTCTCATATTTAATACTTCAAACATTGTTAATGGATCATATGATTTTGTGAGATCTTCTAAAATTTCAGTATGTCCGATATATGGTACTTTTGCGGCTTTAAGCGATTCTTTGTTAATAGGAGTTGTTGCTAATGCTGCAACTTTTCCAGCTAAAGCATAGTCAACAGATTTTTCGATATACTCGTAAGCTGCTCGACCGCATTGAGCTTGAATGGAGCCGATTTCTAGACTACTCATATCAAGGTTGTCCAATGAAATCACATCAATTGTTCCGTATTCATATAAGCCCTCAGATGGTTCGTTGATCGACCGAATATTTAAGTTTGTATTCGTCATTTTTAAGGCGTTTTTCAATACTTCAGCATGTCCGATTACAAGAGGTGAACAAACATCATAAATTTCTTGCTTATTTAGTGCCTTGACGGTAATTTCAGGCCCAATACCAGCTGGGTCGCCCATTGGAATTGCGATAATGTTTGTTGTGTCAGTCATTGTGAACACTCCTTTGATGATTAAATATTTTTGCTTGTAAAAATCTAATGCTTTCGTAGATAGCTCTTTTATCGCCTACCATTCCGCCTTTCGTGACGACAGGCAGACCATCAAAGAACCCACCAGCAAATTTGCCATAAGCAGCAAGGGGAAGTACTTCATCTTCCAATTCAATTCCATTGGCGCCAGCAACTGCACATAAGGAAGCAGTTACATCTCCGCCGCTTGAAAAACAACCAGCAATTGGATAAGGACTTCGCTCAATAATCCTCCTGCTGATGGCAGCAAGTCCATCAGTGATCCGTTTTGCTAATGCATCTTCTGATACTTGTTCCATTTCAGATAGCGGTTTCAATTGAAGCAATTTATTTCCTGGTAAATAAGTCGTGACGATTAGTATCGTTTCTGTTTTGAGGGCTTCTAAGCCTGCTGCAATAGCGCGATCAATTTCTTTTTGCCAAGAGTCGCTGTAAGTTGCTAACTTCGCTGGATCTACATAAACTGGAGTGGCATTCGTTTTTGCAAATAAGTATTCAAGCTGCCTTCCAGTTAAAGAAGTCACACTTCCAACTGTTACAAGCAGTTTTTGTTCGCTAGCCATCTGATGTAAATAAGCTTTAGAATAGTAAGCTGTTAATGGTCCTGGATCAACCGGTATCATCATATTATCTTTTAAATTTGACATTGCGGTTGCGATCGCTTCAATTTGTTCATCGCTTACCGCATCAATGACGATGATTCTTTTTCCTGCTTTCACTTTTAATTGCATCTCGGTTGTGATCGCATCAATTCCTGATAGCACGACATCTAAACCGATATGAGCAACAGGGTATTTGCTTTGTTCTTCAATGATTGCCGGAACGAAAGAGTTTGTAATTGGCGTGATCGGGTCTCTAGCAACATCCGTTTCTTGAACAGGTGTCCCATCCACTAATAAAAATCCGCCTGTTGTAATTCGTCCTGAGTCTGGAAATGACGGAACTGCGATTGCAATTGCATCTTTGCCAAGCTCATCGAGCAATGTATCAATTTCGATGCCAATATTGCCGCGGATCGTACTGTCAATTCGTTTGCAAAAAACTTTGGCACCCCATTGCTTAAAACAATGGACGGCCCTTTTCACACGATCGATCGCAATTTCCTTTTTTGCATAGCGGCTATCTGTATCAATACAAATCGCGTCATATTTATTTGACGTCGGAAATGGTGCATTTTGAACGATGGTTGTTGTTTTGAAACCTTGCTTCGCTAATCTTACACCTGTACCATTCGCACCTGTTAAATCATCAGCAATGACTCCAACTTTCATGATGAAACCTCCTCTCCAAATAGCAGCATGACTTGTTCTTCATACTTTTCTCTGTCAGGAATATCATGTTTTGAATCCGTTATCATTCCTTCCAAGCTTTCAAAAGAACAAACGGCTGAAAATGCTTTTTTGTTAAATTTGCTCGAGTCTGCAAGCAGCCACGTTTGCTCAGCAGCTTCCATCATCATTTTTTTAATTAAAGCCTTTTCAAAGGTAGGAGCAGTAATGCCAGCTTGAATATCTATCGCATGTGCACCTAAGAAAAAGATATCAACATGAATATTTTTTAATATTTCTTGGGTTGGCCATCCATATAAAGCGCCTACATTATTTTGTAATTCTCCGCCTGTCACAATCACTTTTAATTGACTATCAATTAATTCAGCAGCTATTTTAATATCATTTGTAATAATAGTGATATCATTCCTCTGTTTTAACCGCTTAGCAACCTCTATTGTAGTTGTACCTGAATCTAACAAAATACTCGCATTTTCAGGTATGATTGTGAGCGCTTTATTTGCAATCAATTGCTTTTCATAGATGTTCTGTCCTTTCTTCGAAGCATATGGGGTTTCGCCAATCAGCGATGTAGGAGAAACAGCTCCTCCATAAGTGCGGATAGCTTTTCCTTCTTTTTCAAGTTCAGCTAAATCACGTCGAATAGTCATACTAGAAACGTCTAATTGCTTAGCAAGTTCTTCAATGTCTATTTTCCCTTTATTGGCAATTTGTGTTTCAATCCATCGACGACGTTCAAGAACTAACATCTGATTTAGCCTCCTTTTGTTCATTTTTAACATCCTTACATGTTTAATTATGTTACACTTGTTCATTGTTGTCAAGATTTGCTCTTGTTCCATTTATTTAGGGTACTTTTTATGATAATAAAGTGAAAAAAATCATGATTTCCCTCATGAAAATGGATGAGAGAGCATTGCAAAGCAAATCATTATTACTAAATATGAAATAAAGCAAGATATTAAAAGTTAACATTCATTCGTAAGAGGTTTTAAGTGCCTGAAGAGGAATGGAAGGTGTTAGTTCTTCAAACATGAAACAGGAAGCAATTTTCGCTTCCTGTTTTAGAAAGAATTGTCATTTCATGATTTAGTTCATCGATCCTTTCTATATGACGAGAAAATAAGTATTAAAAGTCATCAAAAGAACGCCTCCAGCGCTAGCGTTCTTTTGTCAATAGATCACAGCTCAAACATTTAACGTTTTAAAACACGAAATGCTTCTCTTATTTTTCTTGCAAATACCAGTGGTGGTTCAATCGATTCAAAATGCATATACATTGCTCTTGGTTCCTCGAATAACCAGTGGTTATGGACTGCTGTTACGATAATATTTCGTTTTCGCAGTTCTGTTAATAATGGATTTATTTCTTCTTGCAATAGTACAGTTTCTCCTAAATTTAATGCCCTGCCTTGAGAATCGAGATCTTCAAAAGTGAAAAATTGTGGCAGTACTAATGGTGAACGAGTACGGCGGCCAAGAATGGTAAATTTTAAATTACGAAACTTTTGCACGAGGCAGACACCATTTTCATCAAGACTCCCAGCTCCATCGAGAATGCGGGCAAATTCTTGGCAAAGCTGTTTTCTTGTTTTTCCTAAATCCATCTTTTTTCCTCCCTTCTAAATAGGAATTGAACTTAATTGTCCTTACTATTTAATGTATGTTCGATTTCTTAACCTGAAAGGGACAGGGGTGGAGGAGATAAGTGGATATTGAAATTGGCTCTACTATCAGTCTTATAAAAAGAAGAGCATAGCCTGTTTAAATATGGATACATTAAAAATAAAGTGAAACTTCCATCAGTGGGGGTTTTTTTCTCATCCCCTACTGATAAGAAAGTAGAACAAAGGCTAAGGTCGAAACGTGCTGTTGCAACGCCTTTGTGACCGACATCCTCGAAAAAGAAGAGCACTTTTCTTCGTGCGATGTTGATTCAAGAAGCTTTCCTTATCCTGTCGACCCGAACCAATCGGACATTTGACTTTCAGTTATCCCCACTTAGACTTTTTCGTTCCTCTTACTCTGAGGTGGGGGTCTTGACTCGCCAGTTAGATGTGGGAAAAATAATAAGTGTCTATCACTATGTCTTCATAAAAGGTTTTTATAAAAAATAGTCCATTATGAAAAGTCAACCTTTAAAAAAAGGAAAAATACCGAATGTTTTTTGAACGATTTGTAAAAGGCTTGTTCGATAAAGCGTTTACCGATATGCTGAAAGTGGAAGACATCATGATATAACAAGGAGCGATCGTAATGGCTAAACAAACGGTTTTTGTGAACGAGTTCACGAACGGGATTTTAAATCCTGAAGAACAGATGCTAGGTCCAGTGAAGGACGGTGGATACATCGTTGCTAATACAACGCCAGGTTGTTGGGGACCGATGATTACGCCATGTCTTCGTGGAGGACATGAAGTAACAAAGCCGGTTTTTGTTGAAGGCGCAGAGGTTGGCGATGCGATTGTGATTAAAATTAAATCGATAAAAGTAACATCACAAGTGACATCTTCAGGAAACGACAGTCCTGTTGAAGGAAGATTTCTTGGCGATCCATTTGTTGCCGGAAAATGTCCTGAATGTGGTGAGATAAATCCAGAAACGAAAATTGAAGGCATTGGTCAAGAAGCGATTCGTTGTGCAAACTGTGGGGCAGATGTAACACCATTTATTTTTACAAATGGTTATACAATTGCATTTGACCATGATAAAGAACTCGGTGTGACGCTTCATAAGGAGGCTGCTGAAAAAGTAGCGCAGGATGGAAGGGATTACATGTCCACGCCGGAAAACTCTATTCAAAATCCGATTGTTACTTTTGCACCGCATGATTTAGTCGGTACAGTTGCTAGGATGAGACCGTTCCTTGGACAGCTTGGAACGACACCTGCACGTCAAATTCCTGATTCTCATAATGCTGGGGATTTTGGTCAATTTCTTATTGATGCACCGCATGATTACGGATTAACGAAGGAACAACTTGAGGATAGAACGGATGGCCACATGGACGTTAACCGCGTTCGTGAGGGAGCAGTGCTAATTTGTCCAGTAAAAGTGGCTGGCGGCGGCGTCTATTTAGGCGATATGCATGCCATGCAAGGAAATGGGGAAATTGCAGGTCATACGGCAGACGTTGCCGGGATTGTAACATTGCAAGTTCATGTCGTCAAAGGTGCAAAAATTAACGGCCCAATTGTTCTGCCTGTCGTAGAAGATTTGCCATATGTCGCTAAACCAATAACAGAAGCAGAGAAAAAAGCTGCACGTAAGCTTGCAGATCAATGGGGTGTACCTGAGCTTGAAGATGCCTTGCCTGTATCATTTATTGGAACTGGTGCAAATCTAAATGAAGCAACAGACAACGGGCTTCAAAGAGCAGCCGATGCTTTTGGCATTACTGTGCCAGAAGTATTAAACAGAGCGACGATCACAGGATCTATTGATATTGGCCGTCATCCAGGCGTTGTAACGGTTACTTTCTTAGCTCCGGCCAAATACCTTGAAAAGTTAAACATATTGAACTATGTAGAGGATCAATACCAATTATGATACCAGTCATTTTTTAAAGAGGCTGGGACATAACTAGCTTCTAAATAATGAGAAAGGTGAATTTGAGGATCCTCAAATTCACTTTTTCTCTATTTTGCGTGTAAATATTTCTATATCTTAGTTGCTGACAGTGAATTTTCTTAAATTCACTGCCATTAACGCGAGGCCCATTTCGTTTTCTACCTTCGATTTTCCTCGTACAGAAAAT
>NZ_JAUSTT010000018.1 GCF_030812995.1 Bacillus chungangensis | reverse complement strand
TTGGTAAATATAGATAGCTAACAAAAGTATCTAGTTCCCAAGAAGCTCCCACTTCAATCAGACCGCAAGGTCGATAAGTGGTGAGTAGTTCACGGAAAGATCGTTAAAGCTTGGTCATAGTTCCAAGAAAGTGAAGTCAATATGGAAAATTATAATAGGAGACGTAGACTCGTTTGTCTTTTTTTGCTACATGAAAATCAGGGATCACTCGCGAGAATGTGAGAATAAGATTTTTCGTAAATTGACCTATTTTTAAATCGAGGGAGGAAAAATAATCATGTCATTTCAATCAAAGTCTTATCGTCATTTTTTAGCGACCTCAATGACTGCGGCATTGATTGCCACGGCTGCTGCACCTGCAACAGGATTGGCGGCGACAGAATTTAGTGATGTTAAAGAAGGTACAGCTTACTATGGCCCAATCACCGAACTTGCCAAAGCAGGGGTTGTGAATGGGTATAATGATGGGACATTTAAAATTAGAGGAAAAGTAAAACGAGCGGAAGCAGCTCAAATTATTGCAGCTATTCGCGGCTTAGATTTAAATGCCAGCAAGGCGCCATTTACAGATGTAAAACAGGATGCTTGGTATGCAAAAGCAGTTAATGCAGCTTTTGAAGCAGGTGCGATTTCTGGCGAAAATGGAAAATTTAAACCAGATGGAAAGCTGACTCGGGCTGAATTTGCACAAATGGTGATGGCTGCTTATGATATAGAACCAGTAAAAAATGCGGTGCATCCTTTCACAGATGTAAAAAAAGACGCATGGTACGAGAGTGCAATCGCTACACTTTCTTCTTTAGACTTAATTTCAGGGAAATCAGAAACAACTTTTGCTCCATCTGAGCATATCGATCGCGGCGATTTAGTATTGCTCATTTATAAAGTAGATCAGAAATACGGTAAAAACCAAGCAGAAACGCCAACAACACCACCGAAAAAAGAAGAGGAAGTAAAAAGTGTTAAAGCACTAAATACGACAACTGTAGAAATTACATACAAGGATGAAGTTGGTGCGATAAAAGCATCTGATTTTTCAATCGAAGGTCTAGACATCAAACAAGTAACGATGAAGCAAGATGATGATAAAACAGTTGTATTAACGACTTCTAAGCAGGAAGGCAATAAGACTTATCGCGTGAAGAAAGCTGGCATGGAGATTGGTACTTTTACAGGCTATTCAGCTGTTGTGCCAGATAAGTTAGAAGTAGCAAACACTACCCAACAAGGGATTGTTGGAAAACAAGTAACAGTGAAAGCCGATGTCAAAATGAAGACTGCTGGCATTCCTGTAACATTTCAAATTAATGCTGGCGACCATGCCAATAAAAGCGAGGAAATTCAAGTACTGACAAATGCTGATGGCATTGCAGAACTTAATTATACTCAATATAATCCAGGCGTTGATGACATTGCTGTCTATCCAACAGACGATCCATCTAAACGCGGCTTTGCCAAGGTATTTTGGGGTATGAAAGATATCCTTAAAATAACTGCTGAAGATAATAAAGGTACTAGCTTAAACAATAATGAAAGCAAATTTTATAAAGTTACTTATCTTGATCCACGAACTGGCAATCCATTAGCGAATGAAACATTGCATATCACTTTAGCAGAAAATATTGATGTAACGATTGACAAAGCTTCACGAGCATTAGTTAACGGGGATACGCCGATGCAGCTGACAAACGGCTCTGTTAAGACAATGAAAGTAATGACAAATATGCGAGGCGAAGCCACGTTTACGCTTAGCGGAGTAGAAACGAAAGCAACACCAATTGTCTTTGTAGATACTGCTCCAGCTAATAACATGTTAGATGCTGGAGATCTCCAACATAAAGCAGAAACGGTCACATTCGGTGCTGCTCAAGGAGCATACCAGATTAGCGTCACTCGCGACGGCAGTGAATATGCGGCAATTGGTATGGATGGCGGCCGTAAATATAAAGTAGTCGTCAAAGATAAAAATGGTAAAGCTGCTTCAGGAGAACGAGTCAACATTGCTTTCAATGAAAACATGGATAACAATCCTTCCACAAACACGAATGCCTTTTTCATTGAGAATGGAATACGTAAGGAAAAAGAGCTTACAATTCAGCTCGATAAAAATGGTGAAGGCAGCTTCATTGTTGGCAGCCTTCTTGAAAATGACTATGCAACGCCTTTCCTTTGGATTGATATTGATTCCCCGAATTCAAGAAGAGGGGTGTACGATAAAGGCGAACCAAGTAAACTGGCAGATATTGTCTACTTTGGCAAAGGAATTCTAGATAATGCATCATTAAATGTGTATCGCAATGAATATCAATTGAAAAAGGACGAAAAAGTCAATACGAGCGATTCTGTTATATTTAAATTTGAAGCACTAAACCAAAGCGGCAACACGCTGAGTTCACATCCTAGTTTAAGAGTTACTTTCACAGTTTATAATGCCGGTGGCGAAGAATTAACGGTACGAATTGGGAATCTCTCGGAGAAAACACTTCGTCCATACGAAAGCTATACGGAGACAATTGAGACAAATCGAGGACCTGGTCAAGTTTATGTAACTCCACGCTACAATGGTACAACGACAAAAGTAAGAGTCGAAGCTAATGCGACAACGATTCCAGCAACAAGCAATGAGCTTGCCAACTATTTAGGCAGCCATATTAGCGAATTGACATTTTTATCTGCGCGGGATATAGATGATACGATTTATACAGGCTATGTATCCAATATTGATGAAAACAAGAGAGAAATTACGTTTTCTGGTAAAGACCCAATCAGCTATGATGGTGCATCATTTTTCGCTGGTGGTGGAGAAATATCACCAAGATCGTTTATAGATGAAGTCAACAAAAATAAAAATAGCTATCAAGTAACATATAAAAAAGATGGAGACAAAGTTACGTTTAACATCGTTTATCCTTATCGATAAGTTGTAACTTAAATAGTTTATCTCTGATCAAATTAAAGGAATAAGGGTGCAGTCCATTTTAACGGATTAGCACCCGTTTTTGTGTTGTCAACCAGTTTTCCCCATCCCCTTATAGAGGTAATTCAGCCAATCTACGATCCTACTGTCATTTGAATATCTTGAAATAAATTCATTTTTTACCCAAATAAATGAAACCAAATAGGAAGATATACGTAAATATAGTATACTTCTCATAAGGAAGTAATCATTTCCAATGGGGAAAGGAAGGGAATTTATATGATGAAAAAGTATTTTTCTCTTGTTTTGGCATTCGTTTTTGTTTTTTCGCTTGCCTTCGGTCAGCAAGCAGCTTCTGCTAAAGCAGTAAAGCTAGTTGTTGATGGAAAAGAGGTAAATGACGAAGTAGCACCATTACTAGATAACGAGAAAGTATATCTGCCAGTCAAGAGTTTTGAGAAACTTGGAGCTAAGGTGGAATGGGATGGCAGCAGCAAGACAGCTACTATCACTAATGGAAATAATAGTTTAAAAGTAACCATTAAATCTGATGCATTTGATGTATCTTTAAATGGAAAAGCAGAAACTCTGAATGATCCTGTTAAATTAGTAAATGAGCGCCTTTATCTTCCACTTCGTTACGTTGCAACAACATTAGGTTTTGACGTGAAGTGGGATAAAGCTGAATGGATTGTTCAGTTAAACACAAAAAACGCTGAAAACAGCAGCCAACAGCCAGTTCCAGAAAAACCATACAATAAAACACAAGAACTATTAGAAAAGTTTGTTTCAACTGATTTAAAAAGTTTTTCTAGTAATATGAAAATCGATCAAACAATGACAGCTTCTTCTGAGCCTGGAGCGCTAAAAATGGGCATGGATTTCAAGATGGATGTTACACAAGAACCGATGTCCATGTATATGAAAACAAAAATGACGATGAATGCAGATGGAGAAACAATCACTGTTCCTGATTCAGAAACATATTTTACAAAACAAGGGTTCTTCCAATATGAGCCAATGAGTAAAACTTGGATTAAATTCGATGATAGCTTTGCAAAAGAGCTTGTAGATGCTTCTATGAATCAAGCAGATCCAGTTAGCCAGTTAAAAATGATGGAGAAATATATTACTGATCTTAACATTACAGAGCAAGATAATCATTATTTGATGACGTATTCAATGACAAATGAGCAAATGCATGAAATGATGGATGAGATGTTTGGTATTCTAGGCGACGACTTTACGGAAGAATTAGATGGCGCTGCTTTAAACATGAAGATTGACCAATCATCTATTTCAATTAAATTTGATAAAAAGACTTATTACCCAATTAGTGTAAGTGGAAAAACGGTTATGTCGATGACAATCGAAGGCGAAACAATTAAAATCAACCAAAATATTACTGGCACTTACAGTAATCATAATCAAGTAAAAGAAATTAAAGTTCCTGCAGATGTAGTGAAAGGTGCTAAAAGCATAGATAGCTTAGAGTTTTAAAAATAGAATTCAATATTCATAGAAAAGAGCCTGGCGAAGTCGCCAGGCTTTGTGTTTGGCAAGCACACGAACTGTTTCTACGAAAAAGTAGTTATGAGAAGCCTCCCATTGCATGAGCTAACATATATGAAAATTCGGCCTTGTTTATTGTTTGATCAGGCTTAAAGCTGCCATCAGGGTAGCCTGCTGCCAAATCATTTGCTGCCAAAATACTAATAAATGCTTTTGCCCAATGCTCTTCAGTATCTGAAAAAATTACATCTGAAGCACCTTTTAAATGAAAGGCATCGACGATTATTTTCGCTGCTTCGGCACGCGTTAATGTTCTTTCTGGATAAAAATAGCCATTTTCACCTGTTAAAATCCCATGCTCACTTAGCTTAGCAACGTCTCCATAGCCAGGCATATCTTTCTTCATATCGATATAGCCTGGGTCTTTAATCGGCATTAGATCAAAAATGAGACTGCGTTTTATCATAGAAGCAGCATGTAATCGTTTAATAGGTTCTTCGGATCCAAAATCATTAAGTTCATATTCTGCTGGAATAATGCCTTTTGCAGTTAGAAATGCTATTTCCTTTTCTGCCCATACTGGCACTTGATCATTTAAAATAACCTGATCATTCATATTAAATGCTTGCCAGAAACGATTTGCTATCACGAGATAACCTTCTCTGTTTGGATGAATGTCTAGGGGATTTGGCAAGTAGGCTTTTGCGTTTTCATTAAATGCTTCTGCTGTTGAGACATAGATTGCATCTCCATGATTTGCCGCCTGCTGCAACGTTTGATTCAAAGAATGAAGCAGCATTTTCACTATTAATTGCTGACGTTCAGGTAAATGCGGAAGAGGATTGTAATATCCCATCACGTGAATGACTGCATTCGGTTGCATTTTTTTAATTTCAGCGATGATCTGAGATGTATTTAAATGAACTTCTTTTAAAGCATCTTCGATGATGCCAAGGTCAATAGTGATACTGCCAGTTTTGTCATCAATCACTTTTTGGAGAAGGTCGTTTGCTCCAGCACTAATTGTAATATAGGTTGCGTTTGCTAGTACGTCTTGAATGGATGCACTGTTGCCGCTTACATCGGGTCTTTCAATATTTGCAATCATATCATCAAGTACATTCTTTGTTGTATACCCCGAGACAGCAAAGCGTTTATCAAAGCTACCCAGCGCATCGATTTCCTTTAGATGATTAGCTAAATAATCGCCGTAGCTAAGATCAAATTGTTTATTTGGTGTTTGTCCTGCAGCTAAGGAATCCCCTAAAGAAACATAATGAATTTGTTTGTTGTTTGCTAAAGAGACGGATGGAGCAATAAGAAATAACACAATAAATAATAAAATGTACTTTTTCATTTTTATTTCCCCCTGTAGGAACTTTCGATAAGAAGAGAAAATATCCTGCTTTGCGAAGACAAAAAAACTGATCCGAACATCGTGCTGGATCAGTTTTTGCAAGTTTACTGTTTTGGTGGATATGCTCTCCACTTTGAAAGGTCTGGTTTTGTTTTTTGAACAATTTTTTGTGGAAAGATAAAGCTCCATGGTTTGCTTGTATTTGCTTTCACTTCTAAGTTCTCAAGTGTAAAGCCGCCTTCTGCGACAATGTCGCCTGCTGCGTCTTCAATGATCAACGGCAATTTTTCAATTTTGATGTTTTTATGTGAGCCGTTGCGAATAAGCATGGTTACATGTAAATCGCCTTTATCTACTAGTTTCGCTTGTAGTCCCATGAAATTTACTTCACCAGGCTTTGGCGGATCAATTGTTTTCAGAAGTTCCTGTAGTTTGTCTTTATCTTGTTCTGAGAGGCTTTTTTCCCAGCTTTTTGCTAAATCTAATTGGTGTTCTTTTTTTAATTCAAAGGCCAGCTTCCATCCGTCTTCAGGGATAGTGTTGATATCAATTTCGCTTGCGTGAAAGATAAAGTTCCAAGGCCGGCTGCTTTCACCGGGAATATCGCCAACAACACTTAAATCAAATTCTTTTCTGCCGATTGTTCGTTCTTGATGATCAACAAGGATCAGTGATGTTTTTTCTAGTTGAATGGCTTGTTTAAGACTGTTGCGAATAAAAGCAGTCACATATAAATCGCCATTCGGCCCTATGTTTATCTCGATGCCTGACAACGAAATTTGGTTTGGCTTTAATGGTGGACATTCATTATTTAAAAACCGAAAAACGTATTCTTTTTCTTTTGGCAAATCCCAATCTGGATGTACTGAAAGAGCAGTTGTAACAGTTGTGTCTTTATCTGTTTCTTTGACGCTTTTACCAATTAGCTCTTCGGAAGAGACAGTGGCATCTTTTCCTTGCTTCTTATTATTTTTTAGAAAAAACATTGATTAATCCTCCTCGGTTACTGACTGTGCCGAATTTCTTTGGACGTTGGCAAGTGTCGCAATTTGTCTGCAATAGTCCATTTCAATTTGTCGATATGTATAAAGAAAGATTTCGTATCCTTCTTGTTGATACAATCTAATCGGATCTTCTTGGCCATATCCTCTTAAGCCAATGCCTTCTTTAAGGCGGGTCATTGATTCTAAATGATTCATCCAATGGTAATCAATAATAGAGAGCAGCTGCCCTTTTGCTTGCAGAAATAATTCTGGATCTGCAGCTCCTGCTTGTTCTATCAATGTGATTGTTTCATCCATATAAGAGGCAATGATCGCTTTTAATGCTGAAAGATTGTCAGCCGTTTCTTCTGAAAAATTCTCCATTTCTACTAATGAGAGTTCACTAATACTCTTCGTCAATCCTTCATAATTCCAATCCTCTGGATCTTCTCCTTCACAATGCTGTTTCATATAATGGTCAGCAACATGATGGTACATATCTTTAACATAATGAAGAATATCATCGCTTTTTAACACATTATCACGAAGCTTGTACACAATATTCCGCTGTTCGTTGACGACATCGTCTAACTTTAACGTATATTCACGAGCTCCGTAATTGCTTCCCTCACAGATGCGTTGGATGCGATCAACAAATTCATCAATGTTCTTATTAAGGATGATTCCTTTGTCATCCGTTTTTAATGATTTTTTCATCTTTTGCAGCTGTTCACCTGCAAATCTTGCAAAAAGATCGTCTTCAAGCGAGATTAAGAACTGACTGGATCCCGGATCACCTTGCCGGCCAGCCCTTCCTTTTAATTGGTTGTCAATTCGTCTGCTTTCATGCTTTTCAGTTCCAAGTACATGAAGGCCGCCTAATTCAGAAACGCCTTCTCCTAGCAGAATATCCGTTCCCCTTCCGGCCATATTGGTAGCAATCGTAATTTGCCCTTTTTGTCCTGCTAAGGAAATAAGCTGAACTTCCTTTTCAACACTTTTTGCATTTAAAAGTTCAAATGGGAGCTTTGCCTTTTCCAAATACTCAGCGACCAAGAGCGATTGTTCGATTGATGTAGTACCGATAAGCACAGGGCGCCCTTTTTCATGACACCGCTTTGCTTCAGCAGCCATTGCTGTGTATTTTTGATCCTTTGTTTCAAAGACGAGATCTTTCATATCGACGCGGATTTTTGGTTTGTTAGTCGGAATTGGAATAACATCCATTCCATATATTTTTTGAAATTCTTTTTCCTCTGTTTTTGCAGTACCTGTCATCCCTGAAAGGATCGGGTACATCCGAAAATAATTCTGAATCGTGACAGTTGCCTGCATTTTATTTTCCTCTGTAATAATGAGGCCTTCTTTTGCTTCTATTGCTTGATGAAGGCCATCGCTTAACGATCTGCCTTCCATAATCCTGCCAGTGAACATATCTACTAATTCGATCTTGCCTTCTCTAACAATATAATCGACATCTTTTCGGAAAATGACGTGAGCGCGCAACGATTGAATCATATAATGATAGAGTGTCTGATGCTCTAAATCATAAAGGTTCTCAATGCCAAAAGATTGTTCAATCTTTGTAATCCCATCTTCTGTAAAGTTCGTTGCCTTTGTCTCGGGATCATAAATATAATCCTTCTCATTTTTAAATCGTTTCACGAGCTGGGAGGTGACGCGAAACAACTCTGAATTTAGCCCGACTTTACCAGCAATAATAAGCGGCGTTTTTGCTTCATCAATTAAAATACTATCGACTTCGTCAATGATAGCGAAATGATAAGGCCGCTGCACGAGCTGGCTGGCATCTGTCGCCATGTGATCGCGCAAATAATCGAAGCCGAATTCATTTCCAACCCCGTAAGTGATATCTGCATTGTAGGCAGTTTGTTTCTCGCCTGCCGAAAGTTGGGCGACATTCAGTCCAACAGTCAATCCGAGAAATTGATGGATTTGCCCGATAATTTCATAGTCACGCTTCGCTAAGTATTCGTTTACGGTAATAACGTGAACACCTTTTCCTTCTAGTGCCCGCAAATAACTTGGCAGCGAGGCAACGAGCGTTTTTCCTTCCCCAGTAGCCATTTCAGCAATATTTCCTTCTAGTAAAGCAAGGCCTCCGAGCAGCTGAACGTCAAAATGGCGCATCCCTAAGACGCGCTTGGAAGCTTCGCGGACAACTGCAAATGCTTCAGCTTTTATATCATCAATTGTTGCACCTTCTGACAATTGCTCTTTAAATGCAACCGTTTTTGCTTGTAATGTTTCATCAGTGAGTTTTTCTATCTCTGGTTCTAGCTGATTTATTTTATCTACTATCTTTAAGTATTTTTTCAATGTGCGATCATGTTGGGTGCCAAAAGCTTTTTTCAAATATGTAATCATACGTTACGCTCCTTAAAAACTGGTATTTATAAGTATAACATAGAAGATTTTATTGCGCACTAACTGTTGATAATACACTGTTCCAGCCTTGGAAAGCAGAACTAAGCGATCGGAGCTCCACTTTAAACTTGTATTGAATATTTATTAAGATAGGAGGAATGAAATGCGAGTGAGTGAGGAGGAAAAGATAGGTAAAGCTTTTTTGCTATAAAGAAGAAATGAGATAAAAAAGAAAGGTATGTGAGTGCTGGAATGATAAGCGATTTAGGTTGTTGCTTCTGCTCTTATTCTAAGTCGTAATTGAAAAAAATCAACTGGTGAATAATGGTGAAATTTGATAGAGTAAGAGATAGATTCACAGATAGGAGGACTGCTCAACATGAAAAAGTGGAAGTTGTTTTTTGTCGCCTTTTTGATGGCCATTTCTGTTTCTTTCCCAGCGGCTGCTGCACAGAAAGACGATATTACCGGCCATTATTATGAACAAGACATGCGAACATTAATAAGCAAAGGAATTATTGCGGGAAATGGGAATGGTGTGTATGCTCCTGATGGAAATGTGACACGTGCAGAATTTGCAGCTTTTATTGACAGAATTTTAGGTTTAACAGACGATTCCGCTGAACCATCGAAGATGATTTTTTCAGATGTAATTCTAGGAAAATGGTATACAGGTTCTATCCACGCTGCCGTAAAAACTGGGATTGTCAGCGGTTATCCTAATGGAACATTTAAGCCAAATAACAAGATTACGAGACAAGAGATGGCAAGTCTCGTAGATAGAGCTCTGCAATATAAAGGAATTTCGGCAGAAAAAGCACCGCTAACCTTCAACGATAGCCGGCAGATCAATCCGGTCTTTCATGATTCAATTCAACGTTTGCTTTCTTTAAAGGTGATCATCAATGATGGCACATTTGGTCCTGAAGTGAAGGCAACAAGAGGTGAAACAGCAGCGGTTCTTAATCGAATGCTGCAAATAATTGAAACACCGCCTAAGGAAGAACATCCGTCGATAGAGACACCATCAAAAGAGGAACCGGCAACACCAGAACCTTCTAAACCGGATGCATCAAAAGATGAACCCGACAAACAAGAACCATCCAAACCAGAATTGCCAAAGGAAGAAGCGCTAGCTTCTGATTATCAGTTGGCAGTCATTAGTGAAAATGGCGATCTTCAGAATAATAAAATGTTTAAAACCTTTGAAGAGGCAAGAAACAATGCAACAGATAATCATGTCATTATGAAAGGCAAAGACATAGTCTGGATGAAAACGGGTGTTGCTGCAACGAATAAATTTACAATACTCTATGACTCGCCTGCATTAAAAGGGGAAGGTCGTACATATGTAAATGCAGGAACAGAAATGAAATTTTTAGATGCTACAGAAAAAGCGGTAAAAGTTGAGTTGGCTGGCGCCGTTAGCTATGTTGCACAAAGCAATGTGAAACTAATTCCTCCTGCATTAAGCAAAGGACGTTCCTATTATATAGCTTCCAGAGGCGACCTGATTCACTACATATACAACCCGATTGCAAATACCACTGTTGCAACAGGTGTCATCGGAAAAGCGCCGGCCTTTATGGCAGAAGGCCAAAAATATTACAGCTGGGATGGCATTTCTTTTACAAATGAAAGTGGACAAGAGGTTGGAGAAGCCTATCAATACTTTACTTTCTTGCCGCTTCATTCAAAATCGAATTATACAGCTGAAGAGCTGGACAACTATTTACTGCATCAGTATCCTGATACGTATAAAAAGCAATATCCGACTAGTCCACTGCTTGGAACTGGAGCCATTTTTAAAGAAATGGAAGAAAAGTATCATGTCAATGCCTTATATTTTATGGCGCACGCTATACATGAAAGCGCCTGGGGAACGAGCAAAATTGCCCAAGATAAGAAAAATCTATTCGGTATGGGTGCAAGCGATGGCAACGCTTATGAAAAAGCATATACATATGCAAGCTTCGAAGATTCTATTAAAGAAGTAGCAGAATATGTGTCGAAAGCGTATCACAATCCGACTAGCAAATATAGCAATACAGTTTGGGGCAGGACCAACTTAAACTATTATCAAGGAGCAGCAATTGGTAATAAAGCAGTTGGCATGAATGTTAGATATGCGTCTGATCCTTACTGGGGAGAAAAAATTGCCGGCTATATGTACCGCGCTGATCAATATTTAGGCGGCAAAGATCGCAACCAGCTTACACTTGCTGTCGTTAATACTGAAAATTTGAAAGTGCGCTCAGGAGCAGGTACTGGCAATGCCGAGCTTTACACATATAAGATAGTAGGAATACCAATGATTATACATGAAGAAGTTCAGGCAGAAGGAGCCACTTGGTATAAAATTAGCCTGGATTCGAATCCTAATGAGCATGGTTTTGTTTATAGTAATGGCTCACTTGGTCAATATGTGAAAAAAATACCATTGGCAAACTAAGCATTAAAAACAGGTGGAGAAACGCTTCACCTGTTTTTTTAACCAGTTCTAGAAGTGAGGAGTCATGATATGCCTGATGAGGAGAAAATTTCCTGAACCAGCATCAATGAAAAAATTTTTTTAAAAAAGTGAAGATTATCAAGGATTGCGGGTTGAACATCGTACTTTTAGCTTAGGATTTTATATTGGAGAAGAAATAATTCAAATGGTGAAGTCTCATTGTACATCTAAAATTCTTTAACCTGCTTCGTGCATCTTTTTACATAATTGCCACTGTAATCCTAATAGAAAGAATAATTAGACACAAAATAAAGAGAGTATAAGGATAGGCTGTCTAAAGTCCAAGTGTATTTCTAAGGAGCTGGATGTCCTTTTTATTTTTCCATAGATCAGAAACAAGAAGAGATTGACCAGTTGTTAAGTCATTTAACTGTTCATCAATGTAATCAAGACGTTTATTTATACCCACGGCAAACTGGTTCACCTTATTTGAATGATTCTGTTGAACTTCTGTGAACGAATCCATTTTATTTGAATGTTCCTGTATTTTTTTCAAATGCTCCTTCTGAACTTCCGTTAACGAATCTATCTTTTTCGAATGTTCTTGTTGAGCGTCTATGAACGAATCCATCTTTTTCGATTGTTTCAGAAGAATTTTCTCATGTTCTTGTAGAATTTTTCCTCGTTTTTGTAAAGCTTTCATCATGTCTTGTTGATTTGTATTTAATTCTTTAATTACTTGCAGCAACATTTCATTTGTTACCTCAGCCACTTTTTATCACTCCTTTGAATAAAATGATAGTATATTGAGGTTGCATCGACAACGAAGGAAAATGTAGATTTAGTAGTAGTGTCTTATTGAAAAATGGCATTTTAAAAGCTCTTTCTCACATTTTTGACTAAAAAACGAATAAAATGACAATTATCGACAAAATTGTCGTTAAACTTTTATCCCAAATCTACTGGCAGTAAGACCCCTACCCCAATTGTTAGATCTGTGTCTAACAATTGGGGTGCAGTTCAGAATCAAAGAAATCTAGGTGGGGGATAACTGAAAGTCAAATGTCCGATTGGTTCGGGCCGACAGGATAAGGAAAGCTTCTTGAATCAACATCGCACGAAGAAAAGGGGTTTCCTTTTCGAGGACGCCTGCGATCTTAGCCTTTGTTCTACTTCTTATCCCTGGGGGGATGAAAGAACCCCCACTCATGGAAGTTTCACTTTATTCCTGTGTTCGTCTTTCTGGATAGGTGCAAGTCCTTTTGAGCCGGCTTTTTCTGAAATAATCGATAGGATTTCTTCGACGAGAGTAAATAGAAGGATACTTGATAGAAGTATCATATATTTGAAATGGATGGAAAATTGAACAGCGAAAAGGAAACATCCATGTCGATTCCTCTATTTGTTTCTTTCTATTTTATGTTATATTTATTGAAGTAAAGGATAGATGTACAGCAGCAGGAGATGATTGATATGAAACGAGTCTCAATTCTTGGGGTTCCATTTATACATACAACAATGAAAGATTTTATATACTTACTGCAAGAAAGGATTGTACAAAAAGAAAAGACTTTTATTGTTACAGCTAATCCCGAGATTGTAATGAAAGCAAATGAAGATGAAGATTATATGAATATAATTCGGAAAGCCAATTTTGTAACAGCAGATGGGATTGGTGTTGTGAAAGCGGCAAAGCTTCTAAATGATCCACTGCCAGAGCGAGTGACAGGCTTCGATATGATGCAGGAACTGTTAAAAGCTGCTGATCAGCACCATCACCGTGTATATTTGTTAGGAGCGGAGGAAGCTGTTTTGCAAGGGGCAATGACAAAAATTGTAGAGGAATTTCCTGGCGTCGAAATCGTTGGCGGCCATCATGGTTTTTTTGATTGGGAACAAAATGATATTGCAAGTGATATAAAAAGGCTAGAGCCTGATCTTGTTTTTGTCGCTCTAGGGCTGCCTCGACAGGAGCAATGGATTGCTCAGCACTTCGCTTTATTTGAAAAAGGAATTTTTATTGGTGTTGGCGGATGTTTCGATGTGCTAGCTGGAAAAGTAGAGAGAGCGCCTGAATTTTGGCAGAAGGCGAATTTAGAATGGTTTTATCGGTTAATGAAGCAGCCAACCCGATTGAAAAGAATGCTGGCATTGCCGCACTTCGTGTTCAAAGTTTATGGACAGAAACTGAAGGGGAAAAAATGAGTAGAACATTTATTAAAAGTACGTTTATTCTAACTATCGCCACACTTGTTTCGAAAATATTGGGCAGTATTTTTCAAATACCATTGCAAAATATCGCAGGGGATGAAGTTTATGGGATTTTTAATCTTGTTTATCCAGTGTATATGGTTGCTTTGACACTATCAGTTGCTGGAATCCCTGTTGCGATATCGAAGCTAATATCGGAAGCTCGTGCCAAGCAGGAAGAAAGAGAGATTCGTGATATCTTTTTAACAGCTGGGATTCTTGGCATTTTGTTTGGGATTATAAGCTTCTTATTGATATATGTGTTTTCACCACAGATTGCTGTATTGTTAGGGGGCGAATCAACACGTTTAGCGTTAATTATTGTTTCAATTACGCTTTTAATCGCACCATATATGGCAGTGTATCGCGGTTATTTCCAAGGCTATGAAGATATGAAGCCTACTGCTATTTCCCAAGTGTTGGAGCAATTTGTTCGTGTTGCTTTCATTCTCGTGATCGCTTACGTACTTGTCCAGCAAGCACGTTCAAATGAAATGATTGCCGGCGGCATTATGGTTGGCTCCTCTATCGGTGCTTTATGTTCCTTGTTTTTTTTACGAGTGATCTTCCAGAAATCTTCGCTGAAGCCGAAAAAAACGGCAAAGTATACGTTCCAAACATTTAAAAAGGTTAGTAAAACGATATTAAAAATATCATTGCCTATTTGCGTGGGCGCGATTACGATGGCGTTATTAAAGTTTGTTGATTCCATCACCCTTCCTTATAGCTTAAAAGCATTCGGTTATCAGTCTGAGGAAATCCTTTATTTATCTGGTATTTATGCGAGAGGGACAGCGCTAGTCCAAATCGCAACGGTTGTTTCTTCTTCCATTGTATTGCCGATTATTCCCCTGATTACAGGAAATTTGCTGAAAAATAAATGGAAGGAAACAAAAGCAGTCATCGTAAAAGCGCATCACATTTCGCATTTTATTTCTTGGCCGGCTGCATTTGGTTTGTTGGCATTAACGCTGCCACTTAACCTTGCTTTGTTCCGGGATTTAGAAGGAAGCACGGTGCTTGCCATTATTGGGTTCAGTTCTTTGTTTACTTCGTTCACGATTTTAGGTACGGGGATTTTGCAGGGGATGAATCGCGCCAATCTTGCTGCTTTCATTATTATCGGCGGTGTACTTGTGAAGATTGGAACGAATCTACTATTTATTCAGCTATTTGGATTAGAAGGAGCAGCCATTTCGACATTAGTTGTTTACGTGCTGTTATGTGTTGTAAATACTTATTTTATCTGGAGAGAGATTCGCTTCCCAATTTGGCAGCGACAGACGATGATGATTGTTCTCTCTTCCACTATTATGGGAGCTATTGTTGGCTTGCCTACCCTATACTTTAATATTTCGTCTTGGGGGCGTTGGCAAGCATTAGGATATTCGACAGTTGCTATTATTGTAGGTGGAATCATTTATGGAATATTAGTGATTCTATTAAAAGGAATTGACAGAGAAACATTACAATCGTTCCCTGTCATTGGGAAACTATTCCAAAAAATGAGAAGACGTGCATAAAATTGCTTGTTGTAAAAAATAGGAGTAGGTTGACGCAAATGATAAAAAAGTGGTAAAATTTTCGAGAGTGAATAAAGACCGCTTGGAAATCGCCTGTTTAGCAGGATTATATTGTACTAAATGTGGGATAAAATTTCATTTACATAAGAATTGGCATCAGTATAGATTAATGCTGATGTCATTTTTATGATTTTTTGTTTCAAGTCTGCGATCAGCAAAAAAGATCGTACGGCATCATAGTTACCTAATGAATATTCAGGAACTATGAAGGTTAAATGTCTAATTAATCTATCAATCAGATGAATGAAAGGTTCAACTTAAAAAAGAATTTTAATGAAAAGGGAAAGGGTGTTGATTGATGAAAAAATGGCTTTCGATCATTTTAGTGCTTTCCATTATATTAACCATTCCTTCTATCTACAAGCGGGCAAAAGTAGAATGGAAGAATAATACATATGAAATGATCATTCCTTACGACGAGATTATGGAAATGATAGATACGGATTCTGAGTTCACTGTGGATGATGTGTTTCTCCTATTAAAAGAATCTGGCTTGACCTCTATAAGTATTGAAGTAGAGACATTAGATAGTTTACAGAAGCGAGGAATTATTTCCTATATCAATCGTGAGAAACTGTTAGAATCAATAGTATTGAGCGGGAAAAACATTGATTCTTTCGATATCCCAGAGAAAAAAGGATTGTTTATTTATGTAGATGAAGGTTCAGAGTTTATCGATAAAATTGAGTATGTTTTTGATGAGATCGAAACAATTACAATTGGAAAGAATCAGTTATATTTTGTTCCTGGCGAAGAAAAAAAGCTGAAAGAAAAGCCGATTGGCTTTAATGAGGATGCTATTGCCTTGATTAAGGGACATGGTTTTCAATTAGTGCCTCGTTTGCCAAGTTTGACCGCTGATAAGGATGGCCGTTTTGTTATTGATCAATTGTTAGCGTTGAAAGATGACCAAGTAAATAGCATGCTATTTTCAGGAAAAGAAGTATTAAGTCATCCAGATAAAAGTGCAATACAAAAATGGGCGAATCAATTTAAAAAAGCAGGATTTACCATTTACTCCATTGAAGGTTTTGAACAGAAAAGTTTTTCAACTGTTGCAACGATCATGGACTATGATGTCATTAGATTACATAGCCTCGACTTAGGCAGCGATAAAAAAACCTTTGCTGAGCTAGTGGATATAGCTATTCGTGCAGTAAAAGAAAGGAATTTGCGAGCACTCTTTATCCACTTAAACTCAGGGCATCCAGATAAGGTGTTAGAGGAAACAGTAGACTATTTAACAACGGTTCGTTCTGAAATGCCTAAACTGTTTAAGTTAGGGAAAGCGGAAACTTTTGACGATTTTAAAATCCCGCTTTGGGAAAAAGCTGCCGCACTCCTTGCTGCAATTGCTTTCGCTGGATTAGCGGCACATCAAGTGCTTCGGAACCGACTTGCGTATGTTGCGATTGCAGGTATGGCGCTGTTATCGGTGGCACATCTCGTTACAGGAAGGGCGATGTTCATTAAACTGGTGGCACTGGCGATTGCGGTTATCGCACCAGTCTATGCGATTATTCCAAAAAAAGGCCAGTTGGAAAAGCGGCACATCGTGCTGATTTATGCGCGGGCTGCGCTGATTAGTTTAATCGGCATTTGGATTATTGTTGCATTGTTAAATGGGAATCAATTTCTCATTAAGATCGATGCTTTTAAAGGCGTAAAATTAGTTTATATAATTCCAATCTTGTTTATGGTCGTGTATGCGGTATGGGGAAGTATAAGGCTTTCATTAAATGCAAGTATACGTTATTGGCATTTAATCATTATTGGAATTCTTGGCGCTGTTGTTTATTATTATATTAGCCGTACAGGAAATGAAGGGACAGCTAGTTCGTTGGAACTTTCATTAAGAGGAATGATGGAAAATATTTTATATGTAAGACCAAGATTCAAAGAAGTGTTAATCGGGTTTCCGTTTTTCGTGTTAGCCCTGTATGTGATGAAGCAACATAAACAGGCTGGTTTATATTTATTAATTCCGTCTGTCATTGGCCACCTATCACTTGTTAATACTTTTACCCATTTGCATATTCCATTATATGTATCATTGCTCCGCAGCGTTTATAGTTTAGCAGGAGGTCTTGTTATTGGTTTGATTTTTATTTGGCTCTATAAGCTTGGCGTCAAAGGCTATCATCTTCTAAAATTGAGGTTGCAGCAATGAAGGTAGTCATATCAGGATACTATGGTTTCGATAATATTGGGGATGAAGCAATATTATATGCAATCATCCATGCACTCCGACAACAGCAAGCGGATGTGGATATTACTGTTTTATCGAACAATCCGTCTGTGACTGAAACTACCTATGATGTAAAAGCTGTGAATCGTTGGAAATTAAAAGAGGTTATGAAAGCTATTAAACATGCAGATGGTTTCATTAGTGGAGGCGGGAGCTTGCTTCAAGATGAAACAGGCTTCAAGAGCATCCCTTATTATACTGGGATCATAAAGTTGGCGCAGTGGCTTGGGAAACCTGTTTTCGTTTATGCACAGGGCATGGGGCCAATTCATCGGGGCTTCAATAAATGGATCACGAAACAGACGCTGCAAAAAGCGGGACAGATTACGGTGCGAGATCGTGCTTCGAAACAATTACTTGAATCGATTGGTGTTCGGAAACAAATCGAGGTCGTACCTGACCCTGTCATCGGCCTTCATGCTGAAGAGTTTCACAGCAGCTGGTTTGAAGCCGCCTCTCTTTCGCATCCTGTTATAGCTGTATCTGTCCGTGATTGGCCGACGAATGTTGATTATAAAAATAAAATTGCAGATGGATTGGATCAATGCGTGCAGCAAGGAATGGAAATCGTTTTTGTGCCAATGCATGGAGAGCATGATGATCGCACTTCAAAAGAGTTGGCAAAAATGATGAAAGAAAAAAGCAAAATAGCGCCATATGATGCTTCCATTGAAGAAAAAATCGCGATTATCGGAAAAAGTGATGTGCTGTTTGCGATGAGGCTGCATGCACTCATTTTTGCAGCGATTACGTATACCCCGTTTATTGCGCTTTCTTACGATCCAAAAATCGATGCCTTTGCCGAGCAATGCAGCCAATGTTTAATTGGCCATGTAAAAGAGGATACGTGGGGAAGTGCAGATGTTCTTAAAGAAATAACTCGACTGCTTGCTAATGAAGAGGCAGAACAGCAGCGGCTGCGAGATATTGTTGCTCCTTTGCAAGCAGCTGCCAATAAGACCGCCTTGCAAGCAATCAATACATTTAGAGGATCTAAAAACTAAAAAATAAGAGCCCTTTTTCTAGTAAGCTATCATCAAGTATGAATAGCTTACTTTTTTTATGGCAAGAAAGGAAAAAGTATCAAGTAAAAATAAAGTGTTTTTCTAAACAATTTTCACAGTATTTTTTTGTATGAAAATTTAAATATGATGATGGAACAATCAGTGTCTAAAAGAAAATGGAGTGGACAGTAAATCAGGTCGCCGCTTCGAAAAAACGTTACTGCACAAAGAAAAATGATTGTCCTATTGATTAATTGCCAAACCTTAATTTTTTGTTTTTTTATTGATACTTTTTACTAAAAGCTGTATCGTTTAATGTGAACATGTTTTACAAAAATTTTACGAAATTTTTACATTTGAAACTATGGATTGATTAATTCTGGAAATCGTTCATAAAAGAAAAGTTTTGGGAAACAACCAACTGACGAAGGAAATCGATGCATTTATATCATAATTAGAGGGTGAAATGGAGTTTTTTCTCATTTCGTTAAAAAAGCAGAAAAATGGAGAGCTTCTTTTTTCAACATATCTGATTATATTCTAAAGTAAAGCATCTTTATTGTGGAATTAGTCTAGTTTGGGGAATGGAGGTTATTTTTTGCTTAAAAAAGCAACTCATTTTTTGAAAAGCAACATTGCTTTTGTTGTTTTTCTGATTGTGATTACTGTGAAGCTGCATTTATTTGCCAAATATACGGATACTCTTTTTGTGCTAAAAGATGCAGCATATTTTAAAGAAGCATTTAAGGCATTGTTTAAAGGGAATTTTGAGGTTTTCTATGAAGGGCTATTCTTAATTAGTATCGGCTCCATACTTGTGTTATCATTTTGGACCATTTTACTTAAAGGCAGAAAACATTATGTAACGCTTTTGATCTTGGATGTAATCATATCCTTTTTAATGTTTGCCGACTTAGTCTATTATCGTTATTTTCAAGATTTATTATCCGTCAGCGTGTTGGCACAGGCAAATCAAACGGGTGATATTAAAGACAGTATAATAGATTTAATAAAAACAAGCGACATCTTGTTTTTTATTGATTTGCTCTTGTTTATTCCAATTGTGGTTTATCTGTTTATCAAGAAAAAAACAGTGAACAATTTATCCTTCATGACAAGGTCTATTACGGCTGGTGCTGCCTTAGTTATCGGGATTTTGTTTATTAGTGGTCCGATTCAATCATATATTGATAAGTATGGCAATCAGCTGTTTACTCAAAATTGGTATAATATGGCTGTTTATTACCGTACTGGACTCATCGGGTTTCATGCGCTTGACGTGTACAATTATGTTGATGATCATTTTATAAATAAAAAAGTGATTGCAGAAGATCAAGAAGAGGCAGCAAAAAAATGGTTTAAGGAACACCAACAAAAATTGATGGAGCCAACACCATTTGCTGGTACTGCTGCAGGGAAAAATGTACTAATCGTTCAATTAGAAGCGTTTAATAATTTTTTCATAAACAAAAAAGTAAATGGCCAAGAAATAACACCGAATTTAAATCGTTTACTAGAAGAGACCATGTATTATGAAAATTTTTATCACCAAACTGCACAAGGAAGGACATCAGATGCCGAATTTTTAGCCAATGAATCGCTTTACCCGCTTTCTTCAGGTTCCGTCTATGTACGCTTTGCTGATAAAGAATATGATGCACTACCACGTATATTAAGTGAAAACGGCTATGAAACGGCTGCATTTCATTCATATGAAAAAAGCTTTTGGAATCGCTACGTCATGTATAACAATATCGGTTTTAACCACTTTTATGGGGAGTCCGATTTTGAACCAGGAGAAATTGCAGGGTGGACGTTGGGAGACAGACCTTTCTTTCAGCAAGCGGTTGATAAGTTAGTTACTTTTGAAAAGCCTTTCTACGGATTTCTCGTTGCATTGACGAGTCATCACCCTTATAATATCCAGGCAGAATATCAAAAGTTAAATGTAGAAGGCTATGAAGGGGTTTTTGCAAATTATTTGCATGCTGTCCATTATGTCGACCAAGCAGTTGGCGAACTGGTGGAGCGGTTAAAAAAAGAAGGCCTTTGGGATGAAACGATTTTTTTAGCGTATGGCGATCATGACTATGGAGTCGAGGAATATGAATGGATGCTGGGAGTCGCAGAGTTGGAAAATACACCACTTCATGCAGAAATGCTCTTAAATCAAATTCCATTTTTCATGCATCTTCCTCATGATGAAGGAAAAGGCATCTATTCCCAGGCTGCTGGCCAGATAGACATTGCTCCAACGATTTTGCATCTATTGGGGATTGACACTAGCCAATTATATATGATGGGAAATAATATGTTAGTTGAAGACCCTCATATTGTAGCTTTTCGCTATGGTTCTTTTACAGATGGCCAAGTCTATTTCAAGGCTTCCCCAGAATTCTTATTTGAAAAAGGTACTTGCTATGATTTGGAGTCAATGGAAGAAATAGAAGTAAATGCTTGTCGGTCTCGATATTTTGACGCTCGTGAGCAACTGTTGATTTCAGACGATATGATTACAGGAAATTTAATAAAAAAATTTAAGAAAGAACAATAGTTATTTCGTTTTGCCATAAGGAAAGGCTTCTGAATCCAATGTTGCCTTTCCTTTTCTATGCATTAATTCTATGAGATTCATAGGTCATGGGATGCAACTTTTGGTTAAGTTACTGAATCTAATATTTCGATGAATCTTTTTGTCTGTATTCAACGTCTATATATAGAGGTCTTATTTTCTAATTGCCTAAATAACTGCTTAAAAGATGGGAAATATGTTGAGTCAGAAGATGAAAGTATCATTGAACTAATAAATAAAATAGTGAAAAAAAGAATGGAAGATTTCTATCAGGGGAGTTACTGTCATTCCTCCCATACAATCCTAAAACATTGCGTCCTCGAAAAGAGCACTCACTTTTTCACCATGCGGTTTTTTTAAGAAGCCTTCCTTATCCTGCAGAGCTGAACTAATTGAACTTAGAATAAAATCAGAAGGGAGAAGAAAAATTACGTTCTACTTTTATAGGGGGATTACTGCAAGTTACAATGTTATAATAAATGATGCAAATATGTTATGGATAGAACAAAGTTTGTTTGCATATTTCATCTTGCAAGCAGTTTTGTTGCAAGGTATTTAGGAGATGACTTCAAATAGCATTAAAATACATAAAAGGACGAAAAAAATGAAGCAAAAAAAATTTTTATTTTTACTCTTGTTTGTCATTATTGTGTTAGGCGCTATTATTGCGTATAAGAAGGTTTGGGGGACAGAGGATAATACGATTTCTGTCGAACCTTATAAAAAACCAACATTTCAAGATGAGTATGATGTTATTGTCATTGGAGGAGAGCCGGAAGGAGTTGCTGCAGCCGTTGCAGCTGCTAGAAGTGGATCGAAAACACTCTTAATTGAGCACCGTGATGGACTTGGCGGTTTAATGACATTTGGCGAACTCAATTTTTTAGATATTAGCTATGATCAGAAAGGCAAGTTTGCTAATGAAGGAATTTTTAAAGAGTGGCACCATTTAGTAGATGAGAAGATTGGTTTTGATATTGATGATGCGAAAAATGCTTTTTTAAAGCTTGTGCAAGATGAGAAAAATCTTACACTTGCTTTAGAGACAAAAGTCTCTTCCGTCATCCGTGAAGGAAATACGCTAGTAGGCCTTGAAATAGAAGATGACAAAAATAATGTCAAACAAATAAAAGCCAAAAGATTCATTGATTCTACACAAGATGCTGATATTGCAGTAATGAGTGGAGCGCCTTATTTTGTTGGCGGCGGTGATATTGGTGTTGAAGATAAGAAGATGGCTGTTACGTTAATGATTCATTTAAAAAATGTAGATTGGAACAGCGTTAAAAAAGCAGCAAAAGATGGTCTGTACGGCGGTGCTGATATAAAAGGAAATGTAGCTTGGGGATTTACTGAATTACATGATGAATATCCACCGAAGTTTGAAAACACACGTTTACGTGGCTTAAACATTATGCAAGAAAAAAATGGCGATGTTTATATTAACGCATTACAAATATTTGGTATTGATGGACTTGATGAAGCTTCCAAACAAAAAGCGATTGATTTAGGGAAAAAAGAAACGGAGCACGTACTTGCTTTTCTAAAAGAAAATTTCCCTGGTTTTGAGAAAGCATCTATTGCTGATTTCCCAACAGAATTGTATGTGAGAGAAACGAGACATATTAAAGCAGAGTATCAATTGCCGATGTCAGATGTCTGGGAAAATCGCGATCATTGGGATAGCATTGGTTTTGGAAGCTATCCAGTAGATGTACAAGCAACATCTCCAGACGACTATGGATACGTATTATCCCGTCCAACTCAATACGCCATTCCATTCCGCTCTCTCATCCCGCTGGAAGTGGACGGATTATTGGTAGCAAGTAAAGCATCAGGATACAGTTCTTTAGCAGCAGGGAGTGCGAGGATTATTCCTACAGGGATGACAACCGGCCAAGCTGCAGGAGTTGCTTCATCACTATCCATTAAGCACGATGTTAGTTTCAAGAAGATGAGTGAAGATAAAGAAATCGTTGCGGAACTGCAAGAGCAGCTTAAGGAACAAGGGGCACGCATTTATGAGTTTGAAATTCCTTATTCTTACGAAGGTGAATGGTTCTATCCTGCAGTAAGAACACTTGTTAATTATGGTTTAGTCGTTGGCGGCTACGATAATACGCTTCCTGTAGATGATCCATTTAAAGAAATATCCTTTTTTGGCTTAATAAATGGCATCCAGCAGCGTGCTTATCCTGATGACTTTGAAAGCCGCAAGGACCAGCTTGCAGGTATCTATGGAATGATTGAAAGCGATACGACAGTGTTAACAAGAGATAAAGCAGCAGAAATGATGTTGGCGCTATTTGGCATCAGTGTTCAAGGAGAGGAAGCATGGAACATGCTTCAGGAAAAAAATATCCTTGATGATATGATAGTAGAAAAACTCACTTCAAACCGTGAATTAAAAGGGAATGAAGCATATTACCTCGTACATTTAATGCATGAGGGATATGATAAGTTTAAATAAACAAAGCATGAAACGCATACCCACTGTCATTTTGTTTATGCGGAATGACAGTGGGTATTTTAAACTGTTCTTTCAAGAATTTTTCACAATTACTTGAATAAAGGCTGTATCAGAGATGTTCATTAAACAATTGGCTGTTCTTTCTCTTTGCCGTTGAAATGTATATAATGAGCAATTCAGCTTAAGCATCTGTCCATTTTGAAATAAGACATAGAGGTCTTTGCCTTCGATAACATGTGTTTTAATATGTTTTGGAAAAATCCATATACAGTCATAAGCATCAGGTGATTTTGTTGGAAAAGCGGATAAATGATCATGATGACCAAAAACAAGAGGTGTTTTCTTGGGGTAGTATAATATTTTTCTAGCGGCTTCTATTCTTCCATTATAGGTATTAAAACGGTCCATACATGCTTCATCAAGCAGTTCTCTAGGAGTTTTTGTCGAATAGAAAACACCGTCTACATCATGAATCTCTACATTATATTCAGGAGTCAGTGCTTCTTTCAACGCCATTGTACTTTGGGAAATGCGATAATTTTCTTTTACAATCATGTTTATCCTCCTTGTAAAAAATAATTACGACAATTCCTATTATATCAATTATTTTTAAAAATGGGCACATGATCATATTAAAATAGATGATTGACTAGAAATAAGATTATTTTGTATTATTTTTATCCTTCTAAAAAGAGATATTAAAGTCTTATATGGTTGTGAGGATGGCAATAGCTTTCAAATATATACACTTGTTAATCGTAATCTTTTTGAGGACCCGATCGCACCATGCTTAACGAGTCCCCAATTAATTCAATGACTACAAATTTACTCTTTGAAACGCATTTTTATCTTTTCTATGGCAGTTTTTCGCCACTTTTTCACTGCGGAAATGGAGACTTTTTCTAACTGGGCAATTTCTTTTATATCCAAATCGTGATAAAAAGTATAGATGACCCACAATTTTTCCTTTTTCGTTAACGATCCACAGTAAGCAAGTAACATCTCTAATTCTAACGGCTGTTTTACTGAAAAGTCATGTGCTGTTTCGAAAAAGGCATGATCTTGACATACGCAGCGCTCGTCATGTCTATTCATTTTCGTCAATTCTGACAAGATTCGGCCTCTAATAAAAGAATAGGCATAAGTAGCAAAGGATGCTTTTCCTGGAATATATCGTTTATGTGCTTCCCATAGCCCAATTAACCCAATTTGATAATATTCTTCGATATTTTTGTAAAGATGCAGTCGATGAATGATGTGATAGATCATCCGCTTATATTGATTTGCCAGTTCTTCAAAGTTTTGCATCATGCTTTCCCTTTCTTTAGAAAGCGCGCTATCTAGTGGATTCCTAGGTCTATTTACATTAAGCAAGGAAAAGTAGTTTGGCGAATGGATAAAATGGAAGAATCAATCAAACAATCAACTTTTTATCTATGAATAGAAGAAGATTATTAAGTTTTACGATAGGATTTTTTTTGTATCATTGTTTTTACTGCTTTTTTTCTTATTCGTAGTTTGTAAGCTAAATGTAATATTAACTCTATTGGTTTTGCTAGTTTGGAAGTTTATAATGGTAGAAGGAAAATGTTACAACTAGAAAGGAGAAACTAGAAGGTGACAAAAAGAAGTTGGATGAAGCTGTTGTGCATGCTTCAAATATGTTTCTTAATTTTCGGCGGCTTAACAATTGTATTACCGCATCAAGCTCAAGCAGCATCGAATGTAAAAGAAAATTTTCAAGTATCAGGAGGTGTAAGTTATAAAGATACACGTTTATCTACTTCTTCAACAAAGCAAGCAATTCGAATGTTAGAAGTAAATATGAATGACCCATATACAACAGTCGGAATCGGAATCCCAAATCCATTGAATAGACTAGCAAAAACGACAACACAGGCTCTTGAACATCATACACAAGGAAATTTAGTCGTTGGTGCAATAAATGGAAACTTTTTTGATAGGGGCCTCCCTATGAATTTAATTTCAAAGGATAATCGCCTTGTCCACGCAGGAACTGTGTATAGCGGGAAAGATAAATATGTGAATGAGCCGATTGCATTTGGTGTAACTGCTAGTGGAAAAGGTTTAATTGATCATTACAACATACAGATGAGCTTTGTACATAATGGCACACCATATCCTATTACAAACACAAATTTCGAGCGCTCCGTAAATGAAACCATTTTATACACATCTAGTTATACGAAAGAGTATCCAAATACGAATGAATACGGGACAGAACTTGTTGTGACAATGCCTAATGCCCCAACATTTGAATTTGGGGCAGGAGAAACAGGAGTCGTAGAATCCATTAGGCATACTGGAGATAAAAATCATGTATATATTCCTAAAAATGGATTCGTCATTTCGGCTCATGGTGATGCAGGAGCTGCGATTAACCATATTCAAGTAGGCGATAGTATTACACTTTCTATCGATATAGATGAGAAATGGAAGAACTCAGCATACATGATTGCAAGCGGACCAATGCTCGTGAAAGACGGGCAAGTATCTCTCAGCATGGATCCGAACAGTCCAAATGCCAAGCAGCGTGCACCGCGAACAGCTGTCGCAACTGACGCTACTGGGGAAAAAGTATATTTGGTTACTGTTGACGGTCGACAAAAGGGCTATAGCAATGGTATGACTTTAACGGAATTTGCAGAGTATCTAGTCAGTATCGGAGCGAATCGAGCACTTAACTTTGATGGCGGCGGCTCAACGACAATGGCGGTACGTTATCCAGGAACAACCGCAGTGAAGCTTGCAAACAGCCCTTCAGATGGAAAAGAACGCTCTGTTTCAGCTATATTGATGGCTGTTTCTACTGCTCCTCCTGGAAAAGTCAAAACGTTGGACGTCAAAAAATCAAAAGAGGGCTCCATCTTAGTTGGAGAAACGATTACCGTATCACCTACCTTCGCCATGGATGAATTTTATAACCCAATAACGGTAGCAGCATCCGACTTAGCATTAACGGAAGCAAATGGATTAGGTACGATTAATGGCAATACGTTCACGGCCACACAAGTTGGGAAAAGCAATATTACAGTAACGGTTGGAGATGCTACTGTTAATGTTCCAATTGAAGTAGTGGATAAACCATTATTTAGTGATATAAAAAGTCCATTCTGGGCTGAGAAGGAAATTGCTTATTTAGTAAAAAAAGGCGTTATTTCCGGCTACCCTGATGGGACATTCAAACCAAATGCAACGATTAATCGCAGCCATGCTGCTATTATGTTAACAAAAGCATTAAACTTAGATACAAATAACGTTCAAGATCCAGGCTTCAAAGATGTTCCAAAAAGTTATCCTTATTATAAAGAAATTGCAGCAGCGGCCAATGCTGGCTTATTAAAAGGGAAAGGCTCAGGAAAATTTGATGTGAACGGTCAACTGACACGTGCTGAAATGGCAGCTATTATCCAAAGAGCATTTGAAATTCCAAATGTAAATAACAATTATTTTTCTGATGTAAGCAAAAATCATTTTGCTTATAACGCCATTAACGCTGTTACCGCACAAGGTATTGCAGCTGGCTATCAAGATGGGACATTTAAACCTTCAAAATCTGTCATAAGATCAGAATTTAGTGTTTTCTTGTATCGTTCTTTAACAAAATGAATAAGTTTTCGGGGATGACTCAACTTTTGATGAGTCGTCCTTTTTTTGATTAAATGATGGGGTCATTCATTTTCATTAAATTGTTGATCATTCGAATAAAAAAAGCTAAGGATAGATGTTTCCTTTTTTAGTAAAAACATGACAAAATTTGCAATTTTATTAATGCTGTAATAAATAGTTAGCTACTTCATTTCACAATGTGTCTCTGTTTTACGTTTTGCTTTTGGACAATCATGAGACGTATTTTTCCAAAATTCTACTTAACTCTTATTATATAGTTGATTATTATAGGGAAGATGACTATTATAGAAGATAGCGGTAAAAAAGAATTTTATAAATAATATTCAAAAAGTTTCTGAACATCAACAGTGTATTTCAATGTTCTGGCAAGAGTAGCTGTTATCTGAAAGACAATTTTAAGCCACGCTTAAAATAACTGGCTGTCATGAGCTTACATAATAGCAGGGGGGAGCAGAGCTTGAGTGACTGTCGATTGATGACTTTTTGAGGATGTACCTAATGAAAAAGCTAGATTTGTAATCTCATTGTTTTTCCTAAAAATAAGAAAAAAACGTCTATCTTGTATGAAAGTAACATTTTTAATTTCTTTTCATCTGGACATGATATGTACAAGGAGGTATTATATTGGTTTATCTTACCTTATTCGTTTGTTTGATTACCTCGATTATTTTAACACCAATTGTTAAAAAAATAGCGATCAAAATTGGAGCAATCGATAAACCAAACCATCGTAAAGTTCATAAAAACATAATGCCCCGTTTAGGTGGATTAGCGATCTATTTTAGTTTTATTATCGGAATTCTAGTATTGCGCCCTAATGATGAATTTACAATGCCTATTTTACTGGGAAGTCTTGTTATCATCATTACTGGGGTGTTAGATGATTTACTGGAACTGTCAGCTAAGATGAAGCTGTTAGGACAATTGCTTGCTGCATCGATTGTTGTATTTGCAGGAGTAAATATAGAATTTATTAATTTGCCGTTTGACGGACAGTTGCAATTTGGCTATTTGAGTATTCCGATTACAATCTTATGGATTGTTGGTATAACAAACGCAATTAACCTTATCGATGGCTTAGATGGCTTAGCAGCGGGTGTTTCATCAATTGCATTAATTACGATCAGTTTAATGGCGTTTATAAAACAAGATGTGTTCACGATGAGTATGGCTCTTATTGTGCTAGGCAGTACGCTTGGATTTCTGTTTTACAATTTCCATCCAGCAAAAATATTCATGGGTGATACAGGGGCATTATTTTTAGGCTATATTATCTCTGTTCTTTCACTGTTAGGATTTAAAAATGTTACATTCATCTCATTAGTCATTCCTGTTATTATTCTCGGAGTGCCGATTTCTGATACATTTTTTGCGATTATCCGCCGCATTGTGCATAAAAAGCCGCTGTCGGCGCCTGATAAATCTCATCTTCATCATTGTTTGCTAAGGTTGGGATATTCTCACCGACAAACGGTATTAATCATTTATGCAATCGCAGCAATGTTTGCACTTGCAGCTGTCATCTTCTCAATGGCAACGATGTGGGGAGCAATAATCGTTGTTGGTATTTTGCTTCTAGCAATTGAACTGTTTGTTGAAAGCATCGGGCTTGTTGGAAAAAATTATCAACCACTCCTAAAATATATACGGAATGCAACGAATATGAAAAACCGCTAATGATATCGTGAAACTTCCATCAGTGGGGATTTTTTCTTCTCCCTCACTGATAAGAAGTAGAACAAAGGCTAAGGTCGCAGGCGTCCGCGAAAAAGGAAACCGCTTTTTTCTTCGTGAGATGTATCACTGCCGAACCTTCCTTATCCTGTAGGGTCGAACGAATCGGACATGTACTGGTAGACTTCTTCGATTCTTCAAACTTTTGAAGGGCCTGTTAAATGTGAGATAAAAGAGAATGCCTGTCTTGAAGAAGGCATTTTTTTAATGTAAAAAACCCCGCTTCATCGTTTTGATGATGCGGGGTTTTACATTTTCTCATTTTAGCTTGCACTGCTGTCGTCTTTAATTCCGATTATTTTTTCTTCCTCTTGATTTAATTTATCTTTATGACGATCTTCTTTATTAGAAACATGCAAGTGTTTTTTTAACTTTGTTTTTAACTCTTCAAGGGATTGGTCATTTACTTGATAATAATAGACATCTTTAATATAAGAATCTTCCCCTTCAAGTACTAGCGTTTCAACATTTAATTTTCCAGAAACACCGTAGTCAATAAGAGCTTTCATTTCGTCAAAAGCCATGTTTGTTTTCATATTAGAGCCAATGGCATCAATGATTTTACCGTATTTTACTACTGATTGCAGCGAAACGGCTTTATCGAGGACTGCTTTCATTACTTCCTGCTGGCGTTTTCCTCTTTCTACATCACTGTCTTTTTTACGTGTTCGCGCAAATGCCAACGCTTCTTCCCCATTCAGCGTTTGCAAGCCAGCTTTTAAAGAAATCGCGTTCTGATTATCTTTGGAGTCCTGTTCTGTAAAGGCGTAAGGAACATCTACTTCAATTCCATCTAATGCTTCTACAACGTCCATGAATGCATTAAAGTCCATTCGAACATAATAATCAACTGGAATGTCGAGCAGTTTTTCCACCGCACGAATCGATGCTTCTGGACCTGCATAGGCGTGTGCGTGATTAATCTTTGTCTTATAGCCTACCTCTTCAATATACACATAAGTATCACGGGGGATGCTGAGTAATTTAACGGATTTTTCTTTTTGATTTAGTGTTGCAAGCATTAATGCATCCGTTCGTGCAGTTTCTCCATAATCTCGATGCTCACTAGTGTCAATACCGAGAAATAAGATCGAGATATTATCATCATTCGGATTCACTATTTCTTTACGCAGATCCGATTTTTTCCTGCCTTCAATCGCCTCATACGATTTATCCATGGTAACTTCCGCTTTTTTCACAAGCCATGTTCCATATGCGATTGTCGAAGAGGCGATTAATAAGATCGGAAAAAGGAGAAACCAAAATACGCGCTTCCGCCTTTTCTGCTTTTTCGCTTTCTGCTTCATCTGACGTCGATTCATCTATTTAGCCCCTTTTTTAACTGATACAAATCATGCTCATCTTTTCATCCTAATCGAATTAAAACTCCCACTTTGGAAAGGGGAACTCCCTTTGGCTGCTAATATAAAAAATATATCCGCCATTTCCACTTTTTTTGACATAATTCTACTTGTTTTATACAAGCCACTTTTCATTTTACTACTTTTTCTGCTCTTCGTAAAACAAAATATACAAACGATAAGTGGAAGGGAATCCCAAAGATAAGCTTTGGCGTCTTTTTTATCCCACATCTAACTGGCAGTAAGACCCCCACCTCAAGAGTTAAGAGGATTCGAAGAAGTCTAGGTGGGGGATAACTGCCAGTAAATGTCCGATTGGTTCAACTAACCATCAGTGGGGATGAGAGAAAACCCCCACTGATGGAAGTTTCACTTTATTCCTCCTGATGAGCAATTGGATTTTCTAAATAAAGCTTGTCACCTTCTACTATCTCTGCTTGACCATTCGTAAGTTCAATTATCCAATCGATAAATGGTTTTTTTTGATGATCAGTGACATATACTTCGATCTCTACCTTGTCTAAATAATGAATGTCGTTCAGTAAATATTCTGAAGCACGCAGCTCATTTTCAATTTTTCCAAGCCATGTATAGTCAATCGTAATGTGCATCGTGGAGACGAGCTTTCTTTCGACCAGGCCAGTTGCATTAATTCCTTCAGAAGTTGCTTTTCCATAAGCGCGTATTAATCCGCCTGCGCCGAGTTTGATCCCGCCGAAATATCGAGTAACGACAACTACCGTGTCTTTTAGATCACGTTTTTTAAGGACTTCAAGCATAGGGATACCTGCCGTTCCACTGGGCTCTCCATCATCGTTTGCTTTTTGAATTTGATTATGTTCTCCTATCATATAAGCTGAACAATTGTGTGTAGCATTCCAGTTTTTCTTTTTAATCTCTTGAATAAATTGCTGTGCTGCTTCTTCTGTAGTACTTCTATTGATGTAAGCAATAAATCGTGATTTTTGAATCACTATTTCATGCTCTCCATATCCTTTTATTGTATAATAGTGAGGTAACATATTTTTTTGCTCCTTTTTTCAGGTTGTTCAAAAGTCTGTGAATCATAACTGTTAAAATTTAAGTGGCGCGCACTCGCTTGATCTTCACGTATTCTTGCATACAGCTGCAATTTGATTAAGACGTTTTGTTTCCAATAAACCGACATTGTTCGTTTTATTTTTTAAACTTTTGTACTCAAAATTAAAAAAATGGGAAAAATATCAACAATATGTTTGCATCCTCTTTCATTGCTCTTGATGGATTTACTCTGATCGTTACGTGGCAGCCCAAGCTTTATGGTTTAGAAAAAACATCTCTATTTTACTATACAATGTTGTGAATAAGAAAAGAAGGAAGGTTTATACATACCCACATCATTTGCATCGTTTTCCTCTCAAACAGTATGTTCATCATCCATATTAAACATCAAACTGTAATACAGATTACAAAGAACTGCAAATAAAATTTAATATTCGTCAATAGGCTGGATGGTATAATAGATGCAGTCTTGAAAATAAACAATGATATCGGTAGATCTTGTTCGAAAAAATTTGGGGGAACTATTTTATTGATGAATGGATAGTAGTATCTTTATACTAGAAGTACATGATTAAAAAGAAGGATATAAAGAGCGTATATGTTCTAGCAGCGTGGACTTCAAACGTTGGATAGAATATGTGAGGGCGAAAAGGCAAGCTGACAAAGAAGTTTGCTGCAATTTTTCCAGCATTCTCGTGCTCTTGTCGTTGCGCAATCAGTAATTATTAAAATAAAAATAGTGAACTCACAGCTTTTCGATAAGATGAAAGTGGCTGAAAGGGGAGTAGCCCTGGAGGTAAAACAGATGACATTGAAAAATTTCGATACGAAGGAATTGGATAAAATTCTCGAAAAAATGCTTCTAACGGTTAATGACAGCAAGGATGAGGTTTTTCAAATAGGAGAGCAATGCCGTCAAGACTATGAAACGCTTTTAACTGAATTGAAAGATATTAGAGCTTTGGTGCTGCGAACGATTCAAGAAGGCGATGTTTTAGAAACAAAAGCAAAATTTGCAAGACAACGCTTATCTGAATTAAGCAAGCATTTCAGTAAATATTCTGAGGATCAAGTTAGGGACGCTTATGAAAAGGCACATATTCTTAATATGAAGCTTGTCGTAAATCGGCAAACAGAACAGCAGTTAAGGGTGCGTAGAGATGAATTAGAGAGAAGATTGCAGACTTTGCAAGACACAATCGATCGAGCGGAGCACCTTGTTTCGCAAATATCTGTCGTTTCAAAATATTTGACAAGCGATTTGAAAGAAATTGGTGAAGCAATTGAAAGTGCAAAAGCGAAGCAAGATTTTGGCTTAAAAATCATTGAAGCACAAGAAGAAGAGCGAAAAAGAATTTCACGTGAAATCCACGACGGACCTGCCCAATTAATTGCAAATGTTCTCGTAAGATCTGATTTAACCGAAAAAGTATATAGAGAAAAAGGAATGGAGCAAGGAAAACAAGAACTTCGCAGCTTAAAGGAAATGGTGCGTGCTGCTTTATCCGAAGTCCGTCGCATTATTTATGATTTGCGGCCAATGGCATTGGATGATTTAGGACTTATCCCAACCCTAAGAAAATATCTGGATACGATTGAAACGTACAATAAAACAGCGGAAATTACATTTAGTAATATTGGCGAAGAGACGAGATTGCCCTCTAAATATGAAGTAGCTCTTTTTCGTCTCGTACAAGAGTCGGTTCAAAACGCACTAAAGCATGCAGAAGCAAGCGAAATTCAAGTGAAAATTGAAGTTCAAAAGTCACGGGTAGTGCTCATTGTTAAAGATAATGGCAAAGGCTTTGATGTTGCAAAAAAGAAAAAGGATTCTTTTGGGATTATTGGAATGAAAGAAAGGGTAGAACTATTGACAGGAGAAATAAAGATTCATTCAAAGATCGGCAGTGGAACCCTTGTCATTATTCAAGTGCCAATTGAAAAAGAGGATAAATGAAAAGATTAGCAGAACATTCTTTTCTCACATGGAAATTATTAGTGTTTTTACCTCTAAATATCATAAAGACAAAGTACTATTTTCCAATATATTGAAATGATGAAGAGGTGTGGAAATGTCCTATTTTTTCTATACTTTGGCCTAAATTGTCCCATATTCGTGACAGAAAGGGAAGTTCATAGTAAAGTAAGGATAGCAGAAAGACACCAAATTAAATAAAAATCGCCTTTGTATCGTTCTTCACAAAAAACAAGGTGAGATACACTAGAAAAAGTATGGTAATAAATTTGTATAAGGAATATTCCATGAATTACCAACTATTATGACACCAGCTTTCTGTTATGCTCAATACAAACACTAACGATATATAACACCTTATCATAATGGAATTGTTTTTGGAGAGGGGAGATTTTGAATATGACGACGAAAATTGTGATTATTGATGATCACCAGTTATTTCGAGAAGGAATTAAACGAATATTAGATTTTGAAAAGTCATTTGAAGTTGTTGCTGAAGGCGACGATGGCCGTGAAGCAATTGCTTTAGTTGAGGAAAGCAATCCTGATGTTGTATTGATGGATATTAATATGCCTGAAGTAAACGGTATTGAAGCAACAGCTAATCTTGTCAAATCATTTCCAAATGTAAAAGTGATTATTTTATCTATTCATGATGATGAAAGCTATGTTACACACGCTCTTAAAACAGGTGCGACAGGCTATCTGTTGAAAGAAATGGACTCAGATGAACTAATAGAAGCGGTAAAAGTAGTTGCTGATGGCGGTTCATACATACATCGAAAAGTGACACATAAGCTTGTAGAGGAATACAGACGTTTGGCTAATCAACAAAATCAAGGCAGCGGCTATCAGCAGCCAGAAGTGCAAAGACCTTTACATTTGCTGACACGACGTGAGTGTGAAGTGCTGCAGCTGCTTGCAGATGGCAAAAGCAATCGAAATATAGGCGAGACATTATTTATAAGTGAAAAAACAGTCAAAAACCACGTGAGCAGTATACTGCAAAAAATGAGCGCCAATGATCGTACACAAGCGGTTGTCACTGCAATTAAAAATGGCTGGGTAGAAGTCCGTTAATCTTTTGCCAACAAAAAAACACACAATTTTGTGTGCTTTTTTGTTGGTGTTGTTTTTTCTTTCACTCTTCTAATGGCTCTTCAAAATGAAGGTTAGTCGGCTTATCTAACAGTTCAAATGAAAATTCGAGATTAGTAGAAGGAACATGATGATCCACTTCTTCGAAAATAAAGGCATCCGCCCAAACTGTTCCAGTGCCAGTTAGAATAATCCCAAATGAGATAATGGCACTGTTCTGAGGAACATCCAATACAATAGAATAATGATTCCAGTTGGTGTTTCCAACAATTGGGCGATTGTGCATATTGTCGAATTGCAACACATCTTCACTCGCACTATCTACACGCATCCACATCCCTGAGAAGATTTTAACTTGTTCCGTTTTCATAAAGCACGATAATCTCATTCTTTTTCCTCGGTACTTATCTGCTTTAAACTGCTGCATCATCGTAGCAAACTCATCATCATCTTTAACTGTGAAAGATTTTAAATAACCGGATGCCTTCCCTTGATGAAAAACTTCCCGATCAATTCCGATTTTGTAATGAAAAGGATGGCTTCCACTTAAAAACCAGCCGTTTTTAGCCTGTTTTTCCAATTTCATTTCCTCCTTTTTTTGATTGAACGCTGCCATAATCTTCCGATATTGTCCTGGCGGCAAGTGGTATACTTTTTTAAACGCCCTAGTAAAAACTTCTTGTGACTCAAATTGATAATAAAAGGCAATATCAATAATGCGTTCTTTCGTATGCAATAAAAGAGAGGCAGCATTTGCCAGCCTCCGTATCCGAACATACTCTGTTGCTGACATGCCAATATGTTTTTGGAAAAGACGATGAAAATGAAACTTTGAAAATCCAGCATAAGCTGCAATAGATTCCAAAGAAAGTGCTTCATGCAAATGCTGTTCAATATAATGAATAGTTTGTTGAATGGTGACTTTATGCTGCATAGACATCTCTCCTTGCTGTTATCATAACAAAGCGGAAGGAGATGCGTTTTGACTTTTTTTGCGTTGTTTTTTCTTCAGGAATGCACATTATGAAAGGAGATAGATTACATGCCGGAATATATATGCTAGTTTTTAAAGGAAGAAATATATTGTACGAAAAAAATAATTGTCTGTATGAAGGAAATGAGGATATGGAATGTTATCAAAGCTGATCTGTTTGAAGATCATGCTCTGACAACATTGTCTAAGACAGGGACTAATTGATCAAAATATGGTTTAACGATAAAATCTTTTGCGCCATTTTCAAGGGCTTCCATGATTAGGTTTTTTTGCCCCATCGATGAGCACATGACAATGTTAGCAGCGGGATCTAATTTTATCATTTCCTTTAAAGCAGCAATTCCATTCATGGATGGAAGCGTAATATCTAACATGACAATGTCGGGCTGCTTTTTAAAGTAAGCAACAATTGCTTCTTCGCCGCTCTCTGCTTCTCCAATGACGATATATCCATTTTTTTGCAGAATATTTTTCAACCAAGCCCTCATAAAAAAGGAATCATCAACAATTAAAACGGTTTTGTTCATTTTCTCACCTTCCCCTATAGGAAAATAAGCCTATGTAAAATCATAACATAGATTTTTTTACGAATAAAGAGAAAAATAAGTCTAAAAGCATATTTTAAAAGTACTATTTTTATATGTAGCAAACAAATTATTTATCAAGCTGTTTGATAAGAAAGATAAACTAGAATGTTAGATGTGATATGTTTCTACTATTTATCCCACATCTAACTGGCAGTAAGACCCCCACCTCAAGAGTAAGAGGGATCAAAAGAAGTCTAGGTGGGGGATAACTGAAAGTCAAATGTCCGATTGGTTCAACTAACCATCAGTGGGGGATGAGAGAAAACCCCCACTGATGGAAGTTTCACTTTATTCAATGAAAAATAGGTTTTTATTTACAATACTATCGTGAGTTTGTTGCAAACAAATGCGTTGTCGTTTACTGTGAAAGATATAAGCGGTTAAAACTAGAAAGGTGGATAAAAGTGAAGAAAAATTGGTGTGGTATATTGGTTTTTATGTTGTTAATAAGTATTTTACAAGCATGCGGAAAAGAAGATAATAACAAACAGGAAGCCGAGTTGCCAAAACAAAAGGAAGAGGAGATGCAAGCACCAGCTTTAAAAGAGGTAGAACATATTCCTGCTGAAGAAAAGGCTGCATTATTAGCCGTAATGGAGCAGCAAGCAGCAGCATTTAATAAGCGTGATTTAGAAGCATATATGACGCTCATATCCAAAGAACCGTCTTCATTTGATTACGATGAGGAAAAAGCATATATTAAAACGGTTTTTGAGACAATGGATATTAAATTAGAACCAGTAGAAACGGTTGTTACAGCGTTTAAAGCGACAGAAGCAACGATTGTAACAAAAATGAATACGATAATAAAAGATCATGCGAGCGGAAAAGAATTGACAACTCCATCAAGGCAGGTAAACACTTTAGCAAAAGAAGAAGGGCAATGGAGAATAAAAGCTGTCTTTGCAATCGGTGAACAAGATAGCACGAATTCGTAATTTAGCTAATGGAAAATAAAGAAGTCACCCCTCTCATTCACTAGGTAAGAGACATTCCTGCTATCCTAAACCAAACTTCCGCTGCTTTGAAAAAAACAGTCATTTCCGCTAAAATAAAAGAATGCGATCCAACATTTTCGCTCTGTTCAAAAAGCATGAAAAACCGAACTAGCTACTATTTATTATCTCTTTTTTCGATTCTGTTAGGATACGCTAGAAAACTTAAAGTCATAGAAATGTTAATAAATATAAGGAGATTCATCCATGAAGACAGCGATTGTGACAGATAGTACTTCCTATATTCCTGAAGAATTGCGGAAGCAGCTAGATATTTATATGATACCTTTGAGTGTCGTAATGGGAGGAAAATCATATAGAGAGGAAATCGACCTTTCTACAGCAGCATTTTATGAAGCGATTAAACATGAAGATCAATTGCCTACGACTACTCAACCTCCTATCGGAGAGTTCGTAAAATTATTTGAAACTCTTGGAAAAAAGTATGATGCGATTATCAGCTTTCACCTTTCCAGCGGGATAAGCGGGACATATCAAGGCGCAGTTTCAGCGGCTGCAATGGTTGAAGGGGTAGAGATTTATCCTTATGATTCAGAGACAAGCTGTATGGCACAAGGTTTTTTTACTCTAGAAGCAGCAAAAATGGCTCAAGAAGGAAAAGATGTAAAAGAAATCTTAGCAAGGGTTCGCGAGCTGCATAAGCATTTACGTGCTTATTTTATGGTCGATGACCTTGCCCATTTACAACGAGGCGGGCGTTTAACTAATGCTCAAGCTTTTATTGGGAGCTTGTTGAAAGTAAAGCCGCTGCTTCATTTTGTAGACAAGAAAATTGTTCCTTTTGAGAAAATCCGTACAAATAAAAAAGCGTTAAAGCGAATCGAAGATTTATTAGGAGAAGATGTACAAAAAGCATTGCCATTACAAGCTTCTATCATTCACGCTAATCGAGAACAAGAAGCACTGGAATGGAAGCAAGAGCTTGAAAGCAAATTTCCTCAAGTGGCTTTTTCCATCAGCTATTTCGGTCCTGTCATCGGAACCCATCTTGGTGAAGGGGCGATGGGACTTGCGTGGACGCTTAAATAAAATTTCACTATATAATGAGTTTCCTATATTGGGACGAAGAGTAGCGCTATAGAAATTTTTACAATAGAAATGGGATGTAAGAGGGAGAAAGCAGTTTCACTTCTTACTTCCCTCATTTTATCCCACATCTAACTGGCAGTAAGACCCCCACCTCAAGAGTAAGAGGGATCAAAAGAAGTCAAGGTGGGCGATAACTGAAAGTCAAATGTCCGATTGGTTCGGGCCGACAGGATAAGGAAAGCTTCTTGAATCTACATCGCACGAAGAAAAAGTGTCGAGGATGTCGGTCACAAAGGCGTTGCAACAGGACAAGGAAAGCTTCGACAGCGATACATCGCACGAAGAAAAAGCGGTTTCCTTTTTCGAGGACGTTGCGACCTTAGCCTTTGTTCTACTTCTTATCAGTGGGGGATAAGAGAAAACCCCCACTGATGGAAGTTTCACTTTATCTTCTATCTTTCTGCTACAAATGTTTATCGTAAAAAGGAGTGACCATGATTGCAATCAAAGAAATCACAACCTCAAAATCCCTTCTCACCTTCTAAGGAGCTGCAATTGTTTCTTGCAGGCCGCTCCCTGCTTCGCGAAGAACTCCCCTTTTCTCCAACAATAATCGAAACACATCTCCAACAAGGTTATTTGCAAAAACAGTCTGGTTTAGAAAAGATACAATCAAACTGGCAATGTAGACGCTGTGGAACTCAGAAGCCACATCGAATCGGAAGCTACCCCTGTGCAGTCTGTAAAAAAACTTGTTATTATTGCCGCCATTGTCTCATGATGAGAAGGGTAGCAAGCTGTTCCGAGCTCTTCCAATGGACAGGGCCGCCTCCTACCTATACAACTTTTTCCAAAAAGATGCTGCAATGGGAAGGTACGCTCTCACCAGGCCAACAACAGGCATCAGACAGCATCGTCAATAGAATAGCGAAAGCAGGAAAAAAAGCGGAAAAAATGCTGGTCTGGGCTGTATGTGGGTCTGGAAAAACAGAGCTACTATTTGCAGGCATTCATACGGCATTACAGCTTGGTATGAGAATATGTATTGCCACTCCTCGTACAGACGTTGTCCTTGAGCTTGTTCCCCGTCTCCAAGCAGCTTTCCCGAACACGGTGATAGCAGCTCTTTATGGCGGCAGCACTGACCGTGATAAGTTTGCTCCTTTAACGATTGCGACGACGCATCAACTATTTCGATTTGCGAATGCTTTTGATGTAATGATTGTGGATGAAGTGGATGCCTTTCCTTTTTCTTTTGATGAATCCCTTGCCTTTGCTGTAAAAAAAGCAAGTAAGGAAACGACTGTAACAATCTATTTAACAGCGACGCCAACGTCCGTATGGAAGCGTGCATGTCGAAAAGGAACAGCATCATGCATCACGATTCCTGCCCGTTTTCACAAACATCCCCTTCCTGTACCTACTTTACAATGGTGTGGAAATTGGCGTAAAAGCTTAGAAAAACAGCGTCTTCCACTAAACGTTAAGAACTGGGTGCTGTACCGTCTTAAAACCAAAAAGCAGGCGCTATTGTTTTTTCCAAGCGTTGCCTCAATAAAGCAAGCCCTGCCGTATTTTCAAGCAATCGATCCCCACATTCATCTCGTATATGCCGAAGATCCATTACGGAAAGAAAAAGTCCAGAAAATGAGAACAAAAGAGATCATGATTCTTTTAACCACAACGATTCTTGAAAGAGGTGTGACATTTCCTAACCTTGATGTAGCTGTTATTGGGGCAGAAAACGCTATTTTTACAGAAGCTGCACTTGTACAAATTGCGGGTCGTGTTGGCCGCAGTGCTCAATATCCTTTTGGAACTGTCACTTTTTTTCATCATGGCAGAACGAAAGCAATGCTTGCTGCCCTCTCGCAAATTGAAGGAATGAATCGCCAAGCAAGGCGAAGAGGCTGGTTAATGAATGATTAATATGATGGAAGGGGGATTTGTGGGGCCTAAATGTAATTTTGGTGAAAAACCGATTACGTGCTCCATACAGTAAGATTGATGAATGAACGTTGTTTATATTGTGAAAACCCGTGTATCCCAGAAACAAGCTGGGCATCGTTGTTTACATTCAAATCAAGGCAAATATATCTTTGTCAACATTGTCTCAGTCAGCTTGAATGTATTCAAGGAGAAGTATGTATCAAATGTTGCCGAATCTTGCATCATCTTCCTGTATCTTATGTTCAACAAGATGTTTGTCTGGATTGCATGCGCTGGGAGAAAGAAAAGAATTGGCGAGGCGTACTGCAGCGTAATGTTTCCCTTTATGTATATAATGCATTTTTAAAGGAAGTGTTAGCTCGCTTTAAATTTCGTGGAGACTATATATTAGCAAAAGCATTTTCACCTGCAATTCAAAAGGTGCTGCATCGTACACCATATGATTTACTTGTTCCGATTCCATTAAGCAGCGAACGCATTGCTGAACGGGGCTTTAACCAAGCAAAGGCCTTAGCTGATGAAGCATCACTGCAAACAACGGAAGTCCTCACTAGAATTCATACAGAAAAACAATCGAAAAAAAAGCGCTTTGAGCGGATTCATGATGTCCAAATTTTCCATGTTTCTGAACAGGCGAAAGTAGATGGGAAGGTCATTCTGTTAATTGATGATATTTATACAACAGGTGCGACATTGCATCAAGCGGCAAAAGCCTTAAAAGACGCGGGAGCAAAAACGGTAACATCTTTCACTTTGGCACGTGGATAGGTGAAAAGTCTGAGAATAACGTACAAGCAGAATGCGAGCAATTTGTATTTTTATGTAGTTGGTTTAAGAAGTAAATAAGACTTGAATCATCCTCCTTTTGACATCATTTTTATAAAAGTGATGTGGAAAAACAAGATAAACTTATACAATTTAAGATGAGTTGACGATATAATAGGAAGAGCGAGATGTCGAATAAAAGGAGGATGAATGATGGCAGAGTTGTCAAACTGTCCAGATTGCGGAGATATTTTTGTAAAAAACCTATTCAGAGAAAACTGTGAAAAGTGTTTTAAAGAAGAAGAAAGAATGTATGAAATCGTTTATCAATTTCTGCGTCAACGCAAAAACCGTGCAGCAACGATGGACGTCGTGATACGTGAAACTGGTGCATCGGAAAAGATGCTTTATAAGTGGATACGGAAAGGCCGTTTGCAGCGAGCGCTGTTTCCAAACCTTGGCTATCCATGCGAAAAATGTGGCAATCTGATCCAAGAAGGGAAGCTATGCAAAAATTGTATTTCTCAAATAAAAAAAGACCTTGATATTTTTGAAGAAGAAAAGAATAGACAACAAGAAATACAAGAACGTGAAAGAAGCAGAACCTACTATTCTGTTGATGATCGTTTTAAAGGGAAATAGCCCGAATTTAAAAAGTCAATGAGCCTCACAATCGAATACTAGCTCACTGCCAACTTAAGTCCCCACCCTCATTCTAGTGGCGCTCGTTTCTTGACTTTTGCATAACATGATTATTGTTAATAATAGGTATTTTTTTTGAATCTTCGTTGTCTGCTACTCTTCCGTTTTCCCACATATTTGAAGTGAGAAATGAAAAAGTAGGATGAAAGTGTTTTTCTCACTTCTCACACCTAATCAACAACTATCGATTGGTTCGACTCGTCAGGATAAAGTAATTTTTATTGGATCGGCAGCGTAAACTTTTGGGGTGTACTGGTCTTGCGCTCTTTTTTACACGTAGTTGAAAAAAAGAAGAAAAATCGCCTGTAAACTTTCTAAACAATCATAGTGAACGGCCGATATAAGGACTAGAAAGCAAAAGATGCTCGAAAAAGAATCATCATACTAAAAACATCAGAGCTTGTTTTTTCGGTTATAGGCGGGAAATATCTATTATGAATTAAGAACCTTTAAAATAACAATGAAATGTTGCCGTATCTCTTATAGGATTGTATATCGTAAAAAAACAATTAAGAGGAAAGTGAGGGGAGCAAAATGAAAATCAATCAATTAGGTCTGTCTGGACTGAATCCTTATAAAAATCAATTAAATAAGTACGAACAATTCGAGAAAGAAAACGGAAAAAAAGCCGATAAAGTGGAAATATCCTTAACAGCTAAAGAGATGCAGCAAGTATCACCGCTCGTGAAGGATCGTCAGGCCAGAGTCGAGGAATTAAAAATTCAAGTTAAAAACGGACAATATCAAGTCGACCCTCAAACTGTGGCAAAAGCGATAAAAAAATATTATTCCTCTAAATGAATTTGACAATAAATAAGGAGGCTAGCGTATGTCTGCTGAAGCACTCATCACAGCCTTAAAAAAATTACGAAGTTTACATGAGAGTCTCTATCAGCTTGCACTAAAAAAAACAGATTTGTTAGTAAATAATGAGATGGAGGCTCTTCAGCAAATTGTAGCCGACGAACAACAGCACATCAAGGCGATTGATATCCTTGAAAAGGAACGGCAGCAAGCTGCTAAAGACTTTTTAGGTAGAGAAGAGAATATCACGATTTCTGATTGTATCGACGCTGCCCCGCCAGAAATGGCAGCATCTCTATCTGAATTAAAGGAAAGCATTGTCGATACGGTGACTCAGCTTCAAAAGAAAAATGAATTAAATCAATCTCTCGTTTTTCAGTCTTTACAGCTCGTAAACTTCAGTTTGGATCTGCTCAGACCCCAAGAACAAAAAGCCACGTATGGCAGACCAGATCAACAACAGCGAAAATCGTCTTTGAGAGGATTATTCGATTCAAAAGCATAGATTTGATAAAGGTAATCGAAGAGAACTTGTTTAGGCTTTAATTATACTACGAGCAATAAGATGGAGATGTTCTTATAAGCAATTCCATCATTAGAATAAGTACGACATCATTTTAATCTGTAGGAGGCAATGACATGCGTTCCACTTTTCAAGGCTTAGAAATTGGAAAACGCGCCCTGTTTACTCAGCAAGGTGCATTACATACTGTTTCACATAATATTGCCAATCAAAATACTCCGGGCTATTCTCGCCAAAGGGTTAATTTTATCCAAACAGAGCCATTTCCAACGGCATCTTTGAATAGGCCGGATATTCCTGGACAAATGGGAACAGGCGTAAAAGCTGGCTCTATCCAGCGAATACGCGATTCTTTCTACGATTTTCAATATCGTGGGGAAAATACGAAGTTTGGCTATTATGCTTCAAAATCAGACGCGTTAAGTAAAATGGAAGATGTTTTGAATGAACCATCGGATAGCGGTCTCGCAAAAGTATTAAATTTGTTTTGGAATTCGCTAGAAGATTTAAGTGTTCATCCAGAGAATGAAGGAACCCGTAAAGTAGTCCTTCGGCGTGGTGAAGGGGTTGGGGAAACTTTTAAATATTTACGCAACTCCTTGGAAAAAATTCAAGGTGATCTCAGTAATGAAATTGATGTTTCGATGAAAAATGTTAATTCTATTTTAGCACAGATTGCCGATCTTAATAGGCAAATTGCGGAAGTAGAACCACATGGCTATTTGCCGAATGATTTGTATGATAAACGCGATCTATTAGTTGATCAACTATCCGGATATTTTGATATTGAGGTACGAAAAGAAAGCAACGGCGGTAATTCACTAGATATTGCCGAGGGAAATTATAAGATCTTCATCAAAGGTGCGGATGGTAAAAATATTCAGGTGGTTGGAAAAGATAGCTATGAAGCGATTACAGTAGTAAAAAAAGGTGGCAATTTGGGTCCTGTTACCGATGTTAAAGTTGGCGATAGATCAATCATGGAAGGTACGAAAGAAGACGGCGTTAAAATGCCATCAGGTAAAATCCAATCACTGATCGAAAGCTATGGTTATGAATATAAGGATGGCACAGACACAAAAGTAACAGGATTATACCCTGAAATGATTGATGACCTTGACAAAATGGCCTATTCGTTCGTAAAGATGTTTAATGAAGTGCATAGTAGAGGCTATGGTTTGGATGGGAAAGAGGGTAAAGATTTTTTTGAGTATCTAGGCGATGATTATAAAGGTGCAGCCGGCAAGATAAAAGTGAATGCTGACCTTAAACCGAGTGAAATTGCTGCCTCTACTGATGTAAAAAAAGCTGATCCAAATGATCCAAATTACGACCCTAGTGATCTAGATAAGGTGAAAGCTGGAAACGGGACTAATGCGATTAACCTTGCTAATATTAAGGATATCTTGATTGAAGGTGGTAGTATTGAATTTGAATTGGAAGGATTCGATGATCCTGATGAATCGAAATTAAGTATGAGTGATTTGGCAATTACAGACGGAACCGTGATGACGTTTTATGAAGGATTAATTGGTGGACTAGGTGTAGATGCGGAGAAGGCGAAGATGCTCGCAAGCAACAGTGCAACGCTGCGGCTATCAGTCGATTATGATCGTTTATCTGTTAGTTCCGTTAACATAGATGAAGAATTTATTGATATGATTCGTTTTCAAAGTGCATATAACGCAGCGGCGAGAAGTATTACAGTTGTCGATGAAATGCTTGATAAAATTATTAACGGCATGGGAATTGTCGGAAGATAGGTGGATGAATGATGCGTGTCACACAATCAATGCTAACAGGAAATATGTTGCGAAACTTGTCCAATAGCTATGAAAGACTTGCAATCTATCAAGAACAGGCTTACACTGGGAAAAAAATTACGAGGCCATCGCAAGATCCGGTCGTTGCCATGAAAGGGATTTATTATCGCACTAATTTAGGAGAAGTAGAACAATTTAAACGGAATTACGCTGAAGCAACCAATTGGTTAGAAAATGCAGATGAGGCATTGGATCAATTAGGCAAGGCCTTGCATAATATTCGTGAACTTGTTACACAAGCGGCAAATGATCCTCTTTCCGATGAGCAGCGCGGGTATATCGGAAAAGAAATTGAGGAAATTCGCAATCATATTGTCGAAATAGCAAATACAAAAGTTGGCAATAAATATATTTTCAATGGAACCGATACGTTAGAAAAACCAGTAGATCTTAGCGTAGAACCTCCTGTATATCCAACCAATCCGTATAAACCAGTAACAATTGAATTAGCAAAAGGTGTGTATATAGACGTCAGCGTAGATACATCCGATATTTTTGGCGACCAAGACGGCAAGCTTTTTAGTGATTTAGATAAAATTGTCAGTATGCTGAATGAAGGAACAACTGGAGAGGAATTAACATCTTTTATTCAGAAAATAGAAGACCATACGGATTCTGTCCTGTCGACACGCGCTTCCTTAGGGGCACAAACGAACAGGATCGAATTAATGCAAGAACGGATTGAACATCAAGCAGTCATTGCAGAGAGAATGATGGCTGATAATGAAGGTGTAGATGCCGAGAAAGCAATCACGGATTTAATTATGGAAGAGAGTCTCTTGCGTGCAGCATTAGGAGTAGGGGCACGGGTAATGCAGCCATCGTTGCTTGATTTCTTACGTTAAAAGCTATCTAGTTAGATAGCTTTTTTCTAACATATATCGTGACAAGGAAGAAAGTTTGAAAGAGGAGGTGTTAAGGATGCTATTACCTCAAATCCGTTTAGAATCGACGTTTGCTCGCATTGGCATCGAGTCTCCACGGGGCCAACAATCGATTGAGCAGCCACGTGCTGATATTGATATTCAACAGCCGCAGGCAGAAATGACGATTGATCGTACACCATCCAAGCTATCAATTGATCAAACGCAAGCGTGGGAAGAGATGGATTTAAAGCATATCTTTAGAAGAATTGAAGAATTTGCTGATCTTGGCTACCAGGATCATCTAACAGGAATTGCCCGTCGCGCTCAAGAAGGCGATGCGTTAATGCGCATTGAGAATGGCGGCAATCCAATTCCCGAAATCGCAAGACGGAATACTGAAAAAGTATATGACTACAAGCTTGGCTTTGTTCCTTCCCATTTTAGTGTCAAAATCGACTATCAACCATCTAAAGTGGATATTCAATGGAAGGTAAACAAGCCAATCATCAACTCAAAAGCTCGTAAAGCAATCACAGAATATAAACCTAGTCCAGTAGAGATTTCTATGAAACAAGACGCATCCTTGAAAATTGACTTTGCGTATTTAAAGTACAAAGGCTATCGCTACGAACAACACATTTAAGCTGGGAGAGGGAGGTGACACAAAGGGCGTAATAAGCGTGCTTTGGGTCACCTCCTTTATCGTTTCATTGCAGCAGACTCTGTTGGTTTTAACCTTATTGGTGTAAAATATAGAACATATTATATATATCCCCTCTAGTGCAGGGGCAGAACGGAGTTTGATAAGAATGAAGATTGAAACGAAGTACCATGGGGAAATCGTAATCAAGGAATCTGATATTTGGAAGTTTTACTATGGCCTGCCGGGGTTTCCAGACGAAACAGCATTTGTGATGCTGCCGCTTCCAAATAATGATCTGTTTTTTGTCCTGCAATCGATTGCCAATCCGTTGCTTGGCTTTGTAATTACAAATCCGTTTTCGTTTTTTCCTGATTACCATTTTAAACTGGATGACCAAACGCTTGAACAGTTAAAAATTGCAGGTGAAGAGGATGTCAACGTCCATATCATCTTAACAGTACAAAAACCATTTTCAGAAACGACTGCAAATTTACGTGCACCACTGATTTTTAATATGAAAGAAAAACAGGCAAAACAGATCATTTTAAATGAGGAACACTATACGACAAAGCACTTGCTCTTTCAAACACCTGCGGGAAAGGCTGGCGAGTGAATATGCTTATTTTAACGAGAAAAAAAGGCGAAGTGATTCAAATTGGCCCTGATATTGAAATCACGATTGCTGAAATCCGTGGCGATCAAGTAAAGATCGGCATTCAAGCACCGCAAAATATCGAAATCCATCGCAAAGAAGTCTATCTTCAGATTCAAGCGGAAAACGAAGCTGCTTCCGAAGCGATCGCTGATCTCTTCACACTCCTGCCGAAAACAGATAAGGAATGAACATAACAAAATCGTCCAATATTCAAACTTAAAATAATAGAAATTCGGGGACGTAGAAGCTGACGAAAACAACAGATTCTTATTTTAAGATGTACACGCTATAGAATCTGTCTAATAAACATGTATTTAGCGAATGAATAACAGGAGAAATTAAGCACCGGCAAAGCATATTTTGTCTTTATCATGAAGAAGAAATCTGTCGTTCATCTATTTTTTCGCCAAAAAGAAAAAATAAAATCGAAAAAATGACAAAAACGATTAAACAATTGTAAATGGAGCCGATATATATGTTGTAAGCAGGAAGGCAGGGGACGGCCGCCCTTGGCAACCTGTTTACGACCAATAAAACAATGGTCCATACGGATGTGGACCACACATTCAAGGAGGAAATCGAACATGATTATCAATCATAACATTGCCGCGTTGAACACTCATCGTCAACTTTCTATGGGATCAACCGCAGCATCCAAAAACATGGAAAAATTATCTTCTGGATTAAAAATTAACCGTGCAGGCGACGATGCAGCAGGTCTAGCAATTTCCGAAAAAATGCGCGCACAAATCCGCGGTTTAGACATGGCATCTAAAAACGCTCAAGACGGTATTTCCCTTATCCAAACAGCTGAAGGTGCATTAAACGAAACACACGCAATCCTTCAACGTATGCGTGAACTTGCAGTTCAAGCTGGTAACGATACAAACGCTGACAGCGACCGCGCAGAAATCCAAAAAGAAATCAACCAATTAACATCAGAAATCAACCGTATTTCCAACACAACTGAGTTTAACACGAAGAAATTGTTAAACGGTGGTGTGGAAGATATTGCAGTGACAACTACAACACCTGGAAAAGTTGCAACATATGACCCTGCTCCAGTAAAGGGTGTATACGAAATTGACCTTACTGGGTTAGCTACAGGTGAAAGTGTTACAATTGATGGCGGCACAGCAATTAATTGGACAACTGATATTGAAACAACTATCAAAGCTATTCAAGCTGACACTACTATAAGTGGGAATTATGACATTCAAGTTAATGGAAATAAAGTAACGTTCACACAAAAAGTTGCTTCAGATACAGCATTAGCTTTCGACAGTACTAATAATACTGTAAAAGGACAATTTGAAGTAAAAACAACAGGTGTTACAGGTACAGAAAAAGAACCGGGAACAGAAGGGGTTTACTCATTCAAATTAGATACATCAGAACTTAGAGATGGCCAAAAAATAGTAATTGATGACGAGACTTATGTTTACAATGGTGAAGGTGCTAACGGTTTTAAAGACTTGACTGAGCTAGCTGATAACATTGCCGCTTCTGGAAAGTATACAGCTTCAGTTGGTACTGATGAGAAAAGTATCACCTTAACGCAAGTAACAGCTTCTGAAGATGGACCAAAAGTTAGCAAAACAACTGGTGATGGAGAATCATTTAAAGCTACGTTGCAAATCGGTGCAAATAAAAACCAAACAATGCAACTTGACATTGGCAATATGAGTGCTAGCAAACTAGGATTAGTTGGTACAACTGTTACAGAAGGATTGGAAGTAACAAATGGTACAAACAACGTTGCAGTAGGAAGTGCATTAAATGTATTAGATCACGATAGTGCGGCTGATGCAGTTAAAATAATCAACGATGCAATTGAAAAAGTTTCTGCAGAGCGTTCTAAGCTTGGTGCGTTCCAAAACCGTTTAGAGCACACTATTAACAACTTAGGTACATCTTCAGAAAACTTAACAGCAGCTGAATCACGTATCCGTGACGTTGATATGGCGAAAGAAATGATGGAGTTCACGAAGAACAACATCCTTACACAAGCATCTCAAGCTATGTTAGCGCAAGCAAACCAACAACCACAAGGTGTACTTCAATTATTACGTTAATCTTTGATAAAATGGGGACTCTAGTTTTACTAGGGTCCCCATTTTTTACTTCGGAGTGAAAAGGATGTGATGTTTGGTTACTGTTCAAGTGAGAAATGGTGATGGGAAGGAGATTAGTGAGATAGCTTTTATACTATTATGCGTCTTTATTCTATAGGATGTACTTCAAAAACAAAGAAAATGCCCGATATATAAATAGTAGCATGATAGGTTTTTAAAAAAGGAGCAATGAAAAATGACAGCGAAGCAGCGAAGCATCTTAGTACCTTCCTATATCAAAACCTTTTCTTGTATTGGCTCAGCATGTGAAGACACTTGTTGCCGGGGCTGGCGTATTAGTGTCGATCATGATACCTATAAAAAGTACACCAATCTTGCCAATAAGGAGATCAAACAAGATTTAAAAAAGCATATAAAACGAAATCGATCTACTCCAAGTAAAAAATATTATGCGAAAATAAACTTAAATGCAAGTGGGGATTGTCCCCTTTTAAATGAACAAAAGCTTTGCAGCATTCAAGAAAAATTAGGAGAAGATTATCTATCTGTCACTTGTAGTACTTATCCAAGAATAACGAATCAAGTGAACAATACCCTCGAAAAGTCGGCAACGATGTCTTGTCCAGAAGCGGCTCGGCTTGCTCTCCTCAATACAGAGAGAATAGAGTTTGAAGAAATAGCAGCGTATACAACAACGTTGCGTGATGAACCATCCAAAAAAATAGATACGATGAATAGAGATGTCAATCAGATAGAGCACCACTTCTGGGACCTGCGGATTTTCACCATCCAAGTAATCCAAAATCGTCACTATTCGTTAACTGACCGCTTAATTATTTTAGGAATGTTTTATCAAAAGCTGCAAGAATATGTGAATGAAAAAAAAATCGAATATATACCACAACTCATCGCTTCTTATACAACAATGATGGAGAAACACGAGCTAGACGAAAGTTTATCGACTATTCCTGCTTTAACTACGATTCAGATGAAATTAGTGAAGGAACTTACGGATCTACGGTTGTTTAAGGGGGGAAATCACGAGAGGTATATGCAATGTTTTAAAGAGATGTTGATAGGAATAAATTATACAGTAGGGAATACTATCGAAAACATCTCTGTGTGCTATCAAGAAGCACATGATACATATTATTTGCCATTCATGAAAAAGCATGATTATATTCTTGAAAATTATCTTGTTCATTACGTTTTTAAGAACTTGTTTCCAATCAACAGGGGGAAACATGTTTTTGATGAATATGTGCTGTTCATTGTACATTACGCCATGATTAAACTCCATTTGATTGGGATGGCGGGGTATTATAAAAAGGAATTTTCTCCTGATCATGTGATTCGATTGATTCAATCCTTTTCAAGAGTAGTAGAGCACAATCATTCTTATCTTAGAGAAATTGAAAAATTATTAACGGAGAATGGTTTTACCACGATGGCATTTATGGCCATTTTAATTAAAAACTAACGGATAAAACTTCTATAAACAGACCAAAGGATGTGCAAAATTGGAAAAATATATAGATGTAATGAGACGAATAAATGAATTATTTGAAACGTGCGAAGAAGCTTTGAATCATATTCATTTGCAACTAGAATCAGGATATTTTGAACAAGCGCTGCCGTTATTTAGTGATGTCTTCACTGCAATATTTGAAATCGAAAAGTCAATTTCCCCTTTTTCAAAACAACTATCTTTCAACCATCTTGAAGAGTACTACAGTCCATTGAAAGATGCAATGGAAGACGTCATTAAAAGCTATGAAAATAGCCGCTTTGAAGAAATCAACATCATATTAAAGAGAAAGATAATGCCTCATTTTCAAAGCTTGAAAGAAAATATATTGACCAATTTACGTCCTTATATACTCTCGTAAACAGTACATCATCAGCAAGGTTTAGTTAGAACTGTAGTAGAACATTGCTGATATGATTGAACGAAAAGGAACTCTTAAAAACGAACGGTCAATGAAGACGTTATTGTTATTCATTTTTGCTGATTCATTGATAAGGCATGATGTCAAAATGCTCATAACAACACTTGTGTGAAAACGCTATTAACACACTTCGATAACCGGAATGCGATGATAGGCATATCCGGTTTTTTGCGTGAGTTTATAGGGGAAAAGTAATGATCGAATGAATCATTGAAGGTAACAGATACAACTGCAAACGCAGTTCAAATAATTACTCATTACACAAATAAACAGACAACTGATGTTGAACCGTCATATGATTCAAAGAACAGTGGAGTAGATATAAGACGGTAACGACTTGAAACAGATTCTTAGGAAATAACACAGATTATAGCAATGATCATAGTGCTGAGCAAACAATCCTTCGGAACTCAGCGCTTTTTATTGAAGCATCACAAGCAAGGGGAGAAAGGAAAGGGATGGGCGAGTTGTTACCGAGGAAATTCGGAAGCAGAACAATCTTCTTATGACACCAAAAAGGTAAATAAGACATTGGGCAAATTCAGCCAAGAAACAAGTGAAAAGATAAAGGAGATGTGGATGTAAAGCAGCGAGTTTAAGCTGGTGAAGTGAACGATCCTAAACGGGAAGTACATTTGCGTACATCTTGAAAACAGTAAATCAAGCGTTTAAGTCGGTTCAGTATGTTTCTGCAAAAGGATTTGAATGATTATCTAAGCTAATAATAAGCTCAAAAACTCATCTTCTGAAAAAATGTACACACATCTGGTAAAGCTTTGAGCGCAAAGCCCATTATCTGCAAAGTTCCCTATATGAAAGGGAAAATAATACAGGAGAGAGGTTTGATAAAATGGAAGATTGGAAGCGGTAAGCGATGTCTATTCTCCCTTACCACTTCTATTTTACTAATGTCCGTGATGAAAAAAAATTTATTTTACGTCTCTAAAGCTGACGATCTTCATTTTCTCTATTTACCATACATATCCATAAGGATAATATGGTGGACCATAAAGGTATGGATTAAATAATACACTCCCTGCTAATCCGCCTAATACCCCGCCTAAAAAAGGAGCTCCGAAAAAAGGTCCTCCGAAAAAAGGTCCGCCAAAAAATGGGCGACCAAAACCAAATGGTCGAATTCTTTCATCCGCTTCTCTGTTTCGAAAATAATAAGGTTCTTGTTGATAGGATGAATCCATAGAGAGATGGCTATATGAGGGTGCCTCATAGTAACTAACATCCATTTCAGGACCGTAAGTTAACGTCGTTTCATAAGGCATAGGTTGCATCTTTTTGTTCCTCCTCTAATTTCATTTTTTTGCTTCCCTACAGGATATGTACCTATACCTTTAAATTCTTGGGTGGATGCCCCTTTTATGGAGAATATGTTAAAAAGCACGAGTTTTCTCTCGTGCTAAGTGCTAAGCAAATAAAAATACCCTCTACAATAAGCTAGAGGGCATTTCAACATACATACTTCGGAGGTCATACATACTTATGGATAATTCTCTCAGAGCCCTTTTCCTATCATCTATATAAGAGAGGTTAAGTCTTTGAGAAATTATTGATTGTCTACATCTTAGCACCTTTTCAAAGCAACGTCAAGATGAATCATGATTAATTTAAAAAATGTCAAGTGTGTTCTATTTCCATTTATGGGTGATTCCTCATGAAACATCACTTATTCTTTACATCAAACAAAGTGAAACTTTCTAGTAGTGAAGGGGTTCTCAACATGTATAGAGTTCAAGCTAAGAACGAACATCCTCGAAAAAGAAGGAATCGTTTTTCCACGTACGATTTATGGATGCCGAAGCACTTCTTGTCATGTGACAATGCCTTTTGACCAAGCATTCTGCTGACCCGAACGAAACGGACATATAAATTTCCGTTATCCCTACCCAGCGCTTAGATTTTTTTACTCTTTAGGTAGGGGCTTACTGCCAGTTAGATGTGGGATAAAAATTTTCGATGATTTATTAAGTTTGTTTGTAAAACCATTTCATTAAAGAAGGTGGAGTCTTACGATTAAATTTAATAGGGGAAAATTTGTGCATGTAAGTAATTCATTTTCGCTTCCATTTGCTAAACAATAAGAAGTCTAACCCGATAATATAATTAGACAATTTAAAATGGTGAAGGGAAGAGAACGTTATGATTGAACGATTTGGGGGCAAGATTGGTTCTACTAATCTCATCGCTGATAGTCTTAAGAGTGAAATAAGTAAAGCAGCGGCTGTATCGAACATAGTTCAGTCTGATGCAAAGGATTGGAGAGACGGGATTTTTCCAAAAAAAGAAATCGATCATGTAGTTCAAGTCATGAACGAAGTGATGGAAAACTCTCATCGTCACTTGAAATTCGAGTTTCATGATCAATTAAATGAATATTATGTTACGATTATCGATCAAGAAACGAACGAAATTATTCGAGAAATCCCACCAAAAAAATTATTGGACATGTTTGCCGCAATGACAGAATTTGTAGGCTTGATGGTAGACAAGAAAATCTAGTAAAAGGAGTTAAGTATTACTAGAATCAATTTGTATTTTGGGAAACATAACGAAATAAAAATTTAAGGAGTGTTCAACATGGTGATGCGCGTGGGTGGATTAGCAAGCGGTATGGATATTGATTCTATTGTCCGCGATTTAATGAACGTAGAGCGGATTCCACTAGATAAGCTGAAACAAAAGAAACAAATATTGGAATGGAAACGTAATGATTATCGAGAAATAAATGCATCATTTTTCCAATTTAGGAATTTATTATTTGATATGAGACGAGAATCCTCATATAAAACAAGAACAGTAGCATCTAGTGATGAGGCAAAACTAAGCGCGGTTGCTTCTGCCGCAGCTAGCAGAGGATCTTATACAATATCAAATGTAAAGCAGCTAGCTAAAGCAGCTTATATGCTAAATGATGATGCTATCTCAAGTGGAGAAAAAATCGATGTCAATAAAGGCTTGTATAGCCAAATGGATAAATTCGCAGCAGGGAACGACTTTCAGTGGTCGGAAGGTGTTGTGCAACATAAAAACATTGATACCAAGGAAGATACAAAAGAGATTAATCTCAATATCGAAAATGCTAAGTTGCAGGATTTAGCTAAAATGTCTGTGAAAGTAAACGGAAAAACGTTTCAAGTTGTCACCGATGAAAGTGCGGTTTTAAAAGACAATGAAGTGTTAGTAAAAGAAGATGGCACAATGCAATTCGGTTCGGAAGTCAAGAAAGGCAGTACGGTTAAAGTCGATTATATCCTTGATGAAAAAACAGATACGCGTACGGCTTCAGAGAATGGCATTAAAACGTGGAATTTAGGTAGAGGGTCGATTGCAGAATTGACTGTTCAGATTAATAATAAGAAATATGAAGCAAAGACAAATAGCGAAGGGTTGACAGAGCTGATAAGCAGTGATGGCGAGGTTATTGGAACTGTCGATAAAGAAACAGGTGTTATTACTTTCACAGAAAATCAAGAAGAAGGAACAGAAATTTCTGTTTCTTACAAACAGCATTATGCTACATTTAACCTGACAACTCATACATCAAATGGGGAAATGAGTGAAAACTTTATTATCCAAGGGAATGAAACGCTAAATCATGTAATGAAAAAGGTAAACGAATCAAAACTTGGTGTCAACATGTTCTATGATGCTCATACGGACCGCATCTCACTTACGAGGTCGGAGACAGGGAAGTTTAATGAAGTCAATGACGAGCCTGATATCATTACCAATGGCGACTTTCTTCATAAGCTGTTGCAATTTGAAAATAAGCACTATACGGAAGGGCAAAATGCAGTGCTTACCATTAACGGTTTGGCTACAGAACGGAGTTCAAACACGTTTACGATGAATGGCGTTACGATTACATTAAAGCAAACATTTGATGAAGAACAAACGATAACGATTGGCAACGATAATCAAAAAACATTCGACAATATTGTTAATTTCGTTAATGAATACAATAAGCTCATTGATATGATCCAGAACAAAACTTCTGAAAAACGTTATCGAGATTTCCTTCCTTTGACAGATGAACAGAAGGGGGAGCTTTCTGATAAACAACAGGAAGCGTGGGAGGAAAAAGCTAAAAGTGGATTGCTAAAAGGCGATGTCATACTCTCTTCTGCGCTATCACAAATGCGGATCTCCTTGTATGGGAGTGTTGAAAATGATGGGATGTTCAAGCAACTTGCTAGTATTGGCATAACAACGACAAAAGACTATCTTTCTGGTGGTAAGCTCGAAATCAATGAAGAAAAATTAAAAGCAGCATTGGAAGCCGATCCTGAATCAGTTGAAAATCTATTTCGCGGCGGCGATGATGGCGGCGAAAATGAAAAAGGAGTCATCCGACGTCTTTACGATGATGCCACCGATATAATGGAGAAACTAAGGCTAAAAGCTGGGCAGGATAAATCAGGTAATAATGACTTTGCAATCGGAAAAGAAATAGATGATGTCGATAAACGAATTGATCGTTATACGGAACGCTTAAAAATGGTGGAAGAACGCTACTGGCGTCAATATACGAGAATGGAACAAGCAATACAGCGTGCAAACTCGCAGTCAGCTTATTTAATGCAACAATTCGGAATGGGTCAATAGAAATCCGATGTAAAATACAAATATTCATTTCACAAAATTTCATGTAGTGCTGGTCTCTTTGGATATAACTTCAAAAAAGTTAAGTTTTTAAAATAAAAGTGTTATTACATTACTAGGTATTTTTTAAGTGATATAATGAAAATAAGTGAGACTTTAGACTGGTATACAATTAACTATAAAAAAGTTTCACTTTATCCCACATCTAACTGGCAGTAAGACCCCCACCTCAAGAGTTAGAGTAATCGAGAAGTCTAGGTGGGGGATAACTGCCAGTAAATGTCCGATTGGTTCAACTAACCATCAGTGGGGGATGAGAGAAAACCCCCACTGATGGAAGTTTCACTTTATTTTTAGCAAGATAAAGGGAGTGTCCTGATTCATGGCAGCTAAAAATCCATATCAAACATATCAAAACAATTCGATCAACACTGCTTCTCCTGGTGAACTAACTTTGATGCTGTATAATGGATGTTTGAAATTTATTACACTCGCCAAAGCAGCGATGGAACAACAGAAAATTACAGAGAAGAACGAAAATATTCAAAAAGCCCAAGCAATTGTAAAAGAATTGATGGTAACATTAAAGCCAGATGCAGACATCTCAACTCATATGTTGGCTATTTATGACTTTGTTCATCGCCGATTAATGGATGCAAACGTGAAAAATGACCCAGCTATGCTTGATGAAGCCGCAGAATTAATAAGAGAATTTCGCGACACATGGAAGCAAGTGATTCAAGAAAATAGAATTCAACAATTTGGTACGGAAGGTGGACAAGCATGACTGCTGTAAAGGAATGCTATGAAACTACCGAACAGCTCCTTGCCTTAACGCAAGCGGCAACGAAAGAAAAGCGCGATGAGCAAATTGAACAAATCGACCGATTGCTTGCAAAACGAGAGCAATTGCTTCCGAGCATCCAGCCGCCTTATACAGAGGAAGAGAAAAAACTAGGAAGAGAAATGGTTGAAAAAAATAAGTTGATAGATTCTTTGCTGCAGCAGATTTACCAATCTATTCAACGCGATATGAATGGATTAGAGAAAGAAAAAGTGTCTGTGAAAAAATATGCTAATCCTTATGAAAACTTACAAACTGCCAGCGTCTTCTATGATAAACGTAATTAGTAAGTTGTCATTAAACATTTATCCCACATTTAACTGGCAGTAAGCCCCCCACCTTGGATAGTAAGAGGAATCGAAGAAGTCTAGGTGGGAGATAACTGAAAGTCAAATGTCCGATTGGTTCGGGCCTACAGGACGTAGGTCACAAAGGCGTTGCAACAGGACAAGGAAAGCTTCGGCAGCGATACATCGCACGAAGAAAAGCGGTTTCCTTTTCGAGGACGTTGCGATCTTAAGCCTTTGTTCTACTTCTTGTCCAGTAGGGGATGAGAAAAAACCCCGACTCATGGAAGTTTCACTTTATATTGCTATGTGACCTTAGCAAGTTGCACATTGACCAACTGCTTACAGCGTCATGAATACTTTTAATTGGCTGTCGCAATAAGACAGCCTGTCATTCAATCAAAATTGAATTCCTCATTCCTTCATTAATCATGAAGGTTAAATTCGAAAAGTTTTGTCACGATCTATTTCTAGCTGACATTTTGTGTATGTGAACGGGTATATTTGTGGAATGTTAGGAGTTGTGAAAGAAAGTATTTGGTCATTTTGAATGTCTCCTTTTGCATATGATGGAATAAAAGTTTAAAATAGAAGTAGTCCCACTACCATCTGCTCCCTGTTATTGACCAGTTTGCTTTAACAAATTGCTACACATACAAGCTTATTTGTCAACAGTATGACATATTCCTCAATCGGTCTATGCAGGGATTTAGATGTAATGTGGAGAAGTATATAAGTGAAGCATTTACAAAGGGAGGAATCCACATGATGAATTACAACATTCGTGGCGAAAATATTGAGGTAACGCCTGCAATTCGTGATTATGTAGAGAAAAAAGTAAGCAAGCTTGATCGTTACTTTAATGAAACTCCTAACGCCAATGTCCATGTAAATCTAAAAGTCTATCAAGATAAAACAGCCAAAGTGGAGATTACGATCCCACTTCCTAGCCTAGTATTGAGGGCAGAGGAAACAAATCTTGATATGTATGCAGCAGTTGACTTAATTGTAGATAAATTAGAGCGGCAAATCCGCAAACATAAAACAAAAGTAAATCGTAAATTTCGCGAACGCGGAAATACGAAAGAATTTTTTGCAAATGTGGCTGGGAACGGCGCAGCGCAAGATGAAGAGGAAAACGATTTAGAGGTTGTAAGAACGAAGCGTTTTGATTTAAAGCCAATGGATAGCGAAGAGGCTGTGCTTCAAATGAATCTTCTTGGCCATAGCTTCTTTGTTTATACAGATGCAGACACAAATAGCACCAATATTGTGTATCGCCGCAAAGACGGAAAATATGGTTTAATTGAAACAAACTAATAAAGACAGGACTGGCCCAAAGGTTTTGAAATGTTGGGCCAGTCTTTTTCTTTAGAAATGTTTAGTGGAAGCTGTTTGATGTGGCGATCATTTTTTGTTGTCTTTGGAGAGGTAATTAATGGGATATATACAAGGGGGAAATACGCTGAATCATCATTTCTAATCTGCTTTTAAGATGCTATTTATAACATAGAAATAGGTAGCGATCTATACACAAATCTCATCTTTACATATTTGAGGCATAGAAATGAACTTATATTTTACTCTTTTCACGATTGTGATGTTGAACATGCATAAATGAAAACTCTTATGTCTGTAAGGGCTTTCCTCATGCTGCAAGTTGTCACCTAAAGGTGATAGTGTTAATATTAAAAAGAAGAAATAGCGATGGAAGTTGTGAAAAAAAGTTTGGGAAAATAGCTAGCGGCTTTTCTAGTTATTGGTTTCACTGATTCGAAACGTTTTCTAGTCGATCCTTAGAAATTTCTCAGGAAAATTGATTATTTTTATCTATAACTTTTTCCTCGAACTTCTCTGCTGCTTTCCTTCAGTTTGAATCCTATTAATAGAACAGGTTTATCTCAAAAAAATACTTTTAAACTTCATTTATTTCTATAAGTGTCTTTCTATTAGGCAGAATCTTCATTCGTGTTTCACAAAAAGCAGCATTGCCTTAAAAACAAAACTTGGGATAAATGATAAGAATAGTGAAAACAGTGATTTTGTATCACTTTATAATAAAGGAGCGTTATATAGATGGCTGGTTTTTTATCGAAAGTGTTTGATGCGAACAGGCGGGAATTAAAAAGCCTGGAGAAAATAGCAGATAAAATTGATGCACTAAGCGGCACGATGGAACAGTTGACAGATGAGGAGCTCCGTCAAAAAACAACTGAGTTCAAAGAACGCTACAAAAATGGTGAATCACTTGATGATATGCTTGTAGAAGCTTTTGCTGTCGTTCGAGAAGGCGCAAAGCGTGTTTTAAATATGTATCCATTTAAGGTGCAGCTAATGGGGGGCGCAGCGCTCCATGATGGAAATATAGCAGAGATGAAAACGGGGGAAGGGAAAACACTGACAGCAACAATGCCCGTTTATTTGAATGCCCTCTCTGGCAAAGGTGTTCACGTCATTACAGTGAACGAATATTTAGCAAGCCGTGATGCTGAAGAGATGGGGCAATTATATGAATTTCTCGGTCTAACAGTTGGTCTTAATTTGAATAGTCTTTCCAAGGAAGAAAAGAAAGAAGCGTATGAAGCAGACATTACGTATGGAACAAACAATGAATTTGGCTTTGACTATCTTCGGGACAATATGGTCGTGTATAAAGAACAAATGGTACAGCGCCCTCTTCATTATGCGGTCATTGATGAAGTTGACTCTATTCTTATTGATGAAGCGCGGACGCCGCTCATTATTTCTGGACAAGCACAAAAGTCTACACAGCTATATATACAAGCGAATGCGTTTGTTCGGACGTTGAAAAAAGAGGAAGACTATACTTATGATGAGAAAACAAAAGGCGTACTATTAACAGAAGAAGGAATGAATAAAGCAGAACGGGCTTTTGGAATTGACAACCTCTTTGATATTACGCATGTCACATTAAATCATCATATCAATCAAGCGTTGAAAGCACATGTCAGTATGCATCTTGATGTTGATTATGTCGTGCAAGAAGGCGAGATTGTCATTGTTGACCAATTTACAGGACGTTTAATGAAAGGACGCCGTTTTAGTGATGGTCTACACCAAGCGATTGAGGCGAAAGAAGGAGTCGAGATTCAAAATGAAAGCATGACGATGGCGACGATTACCTTCCAAAACTACTTCAGAATGTATAAAAAGCTTGCAGGAATGACGGGAACAGCGAAAACCGAAGAAGAAGAATTTCGGAACATTTATAATATGAGGGTTATTCCAATACCGACAAATAAGCCAATTGTACGGGATGACCGTCCTGATTTGATTTATGCAAGCATGGAAGGAAAATTCCGAGCAGTTGTAGAGGACATTGCAGAACGGCATAAAGCCGGGCAGCCCGTCTTAGTTGGGACGGTTGCCATTGAAACCTCAGAATTAATCTCAAAGCTTTTAGTTAAAAAAGGGGTTCGGCATAATGTATTAAATGCCAAAAATCATGGTAGAGAAGCAGAAATTATTGCTGAAGCTGGCCATCAGGGAGCGGTTACGATTGCTACGAATATGGCAGGACGTGGTACGGATATTAAGCTTGGTGAAGGTGTAAAAGAGCTTGGCGGCCTTGCAGTTGTAGGTACAGAGCGTCATGAATCTCGACGGATTGACAATCAGCTTCGCGGTCGTTCTGGACGTCAAGGCGATCCAGGCGTAACTCAGTTCTATCTCTCGATGGAAGATGAACTAATGCGTCGATTTGGCTCTGATAATATGAAAAGTATGATGATGCGTTTAGGAATGGATGATTCTCAGCCAATTCAAAGCAAAATGGTAACCAAAGCGGTTGAATCTGCGCAAAAACGTGTGGAAGGGAACAACTTTGATGCAAGGAAGCAGCTGCTGCAATATGATGACGTGCTGCGCCAGCAGCGGGAGATTATTTATAATCAGCGCAACGAAGTATTAGAATCCGAACATTTGCGAGAGATTGTAGAGAAGATGATTCAATCAACAGTCGATCGAGTAGTCAGTGTCCATACGCCAAAAGCAGAGGAAGAAGAAGAATGGAACCTTCAAGGAATCATCGATTATGTCCATGCGAATCTGCTTCCTGAAGGGGACGTTGCCATAACCGATCTTCGCGGCAAAGAACCGGAAGAAATGGCAGAGCTGATGATGGAAAAAGTGAAAATGCGCTATAATGAAAAAGAAGAGCAAATGGCAGAAGATCAAATGCGAGAATTTGAAAAGGTTGTTCTGCTCCGAGCTGTCGATTCAAAATGGATTGACCATATTGATGCGATGGATCAGCTTCGCCAAGGGATTCATCTGCGTGCTTACGGTCAAATTGATCCGCTGCGCGAGTATCAAAATGAAGGCTTTATGATGTTTGAACGAATGATTGAGGCAATTGAAGAAGATGCTTCTAAATATATAATGAAAGCAGAAATTCGCAATAACCTTGAACGCCAGCAAGTAGCGAAAGGTGAAGCAGTCAATCCGAAAGAAGATGGCGAAAAGGTAAAGAGAAAGCCTGTTAAAAAAGGTCCGACCATTGGACGCAATGAACCTTGTCCATGTGGAAGCGGCAAAAAGTACAAGCATTGCTGTGGCAAAAACGCATAAGATCGTATATGATGTAAAACTTCACTTAGGGAAGCATACCCCTAAGTGAAGGGCGATGTTTGTGTAAAATGTTTCACAGTGATAATCATAATATATTTCATTTTACAGAGGTGAAGAAGATGGAATTATTTGAAATTCGATCAGAGTTAGAAAAAACCGCCAAGCGATTAGCGGATTTTAGGGGGTCTCTTTGACCTCGAAAATAAAGAGGTAAGAATTGCTGAGTTGGATGAAAGAATGCTTGATCCAGGATTTTGGGATCATCAGGATGAAGCGCAAACTGTTATTAATGAATTAAACGCACTAAAGGATTTGGTGCATGAATATAAAGAACTGTTAGAAACACAGGAAAATCTAGAACTGACATATGAGCTCATTAAAGAAGAGGAAGAAAAAGATGAAGCGATGGAAGCCGAACTTGAAACAGAGCTAAAAGCATTTACGAAGCAATTGAATGATTACGAGCTTCAGCTCTTATTAAGTGGTCCTTACGATAAAAATAATGCCATTCTTGAGCTTCATCCTGGTGCTGGCGGCACCGAATCTCAAGATTGGGGTTCTATCCTTTTACGGATGTACACACGCTGGGCGGAGAAAAAAGGCTTCAAAGTGGAGACATTGAACTATTTGCCTGGAGATGAAGCAGGGATTAAAAGTGTTACTTTATTAATTAAAGGCCATAATGCATATGGCTACTTAAAAGCAGAAAAAGGCATCCATCGCCTCGTCCGCATTTCTCCTTTTGATTCATCTGGAAGACGCCATACATCGTTTGTCTCTTGTGATGTCATGCCGGAGTTTAGCGATGGTGTTGAAGTGGAGATTCGTTCCGAAGATTTAAAAATTGATACGTACCGTTCCAGTGGAGCAGGCGGACAGCACGTCAATACGACAGATTCCGCAGTTCGTATCACACATTTGCCGACTGGTGTTGTCGTTACTTGCCAGTCAGAACGTTCTCAAATTAAAAACCGGGAGCGCGCGATGAATATGCTCAAAGCCAAGCTTTATCAACGTGAAATTGAAGAAAAAGAAAAAGCATTGGCCGAAATTCGTGGAGAGCAAAAAGAAATTGGCTGGGGCAGCCAAATTCGCTCTTATGTGTTCCATCCTTATTCAATGGTCAAAGACCATAGAACCAATACGGAAGTCGGGAACGTCCAAGCAGTAACTGACGGCGAAATAGACATATTTATTGATGGATATTTACGGTCGCAGGTGTAAAACTGAGCCCTAACGAAAAGGTGGAGAAATGAGATTATTTTTCTTCACCTTTTTTGGGATGGCAGCCACTAATCGGATGATTAAAGCGTGTTTGTCTTGGACGATATATTGGCAAAATCGGCCTATAACTAATACATTTCGGCTTAAAGATCTTTGAAATAGGCTTGTAACTAGTCCGTTCCGGCTAAACTGGTTGATTTAGCTGATAATCTATTTATATCGTGATCTCTCGTTATTTAATTTTTATCGTGAAACATCAGCTTTTTAACATGTTTAAAAAGAATAGATACTGTCTGAATTCGGTTCACAAAGTTGAAACAAATCCCCTTAACCTTTGAACCATCAGGCTTTGCGCATGTTTTAGACATTTTTGCAGCAATGGATAATGGTTTCAAAATAGCATAATGTTGGTATACTAATTTTGACAGCATTTTGTTTAAGAGGGGGACAAAAAACATGAAGAAGAAACTTTTCACTATTTTAATGGGGACGACGTTGGCATTTAGTCTTGCAGCTTGTGGAAGCGATTCCGACAAGGGAAAAGAGGATACTGTAACAAATGGTGAAACGGTAGCGGGAGCTGGAGACGAACAAAAAATTTACGATCAAAAATGTTCTATGTGTCATGGCGACAACTTAGAAGGGAAAAGTGCTCCATCATTAAAGACGGTAGGTGCAACCTATGACAAAGATGGCATTCTTGATATTATCAATAATGGGAAAGGCAGAATGCCTAAAGGGACAGTGAAAGGTGAAGAAGCAGAGAAAGTAGCCGAGTGGTTAGCTAATAAGAAATAAATCTTTTTAACCATTATTTTTAATAAAAACACGGTTGAAATGCTTTGATGTAAAAATAAACATCAAGGCATTTTTTTATGAAAAAAATGCTTCATTCATCGAACAATAGCAGTTTTTAGCATGTTTTATCGTTTTGAAATAAAAATGTAATATAAATTCACGTTAAAAAGACAATTGTTGATGTTATAATAGTTGTGATTCATTTTTCGATTTAACTCGATATAAAACTACATATTGCATTTCTTGCAACATATTAGCGAAATGCCAGCCAGTATTATATAGTTATATTTGCAACATGATTCGTGAAAAATCTCTCTTTCATGCATCATAGAACGATAGTTTCGGAAAAGTAAGGTGATTAAATGATAGAAATGCAAGACGTGTACAAAAAGTACCCGAACGGTATCATGGCTGCAAATGGGATGAATATAAAAATTAGGCAAGGAGAATTTGTTTATGTAGTTGGGCCTAGTGGTGCAGGGAAATCTACCTTTATCAAAATGATGTACCGAGAAGAAAAGCCAACGAAAGGAACCATCATAGTGGATGGCATCAACCTGGCCAACTTAAAGAATAAGCGAGTTCCATATATTAGAAGACAAATCGGTGTTGTCTTTCAAGACTTTAAGCTGCTGCCAACATTAACAGTATATGAAAACGTTGCTTTTGCACTAGAGGTCATAGAAGAACACCCTAAAAATATTAAAAAACGAGTGATGGAAGTACTAGAGCTGGTAAGATTAAAGCATAAAGTTAGAATGCTGCCGACGGAGCTTTCAGGAGGCGAACAGCAGCGGGTATCCATCGCTAGATCGATTATCAATCGACCTAAAGTTGTTATTGCTGATGAACCGACAGGCAATCTAGATCCAGAAACATCTTGGGACATTATGAGTATATTTGAAGAAATTAATACACGAGGGACAACTGTTGTCATGGCGACGCACAATAAAGAAATTGTCAATACATTAAAGCACCGAGTAGTTGCGATAGAAAATGGCAGAATTGTAAGGGACGAACAGCGAGGAGATTACGGCTATGAAGATTAGAACGCTTACTCGCCACTTAAGAGAAAGTGGAAAAAGTCTTCGCAGAAACGGTTGGATGACGTTTGCATCCACTAGTGCAGTAACCGTTACTTTATTACTTGTCGGTGTTTTCTTCGTCATGATGATGAACATGAATAAAGTTGCTGATGATATTGAAAAAGACGTTGAAATTCGCGTTTATATAGAATTAATGGCTACAAAAGAAGACCAGCAGCAATTAAAGAAACAAATAGAAGGACTCGATCATGTCGAATCTGTCACCTATTCTTCTAAAAAAGAAGAATTAGAGAAATTAATCAATGATTTGGGACGAGACTTCTCTCTATTTAAGCAAGATAATCCATTATACGATGTCTTTGTTGTGAAAGCTTCAGAACCAACTGAAACTCCTTCCATCTCAAAAAAGATAGAAAAATTTTCACATGTGTTTTCTGTCAAATATGGGGAAGGAAAAGTTGAAAAATTATTTAGTTTTTTAAAGATTAGCCGCAATGTTGGCATCGTTATGATTATTGGTTTATTATTTACAGCCATGTTCTTAATTTCAAATACGATTAAGATCACTATTTTTGCACGCCGGAAAGAGATAGAAATTATGAAACTGGTCGGTGCAACAAATTGGTTTATTAGATGGCCATTTTTGATGGAAGGTATGTGGCTGGGTATACTGGGGGCTATATTGCCTATTACCATTGTCTCTATTGCCTACCGTTATGCATATGCATTTGTTACTCCTAGGCTTGGTGGAACATTCATTAATATTCTCCCAGTATGGCCTGTCATCTTTCAAGTTAGTTCGATTTTACTTGCCATGGGCATTTTAATTGGCATGTGGGGAAGCCTCATGTCAATAAGGAAGTTTTTAAATGTATGATTGGCAGCGGTGCTGCCATATAAGCAAGGAGCTTTATGGCGGTTTACGTTGTTCATTTGCAAAAAACCATTTCCGTTCATTCAATCAAAATTTCTAGATATTGCTGAAAAAAATGTTTTAGTTTTTTTTACCAGTAAAAGTTTTTATACCTCTACATGATAATAGACGATTGAGTATGCTAAATGGTTTCATTCATTTAGATCGTCTATTTTATTGTAAGGTACATAACGGTGATATTTTATTTTTTTGTTATAAAGAAAAAGTTCAATCTATGATGGGAACACTATTATCTTTATCCCACATCTAACTGGCAGTAAGACCCCCACCTCAAGAGTAAGAGGAATTGAGGAAGTCTAGTTGGGGGATAACTGCCAGTAAATGTCCGATTGGTTCGGGCCGACAGGAGAAGGAAAGCTTCTTGAATCAGCATCGCACGAAGAAAAAGTGCTCTTCTTTTTCGAGGATGTCGGTCACAAAGGCGTTGCAACAGGACGTTGCGATCTTAGCCTTTGTTCTAATTCTTATGAGTGGGCAGAGAAAACCCCCACTCATGGAAGTTTCACTTTATCACTAGATTGGAAAAGTGCTAGAAAGGGGAATATTCTCTTGAAGAGACGCTCGTTGCTTTCAGTCACACTTGCAACTATGATAGGGGTTGGCAGTATTTTAGCCTCCAGTCCTGTTGTATCCGCTTCAAAACTATCAGAGTTGCAAAATCAACAAAAAAACATTCAAAATCAGAAGTCTAACCTTAAAACAAATATCTATCAAAAAGATATTGAAATTACGAGAATTGAAGGCGAAAAAAATCAAGTTGAGATTGAAGTACATACGCTAGAAGCGACAATTAACGAAACAAATGCCAAAATCAATGAAAAACAGCAGCAGATAAAAGATACGGAAGCTGAAATTGCGCTTTTAAAGAAAGAGATTGAAGAATTAAAAAAACGCATTGAAGAGCGTAATGAGTTGTTGAAGCAAAGAGCTCGTGCCATGCAGACAAACGGCGGTTCGGGCAGTTACATAGACGTTTTATTAGGAGCTTCCAGCTTTGGTGACTTTATTGATCGTTTTACAGCAGTTACCACTTTAGTCAATGCTGATAAACAAATTATGGAAGAACACCAAAAAGATAAAGAAGATGTTGAAAAAAAGCAAGCAGAGGTGGAAAGTAAGTTAAAAGAACATCAAAGCATGCTTAGTGACCTTGAAAAGATGAAAGCAGAACTTGATCAGCAAAAAGCCCGAAAAAATGAACTGATGCAGCAGCTTGAATTGCAAAAGCAACATTTTGAGGGAGAAAAATTAAGCTTAGAGGAAGAGCAGAGAATATTGGGTGCTCAAGAAGCAGCACTTCAAGAAGCCATTAAGTCGGAAAAAAGCCGAATTGCTGAGGAAGAACGGCAGCGCCGGATTGCTGCTGAGAGAGAAGCAGCAGCTCGCAGGAATAATGGTGGTGGAGGCCCTGTAAGCAGCGTGCCGCAACTTACACCAGGTATTTTCACAAGGCCAGCAGATGGCGTCGTTACTTCTGAATTTGGACGCCGTTCTGGTGGCATGCACTATGGCATTGATATTGCTAAACGCGGAACAGTGCCAGTTGTCGCAGCAGCAGATGGTGTCGTATTCCGTTCCGAACAATCTAGCAGCTATGGAAATGTCATTTACATCACACATAATATTGATGGACAAGTATATACCACTGTCTATGCACATTTATCGCAGCGAAATGTGACGAGTGGGTCTGTTTCAAAAGGAGAAGTCATCGGGTATATGGGTAATACTGGAAACTCTACTGGTCAGCATCTCCACTTTGAGATTTATGAAGGAGAATGGACATCGTCGAAATCAAATGCGGTTAATCCCCGTAACTATGTAAGCTTTTAAGTCAAAATAAAAAGTGGAAAGTCCCCTCCATTAAAGGATGGCGACTTTCCGCTTTTTTGATTCCTCATAATAGATTTGATTATAAATAGTGTATATAAGCCTATAAACAATGGAAAATGCTAATAATTTATGTAATTTGGCTTATATATTTGTTTTTTAACGGTGGAATTCAGTAGAGATGATAACCTCAATTGCTTGATCAATCCTACTTTAAACATAGAGTAGTGCAGGTGCGCAAAGCGCATTCCTTTTTAAAATAATAAACCGATCACATTCTACTACTGTATTTGTGTGTATAATATCAATAATATGTTATGATACATTTACACCATAGATATCAAGAAAGTGCAAAAAGGTCTCTTTTTTATTTCATAGACAGAACGGAACGTATAAAAATAAAAAAAACAGTAGTATAGCGAACTTCCTTTCTGAAAGGTCCCGCTGCAATAATAGTAGAAAATGAAGGAGCAAATAATGAGTATTTTGACGATTTCATTAAGCGTAATCATTTTATTAAATGTCGTTTTGGCAGGATTCGTCATTTTCTTAGAGAGGAGAGATGTAGGGGCTACATGGGCATGGCTTTTAGTTTTGCTTTTTATACCTGTTGTTGGATTTATTCTATATTTAATATTCGGACAAAATTTAAGCAGAAGAAAAATATTTGATTGGAAAGATCAAGAAAAAATTGGTATAAAGGAAATTACCCATACACAAATAGAATTGCTTAGCAACAGTATCTTCCCTTTTAATGATAGAAGGACAGCTGAATTTAAAGACTTAATCTATATGTTGCTTGTGAATGATGGAGCTGTCTTGACTCAAGACAATGATGTAGAAATTTTTATTGATGGCAAAGAAAAATTTGATGCCCTCATTAAAGATATGGAAGCAGCTGAAGATCATATTCATCTTGTATATTATATTATCCGCAATGATGAACTTGGGAAAAAAATTATGAGTACGTTAGTAAAGAAAGCAAAAGAAGGTTTAGAAGTTCGCCTGTTATTTGATGCAATGGGATCAAGGGGGTTACCTAAGCGGTTTTTCACCGCTTTAATTCATGCAGGCGGTAAAGTCAGCTCCTTTTTTCCCGCTAAAATTCCGTTGCTGAATATGCGCGTAAATTTCCGCAATCATAGAAAACTAGCGATTATTGATGGAAAGACTGGTTATATTGGCGGCTTTAACATTGGCGATGAATACTTAGGATTAGATAAAAATTTTGGCTATTGGCGTGACACTCATTTAAGAATTGTTGGCAAAGCTGTTTATGGCATGCAAACTCGGTTTGTCCTTGATTGGAACCAAGCATCTGCTCGAAAAGTAAAATATAACGTTAAATATTTTCCCGAAATCGAGTTTGAAGGTGAAACCGATGTTCAAATAGTTTCAAGCGGGCCTGACTCAGAATGGGAACAAATTAAATATGCCTATGTAAAAATGATTAATTCCGCCAAAAATTATATTTATATTCAAACACCTTATTTTATTCCTGATGGAAGTGTCCTTGATGCGTTGAAAATTGCAGCACTATCGGGTGTTGATGTACGTGTCATGATACCTAATAAGCCAGATCATATGTTTGTTTATTGGGCAACGTATTCACATGTCGGAGAAGTGTTAAAAGCGGGAGCGAGGGTATATGTATACGAAAATGGTTTTATCCATGCTAAAACACTTGTTGTCGATGGCAAAGTTTCGACCGTAGGGACTGCAAATATTGATGTTCGCAGTTTCCGTTTGAATTTTGAAGTGAATGCGTTTATTTATAGCCAACCGATTGCCGGCAGGTTGGAGAAGATTTTTCTTGATGATATGATGAATTCACAAGAAATTACGAAGGTCGCTTATGAAGAAAGACCGCTTATCATTAGATTTAAAGAATCAGTCTCTCGCTTGCTATCTCCAATACTTTAATGATTGCAAAATCCCCCATTTTAGTGCTGTTAACGGGGGATTTTTTGTTGCGAAGTGAAGTAAACATGCTAAAATACTTTGTTCGTTTTAAATGATGCTTGCCGTAGAAAATAGCATAAACAGGCGATTAGACAAGAGGAAGCGCATATGTTACGATACCGGCATAGGTATGAAGAGAGAAAAAAAGAGGATGGTGAATGATGATGACAGGAAAATTATTTCATTATGAAAAGGCGGCAAAGCTCGTAGATCCAAAAAGGCAAACATTACTTCCAATTGAAAAAGTACTTTCTTTACTAGATTTGCAAGAACATGATTTTGTAGGAGATTATGGATGCGGCAATGGCTATTTTACGATACCTATTGCTAAACAGGTGAAAACAAATGTAAAAGCAGTTGATTTACAAGTGGAGATGCTGCATCTTCTAAAGGAACGCGCAGTAAAAAAGCAAATATTTAATATTGATTATGTGCAAGGAGCACTTGGTCAACTATCATTTCAGAAACATCGCTTTGATAAGGTGTTGATTTCCTTTGTGCTTCATGAAGTAAAAAACCTTTCTTCTGTTTTAGCAGAAATGACGTCACATTTAAAACCTGGAGGTAAATGTGTTGTACTTGAATGGGAAGCAGTTGATTCAGAAACGGGACCACCTGTCCATCATCGCATTTCTTCAGATGTGATGGCGAGCAAGTTGGAAGCGAATGGCTTTGAGGTTGAAATCGGACATATAAACAAGGCTATCTATTATATTGTCGCAAGTATTCCAAATGCATCATGTTAGGTGAAAGGATGAATTGGTATACGATTGGATCATTCACGTTTCCAGCATCATGGGCTGCAATCGTTATTTCTTTTTTGCTGACGGGAATGATATTGAGATTGTTGTTTAAAAAACATAGTATTGTTGATTTGTATGGAAATGCAGTGTTTATTTTTATTATCATTTGGAAGTTAAGTATTGTGATTTTCGATTTTAAAACGAGCATATCGAACCCAATGACAATTGTATATTTTCATGGAGGCTTAAAAGGTTATTGGCTTGGCATTATGACTGTATGTATTTATCTAATATACATATGCTATAAAAAGCATTGTTTTTACCAAGAAAAGGCTATCATGGTCTTTGCTTGGATGATGACAGTTTCAATCTATGAGCTAGGAGTTGGATTATTAAATGGATATGCACTTTGGTTCGTAGGATTTCAAACAATAGTGAATACAACTATGCTTATTTGGCTAAAGCAGAAGCTGCAAGATTTGCAATGGCTTGTCCAACTGCTCATACTATTTACGATGTTTCAAGTTTTCTTTTATTCAATACGTCATGAGTTGCTAACAGTACCAGTTTTCACGTTTATAATTGTTGCAGCAGCATTGCTTTGTTATCTGTTCTATAGGAGGGAAAATAATGAGTAAAAAAATTTTCGCGCTTGTGTTAGTAGGAGTATTGGCAGGAATCTTATTTACCAATATTGTCCAAGAAGCTTCTGTAAAGAAAAAAGAAGCAGAATTACAAGCATCTTTTTTAACGAATAAAGCTGTAGAATCTGCAAGCGATGATGCTAAGATGGTACAAGCAAACCAAATTGGACTTTCAAATGGCGATACTGCTTTTGATTTCACCTTGAAAGACTTGGAAGGAAATGATGTGAAACTTTCAGATTTTCAAGGGAAAAAAGTATTTTTAAATTTTTGGGCTACTTGGTGTCCGCCTTGTAAAGCAGAAATGCCACATATGCAAAATTTTTATGAGTCAAAAGCAAATGAGATGAATGTAGAGATTTTGGCGGTGAATTTAACAAAAGAAGATAAAGGGATCGAAAAGGTAAAGAAATTCGCAGAGGATTATAAAATAACTTTTCCTATTCTATTGGATGAAAAAGGCCATATTGGAAAGAAATACAGATCCTTTGCTATTCCAACAACTTACGTTCTTAACACAGAGGGAAAAATTGAACAGAAAATTGTTGGGCCAATGAATGAAGAAATGATGATACGTTTAATGGAGAATGTGGACTAGCGGTATTAGAATATTTTCCAATATACTAGCAGCAAATAAATCCTAATATAAAAAATAAGAAGAAGGAGAATTGCTGGGTAGAAGATAATGGAAAGAAACATACTAAAAGTTCATACCTATAGGACAAGGTTAATCGCTTGAACGCTTTATGGCAAAGTGAAGAAGAATTTAAAATTGACTCATTTGATAAAATCTATTGACTTTTTATTATAGGTTATACTATAATGCAAATCATAAGTAAATGAGATTGGTCAAATGTGGAAGACTCTCCACAAAGCAATCCATTGAGATTTGTTTACATTAAGCGTACCGTAGCGTATGTAAATACGTGAGGAACGCAGCAGCAAAGTGACACAGAAATTCGCCGGTGATTTTCCCGGACATTTTTGAACATCATGAAACATAGAAGTTCAAAATGGAGGACAAAAGCACCAAGAATTTCAAGGAACAAAGCGTACGAGTCCCGTAGCGTATGTAAATACGTGAGGAACGCAGTAGCAAAGTGACACAGAAATTCGCCGGTGATTTTCCCGGACATTTTTGAACATCATGAAAATAGAAGTTCAAAATGGAGGACAAAAGCACCAAGAATTTCAAGGAACAAAGTGTGCGAGTCCCGGAGCGTATGCAAATACGTGAGGAACGCAGTAGCAAAGTGACACAGAAATTCGCCGGTGATTTTCCCGGACATTTTTGAACATCATTTATAACTCTTATCAAGAGTGGCGGAGGGATTAGGCCCTATGAAGCCCGGCAACCTTCAAGAAATCGTCTTGAAAAGGTGCCAATTCCTACAGGTCAGGATGATGATCTGAAAGATAAGAGGAGGAACCGTCAACACGTCCTCTTCTTAGTGAAGAGGGCTTTTTTTATATCCTTTTTTGTATTTTCATCATTCAGGCAACTAAAAAAAGAAAGAATGTTTATGAAATTGCTTTTATCTAATAAAAAATAGAATGAGGAGGAACTAAAAATGAGGCAAGAACAATATTCAGCAGATACATTATTATTGCATGGAGGACAAGAACCTGATCCAACGACAGGTTCCAGAGCAGTTCCAATTTATAAAACAACTTGCTATCAATTTAGAGATACAGAGCATGCTCAAAACCTTTTTGCTTTAAAGGATACTGGAAATATTTATTCAAGAATTATGAATCCAACAGTAGACGTTTTTGAAAAACGCGTAGCATTGGCTGAAGGCGGTACAGCAGCAGTTGCAGCCTCCTCTGGAATGGCGGCAATTACATTAGCTGTTTTAAATATTGCCAGTGCTGGCGACGAAATTGTAGCAGCAGGAAATTTATATGGAGGGACATATAATTTGTTTGCGGTGACGCTTCCCCGTTATGGCATTAACGTAAAATTTGTTGATGCGACAGATCCCGAAAACTTTCGAGCTGCAATAACCGACAAAACAAAAGCATTATTTGGAGAAATAATTGGAAATCCAAGCCTTCATGTTTTTGATATTGAGGCAGTGGCGAATATTGCCCATGAAAATGGACTTCCGTTATTAATTGACAGTACTTTTGCTACACCTGTGCTGTGCAAACCAATTGAATGGGGAGCGGATGTTGTTATTCATTCTGCAACAAAGTGGATTGGTGGCCACGGAACAACGATTGGCGGCGTTATCGTAGATGCTGGAAAATTTGATTGGACAAATGGGAAATTTCCTGACTTTACGGAGCCTGATGTTACCTATCACGGGATTCGTTATGGAATAGATGTAGCTGGAGCTGCTTTTGCTACTAAGCTTCGTGTCCAGCTTTTACGTGATTTCGGGGCTTGCCTAAGTCCAGAGAGCGCTGCTTCCTTTTTGACTGGTTTAGAGACATTGCATGTGAGAATTCCACGCCACAATGAGAATGCAAAGGAAATCGCAAAGTTCCTTCAAAGCCATGAAGCAGTTGAATGGGTAACACATCCGAGTATAGAAAGCCACCCATCTCATGAGCTTGCTAAAAAATATTTTCACGACGGTTTTGGTTCGATTGTCATCTTTGGAATTAAGGGTGGCCGTGAAGCAGGCAGAAAAGTCATTGATCATGTGCAGCTGTGGTCACATGTTGCAAATGTGGGAGATGCAAAGTCATTAATCATCCACCCAGCCTCTACAACGCATCAACAGTTGAGCGCTGCAGAATTAAAACTTTCTGGAGTAACCGAAGAGCTGATTCGGCTTTCTGTAGGTTTGGAAGCAATAAGTGATTTAACAGCAGACTTGGATCAAGCTATTCATACTACAGTAAATTCAAATTGATAAGACGATTCGTTTTAAAGTATTATGGGGCCTACACTTTGTAGGCCCCTACTCTAAAGGTGCCACAAAATCCAAAAGGATTTTGTTGTGAGACATTTCACGAAGCGTAAGGAAAAATACGATAGTGCAAACAATTCGGGTGCTCCCTTGATTAATGATCTACTACTTTTTGAGAAAAATTACTAGTTTCAATATAGAAAAAAAGGAGGAGCTTGAATGACAGTTATTAGAGCAGCATTATTAGGATTTGGAACAGTTGGGCAAGGGGTTTATGAAGCAATAAAAACCCATCAAAAACGTTTGCAGGAGCGATTAGGAAAAAAAGTAGAAATTGCAGGTGTTTTAATTCGTGATCTTCGCAAGCAACGATCTTTGCCTAAGCATATCCTAGTAACGGATAATATAGAGGATATTTTAGCTATTGATGATTTAGATATTATTTTTGAAGCGATTGTTGGAAATGAACCATGCTACACCTACTTAAATCAGGCTATAGAGAAAGGCTGTCATATTATTACTGCAAATAAAGCAATGTTTGCTCAATTCGGGACAAAATTGCTTGAAAAAGCAAAGCAGCACCGTGTACAAGTTGGATTTGAAGCAACGACAGCTGGGGGTGTACCAATTATCCGAACGATTGAACAGCTTTTACAAGTGAATAAAATCGAAAAGGTAGAAGCAATTCTAAATGGAACATCCAACTTTATTCTATCAGAAATGAGAAAAAATAAACTTTCTTTTCCAGATGCACTTCAGCTTGCTCAAGAAAGGGGCTATGCGGAAGCAGATCCTACGAATGATATTGAAGGAATAGATGCATTCTATAAATTAATGATTTTAAGTGAACTTATTTATGGTGGGCAGCCAGAATGGCGAACGGTAGAAAAGCAAGGGATTCGTACTTTAACAAGCGAAAAAGTACAATTAGCTGAACAAAAGCAAAAACGCTATAAGCAAATTGCTTCTTTGACAAAAAAAGATGGCAAAGTGCTTGCATCAGTCAAACCAATCTTAGTAAATAAAGCACACCCTCTCTATCACGTAGAAGATGTTGATAATGCGATTAAACTTGAAACTAGTTTAATTGGCACTTTTACACTCCAAGGGCCTGGAGCTGGCAAGCTTCCAACTGCTAGTGCAATGGTGGAAGATTTTATTTATGTGCTGGAAAAAGATAAAAGTATCAAGCAGCAGGGAGAAGTCGTTTATTCATAATCTAGAAAAGGGTCAATGGTTGACATTCGTCTTTTCTTTTCCTTCAATTATTTAATGAAAGTTTCCATTCATTGATCATAACTCGTCCACTTCTGCCATATAAATGGAGAAGAAGCAAGCAAGGAACATGATATTTGGAGAAAATTGCTTGTGGATGAAGGGGGACGAAAGATGAGTCGTAAACGGTTGTTAATCATGTTCATTAGTGCTATTTTGCTTGGGGCAAGCGGTATTTTTTTCGGCTTAAACTGGAGCGAAAAAGAGAAAGCACCTGAACATCAGGAAGAGGCAATCGAAGCACCGAAGAACAAAAAGGATTCTATCTCTACTGAAGTCAATTTGGACATGAAAAAGCTAGAACGGGCATATGAATTGATCACCTCTTCTTATGTAGAGAAAGTAAATGAAACTAAATTAATTGAAGGAGCTATTCAAGGAATGTTAAATACCTTGAATGATCCTTATTCTGTGTATATGGATGCGAAAACAGCTTCGCAATTTAATGAATCTTTAGACTCCTCTTTCAATGGTATTGGAGCGGAGATAACAGTTCGTGAAGGGAAGCTAATGATTATTGCACCTTTCAAAAATTCACCTGCTGAAAAGGCAGGGATAAAGCCAAAAGATCAAATAATAAAAATTGATGGAGAAAGTATAGTTGGCCTTGATCTTTATGAAGCAACTTTGAAAATTCGCGGTGAAAAAGGAACAACCGTAGAATTAGAGATTATGAGAGATGGAATAACAGAGCCATTGACATTCGATGTAAAGCGTGAGGAAATCCCATACGAGACAGTTCATGCCGCAGTGAAAGAAATAAAAAATAAAAAAATTGGCTACTTGGAGATCACTTCATTTGCTGAAAAAACTGCGGCAGATTTTAAAAAGCAATTAATGAAAATGGAGAAAAAAGGGATAGACGGATTGTTAATTGATGTGAGAGGGAATCCAGGCGGGCTCCTTTCAAGCGTTGAAGAAATAGTGGGATTGCTCGTTACGAATAAGAAGCCCTATGTTCAAATTGAACAAAGAGATGGAAAGAAAACGAAATACTATTCAAAGTTAAAAGAAAGCAAAGGTTATCCTATTGCAGTTTTAATTGATGAAGGCAGTGCTTCTGCTTCAGAAATATTAGCAGGCGCTTTAAAAGAAGTAGAAAATTATGCATTAGTCGGCGAAAAGACGTTTGGGAAAGGAACAGTTCAGCAAGCAATCCCAATGGGCGATGGCAGCAATATTAAATTAACGATGTTTAAATGGTTGACGCCTAATGGAAATTGGATTCATCAAAGTGGCATTAAACCGACTATAGAAGTAAAGCAGCCTGATTACTTTTATACACACTCATTAACTGTTGATAAACCTTTATCTTTAGATATGAGCCACTCACAGGTGCAAATTGCGCAAGAAATGCTGCGGGGTCTTGGCTTTGGAACAGGAAGGGTGGATGGATATTATAGTGAACAAACGGAAAAAGCAGTTCGCGCCTTTCAATTCCAAAGTGGACTTCCCCAAACAGGTATCATCGATGACAAAACAGCGCAAGCGTTAGAAGGCAATATATTAGAGGCTATTTCAAAAGAAGAAAATGATTTACAGCTGCAAGCCGCACTTCACCTTTTAGCACGTTAACTCGCTTCAACCTCCCTCTATTTAGCGAAAGCTAAGAGGGAGGTTGTTTGTATTTTAATGCAATTTAGACTCCAACAGATACTGTTTCTGGAAGAGTGCTTCCGCCATCGATAACGATTTGGGTTCCAGTAATATAGCTTGATTCATCAGATGCAAGAAAGGCAGCAAGTTCACCGACTTCTTCAATTTTTCCAAGACGACCAAGTGGTACGCCGCCAGCAATTCCTTGAATGACATCTTCAGGGTTGCTTGGATTTGTTTCTTCTGCAATTGTCTTCTTCATGTAAACTAGCCTCCTGTTTGCGGATACTCTTGCTGTTATAGTTTATGCTTCTCTTTTTTATATAAAATATTATAAAATATGATCCAGCTTCTTTTTTAACTGGATTTCCGAAAAGAATTCTCCCACTTCTAAATGTGAAGGGCATAGCCTAATGAAAGTGGGAGATGAATTTTCGGTTGGCGTAAGCCAAAAGATTGTTCTATGATTAGTCTATACAATACGGAGTTTGATAGCACTATAAAAAACCATGCTTGATTAAGTCTGTAACCATACTATGCAAGTAGTCAATTATGTTCTGAATGTGACTACCAAAATAAAGAAGTAAAAAACCTAAACCTTCGTGAGTGGACTTGTCCAAAATGTAATAGCCATCACAAATAGAGACGTAAATACAAGTAAAAATTTGCTGAAACTCGCCATGTAGTTGGTATTTTCTCTAGGGGTAGGGACTATCCTTATAGCTTGGTAAATATAGATAGCAACCAAAGTATCTAGTTCCCAAGAAGCTCCCACTTCAATCAGACCGCAAGGTCGATAAGTGGTGAGTAGTTCACTAGGAGTTAAAACCCAAAATATCATAGTTGAAGATAGGGGGAAAATCCTAAGTTCACGTTTTCAAAAACTCATGATAGGTTTTATGAACACTATTTGATAAAATGATGTTACAAAGCTTTTTTAAACGAACGCTCTAGCTATTTTTCCGATTTTTCAGATGTGTCGACTACGGAGCTTTTTAGACATGATTAGAGATTTCTTTAGAAAGGATGGTGAAGATTTTTTGGATAATATCTGGTTATTTTCTGTGTTAAAAGGGATTGGTTATTTTTTTCTTCAGCCTGTTTTCTATTATGCGATTATTTTAGCGCTTGTAGCTGGTTCTATAAGAGTGAAAAGAGAGCGTTCCGATTTTCATAGTAGTGTGAATGATGCTTTTATGGAACTGCGGTTTCTTTTTCCGATTGGCATTATAATGGGCTTGCTGCTGTCTATTTTTACATTTGTAAGTGGATTGCCGATTTCTATTCCTTTTCTTATAGTATATACATGTATAACAATTTTACTTAGCATCAATGGCAGCTTCCGTCTTTTATCACCGGCTTTTACAATTGGGACTGCATTTATGGTACTATATGCCATTGTTCATCTTCATGTGGAAATTCCATTTTTCGATACATATTTGCAAGAATTGACGGAACCATTGTTTGCCGCCATTTCCTTGCTCATCGGATTTCTTATGATTATCGAAGGGCTTTTGATGGCGATAAGCGGGTCAAAAAGGATTGCGCCGCTGCTGCGGAAAAGTAAACGAGGGCTATCGGTCGGCGCTTTTCAAGGAAAAAGATTGTGGCTCTTGCCTATCCTTTGTTTTCTGCCAGCTGGGCCATTAACATCTTCATTATCTTGGTGGCCAGTAATAGAATGGGGAACGAATACCTATTCAATAATGATCGTTCCTTTTCTAATTGGCTATCAGCAGCAAGTACAAACATCTCTTCCAAAACAAAGGATCAAACGCCTCGGCTTCGCTGTTAGTTCACTAGGGATTGTTGTTTCAGCCTTGGCATTGGCTGGGATCTGGTGGGGAATTTTCTCTGTTGCTGCTGTATTATTTGCTATCATCGGAAGAGTGTTGATTTCCTATCGTCATCGTCACCGAGAGAACACAACTCCGTATTACTTTGCACCTAGAGAGAAAGGTATTCTGATATTAGATGTCATTCCAGGTACACCTGCTGATAAGCTCGGGCTAAAAACAGGGGAAACGATCATAAAGTGTAACCAGCAACCTGTGGAAGATGCATCTGATTTGTATAAAGCGATCCAGACAAACAGTGCCTTTTGTAAGCTGGAAGTATTAGACATCAATGGTGAAGTACGTTTTGTCCAACGGGCATTATACGAAGGCGAGCACCATGAATTAGGCATTCTTTATGTAGAGAAAAGACGAAAAAGTGCTTGATTAAATAAGAGATTGCAGGTTGCCAACCACAGCCGCATGGTGTTTTTTAAAATTTAAAGATATTGATAGACAACCAGTAGTATATTAGCTGGTTGTTTACTTTTATCTATGTCTAACCCGTTCGGTTTTCATTTTTTAAACGATTCAGAATTTATAAAAAGATCGGAAAGGATTGAAATATATTGTTAACATTACAAACAAATCTATGTGAGCTATTAGGAATAGAGCATCCAATTATACAAGCAGGTATGGCAGGATCAACACCAGCAGCATTAGCTGCAAATGTATCTGACGCCGGAGCTTTAGGAACACTTGGAGCTGCTTATATGCAGCCGGATGAAATAAGAAAATGTGTACAAGAAATAAAGCAGCGTACAAATCGTCCATTTGCTGTTAATTTGTTTTGCACATCGATGATAGACGATCTCTCACGTATAGAGGAAGTACAGCCGTTATTAGATCGCTTTCGCGGAGCGTTGGGAATAAATAACGGTGCTTTCGATGTACAAACGCGAGACATGTTCAATGAACAGTTCCAAGTATTGATTGAAGAATGTGTTCCCATCATCAGCACAGCGTTTGGTGTTCTCTCTCCTGATAAAATGCACGTTGCAAAGCAGCAAGGAATCAAAATTATCTCGATGGCAACTACAGTAGCGGAAGCCATCATAGCAGAGAAAGCGGGGGCTGATGTTATTGTTGCTCAAGGGAGCGATGCAGGCGGCCATCGGGGTACATTTGATATGAGCATTCATCCGAATGGTGCTAATATTGGGACGTTTTCGCTCGTTCCGCAAGTGGTGGAAGCTGTCCGTGTACCAGTTGTGGCAGCTGGTGGAGTAATGAACGGAAAAGGACTAGTTGCAACGCTGGCACTAGGTGCTCAAGGCGTCCAAATGGGAACCGCCTTTTTAGTCTCTAAAGAATCAGGGGCAAATCGTGCCTATAAGGAAGCTTTATGGAGCAGTACCGAAGAAAGCACTGTTATTACAAAATGTTTTTCTGGCCGTCCTGCTCGCGGGATACGCAATTCATTTATCCAAACATTTGAAGCCGAAGGGATTGATCCTTTAGCTTTTCCAACGCAGAACAGTGCGACTAAGGATATTCGAAAAGCAGCAGCGGAACAGCAAAATGCTGACTATATGTCACTTTGGGCTGGGCAAGGGACGAGGCTGCTTCGTACTGAAGAGCCAGCACGGAAAATGGTCATGCAAGTTATAGAGGAAGCAGAAAACATTCTTTCTATCCGTAAAGTGTAGAGTTCAGATCGGCTAAAAGAGATTAATAGTGCTGAAATCCTTATTTCTCTTTTCACTATTTTGTTGTATTTTCTATTTAGGACTTTTCTTTTAGTACTATATAATGAAAGTAATAACAGATTGGAGGTGAAAAGATGAAGCGTTTAGATAATAAAGTTGCTATTGTTACTGGTGCAGGTGGAGGCATGGGAAAAGCGGAAGCGCTTTTATTTGCAAAAGAAGGCGCGAAAGTAGTCGTAACCGATGTTCAGGAGGACAAAGTCAAGGAAGTTGTAGCAGAAATAAAAGCGCTTGGCAGCGATGCACTTGGCTTTTATCAAGATGTTACATCTGAAGAGACATGGAGTCAAATTGTGAAGAAAACGGTTGATGTGTTTGGGAAAATTGACATTCTTGTTAATAATGCTGGGGTTTCTGGCGATGAAACGCCGATGCATGAGATCACATTGGAAAAATGGAGTCAGATTATGGATATTAATTTAAAAGGCACGTTTCTCGGCATGAAGCATGTTGTGCCATATATGAAGGAAAATGGTGGCGGTTCGATCGTCAATATTTCCTCTATAGCAGGTTTAACAGGGATGAGCAAAGGCGGCCCATATACTGCTTCTAAAGGCGGCGTCCGTATGATCTCAAAAGGAGCAGCGATTGAATATGCAAAGGATAATATTCGTGTCAACTCTGTTCATCCTGGTGTAATTGAGACGCCGATGACAAAAGCATTGCTGGAAAATGAACAATATGCCCAATGGTTTGCATCCATTACGCCAATCGGCCGCCTTGGAAAAGCAGAAGATGTTGCCGAAGGAGTGCTTTATTTAGCATCAGATGAATCATCTTTTGTTACAGGGGTTGAATTGCCGATTGATGGCGGCTTTACAGCACAGTAAGTGAATGATTTTAAACCTAGTTTAAAAATGGAGCATTAGATGCTAATCCACCTTACTAGGATAGAAGAATTAGAGAGGTCTAACCCAACAAAAATACTTAGACATAATGGATCCTCTCATGAAAAGAGAGGATTTTTTCATTGCTGCCCTATCTAACTTAGTACCGCTTGGATCCGATTACTTCTATATACTCATTTTCAGGAGTTTCGCCTTTTATCATCGATAATAGCATGTCAACAAGCAGCAAGGGATGAGCGAGACACCAGTTATGATGACCCTTTTTTACAATAAGGCCTGTTGCTTGGGGCATTATCGTTAATAATTTTTCTGCTGATTTTTTTATTAATCGAGACTCTTTTTCACCATAAACAAGGTAGCAGGGGGTGTTGCTTTTATCGAGATCGTTAGGTAGAGAAAAACGCATATTTTCTATCATGATCGTTGACAATGAAGCGGAAGTATGAAGCCTCGTTTCATCGCTGAATTGCTTGTGGTATTTAGTTGGAATCTCGAGCCATTTTCTGTTTGCCTGTATCATAATTTCGCGATTTTTAATGATCGTATACCCTTTTAGCAGTGGAGGTAAAAATCGTGTTCCTTTTACTGGACCGATCAGCAAGCCGCTTAAAAGACTGCCAAGAATAGCGGAAGGTTTAATGCTTAGCATTTCAAGAGCAACCTGAGCACCTAAAGATAGACCAACTACAAATGCTCTGCCCCCAATCGCTTTTGATTCGATTACCTTTAGCACCTCTTCCGCACTCTTTCGTATCTCAAAAGGAAGCGAAAAGTTTATCCCATGTCCCGGTAAATCTACTAGTAAACAATGATAATCTTTTAAACTTTGTATATGCTCGTTCCACATCCAACTGCTGACACCACCGCCATGCAAGAAAACAATACTACAAGTGGCTTGAGTAGATGAAAAGACTTCTGTATGATTTATCAAGTGATTCCCCCTCTATCGTCTACTGGCTGCTCTAAAGTTAGTTGGTCGTATAGTGTTTATTGGAAACTCTTCAGATAAGTTATATCGATTGACTACTGCGAATTTATATATGGGGTGTGCTGAAGTTCCATCTCTCTATTTTGGTCTGATGTTTTGTCCTATATCTGTACAGCCTGTTTTCAAAATATCTTTAGACATTTCGTTAATCTTTTTTATCCATTTAATATATCAGCTACAAATTGTGACCATGATTCTAAATTAATATAAACACTATTGTTCTTTAAATCTTTGATGTTTATCCAAAAACCTTCTAATTGTTCAGTCTCACGCACTGAAACAGATGTATTTTCTTCTAACTCTGCAATAAGCAATATTCCAAGATGAACTCTACCAACATCATTTTTATCATCATTTATTAATCCGATAGTTTTTAATTTAAAATTTTCATTGCTAATCCTAACTTCCTCTGATAGCTCTCGTTTCAGATTTTCATATAGCATTTCATCAAAATCTGTGTTATCGACATCATTGCAGTGACCGCCTAAGCCTATAGAGATTTTACTATGTAATCTTTTTTCTCCTCCACCTCTTAATCTCTTATAAGCGTAAACTTCATTTTTTCTTTTTAATACAACATATGGGATAGGTTGTTTAAAATCAAAGTTCTCTTCAGCATCACCTCTGCGCATGACAGAATATGTAATAGCCATATTTTTAGTTATTTTCTCTAAGCTAGTTTTATCTTTGCAAATCCCTTGAAAAGTCAATTTTTCATTTTCGAATATAGGTGTTCGTGGAGCTACAATAATCATTTCGTCCATTTTATTCATGTGGTAAATTCTCCTCCTGATTTGCTCTTTAACTCAAACATTAATTATAGATCACCAAACCTATGGTTAAAACACTTGTTTTTGTATATTGGCGATTCTTTTTTTCACCTTATCAATTTGTTTTAAACGGATTTAACAATTATTAAATATGTCTTTAATATCAATAGTAGCATGAAGATGTGATTACAATACTAGTTTTATGTTTAATAGTAAGGAAAAATCAAGATTTAATAGGGAGGTATTAAGATGAAATTAAATACAATCCCTTCTTGATATACAATCATCATTGTTTATTATATAGTTTTATTGATTAGGAGAAGGTTATTCTAAAGAAAATTAAATGAAGGATAGGAACAATGACTAATCTGTTTTGGATTTATTGCAGGATGGGTTTGCTAGGGATAAAATAGTGCTGTATAGATAAGGCTATTTTAGAGGAAGTTTAAAAAAGTCCGGTACAATCACCGTCGAATTTCGTCGTCACTCTGCAACTGCGGTCCTCACGTATTGTGTATACGCTGCGGTCCTCGTTGCTATCGTTCCTAGAACTTCTAGGTTCTAGTGTCCTCCTTTTTAAACAAGATGAGGAAGTTTAAAAAAGTCCGGTACAATCACCGTCGAATTTCGTCGTCAGTCTGCAACTGTGGTCCTCACGTATTGTGTATACGCTGCGGTCCTCGTTGCTATCGTTCCTAGAACTTCTTGGTTCTTGTGTCCTCCTTTTTAAACAAGGATGAGGTAGTTTAAAAAAGTCCGGTACAATCACCGTCGAATTTCGTCGTCACTCTGCACCTGTGGTCCTCACGTATTGTGTATACGCTGCGGTCCTCGTTGCTGGTACTGTTTGAATAGAATAAAAAATAGCAAAATAAAAGGGGAGAGCGTGATTGCATAAAATCTTAGTTGTAGATGATGAATCGTCGATTGTGACTTTGCTGCAATTTAATTTGGAAAGAGCAGGGTTTCAGGTCGTAACAGCTGCGGATGGAAAAACAGGTTTGCAGTTAGCTTTATCAGAGAAGCCATCTTTAATCATTTTGGATTTGATGCTGCCAGAAATAGATGGGATGGAAGTTTGCAAAATTTTGCGTCAGGAAAAAGTAAATATTCCAATTTTAATGTTGACTGCAAAGGATGAGGAATTGGATAAAATTCTTGGTTTGGAGCTGGGGGCAGATGATTATTTAACGAAGCCTTTTAGTCCTCGTGAAGTCGTTGCGAGAGTAAAAGCGATCTTGCGAAGAGTAGAAATGGAGCAATCGGTTGAAATAAAAGAACTTAAAAAACAAGAAACAGAATTGAAGATTGGTGAATTAACGATTTTTCCTGAAAAATATGAAGTATTCCGTAATGAAACAAAACTTGAGTTAACACCGAAAGAGTTCGAGCTGCTCTTCTATTTGGCAAGTAATATTGGCAAGGTATTAAGCCGCGACCAGCTTTTAAATGCTGTTTGGGATTATGATTATGCGGGTGAAACGCGGATTGTCGATGTCCATATTAGCCATCTGCGTGATAAAATTGAGGAAAATACGAAACAACCGAAATATATTAAAACGATCAGAGGATTCGGCTATAAATTGGAAGGATCATAACAATGAATAAACTATGGCTTCGCATCTCTCTCACCTTCTTAATTTTGTTGTTTTTTGCTTTACTAGGTGTTGGTTTTTTTCTAGCAAATGTAATGAAGCATACATATATTGAGATGACACGAAATCAACTTATTCAACATGCAAAATTCATGAAGAATGCGATAGGGCATAATGATCTAACTAGTGAAAGTCAGGCTTCCTTACAGGAGCAGCTTCGGCATTATGCTTCTTCAGTAGAAGCTCGAATGACACTTATCAATGAACAGGGGAAAGTATTAGCTGATTCAGAGGATCATCCTGAAAAAATGGAGAACCATAGCAAAAGACCCGAATTTCTAGCGGTTATTCGAGACAAACAGCCATTTGGAGAGGCGATTCACTATAGTGAGACGCTTGGTTATGAGATGTTATATGTTACCATTCCAGTCACAGATCATCAGCCGTTCCAAGGTGTGATAAGAGCAGCGGTTAGCTTAGAACAGATAGCTATTGTCATGAAGAAGCTTTGGATTAGCGTTCTTACTGCAATGGCGATCACGTTCATTTTTGCGGGGCTCATTAGTATGAGGCTTGCAAAAGGGATCACGCGGCCAATTGAAGAGATTATTGATGTATCAACGCAATTAGCAGAAAAAGATTATAGTAGCAGAGTAAAAATCGAGGCGAAAGGTGAAATCAAACAGCTTTCACGGGCAATTAATATTTTGGCTGCAAGTTTGCAAGAGCAGATGAAAGAAATTCGCGAAAACGAGCAACGTCTTACCGGAGTACTGACAAACATGGCAAGTGGTGTACTTTTAGTCAATCAAGAAGGTAAAATTGTACTTGTCAATAAGGCAATGGAACAAATGCTTGACACTCCGTCAGCTTCTCTTATTGGAAAGTTCCACATGGAAACAAGCAAAAGCTTTGGATTGAGCCAGTTAATTGAACGTTCTTTATCGTCGGAGGGTGTAGATTTGCATGATGAAATCCACCTTTATTATCCAAAAGAACGCATTCTTGACGCTCATGTTGCTTCATATCTAGACGATTCAGGGGAGCTCCAGGGTATTGTTGCGGTACTTCATGATATTACTGAAATACGCAGGTTAGAAAAAATGCGCAGTGAATTTGTCGCTAACGTTTCACATGAATTAAAAACGCCAGTAACGGCAGTGAAAGGCTTTGCAGAAACACTGTTGGACGGTGGAATGGAAGATGAGGATACGACGAAAGCTTTTCTACAAATCATTTATGATGAAAGCGATCGTCTACATCGACTGATTCGTGATATTTTGCAATTAACAAAAATAGAGCAGCATCGGATTCCCCTTCTTTTTACCGAAATCGATATGATCGATGTCGTACGGAAAACGGTCGCAACGGTTCAGGATACAGCCCAGAAAAAACAGATACGCTTGGTTGTGCCGGAGTCGTCGCAATCAATCATAATCGAAGCAGAGAAAGATCGAATTCAACAAATCATTTTAAACTTAGTTGCCAATGCGATCACACACACGTCCGAAGGAGGAATGGTTCAAGTTGACGTGTTAGAACAAGACGCGGCTGTTGCCCTCATTGTGCGTGATAATGGAGCAGGAATTCCGAAACAAGATTTGGAAAGGATATTTGAGCGCTTCTATCGAGTTGATAAAGCGAGAGCACGTCATTCGGGAGGAACTGGACTTGGCTTAGCTATTGTAAAACATTTAGTAGAATCTCATCATGGCAATATTGAAGTCCAAAGTGAGGAAGGGGAAGGAACAGAATTTACAATTACGCTGCCTAAAAAGCAGCCAAAAGCTGATCACGAAGAATAGCAGTTAAGTGTTAAATCTATCATAAGACATGAAGAGGTGACGGAGGTTTCCGGCACCTTTTTCTGTGGAAAAATATAGGGAACCGCTCTTTACAATTTCTTAACAAACCCTTCATATTAAATTAAAAATGAAGGATTACAGTAGTCAGTGTAAGGTGTTCAAAAAGTCCTAGATCATGAATCTCCTCATTTTTGAACAAAATAATATTTTTTAAAAAAAGAAAAGGGTGATCAACGAATGAAAAAACGCTTTATAGCAGTATTCACTTTGTTGCTTGTATTTGCAATGATTGCTGCTGGATGCGGCACTACTAACAGCAACGATAATGGAGGTAGCAGCACGAGTTCAAAACAAGAAGAAAAGAATGGCAATAACAACAAGGAAGATGCTGTTACAGGTTCGATCACCGCTGTTGGTTCTAGTGCATTACAACCTTTGGTAGAAGCTGCAGCGCAGCAATTTTCATCGGAAAATCCTGGTGCAACGATTAATGTTCAGGGCGGCGGCAGTGGAACTGGATTGAGTAAAATAAGTGAAGGCGCTGTTGATATTGGCAATTCGGATATTTTTGCAGAAGAAAAAGAGGGAATTCCTGCGGAGAAGCTGGTAGATCACAAAGTAGCGGTCGTTGGCATGGGGCCGGTCGTCCATCCTGATGTTGGTGTAGAGGGTCTTACAAAGGAACAACTTATTGATATCTTTACTGGAAAGGTGAAAAATTGGAAAGAATTAGGTGGAGCTGATCAAGAGATTGTTGTCATCAATCGAGCAAAAGGTTCAGGGACACGAACTACTTTTGAGCAATTCGGACTAGATGGGGCAGTTCCTATTGAAGCACAGGAGCAAGATTCTTCTGGAACAGTACGAAAAATTGTTAGTGAAACTCCTGGTGCAATTAGTTATCTAGCATTCTCCTACTTTGATGATTCCATAGTTGCATTAGCAATAGATGGGAAAGAACCTAATCAAGTAAACGTAGAAACAAATGATTGGAAAATCTGGGCATACCAGCATATGTACACAAATGGAGAACCAATGGGATTAACAAAAGCTTTTATTGACTATATTTTATCAGATGAAGTGCAAACAAGCTTAGTGACTGAATTGGATTACTTGCCAGTGACAGGTATGCAGATTGAGCGTGATGCGAATGGTGAAGTGACGAAAAAATAACGGTAATGCCAAGCCTTCTTGCCGCTAGCAGTAGCATGAAGGCTTATCCTATATAAAAATTGTTTCACATTGGATCGTTACTCGTGTTTCTCTCTTCTAAAGGAGCAGAGCTGCTTATCACGTAGATTTGGAGCTTCACCAAAGTACAACATTCTAAGAACGAATTGCGGTAACCACGTGTAAGAAAGGGGAATGCTGCTTGCAAGCGCACAAGAAAATAGATGCACCATCAACGAAAACCTGGTTAGAAAGAAAAGGGCGTTTGCTCACTTCTTTTTCCATCGTCATTATGATGGTGATTGCGATATCGATTTTGTATTTTGTTACTTCAAAAGGATTATCCACTTTCATCGTAAACAAAGCGAGTATTGTAGAATTCTTTACAGGCATGAAATGGGATCCCGGCAGCTTGAATGAAATAGGTAAGCCAATTGTTGGTGCTTTGCCGCTTATTTTTGGCTCATTTGCTGTTACATTTATGGCAGCTATTATTTGTACACCGATTGCGATAGGAGCGGCTGTGTTTATGACGGAGATATCTCCTCACTTTGGGCGGAAAATATTGCAGCCCGTTATGGAATTGCTTGTTGGCATTCCTTCCGTTGTATATGGTTTTGTCGGGTTAAGTTTGATCGTGCCGTTTCTAAGAGAATCTTTTTCTGGAAGCGGATTTGGGATTGCAGCCGGAACTATCGTACTGACGGTCATGATTTTACCGACAATAACCAGTCTCTCTGTTGATGCGATCCGAGCAGTGCCGATGCATTATCGAGAAGGCTCTCTTGCACTTGGCGCGACTCGTTGGCAGACGATTTATCGTGTTGTGTTGAAAACAGCGCGTCCGGGAATTTTAACAGCGATTGTTTTTGGCATGGCTCGCGCCTTCGGTGAAGCTTTGGCGGTGCAAATGGTCATTGGCAATGCAACTGTTATTCCGAGTTCTCTATTTGAGCCTGCATCAACGTTAACTAGTATTTTAACGATGGGCATGGGCTATTCGGTAATGGGGCAAGCAGAAAATAATGCGCTTTGGTCATTAGCATTGGTCTTATTAGCGATGTCTTTAGTGTTTATGATTATTGTTCGTTTCATTGGACGCAGGAGGACGTATAAATGAATGTCAAAATAGCTGATCGTATTGCGACTATCATGTTTTATATCATTGCCTTTATCATTGTTGCCATCTTATTTGGCTTGATCGGTTATGTGCTAGTGAAAGGCATTTCTATTATCAACTGGAGTTTTCTCACTTCTCCTCCTCAAGTATTTAAAGCAGGCGGCGGTGTAGGACCGCAATTATTTAACTCTTTTTATTTATTGTTTTTGACAATGGTTATCAGCGTTCCTTTATCACTAGGCGCTGGCATTTATTTATCAGAATATGCAAAGAAAAATGTTTTTACAGATTTATTGAGAACAGCGATAGAAGTGCTCTCATCTTTGCCATCGATCGTTGTCGGCCTTTTTGGATTCTTATTTTTTGTCCTTTATATGGGATGGGGATTTTCGATTTTATCTGGTGCCCTTGCTTTAACTGTCTTTAATCTCCCATTAATGATTAGGGTTGTAGAGGATTCGTTAAATAGTATACCAGCGGCGCAGCGAGAGGCAGGTCTCGCCCTTGGTATTTCGCGTTGGGAAACAGCTACACAAATTTTGCTGCCGGCGGCGCTTCCAGGCATTATTACCGGTGTTATTCTGGGCGCGGGACGTGTATTTGGAGAAGCAGCAGCATTAATTTATACTGCTGGAATGAGCTCGCCGGCATTGGATTTTTCAAATTGGAATCCATTGAGCCCGACTTCACCGTTAAATCCGTTAAGACCAGCTGAAACATTAGCAGTGCACATTTGGAAAATTAATGGAGAAGGAATCATGCCTGATGCACAAGCAGTTTCTGACGGTGCAGCGGCAATTCTAATCATATCCATTTTAATTTTTAATATATTGGCTCGTTGGGTTGGCAGCTTTGTCTATCGAAAAATGACGTCATCACATAAATGAAGGTAATTGAAACATGTACGAAAAGGAGCAAAAAAAGATGATCACAACGGTGAAAAAAAAGAAAGAAGAGGCGCCAATTAATTTTAAGAGAATAGAAAAAAAGCAGGTGCCACCTGCCCCCAACCGAGTAGAGGCGGCACTCGAAACTATCGACCTTCATGTTTTTTATGGAAAGCATCAAGCAATAGACAATGTATCGCTTGCTTTTCCTAAAAATAAAGTGACAGCTTTAATTGGTCCTTCTGGCTGTGGTAAATCCACTTATTTGCGTGCATTGAATCGGATGAATGATGAAATTGAAGGTTGTGTCGTAAATGGCAAGATTGTTTATAACGGTGTTGATATTAATTCAAAGGCAGTGAACGTTTTTGAAGTTAGAAAGAAGATAGGCATGGTTTTTCAACGTCCAAATCCCTTTGCAAAATCTATTTTTGACAATGTTGCTTTTGGCCCGCGGCGCCATGGTATAAAAAATAAAGCCAAATTACAAGAAATAGTAGAGAAAAGCTTACGTCAAGCAGCTTTATGGGATGAAGTAAAGGATCATCTGGGAAAATCAGCTCTCTCACTTTCCGGTGGGCAGCAGCAGCGCCTCTGTATTGCCCGCGCTCTTACGATAGAACCTGATGTGTTGCTATTGGATGAACCTGCTTCTGCATTAGATCCTATTTCTACTAGTAAAATAGAAGCACTTATTCATGAATTGAAAACAAAATACTCGATTGTGATAGTGACGCATAATATGCAGCAGGCTGCAAGGGTTTCGGATTTAACAGCTTTCTTTTATATGGGGAGTCTTGTAGAATTCGCTGAAACTTCCACTATTTTTACAAAACCACGGGAGAAAAGGACAGAGGATTATGTGTCAGGAAACTTTGGATAAAAAGAAGGTGAGGTCTTTGGAGGCTGCATATGCAAAAAAGGAAACGATGAACACTTCGATCATTCGTGTCCGGAATTTTCAGCTTTGGTATAGTGAGTTTCAAGCGTTGAAGAATATTAATCTTTCCTTAAAGAAAAATAGGGTTACCGCCTTTATTGGTCCTTCTGGCTGTGGAAAATCTACCTTTCTGCGCTCGATAAATCGGATGAATGATTTAATTCCTAGTGTTCGGATAGAAGGAGATATTTTTCTTCATAACCAGCCTATATACGAGGAAAAAGTGGATGTTGTAGAACTGCGAAAACAGGTTGGCATGGTATTTCAACAGCCAAATCCGTTTCCTATGTCTATCTACGACAATGTTGCATATGGTCCGCGAATCCATGGCTTGAAAGATAAAAAACAATTGGATGAGCTTGTGGAAACGAGTTTACGCAATGCTGCCCTATGGGATGAAGTGAAAGATCGTCTGCATAAATCAGCAATTGGCATTTCCGGCGGGCAGCAGCAGCGTTTAGTGCTAGCGAGGGTGTTGGCTGTTCAGCCTACTGTCATATTAATGGATGAACCAACATCTGCGTTAGACCCGATTTCGACAGCAAGGCTAGAAGAGCTTATGATTAAATTAAAACAGCAATATACGATTCTCATTGTGACACATAATATGCAGCAGGCTGCGAGAATATCTGATGAAACAGCGTTCTTTTTGAATGGGGAAGTGATGGAGTTTTCACCTACAAAACAACTTTTTATGAATCCAAAAGGAAAGCAGACAGAAGACTATATTTCCGGACGTTTTGGCTAATATACTTAGCCGAATTGCAGAACATACAAGATTAAGTAAGCATACAGCAGCAAGAGAATTAAAATCAAATGGAACGAATATGATAGAAGGATGCTGAAACTCGAAAGACATTATAATGAAGAAAAGGAGCAGTGACATGACAGTCAGACAGATGTTCGATTCTCAGTTGCATGAGCTTCATAAAAATCTTTTGTCGATGGGGATGCTAGTAGATGCGGCGATTTATAAGGCTGTTAAATCTTTAGTCGATAAGGATGCAGCGTTGGCTCAGGAAGTTGTCGAAGGTGATCAGACTATTAATGAAATGGAATTAGAAATTGAACGCCGCAGTTTTGAATTAATTGCACTGCAACAGCCAGTTGGAAGTGATTTACGCAGAATTGTTACGACAATTAAAGTGGCAACTGATCTCGAAAGAATGGCTGACCATGCTGTTAGTATTGCGAAGGTAGCCATCCGTCTCCACAACGATGCTTATGCGAAACCACTTATAGATATTCCAGAAATGGGTGAGCTCGTAAAAGACATGGTTCACAAAGCACTAAATGCTTACATTGATATCGATTTAGAGGCAGCTAAATCAATTGCTGCTCGTGATGATCAGCTAGATCATCATTTTTATGCTATATATGGCGATTTAGTTAACTTAATGATTCAAGATAGCCGCCATATTGAACAGGCAACGTATTTAATCTTTGTAGCTCAATATTTAGAAAGAATCGGCGATTATGTGACAAATATATGTGAATGGATTATCTATTTGAAAACTGGGAAATTGGTAGAATTGAATTAAAAAAGAAGGCGGCCAAATTGGCTGCTTTCTTAAAAAGAGTGTTTTTGAAAACGCTTTTTTTGATACTGACAAATTAGTGGGGACAAGCTAATGTGAGCATTATACAATACAAAATCATTTTTGCTTGTGTTCATATTATATAAAAATGGTTTAAAGGAACGCATTTGCGTCCTTTTTAAACCAATCTCACATGAATTCGTCTTCTGGAGTCTCATTTTCTTTTTTAGATTTCTTATTGGCAAAAAGCTCTAATAGAATAATAATCAAAAAGATAGAAAAGATAATAATGGCATTACTAATACTGCTTTCTTTCCAGAATAGATGCGTTCCTCCAGCAACTACAGCAATAAAAATGGAAAAATAAATATATGTCATAAAAATCCCTCACTTCCAAATGTTTCAGACGATACATATTGGATATTTACAGATGGAAAATCCTCACTAATCTGCAAGCTTTCTAACGTTCTGATATGCATGTTAGAAGATATAAGAGACGCGTTTAACATTGGTTTTTTCTAGTGGACTAACTGATTGAAGCCCATCCTTATTACTATAACTTTAAAAGCTGTATATAGGGTAAACAGTACCTTACCATTACCTTAAGAGATTTATTCGATGTGAGAAAAATGTTATTTTATCTTCAATTTTTTGTCATTGGCTTCATATCCTCACAAAAAAATAATAGTTTTACATATAAGCAATGTCCGTTTTAGAGGTATTTTATCAATAAAAAATTCAATACCCTTTACATAGAAACCTCTCAAGTAAAAATACAATGTCCTCGAAAAAGAAAAGCACTTTTTCTTTCTTCCAATTTTCAAGAAACTTTCCTTATAGGCTTTTACTTGCAGGAGGGAGTCTTCCTTTTAATTAAGGAGGGGTAAAATATGAAGTATTTTATTAAATAGGGTACATAAAAATAACAAAGCTGGTAAAAATAACAGTATGAAACAAATGATGTTGCTTACTAAAAAACTTTTGCTATCGTTTCTTCTTCTTTTGACCTGCTTTCTTGTTAACACGAACGAAGAAATAGAAAAATTAATTCCGCATTTTTTCTTACAGCCGATTGCTGCAGAAAATAAACTTAATCTCGATTTTTTTAATGATCCATTGTTTTTTTTTCCGATGATAGAGTCGGAAAAAGTGGTGTACTTAACATTTGATGATGGACCTACTCCACAATCTGGACAACTGCTTGATATGCTGCATCAATATGATGCTAAAGCAACATTTTTTATGCTTGCACCGAAGATGAAAAAACATCCTGATTTTGTGAATAGAATGGTAAAGGAAGGCTTTGCTGTCGGACTCCATGGAGTAACACACGATCCAAATTTATTTTATCGGTCAAAGGAGAGTGCTTTACAAGAAATGGTTGAAGCACAAAAAGTCTTGGAGGAGATTACTGGCGAAAACTCGATGATGATTCGAACTCCTTATGGCAGCATACCTTATTTGCTTGACTCTTATCGTAAAGCCATTGAGACGTATGGCTTTCAAATTTGGGATTGGCATATCGATAGCAGAGATTGGGAATTGAATGAACAATCGTATGTAGAGAAAACGATTGAGGAGATAGAAAAATTGACGCAAGAAGGAAAACACCCAGTAGTCCTTCTTCACGAATTAAACGAGACGCTTGAACATTTGCCTGAGCTGCTAAGTTATTTGCGTGAAAACAATTTTCAAATGAAAACGTTGAATGATAGCATTGAACCAATCTTTTTTGAGTGTAACAATCGCTGCTATGAATATGGGAGCGAAAAAAAGGAAAAGTAAGAGAGCTGAATACAACATTAATGATGAAAACAAAAAAGGAGGGAGAATGAAACATATTTGTGTTTCATCACGGTTGTGACAGCCTTAAAATCAGACTAAGAAGGCTAGAATAACGTTGATCACTCAACCACAGCGGTTTGAGAACCTTTTATCCCACATCTAACTGGCAGTAAGACCTCCACCTCAAGAGTAAGAGGGATCGAAGAAGTCTAGGTGGGGGATAACTGCCAGTAAATGTCCGATTGGTTCAACTAACCATGAGTGGGGGATGAGAGAAAACCCCCACTCATGGAAGTTTCACTTTATATGAAAAAAGTTTAGAATAATGCTTGACTTTCAGGCATTATTTTTTTAAACTAAAATCACATACATGAACACATATTCATATATTGAAATAGGAGTGGATAATAAATGGGAGAAGAACCAAAAAAAGAAAAAGATGCTAGCAAGTATGAGGAATTGGATAAGGAAACATTATTTATAGTGGCACAAACATTTAAAGCTTTATCAGAGCCAACGCGGATTAGAATTTTACATTTATTATCAGATCAAGAGCATTCAGTGAACGAAATTGCAGAAAAGTTATCGCTTCTACAAACAACGGTTTCTCATCAGCTGCGATTTTTAAAAAATCTTCGCCTAGTCAAATATCGGAGAGCAGGAACTACTTTATATTACTCGCATGATGATGAACATGTTATGAATGTGTTGGAACAAACAATTGATCATGCTCGCCATCATTAGAAATGAAAATGGAAGGCGGTATTAAAAATGGCCGAATATAAACTAAAAGGTCTTTCTTGCGCAAATTGTGCTCGAGAAATGGAAACGGAGATTCAAAAGCTTAAAAATGGTGAGAATGCCAAAATCTTATTTAATTCAAGTAAGCTAATTGTTGAAGAAAATATTGAAATGGAAAAAGTTGAAAAAATATTAGCAAGCGATGGAGCAACAATCGTAAAAACAGATGCAGAGCACGATCATGATCATGTGCACGATCATGGAAATAGCAAAAAATTAAAGATGCTTATTGCAACTTCCGTCATTCTTTTTATTTCAGCTATTTTCGTGGAATCCTATAGTGAAATGACAGCAATTTTTATGTATTTGCTTGCTGCTGCATTGAGTGGATATCTTACATTTATAAAAGGTTTGAAGAATCTGGCTAAATTCAAGTTCAATATTGATACGCTCATGACCATTGCCTTGATTGGTGCCTTTGGAATTGGTGAATGGAAGGAAGGAACATTGGTTGCTATTTTATTCGGTATTAATGAATATTTAGAAGGACTTGGAATGGAAAAAGCCCGTCAATCAATGGAAACACTCCTTCAAGTAGCCCCGAAAGAAGCCGTTATTATTAAAAATGGCATGGAACAAGTTGTCCCTATTGATTCTTTAAAGAAAGGGGATTTAGTTCTTGTTAAGTCTGGAGAAAAGATTCCTTCTGATGGAGTAGTAAAGGATGGAAAAAGTTCTGTCAATGAAGCAGCTATTACCGGAGAATCGATGCCAGTTGAAAAGACCGTTCATGAAACTGTATTCGGAGGCAGCATTAATAACGAAGGGATCTTAAAAATAGAAATTACGAAGGCATATGAAGATTCTTCGTTGGCAAAAATTTTGCACCTAGTAGAGGAAGCACAAGAAACGAAAACGCCAACAGAACAATTTATTAATCACTTTGCCAAATATTATACACCTTTTATTATGATGGTTGCTGCAATTGTGATGCTCGTGCCGCCGCTGTTTAATGGCGAGTGGGGAGCATGGTTTTATCAAGGGCTTGCAGTTCTCATTGTTGGTTGTCCTTGTGCTTTAATCATTTCTTCGCCAATTGCGATTGTGTCTGGCATTGCTAGAAATGCACGCAATGGTATTTTAGTAAAAGGCGGCGTATTTTTAGAACAACTAGGGAAAATCAATACTATTGCATTTGATAAAACTGGAACCTTAACAAAAGGTGAGCCACACGTAGAAACAATGAAAGTATACGATGAAAAATCATTTCTTTTTGTTGCAGGCTCCATTGAAAAAACCTCGTCTCATCCACTTGCAAAAGCAGTACTAAAAAAAGTGGCGGAATTCAATATTGACCTGCAAGAGCCCGAACAAATTCAAACAGTGACAGGGCAAGGAATGACGGCAATCTTAAATGGAAGAAAGTATCAGCTTGGCAATGAAAAAAGTGTGAATGAAGCACTGCTTACAAACAGCATACTACAAGATATTGAAACATTAAAAGAAAACGGACATACACTTGTCATTGTGTCCGATGAAGAAAAGGTTCTAGGTATTTTTGGGATCACAGATGAGATTCGTAGTGAAAGCAAGGAGATTATAAAGCAACTATACGATGCTGGTATTAAAAACACAGTCATGCTAACAGGCGATCACCAAAAAACAGCTGAAAAAGTAGCATCATCAATTGGCCTCTCTCATTATTATGCCGGCCTGCTGCCAGATGAAAAGGTAGAAAAAGTAAAAGAACTAACGGAACATGGAAAAGTAGCAATGGTAGGGGATGGTATTAATGATGCACCAGCATTAGCGACAGCTGATCTCGGCATTGCAATGGGGAAAGGAACAGATAGTGCTATTGAAGTTGCAGATGTCGTATTAATGCAAGACCATTTAGGAAAGCTTCCATCTGCTGTTAAAATTGCTAAAAAGGTAAATAAGATTATTAAAATCAATCTATCCTTAGCATTAGGATTGAAGCTTATTGCTTTGTTGCTAACAATTCCTGGCTGGCTTACTCTCTGGATTGCGATTCTTTCTGATATGGGGGCGACCGTTTTAGTTACGTTAATTAGCTTGACGGTTCTCATTGAGGGGAAAAATCAAAACAAGGATACGAAAAAAGATACAGTGCTTTCTCCTGCTTAGGAGAAAGCATTTTTTTAGAAATTATCGTGATAATGAAATAATAAGTAATACAAAAGAATCAAAAATATAAGAAAATTTGCATTTTAATTAAAATTGTTTTAATATTATTATAATAATAAATAGGAGCGATTTTATTGAAAAGTATCATCAAATTAACTATTTCTTTTTTTGTCGTTACTTTTATGATGATTTCAAGTTTTTCCTACAACATATTAGCAGCGAGTAAAGATAATAACCAAACAGAATTTGAATCATTTTTAATTGACTTAGCTAAAAATGACCCACAAGCTAAAGTTGCTTTTGATCAATATTCTAATCTTTCTGAAGCTGAGAAAGCAAAGTTTGTAGACATACTTTATAGTGAAGAATATGTAAAAGCTGTAAGCGCTATGCCCGATGTAGAAGTAGGTGAATCAAGATTATTCCACAATGGGGATATTGTTGTACAAACAAGAGCATCTAATGACTCTACACTTAACTCTAGTGGGAGTGATTCAAATGGTATTGTTCATGAAGTTAAGGTTTATGGAATTTTTGTAACACAATATTACTTAACTGTATATTTTAAATACAAGAATCACTATTACGTAACAGAAACAACAAGTGCAAAAAATTCACATACTAATGTAAATCCTGCCATTCTCGTAAGTGATGGTGCTACTAATCATTGGGCTGAAGATGGCTGGGCGAGGGCTTGGGGGAAATTCAATGTGACATTAACTGCGACTCCTTGGCGTACCCAAACGCATGTTCTTAATATTCAGTGTAATCCATACGAGGTAGATGGGTGGCTAGATTGATGAACTTTATCAAGAAACATAAGATATTTTGTATTGTTTTATTTTTGTATATTGCTTTATTGCTGTTAGGATTATATACAGTCAATATAACATTTAATGGATTATGATTAATATAGCAGTAATTTACATGTATGCTATAAAATAATTGCATAAAGAATAGGATGAAAAAGGCGAACAGGCGATAGTGGTTTGCCTTTTTCATATGTTTTTAAAGGCTGATAATGGAAGAAGCGTATTTTTTTATAAAAACGTTTGACTCTACTTTTTTATTAAAATATGATCATGCTGCGAATCGGCATTTTGTTTTTTATGGCGCATAATTTTTTTAGGTGAACTTCCACAAATATATATACTACAATAGCAAGGAAAAGGCGCTTATCTTTTATAACTTTTAATGAAGAAATTAGCTGCTTATCGATTTGTTAACATCATCTTAAAACGTGAAATCCTTTTACTTTAGTACAGAAGCATATTGTAATAAATTATGACCAGTGTATCTCGTTCAACACTAATAGGGAAATAACTAAATGAATGTTTTTTCCTTTGAACTGCTTTTTTTATGTCATAATGAGTATCATCGTGAATCTTCAACGAGACAAGAGGCGCACTTTCAATTAAAATAAGAGAAAGAACAAAAAGTACGAGAACAGCATACGACACATAAGGAAGTGAACGCTTTGGGTATTCACCACTATTTTAAAAGTCTATCTGATTTAGAACAAATTTATCGCTGCCCAGGGAAGTTTAAATATCAGAACCATTCTGTTGCAAGCCATTCTTTTAAAGTGGCAAAAATTGCTCAATTCTTAGGAACAGTTGAGGAACAGACGGGAAACAAAGTCAATTGGCGAGCTCTTTATGAAAAAGCATTGAACCATGATTATGCCGAGCTTTTTACTGGAGATATTAAAACGCCAGTAAAGTATGCATCAAAAGAATTGAAAGAGCTCTTTAGTCAAGTTGAAGCGCAAATGGTAAAAAAATTTATCGACAAAGAAATCCCGCCGCGCTTTCAGGCTATTTATCTGGAACGTTTGCAGGAAGGAAAAGATCAGACGCTAGAAGGTAAAATTCTTTCTGTTGCTGACAAAATAGACTTGCTTTATGAGGCTTTTGGAGAAATTCAAAAAGAAAATCCCGAACCGTTATTTTTAGAAATTTATCAAGAAGCATTGACGACCATATTAGCATTTAAAGAAATGGCATGCGTTCAATATTTTTTGGAAGAAATTCTTCCAGATATGATGAGAGAACCATTTATTGAGGATAGTGAAGTGACAAAAATGACAGAAAAATTACTGAAAGAGATAGGTAAAGAGCAATAAACCCCTTCTACTTATATTCTTCTATCTTTTAGAAAGGAAAACGTCCATACATCGTGAAGACATCAACAGAGCAAATGGTGTTGTTAGAGGTGAGTTAAATGATTGATAAAATATTGTCTGCATTATTGCTGCCCGGGCTGCTAGTTCTATTTTTTACAAGGGTTACCTATCATCATATAGTTGGTTTAGTGCTAACTGTAGCATTAATTGCTGCATCTGTTTATGCAGGTTATACACATACATGGGAACTGATTATTATCGATGCGGCTTCTCTCACAGTAGGCTTTTACTTTGCTAAAAAAATGATAAAAAAGAAAAAAGATCCAAACGCTTAATGTAATGGCGCTACGACCATACCATGAAGCGTTTTTTTTGTATCCTCCGCATGATTTCCACACCAAAAGCTTGCGAAATCAAAGATTCCGGGCTGTTTAAAGTGATGGGAAGTAGACCTCTTTCACCGTTTTTTTTAGCTTACATCTTTTCTAAATAAATGTCCGATGTGTGACTAGAGACGAGGACGCTCATTTTGAACATTGCGTTTTATTGTATGGAAGAAGAAAGACCTTACTGATTGGACATTTCGCTTTTAATGATTTTTGACCAGACGTTCTTTTCGAGCAGTGATTCAGAAGATGATCACCGAAAATATATTTTTGATCATCAATCTTTTACACTTTGTACAGAAAATGTTCATCTGCTAATAGTATATTAATCTTTAAAACATGTTAATACTATGACAATAGTAAAAATCAGAAAGAGGAAATGAGATGAAGATTGATCATACAGATCGAAAAATATTACATATGCTATCTGAAAATAGTCGTTTATCATTTGTCGAAATTGGGGATGTTTTAGCACTGTCGCGTGTAACTGTGCGGGAGCGTATTAAAAGATTGCAACGTGAAGGGATTATTGAAAGTTTCACGATTCAACTAAATCCTGTTGCAATAAATAAGAATGTTACAGTCATATTTATGATCACATGTGAGCCTGCATTTTTAGTGAAGACAGCACATCAATTAATGGAACATTCACAAGTGGAAACTTGCTATCAATTAACAGGGCCAAGTATGCTCCATGTCTGTATATCCTTTGAAAACATGGAAGAGTTAGAAAAATTCCAACGGAAGACAATAGGGAGTATAGAGGGCATTATACAAGTGGAGACTCACATGGTGCTAAAAAAATTTACAACCTAGACAATGTATCTACTTTAACTCCGATACCTTCAACATTTGAAAGTAATGAAGAAAGCTATGGCAAAAACTTTTGCCATAGCTTTTTTTCTAAACTTTTTTCTGCATTTCACTGTTCAGAAAGTGTATATGCCGAAGCGTTATTATAGCTTATTGTAGACTCTTCAGTTGATCCTTTCACACATTTTAAACAAGAGAAGATATAGGTGCTTTCTAAGTGAAGGGAGTCTTAGTAGCGGAAGAGGAGAGAGGAGATGATTCCTGCGTTCGTGTTAAAAAAAATGAATCAACCATAGGCAAGTACTGTACACATCAATAAAAGAGGAGGGAAAAATCGATATGAAAGGCTCGAAAAAAGTACAGTCGGTTATGCTTATCTTGCTCCTGCTTTTAAGTACTTTTCTTCCACAAACAGCTGTTTTGGCAGTTTCAGATGATACGGAAAATCTTGAATTAAACGAGGCTGTAGAGATTCAGAATGATAATGATCATGCTCTCGGGGATGATGAAAAAGAGGAATTGATAGATAATCACGAGCAGGAAGATGTCATGGATGAAGAAAAGCAGCCAAAAGAGACAGAACCGCCAAATGAAGAAAATAATGCTCCAAATGATGAAGAAGAAAAAGAAAAGCCTAATGAGGAGCAGAAAGAAACTGACAAACAAGCACCTGGAAAAGAAACGGGTATCGTCGAAAACAGCAGCAGTCAGCTCACGATGAGTGCCAACGAAACGGTATTGTCTGGAGAAACATTTATATACTCCATTGACTATGTTCTTTCTAGCACAGGGGGTCATGCTGCGATAGAAGTTACACTGCCTGAAGGTGTCGAATATGAAGGACAGGCAACAACAAGTAATCATATTGAAAAGTATGAATACGATGATGAAAACCACAAAGTGATTTTTACATTTAATGATGGAATAGCACCAGGTGCTGAAGGTAAAATCACATTTCATGCTAAATTCCCTAATTACACGACTCCGGATGAAACAGAAGCCGACATAAGGAGTGTTCTTAAGATTGGCGAGAACGTAGTAGCGGAGTCTGAAGCAGTGACGGTAACGGCGAAAGCAGAGTCAAATTGGAAAATAGAGAAGAAAGTATTAAAAGCGGATTATAATGGCGAAACAGAATACGAGATGGCATTTAGACATGATCCCAAAAATGGTGAGTTAGGATGGCTTGACTTAGATGAAGTCACGTTTTTTGATAAACTTCCTGAGGGTGCTGAATTTGTTTCTGCTACTTTTGGTGGAACGTATCATCCAGATACGCACACTGTTACTTGGTTGAATCCAGGAGGAATAAAGCATAACCATGCAAACTTCCAAGCAGATAATCCACGGAGATTTATCGTCGTTGTGAAGTACCCTAATGCTACTGAAGCGACGAAAGTAACCAACCAAGCAAGTGCTGAATATACACCATTCGGTTCAGCCAGCTCTGTTACAGTTGAGACGGAGGTTGAGCATGGTTTTACTAAAAAGCCGAATACACCAGATCAAGATGAAGGTGTTGTCTTGCAAGGGAGCGCAACAAAAGAGAATCCCCTGTCTGGAGAACATTTTTCTTTTCTGATTGACTATAGTCTTTCAGCTTTAACAGGCAGCTTTACTAATGGCGAGTTGGTTGTGCAACTGCCGCCTGAACTTGAATTTAATCCGCCACACGTTCAGTTGACTAGTCATTTTAAAACGTATAAATATGATAAAGAGAATCACCGAATTGTCTTTACGCTTCAGGACAATCAGTCAGCTGGAGCAGTTGGCCAATTGCGTATAAATAACCTGAAATTTCCTAATTATACAACTTCAAATGGGACTGAGGCAGTCATCAAAACTGAATTTACAAGCACTGAAACATCCGGAGAGGCTGAAGATGTGACAGTTAGAGCCCAAGCTGAAGCGAAGTGGGAGCTAACGAAGAAAAAAATAAAACCGCATCCTGAGCCGATGCCTAATACCGATGTCGTATATGAGATTGTATTCCGTAATACGAAAGGAACTGGCAACGATAATGGATCTTTGAAGCTTGAAGATGTGAGCATCGTTGATCAGCTTCCTGAAGGGGCAGTGTATGTATCATCTTCTCCAGAGGGCGTCTATGATTCTAATAACAATACCATTACATGGATTCCGTCTATAGGAGCAGACGATAACTATCATCGATTTACTGTTACAGTGACATATCCTGATGCGAAAGCTGATACAGAAGTCATTAATAAGGTAATTGGAGAGTATACACCTCTAGGGGAAGAGCGAGTCTCATTGGAGGCTGAAGCTAAACATGGCTTTACTCTCAAACCAGGTGACTGGGGAGCTTGGATTTATAAATCCATCAATGGTGCTCAACGAGAAATCTCGCCAGGACAAGAGGTTACCTTTTATGTCGGTGGGATCACAAATGCAGCGAATGACACATTGAAAGAAGCTGAACTTGTCGATATGTCTCCAGAAGGCTTGCATTTAAAAAGAATTCACACACCAACATTCACAGGAATTGACCAGTATAAAATATATATTACAACAACGAAAGATTCTGCTAATTGGGTCGAATGGCAAACGGTCTCTGCAAATGACAGCAAGTGGCTGCCGCAAGTACCAGAGACAGTAAAAGGCATAAAGATTGTTTTTGGTGATATACCGACTTCATTTGAAATGTACGGCGCCTTTACATTTATTTACCAGTTGGATCCAAATTATAAAGTAAAACTGACTGAAGATAAGCCTTATGAAACGATTACAAATACTGCAACATTGACTTACACTTTTGAAGGTGCAAAAAAGCAACAGAGTGATAGTGAAAATGTATATGTGACAGACAACCGGCCGCTTCTCAAAGTGCAAAAGTGGGCAAATAATAATAACTTTAAGACAGAAGATACGGTAACATATACGATTAGAGTCGATAATCATACACTTAGCAGTGACTTATTCAACAATCCGGTGATAGAAGATTTACTACCTGAAGGATTAGAGTACGTAGAAGATAGCTGGACATTCGATAACAATATAAGCGGACTGCAAGCACCAAAGTTCGAAGCAATTCCGAATTATAACGAAACAGGCCGTACATTGTTAAGATGGTCTTGGGATGAGAATCATTCTGGAAGTATCCCAATAGATAAATTTTTTGCTATAAAATTCACAGCAAAAATAAATGAAGAAGTTCTTAAAGGAAAGATAGAAGGCACAGTTGAAAATCGTGCGGAAGTGAGCTCAAATGCACATGGATATGTCAATGATGCAAACTTCAAAAACCAGCAATACGATAAGAATAAAGGCTGGTACATTTTTGCTGATACAAATATTGCTGTCAGCTCCGCCGTTAACTTAGAAGCGATCAAGTGGGTGAAAGGCGAATTAGATGATCAATGGTCAAGACATCCTGAAGTTGCCAATACAACCCCTGGTGGAAAAGTAGATTACAAGTTAGCAGTCAAAAACAACAGTACTATTACAATGAAAGAAGTAACCATTGTTGATGTTCTGCCTCGAATCGGCGATACAGGTGTGATTGTTGATGGTCTACGAGGAAGTGAATGGAGCCCTGTTCTATCGAGTGCTGTTACCGTTCCTGACGGTGTCCAAGTGTTTTACAGCACGAGCAACGATGTAAAGATGAATCCATTAACTGGTGTAATAACAGGGACTTGGGATGCACAGCCTCCTCAAGATTTAACAACGGTTAAAGCATTAAAATTTGTCTTCAATAATGAGTTAAAACCTGGTCAAGAAGTAGCGCTTGCTTGGTCGATGAGAGCGCCAGTTGGTGCACCAGAAAATGGCGAAATCGCTTGGAACTCATTTGGATTTACAGCGACAAGAACAGATACTGGTAAATTATTACTTCCAGCAGAACCGATTAAAGTTGGAGTGAAAATTCAACCAAGTGAAAAAGCCGAAATCGGCGACTATGTTTGGTTTGATGAAAATGGCAATGGCATCCAAGATGAAGATGCAGATCACGGAATTAACGGTGTCCTTGTAGAGCTATATGATAAAGATGGAAACTTACTTGAAAAGACAGTAACTGCTGATGATATGAATGGCAATCCTGGCTACTACCTGTTCCCTAACTTGGAAGCAGGCGAGTACTACGTGAAGTTTCATCTTCCAGAAGGCTACAAAGGCTTTACGAAATATCAGCAAGGTGAAGATAGAGCACTAGATTCTGATGCAAAAGAAGATGGCACAACAGAGATCATTAAGCTTGAAGCAGGGGAGAAAAATCATACGATTGATGCTGGATTGATAAAAGAAGCACCTGTTACACTAGAAAAAGGGGAAATCGGCGACTACGTTTGGTTTGATGAAAATGGCAATGGCATCCAAGATGAAGATGCAGATCACGGAATTAACGGTGTCCTTGTAGAGCTATATGATAAAGATGGAAACTTACTTGAAAAGACAGTAACTACTGATGATGAAACAGGCAATCCTGGCTACTACCTGTTTCCTAACTTAGAAGCAGGCGAGTACTACGTGAAGTTTTATCTTCCAGAAGGCTACAAAGGCTTTACGAAATATCAGCAAGGTGAAGATAGATCACTAGATTCTGATGCAAAAGAAGATGGCACAACAGAGATCATTAAGCTTGAAGCAGGGGAGAAAAATCATACGATTGATGCTGGTTTAATAAAAGATACAACGGATCCAGGTAAACCGACAGATCCAGGTAAGCCGACAGATCCAGGTAAGCCGACAGATCCAGGTAAGCCGACAGATCCAGGTGAACCGACAGATCCAGGTAAACCAACAGATCCAGGTAAACCAACAGATCCGGGTACGCCGACTAGTCCGGGTACGCCATTTGATCCAGGCACGCCAACAGATCCAGGTAAACCGACTGATCCGAGCACGCCGACTGATCCTGGCAAACCGACTGATCCGAGCACGCCGACTGATCCTGGCAAACCGACTGATCCAAGCACACCAACTGATCCAAGCACACCAACTGATCCAACAATCGATCCAGTTGATCCACTTGCTCCAGTTGATCCAACTACTCCGGTTGATCCGCTTGCACCTAGTGCGCCAACTGATCAAATAAAGATTAAAAAGAATAACGCAGCGGATAAAGGAAAAGAAGTTTTACCAAGAACAGGAGATAGCAACTCACTATATGTACAAATTTTTGGTGTATTATTCCTACTTGCATCCATCATCGTTTTAGCAAGACGAAAAAAAGCTGATTAAGCAACGTAGTAAGCTGACCATCTCCAATCTGGTCAGCTTACTTCTCTTCAATAGGAGGTGGGTGGTTTCTATGAAAAAAGTAAGCATTGCAGTTATATTATTTGTCAGCGGTTTATTGCTTATCTTTAGCCCTTTTATAAAGAACTACCTGATACAGCTAAAGGTAAACAATTCTTTAAATGAGTTTACCGATCAAAGTGCTGATGAATTAAAAAGAAACCGCAACAAGGAGAATAGTAAAGAAAAGGAGTTAATAGCGCCGCCAAGCGAATTAGATTTGCTAAAAAATGTTCGTTTTAAAGGCAAGCCAGTTGGCGTCATTTTCATTCCTGCAATTGATCTCCAGCTCCCTATTTATGGAACAATGACGCAGGAGAACTTAATGTTTGGAGCTGCGGAAATGAATGATCATCAACAAATGGGGGTTGGAAATTATATTCTAGCAGGCCATCATATGAAGCAAAACGGGTTATTATTTCAATCAGTACCGACATTAGAAAATGGCGATATGATTCGAATAACAGATAAGACAACTATCTATGAATACAAGGTTACATCAAATATCATCGTCCACGAAACCTCCATAGAAGTAATGGAAAGCAATGATAAAAATGAAATCACACTTGTAACATGCGATGAGCCTTATTATACGGAAAATAGAACGATTGTAAGAGGAGAGCTTGTAAAGGAGACGCCTTTTAAAGGGCAGGAGGCTTTCTTCGCTTGTACTTCCTGTTCATGAACTCGTTCATCATGCATTGACTCAACGGAGAGAGAAAAATAAATTTGGGGTTAACCCATAAGATTGGCTTTAACCCCTGATTGTTGCACGTTTTAAGCAATTAGTTTAAAGATCTAGGTAATATCTTGCTTAATCTTTTGTAATAATGAATATTGCTCGATTGCAGCTTCTATATTTCCGACTTTATTATATAAATCTATTAATGTATGATAGATTTGCTCTTGATATGGATCAATTGTCTGGATTCTATAGCAAATTTTTATCGCACGCTCGTATGCTTTTTTTTCTATGAGAAAAGCAACAATTTGCTGCGCATGCTGCAGCCATAAATGCTGCAGCCTCATTTTTTCGGATTCAGCCCAAACATAATCATAGTAATCAAAGTATGGCTGTGTATAATACCCCATCATCTCTAAATGTTTCTCTATATTATCGTCTTTTACGTTTCCAAGACGCTGCAGTGATGTTTCCCATTCATCAACATCTACTAATACATCCTGTAATTCTAGCTGATACCCTGTTTCATAGCGAGTAAGCTTTATATCTAAGTGGATCGTATGTAATGTTTTTCTTATTTGATAAATTGTAGAGTAGAATTGTGTATTTGCACGTTTGATATCAATATCAGGCCAAAAAAGATCAAGAAATATATCTTTGCGTATAATCTTATTTCGATAATGTAATAAATAGCAGAAAAGTTCCCTAGCTTTAGATGTTCGCCACTTTACTTCCCGTTCTTTATGTGGTTCTGTAGAAACAGTAAATGCAAGACTTCCAAAACAATGAATCATTCCCTCTTGTTTTTTTGTCTGCTCTTTTTTTGTGCTTGTTTTGGCAAGTTGTGCCCTTTCAATTGATATTTTTAACCGCTTTTTTGTAACTGGTTTAACAATATAATCAAGTGCATTCATTTCAAATGCTTTCACTGCATATTCATCAAATGCAGTAATAAAGACTATATGAACATGAGGATAAAGAGATTGGATTGTATCTGCTAACTCGATTCCGCTGATAATTGGCATTTCGATATCGAGAAAAGCAATATCAAAAGCATTATTTTTGACATATGCACGAGCATCAACTGCGTCATTAAATGTAACGATTGTGCTGAACATGCGACTCTCTTTTAGTAATCGGTACAGTTGCTTCATAGCAAGTGGTTCGTCATCAACAATCAAAGCAATCATCAAGAATCTCCTCCCTTGGTACTGAAAAAAATATTTTTGTTCCTGTTAATTCTTGGCTGTTGATGAAGAGGCCTTGTCCAAACATTTGTTTTAAGCGATGATGTATATTCTTGACACCTACACCATTTTTATTATTGTGATTGAGAATATCAGCAATCGTTTTTTCACTCATACCTACGCCGTTATCTTCTACACTAACATGAAGCTCATCTTGTTTATCAATAACACAAATTAAAATTTTTCCGCCTTTTCTTTTTTTTAAAATGCCATGATGCACAGCATTTTCTACAAGAGGCTGAATCGTTAATGGTGGAATGGCTAGTGAAAGGTTATCTGGAATCATTAGCTCGTACTCAAGCCTATCTTGAAAGCGCACTTTTTCGATGTTCAAATAGGCATCTACAAGCTTTATTTCTCTTTCTAAAGAGGAAAGGGGCTTTATATTATTAAAGCTAAAACTTTCCTGTAAATAATAGCCAAAATGAATTAAGAGCTCTTTCATTTTGTCATTGTCTTCCTCACTCAGTGCTGCAACGGCATTTAATGTATTAAATAGAAAATGCGGTCTTACTTGAGCTTGCAGAAATGTTATTTCCATACAAATTTTATCTTCAACCGATTTTTTTAAATATAGCAGCATTTGAATGCGAGATTTCAGTTCATTCAGATCGATTGATTTAAGGATCATGTCGTTTGCTCCAGCAGCAAATGCAGCGCTTGTTTGTTCAGGGATTTGCTCACTAGACATCATCATAATAGGTAATTCAAACATGGTATATACTTCGCGCAATTTCTTGCAAATTGTTAAACTATTCTCCGATAATAGATGAATATCAAGTAAAATGAAATCCCACTCTTTCCCTTTTGTTAAAGGCGAAAGGATCTCTTTTCCATCACTTACTGCGATGACTTTTGTAAACTGAGCAGTGAGCAGTCTAACAAGCTTTTCACGAAAAGCCTCATCTTCTTCTACTATTAAGATCGTATTTTCCTGCTTTTGAGGTAAATCAGAATTTATCGGTTTAGATGGTGTTTTACTAGCAGCAACTTCGCTGGCAGATGGAGCAATGGGTTCATAAGTAAATTGATGTGCTAATGGCAGCGAAAACTGAATCGCATTATTTTCATTCAGAAGGTTTTTATTCGCTGTAACTAAGTGCCGAAATAAGGCAAAAAAACGCTCCATCATGATTGCGATAATGGCAACAATTAGCACCAATAGTTGTACGATCCAAACGTTATTTATTTCTAGCACATTTATCATATAGAAGAGATTGGTAATGCTAGCTCCGATATAGCAAGTGACAATGATAAAAATGATGAGTGGCGCATTTTCTTTTGGATGTTTGATCGTTGTTTTCCATAATATCCACAATAGCAAAATCTCCATGATAAAGATGAATGGCAGCCAAAAAAGCAAAGCTTTCAACATGAAAGGAAAATCTGCACATAAAAAAATAAATCCAAAGAGAAAAAAGATCATATTTACAAGGTAAATAAGACCTGTAAAAGAAAGATATTTTAGGTGCTTTTTTACAATAACATGAGATAATGATTGTTTGGCTGTTGAATCTGGAAAATACATCCATTTTAAAGTGTTGCTGTTCAGTTGAACATCATCTTTTTTGCCTTTAACTCCATGCTCATCAATCTTTTTATTTTTTAAATAAATGGTATGGGCATTGAACGCAGGGAAGAAATTAAAAGCAAACACCTCTGCTTCTTCGATATTTGGCAATATCATTTTTAAATGATAGGTGCCGTTATTTTTTTTTGTTTTTTGATTGGAAAAAAGTTGAATAGTAGATGGAATTTTTACAAACATTTTTTTTTGATTGTCATCATGTGACGTTTGTTGATCTGGATAATAGATCCATTCACCTCTTAAAGGAATATCTCTGTTTAAGGCTAGATATTTTTCCGATAGATTAAGGATTCCTTGTTTTGCTTTTGGGTAATAATGGAGGGGCATGATGTTTAACAAAACAATGCATATTTGAACAGTAAAGATTACTAGAATGATTGCAGATAACAATAATCGTCTGTGCATCATACATTCTCCTATTAGAAAAAAGTGTATAGCTACTTATTATAAATGATAGCACTGAACAAATTATATACATTAGTACAAAGCACTGTTTAATCATATTAGAAGATGGGAAAATACAGGTAATAAGACTTATTTTTCAAATATCGAGTTGGAATGTATTAACCTAAAAACAAACCGAAAATTTGTTCGCTTTTTACTGGTTAGAGATGAATTGTTTGTGGTAAAATAAGATATACAGTATTTTTCCATATTAGCTGACTATTCATTGTCAAGAAGTGGGAAGTGAACATTTTTCTTACGTCTTCAGTAAATATTGTTTCTAACCGACAGGGCAATGGTCGCTTTTGCATCTATATAATAGGGGAAGAAAACCCATTGATGGAAGTATTTCTGGGTGAAAGTTTATCGTTTTCCGACAGAAGACTACCTCCTCAATCGTGTAAAGGGCGAAGCCCAACGATAGGTGGGAGATGAATGTGGTTAGGCGTAAGCCTAAAGGTTACCTGCAAAAAATCTCTACTAAAATCATCAAAAACCACGATGTAATAGGTATTGAAGATTTGCAAGTATCCAATATGCTAAAGAACCACAAGTTAGCATAAGCAATCAGTGAAGTATCTTAGTCACAGTTTAGAACTATGCTTGAGTACAAAGCAAAATGGTATGGTAAACAAGTCATTGCGGTATCTAAAACATTTGCTAGTTCCCAACTTTGTT
>NZ_JAUSTT010000017.1 GCF_030812995.1 Bacillus chungangensis | reverse complement strand
CGAGTCAAATTTTGTTTCTTTTCGGAGGAAGAACACCTCCATAAAGAAGCAAGCATTTGATTTTCGAGGCTATACAGGCACTGACGCTTTTCTTTGTCCAGCTTTCAGTGCCTAGCCTCTCGAGTCAAATTTTGTTTCTTTTCGGAGGAAGAACACCTCCATAAAGAAGCAAGCATTTGATTTTCGAGGCTATACAGGCACTGACGCTTTTCTTTTTACCACCAGATGATGGTAAGGAATGCTAACACGGTGACAAACCCAATGAAGGCACCTGAATAGATCATCAGTGAAGGCGCTTCGTGTCCTTTATGATTCATATGCATGAAGTAATATAATTGAAATATTACTTGGACAATCGCCAATAAAAGGATGAATGGTATAGTAAACCATCTAGAAAATTCTGCATAAACAGCAGCAAAGGCTACGAGTGTAAGAAAAATCATTAATGCGAAAGAAACTACTTGATATTTCATTTCTTCAGCATTTTTTTTACGGCGATATTCATAGTTTACTCTTGGGTTATTAGAACCGGCTTGTTGATCCATTTGTTTATCCCACCAATCCCATTAAGTATACTACTGTAAAAATAAAGACCCATACAACATCAATAAAGTGCCAATAAAGACTTGCTGTATAATATTTTGGTGCGTTGTATAAGCTAAGACCACGTTTGGCATTTCGGACGAGAAGCGCGGTAATCCAGCCTAAGCCAAAAATAACGTGCGCTCCGTGAAAGCCAACGAGCGTATAAAACGAAGTACCAAAGGCACTACTAGTAAATGTATGGCCATACTCAGATGTATAATGGTAAAACTCATAGATTTCAACTGCTAAAAAGCTAAGACCTAATAGTACCGTTATGAGCAGCCAAGTTTGCATCTTTTGAAAGCTAAAATTCTTCATGTGATATATTGCATAAACACTTGTAATGGAACTAGTCAAAAGAATCATCGTTGCTACAAATGCTAGTGGTAGATCAAATATTTCTTGCGCTAGTGCATGTTGGTCGTTAGGTACTTTATCTTTCAATGCTAAATATGTTGCAAATAGTGATGCAAAAAGGACTGTTTCGCCGCCAAGAAAGAACCAAAACCCTAAAAATTTATTTTTCCCTTCTAGCGTTGCTCTTTCTGGCGATTCAGGCCATGTTTTAGGTGTGAATTTTTCTTCAACATGCATTACGCCTTAACCCCCTTGTCATCGTTCTCCATGAGCTCTGCTTTTGGAATATGGTAGCCATGATCATCCTTCAAAGAACGAATAAGCATAGAGCCAAAAGTAATTGCTAAACCAAGCACTAATACTGGGATGCCCCATGTATTGCCTTCATCAGCTTGATACATTGCGCCGAATGAAGCGATAAATAGTCCAAGCGAAATCATAACAGGCAATATCGAGCCATTTGGCATATGAATATCACCCACTGGTTCTGCTGGAGTATACTCTTTCTTTCCTTCACGCTTTTCAATCCACCAAGTGTCCAAACCACGGACAAGCGGGATTTGCTTAAAGTTGTAATAAGGAGCTGGTGATGAAATTGCCCATTCTAAAGAACGTCCATCCTCCCAAGGATCGTTTGCCACTTTTTGTTTTTTCAATCCAGAAACAACGATATTGATTAGCAAAATCACGACTGCGATACCCATGAGGAAGGCCCCGATCGAACTAATAAAGTTCCCATTGTCTAATCCTTGGTTAGGTAAAAACTTCCAAATTCTACGTTGCATTCCCATTAAACCAAGGAAATGCTGAATAAAGAAAGTCATATGCATTCCAACAACAAATAGAACGAATGTAATTTTTCCTAGCGTCTCACTCAACATCACTCCGAATATTTTCGGCCAGTAGTAATGTGTTCCAGCTAAGAGAGCAAATACTACTCCACCGACAATAACATAGTGAAAGTGCGCAACAATGAAATACGTATCATGATATTGATAGTCAGCAGGAGCTACAGCTTGCATGACCCCTGTTACTCCTCCCATGATGAAGGTTGGTATAAACGCAGCTGCCCACAGCATTGGCGTTGTAAAGCGGATGCTTCCTCCCCACATCGTAAAGAGCCAGTTAAATATTTTAATTCCTGTTGGTACTGCTATTGCCATTGTTGCAACAGCGAAAATAGCATTTGCAACGTTACCGAGACCAACTGTAAACATGTGGTGAGCCCAAACCATGAAACCTAAGAACCCGATTAGCACGGTTGCAAACACCATTGACGAATACCCGAACAAGCGTTTTCTCGAAAATGTAGAAAAGATTTCTGAGAAAATACCGAAGGACGGCAAAATAAGAATGTAAACTTCGGGATGACCAAAGATCCAGAACAAATGCTCATAAATAATGGTATTTCCACCCATCGTTACATCAAAGAAATTACCGCCAAATAAACGGTCAAACATTAACAGGAAAATACCGACTGTTAATGGCGGGAAAGCAAAGAGAATTAAAGCAGATGTAATAAATGTAGTCCATGTAAACATCGGCATTCTCATATACGTCATCCCTGGAGCACGCATGTTAATAATTGTAACTAAGAAGTTAATTCCACCCATCAATGTTCCAAAACCAGAAATTTGGATTCCAAGTGTGTAAAAATCAATCCCGTGTCCTGGAGAATCTAATGATAATGATGCATAAGATGTCCAGCCAGCATCAGGAGAACCACCTAGAATAAATGATAGATTAAGAAACAGACCCCCGAAAAAGAACAGCCAAAATCCTAGTGAATTAAGGAACGGGAATGCAACATCCCGCGCGCCGATCTGCAATGGCATAATCGCGTTCATAAATCCTAAGAGCAATGGCATTGCTGCTAAGAAAATCATCGTTGTACCATGCATAGTCAGCATCTCATTAAACATACCTGCACTGACAAAATTATTATCTGGCACTAATAGCTGAATACGAATAATAATCGCTTCAATTCCACCCATTAAAAAGAAAATTCCACCTGCAATAATGTAAAGGATAGCGATTTTCTTATGGTCTACTGTTGTTAAGTAATCCCATATGGTGGCACCGAAGCCTCGTTTTTGAGCGTTGGTACTCACTGTTAAACCTCCCTTTTATGCCTTTAAATCTTTCAATTATTGTTGTTGAATTTTCAAGCCCATTAAATACGCTGCTAACGCATCAAGCTCTTGGTCCGACAACTGATTTTCATCGAATGACGGCATTTTATTGCCCGGCTTATATTTCTGTGTATCTCTAATCCATGCTTTTAAGTGTTCTTCATCATGTTCTAAATAGCCAGCAATCGTTGTTCTTTCCCCAAATGTTGCTAAGTTAGGACCAACACGTCCAGCTTCTGGCGTTTGATCTGTTGGGGAAGTAGCATGACAGCTAAGGCAGCTATCCGCAAAAATTTCTTGTCCTTGTTCTGCAAGATCAGTTGCTGGTTGAGGTTCTGAAGCGTTTTGCATATCATCTACCCATTGAGCAAAGTCGTCTTGCGACATTGTTCTTACTTTAAAATCCATTAATCCATGGGAAGGACCGCAAAGCTCAGCACATTTCCCATAAAATAGGTTTCCAGCTTCTTCAGATTTTTCACTGTTGAACTCCAGCCAAAACTTGTTCACGTTATCATTATTTGCATCTAATTTTCCTCCAATTGGCGGAATCCAGAAAGAGTGTTTAATATCAGATGAAATAATATTAAAATAAACTTTTTGATCTGTTGGAACAACGAGTTCTTGGCTCGTAATAATTCCTAAATCTGGATAACTGAATTCCCACCAATAAAGGTTAGCGCGAACGTCAACTACTAATACTTTTCGATTTCCATCTTTATCTTTTTTGTCCATTGCACTTGTATCCCCAAGATGGAAAGTTGAAGCAACTGTTGGAACAGCTAAAATAAGCAAGAGAAGAATTGGAATTACTGTCCAAATAATCTCCAGTTTATGGCTTCCTTCAACTTGCTTCGGAATTTTATCCTCCTCTCCTTTTTTGCGTCGAAAACGAATGAGCGTAATAACATAGATAATTACTACAACAGCTATTACAAAAACCATGATCATTGTGCTCAACATCATTAAGTTATACTGGTTTTGAGCTACTTCACCCGCTGGTTTTAAAGCTGACAGAAAAGGTTCTCCACACCCAGAAAGAACTAGCGTCAGTATTGCGAATATGGAGAATAGACGCCATTTTTTCAGCCTTTGTTTCATCGCTTAATCAAACCCCTCTTTCATAAAAATGTCTTTTGTGTACAAGGACTGGATCCTTTCTATAATAGATTTCTTTTCAGAAAGAATTCCCACATTGTGAACTACTCACCACTTATCGACCTTGCGGTCTGATTGAAGTGGGAGCTTCTTGGGAACTAGATACTTTTGTTAGCTATCTATATTTACCAAGCTATAAGGGCAGTCCCTGCCCCTAGAGAAAGTACAATATTTTGGCTTAAGGCCAACCGAAAATCCCCATTTAGAAGTGGGAGAATTCTTTTCGGAAGCCCAGTTAAATAGCGGTTACAATAACTATTGCTACAAACAAGATAGTCAAATAGTTTAATGAATATATAAACATCATCGTTGCCCATTTGATATCATCTTTCATTTTAAAGCCTCTGATGCCCAGAATAAGCCAACCAAGGTTTAAAATGGTCATTAATATGACAATAGGTGTCCCTAGCTGCAACAAAAAAAATGGTATTGGCAGCAAGCAGGCCACCCAAGCAACGATGTGCCTTTTTGTAACAGCAAACCCCTTTACTACTGGCAGCATTGGTATACCGGCTGCCCGATATTCTTCTACTCGCCTCATTGCTAAGGCATAGAAATGGGGCGGCTGCCAAATAAACATAATGAGATATAGCATCCAAGGGATCATTCCAAGGTTTGGTTCAATTGCAGCCCAACCGATTAAAGGCGGCATCGCTCCTCCAATGCTTCCAACAACAGTGTTGCTTACATGTATGCGCTTAGACCACATACTATAAACAACAACATAGCTAAATACACCAATGATTCCAATGATAGCAGCTACTGCCGTCGTTAGAAATAAGAGGATCGTTCCAATTGTTACGAAAGAAAGACCGATCGCAAGTACTTTTCTTCCACTTATCTTCCCAGTTACCGATGGACGATTTTTCGTCCTTTCCATAATTGGATCTATATCTCTATCAATATAATTATTTAAACTGCTTGCACCAGCAAGAATAAATGCAGTTCCCAATAACGTATAGAGTACAGTGTCCAATGATTGCAGAAAGTGTTTATCGGTAAATTGGAATGCTAACCACATACCTGTAAATATTGTGATCAAGTTAGAGTTCACGATGCCTATCTTGATCAATGCCATAAACTCTTTCCATGTCATTGTCTGTTTTACCCCCATTGTTTCTTTTACCTCAGACATGGCACGACTGTTCGACATTCTTCCCCCTCCTCCCGCATGTAAAAAGCATCGCTACATAATACTATAAAACAAAACCATCGCCATTGCTATTTTTTAAGCGATTTCTCACAATCGCACAATGAAGATGATAAATACAGGGCACAAAGGCACCTATTAAAACATTCAAGAAACTGTATGCATGTTAATAAAGATAGAAATGTGACAGATTTACAATGATTGCTTTACATCATCTTCATAAGCTTGTAAAAACAGCATCATAAATAGTGTATCATATTCAATACTTATTAAAAGGCTCACAGCTTCCTCTTCATGAACATTTTAAATGTACGCATAAAACAAATATTTGCGTCTTTTCTTTTTTCTTACCATCAAATTATAATTTAATCATAATTTTATAGTATATTGTGAAAAAAAATCGTATTAATTATGACGAAAGTGTGTCACCCGCTCTTGCTGGCTTCCCTTTTTAGGCTGTTTCTAAGATAATAATGAGAGAAATTAAGTTTTTAAGTTTGTTTTTTTTTCTATCATTATGTAGTATCAATAACGTACTTATATTTTTAAATGTCAGTATACGCTTTCAAGTTGTTCACTTTAAAGGTCAGGGGAATCTGATGGACAGACTATATTGTTTCATGTCAGCTCCTGCTAGTTTAGAAATCACAAAGTTTGAAGAGACAGTATAGCGAATAATGGTCTTTTAAAGAACTTTCATTGGAACAGACGCTTCCCCAACTTCAAAAAGAATAAAGAGTGAGAAGGTGAAACTATTGCATCGAGCTTTAAAATGGCTAGCAGTCCTTACAACCCTCGGCATGCTCCTTGTCTTACTTGGCGGCGCCCTCGTAACTAAAACAGATTCCGGAGCAGGATGTGGAGACTCTTGGCCGCTATGCCATGGTCAATTGATTCCAAGCGATATCACCATTGAAACGATTATTGAACTTGCACATCGTCTTGTTTCTGGTGTCGTTGGTATTCTTGTTCTTCTGTTATCGTACTTATCTTGGAAACATGTTGGCCATAAAAAAGAAACGAAATTTTTAGCTATTTTATCTGCCTTTTTCTTAGTGCTTCAAGGTCTAATTGGAGCAGCTGCGGTTATGTGGGGGCAATCTGATTTTGTATTGGCTCTCCACTTTGGCATTTCCCTTATTTCCTTTGCTGCGGTTCTATTATTAACCTTGATTATTTTTGAAATCGATCAAAAATTTGATGCATCAAGTGTTGTGATAGGTCCAAAAATGCGAGGACATATTATCGGCATTACTATCTACAGTTATATCGTTGTTTATACAGGTGCGCTCGTTCGGCATACGAATGCTAGTCTTGTTTGCCGCGACTGGCCATTATGCATCAATTCTGCTCCTGCATTTCCAAACAATTTAGTAGAATGGGTTCAAATGGGGCACCGTTTTGCAGCTAGTATCATTTTTATTTGGATTGGCTACGCTGCAATGTTAGCGATAAAACACTATAAACATCAGCGAGTTATTTATTATGGCTGGATTATTGCCTTTCTGCTTGTCAGTCTACAGGTGGCATCAGGAGCAATCGTTGTTGCAACTAAACTCAATATTTATGTAGCTTTAGCACATGCACTCTTTATATCGCTTTTGTTTGGATTGTTAAGCTATTTTATTCTTTTAGTAACGAGAAGCAACCCAAAATTAGCATTATCAAAACAGGCTGCTGTAAATGATAAGAAAAGAGTCGAAACAAAACAAATTCCAATTCCTAAAGATATATAGATTTTGCAACATACAAAAAAACCGTGAATAAAATTCACGGTTTTTTTTGTGTATATTAATCCCTTTGCAGCTCTATGAGTAAATCACCTGGTTGAATGGCTTCTCCGTTTCCTACATGTATTTTTTTGATCACGCCTTCAAAAGGAGCTTGTACAGTTGTTTCCATTTTCATCGCTTCTGTAATAAGCAGATGCTCACCCTTCGCAACTCTCTCATCTTCTTTAACTAGTACTTTGATGACTGTTCCTGGCATCGTTGCACCTATTTGTGTTTCATCATTCGAATCTGCTTTACGTTTAGCAGTTACTGTCGCTTTTATACTTTCATCACGAATGACTACTTCACGCGGCTGGCCATTAAGTTCAAAATAAACAATTCGAGTGCCGTCGCTTCTTGCTTCTCCAATTGAAATCAACTTTACAAACAACGTCTTTCCAGTTTCGATTTCAATTTCCTCTTCTTCACCAAGCCTCATTCCATGGAAAAAAGTAAGGGTGTCAAGTACTGAGACATCTCCAAATTGATCAAATTTTTTCATATAGTCCAAGAATACTTTTGGATATAAAGCATAGGAAATCATTTCAAACGATGTGACTGGACGTTTCAGCTTCTCATAAAGCTCATCTCGCAGTACATCAAAGTCAACTGCATCCATCAATTCTCCAGGACGCACATGAATTGGCTGTTTGTCTTTTAAAATGACCTCTTGCAGCTTCTGAGGAAAGCCCCCATGCGGCTGGCCTAAATATCCGCTAAACAACTCAATAACAGAATCCGGAAAATCGATCATATTACCTTTTTCTAAAACAGTTTCTTCATCTAAATCATTCTGCACCATAAATAATGCCATATCACCCACTACTTTAGAAGAAGGCGTCACTTTCACAATATCGCCGAACATTTGGTTAACACGCGCATACATAGTCTTTACTTCATCCCATCTTGTACCAAGCCCAACAGCTTTTGCCTGCTGTTGCAAATTGCTATATTGTCCGCCTGGCATTTCGTGTTGATACACTTCTGTATGCGGAGAAACCATGCCTGATTCAAAGTCTGCATAATATTTTCTAACATCCTCCCAGTAATAAGAGAGAGATTCCGCTGCTTCAATATCTAAATTAGGCTTGTGCTCATCGCCTTCCAACGCATAATAGAGTGTATTTAAACTCGGCTGCGAAGTAAGTCCTGACATAGATGCAAGTGCAACATCAACTACATCTACACCAGCTTTAATTGCTTGTGCATACGTATAAACGCCATTGCCGCTCGTATCATGGGTGTGAAGATGAATCGGAATCGAGACGGTATCTTTTAACTCAGATATTAATCGGTACGCTGCTTGCGGTTTTAAAAGGCCTGCCATATCTTTAATCCCTAAGATATGTGCTCCTTGCTGCTCTAATGCTTTTGCCATGTCTTTGTAATATTGTATGTCGTACTTTGTTCTAGATAAATCAGCAATATCACCAGTATAGCAAATGGACGCTTCTGCTATTTTTCCAGTTTGCCGAACAGCATCTATCGCTACTTCCATTCCTTTTAGCCAATTTAAGCTATCAAAAATACGGAAAACATCAATACCTGCATGAGCAGATTTTTCAACAAATTCACGAATAACATTGTCTGGATAATTTTTATATCCAACTGCATTCGATGCCCTCAGAAGCATTTGAAATAAAATGTTTGGAATCTGATTGCGTAATGTTAATAAACGTTCCCACGGATCTTCCTGCAAAAAGCGATAAGAAACGTCGAATGTAGCCCCTCCCCACATTTCGAGCGAAAACAGAGTAGGCAGAAGCTTTGCAGTCGGTTCTGCAATATGTTTTATGTCTGTAGTCCTGACTCGAGTCGCAAGCAAGGATTGGTGGGCATCACGAAATGTTGTATCCGTGATAAGCACTTGCTTTTGATTCTGTATCCACTTAACAAGGCCATCAGGACCTTTTTCATCAAGAATTTGTTTAGTCCCAGGTGCTGCTGTCTTTTCAAACGGGAGTTCAGGAATCCTTGGCTTCATAAATAATGGTTTCTTGCGCTTTTCAATTCCTGGAAAACCATTAACAGTTATCGTCCCGATATAAGTTAACATTTTTGTACCTCTGTCCTTGCTCGTCGGGAACAAGAAGAGCTGTGGTGTCACATCGATAAATGATGTGTCGTACTTGCCGGTTATAAATTTTTCATGATTCATCACGTTTACTAGAAACGGAATGTTTGTTTTAATTCCACGAATACGAAATTCTTTCAAATTTCGAACCATTTTCGCTGCTGCTTGTTCAAAAGTCAAAGCCCATGTGGAAACCTTCACAAGTAATGAGTCATAAAAAGGCGTTATTTCTGCACCTTGGAAACCATTCCCAGCATCTAAACGAACGCCGAATCCGCCGCCAGTACGATAAACACGAATTTTTCCTGTATCAGGCATAAACTGATTTAATGGATCTTCCGTTGTTACACGAGACTGAATGGCAAAACCATGAATTGATAGTTCTTCTTGCAACGGAATGCCAACCTTATTGCCGTGCAAGTCATTGCCTTCTGCAATTAGTATTTGTGACTGAACAATATCTACACCTGTTATCATTTCAGTAATGGTATGTTCAACCTGAATTCTTGGATTTACCTCAATAAAATAAAAGTTCTCGCCAGAAGTTAGAAATTCTACTGTCCCAGCATTAACATATTCAACATTTTTCATTAATTGAATTGCTGCTTCACAAATTCTTTCCCGCAATTCCTGAGAGATCGATACACATGGTGCGACTTCGACCACTTTTTGATGCCGCCTTTGTACAGAACAATCCCGTTCAAATAAATGGATGACATTGCCGTGTGTATCTCCTAATATTTGAACTTCGATATGCTTCGGATTTTCGATGAATCTTTCTACATAAACCTCATCATTTCCGAAGGCTGCCTTAGCTTCAGAAGTTGCTCGCTCAAATGCTTCTTCAATTTCATTTTCAGTATTAACAATTCGCATCCCCCGGCCGCCGCCGCCTAATGATGCTTTAATAATGATCGGATAGCCATGCTCTCGGCCAAACGTAATCACTTCTTCCAGATTCGAAACAGGACCATCGCTGCCTGGGATGACAGGAATATTTGCCAGCTTCGCTTGCTCTTTCGCTTTCACTTTATCGCCAAACATATCTAAATGCTTTGTTTCAGGACCAATAAAGATAATCCCTTCTTCTTCACATCTTCTCGCAAAATGAATATTTTCTGATAAGAATCCATATCCAGGGTGAATGGCATCAACACGAGCTGTTTTCGCAATGTTAAGAATCCCTTCAATATCGAGGTAAGCATCGATTGGCTTCTTGCCTTCCCCGACTAAATATGCCTCATCTGCTTTGAATCTGTGGTAAGAACCAGAATCTTCTTTCGAGTAAATAGCAACTGTTCGTATATTTAGCTCATAGCAAGCTCTAAAAACACGAATGGCAATTTCGCCTCGATTAGCTACTAGCACTTTTTGAATTTTCTTCATGACATTCTCTTCTCCTTTACTGTTCCGTACACAATATGCAAATGTATCTCATTAAAGAAATTGCCAAAGAAAGAATTCTGCCATCTGCATTTCAATTGTGTACTCGACTTTTTAAAGTCACCTTTGTATTTGAAGACACCATTGTTTCTGGTCTAAGGTGTTCTTTCCCAGGTTTGTATTTTTCCTCATAACGAACAAACATGGAAACATTGACTAAAATACCTAGTGACATTGATAAAACCAATAATGAGGAGCCTCCATAGCTAATAAATGGAAGTGTTACACCTGTAATTGGTATTAATCCTACAACTCCACCTAAATTAATTAAGGTCTGTATAGCGATCATACTTGAAATTCCAAATGCAAGTAAACTTCCAAAAGGATCTTTACACTTCATCCCGACATAAAGTCCTCGTAAAACTAGGAAAGCTAAACCAGCAATGACAAAGAGTACGCCAAATAATCCTAATTCCTCCGCTATTACTGCCATAATAAAATCTGTATGGCCCTCAGGCAAATAGCCTAATTTTTGCACACTCTGTCCTAAGCCTTGTCCTTTTATTCCACCTGAACCAATTGCCAAGTAGGAATTAACTAGTTGGAGACCTTCATCTCCACTTGTAAAAGGATCTAAAAAGCCTTCAATTCTATCTACCCTTCCATCCGTTAATATAATATCTTTATTAATTAGAAAGAGGGGCAGCAGTAAAACAATGATGAAAACACCAGTTCCAACTAGCTTCAAAATAGTTTTTAACGCCATTCCAGAACTGATAATCATCGTAAAGCCAATAGCGAAGGTAATAACTGCAGTACCTAAATCAGGCTGACGCAAAATAAGAAAACAGATGACACATAAAAATATAAGCGGTGGAAAAACTCCTCTATTCATTTCATTTAAATAGGACTGTTTTTTTGTATAGATTGCGCCTAAATAAATAATTGTTGCCAGCTTGATAAACTCAGATGGCTGAATCATTTTTCCACCAATTTCTACCCATCTACCTGCGTTATTTGAAACATATCCAAATGAAATAACAAATAACGCACTTAACAAAGACAATAGCACAATAATCATTAAAAAACGATTATTTTTATAAGCTTTGTACGGAAAGACTGCCGTAAAAATGAAAAAAAAGATGGAAAGAAAAAAATGCTGAAGCTGCTTATTATAATAATAATCGCTGCTTACTTGATAATATTGCATCCCAATGACCATCGAAGCACTATATATCATCACCAAACCAAATAAACAAAGCAGAATATATACAGTGATAAGCGAGTAGTCATAAGATTTAAGAATTTTTTTCACCATAAGAATTTTCCAATCCTTTTCATCTTCATTTCAATTTACGAAGTTTCTTTGATCTCTAATTATGCATGTTGGCTAAAAAAGCCCAAACAATTTCCTCTAAAATGTTTGGGCTTTTCGTACTTGCTAGCGTATACTTCCTTATTGCTTCAACATGTAAAACATGCTCTGCCTCTGGAAAACATCGTGATGAATCAGCTTGAAACGATGCATAACAATCTGGTGAACTGCTCACCACTTATCAACCTTACGGTCTGATTAAAGTGGAAGCTTCTTGGGAACTAGATACTTTTGTTAGCTATCTATATTTACCAAGCTATAAGGGCAGTCCCTGCCCTAGAGAAAATACCAACTACATGGCTAGTTTCAGCAAGTTCTTACTTGTATTCCATCCCTGTCATCAACCTTCCATAGTGTATAGGTTGATTATAGAACAATATTTTGGCTTACACCAACCGAAAATTCATCTCCCACTTTCATTGGGCTATGCCCTTCACATTTAGAAGTAGGAGAATTCTTTTCGGAAACTCAGTTAAACAAACTCTCATGAGTCCTAATAGCAGGATGAAATGAGAAACCACCAGCTTCGAAAAGTGGTGGCAATCCATGATTGGATCAACGTTATTTCTTTATTGATGCCTCGTGTAATAAAGAGAGTTCCTTTTCCAATGAATCTAGCAACTCTTTACCATCTTTCTCCAGCACCAATCCTAATCTTACAGCAAAATCTATTTCACGGGATAAGCCAAACATTTGTGTATCCAATACCTCTTCATAGAGAGGGCATTGGGGCATCGTTAAGTTGTCCATCTGCACTTTAATTAACTGCAATATCTTCTCCGCATCCGCCTTTAGCAGATGATATGCTTGTTCCCTATGATCTATTTTCACTTCAGACACCACAGTAATCCCCCTGTTCCGTGCATTTAACAATTCTATCTTAAAATTCTACCTTTAAATAACTCAAAATGCAAGAAAAAAGGAAACTCTCTCGCATTTATCCCTATAACAAAACACGACATTTTCAAAAATTGCTCACTTTTACAAAAAACGATAGGAACTACTTCCACTTTTTTGAGGCGAAACAATTTCGCAGCCTATTCATGGAAATTGTTTCGGTGTTTTCGAATTCAGTACTACTTACTGTTCCTTTCAATGATAGATAAACGTGCTTTACGATAATGGGAAATGATTGTTAAAAAATACTAAATCCATAACGGTTGCTCATCATTTCTAGTAATTTTAATCCGGCAATACTATTCCCTTTATGATCAAGAGCAGGCCCAAATATACCAATACCGCAACGGTTAGGAACTGCTCCCATAATTCCTCCGGAAACACCGCTTTTCGCTGGAATGCCGACTTTCATAGCAAATTCACCCGAAGCATTATACATTCCGCAAGTAACCATATATGTTTTACATATCCGAGCAATATCCTTTGGAATTGTTTGCTTTCCAGTTAATGGATCACAACCATCCATTGCAAAAACAGCGCCAATTCTTGCTAATTCAGAACAGTTCATCTCAATGGCGCATTGTTTTGTGTATAAATCCATTAATTCCTCGACATCTCCTGTAATGATACCGTGCTGTTTTAAAAAATAGCAAAGAGATCTATTCAAAAAAGCAGTATCAAATTCTGATTGCGCGACTGATGCATTATAAGTAACTGTTTCATCATTGGTCAGCTTAGCTGTAAATTCAATCAATCTTGTCCATTTCTCTGTACTGCTATTTCCTTTAATCATTTCCGTTACGGTAAGTGCACCAGCGTTAATCATTGGATTCAAAGGTTTTGATGGTTTCATTGTTTCAAGCTTTGCAATAGAATTAAAAGAATCGCCAGTCGGCTCCATGCCAACTTTTGCAAATACTTTTTCAGGACCAGAGTCCATTAAAACTAAAGCAAGGGCAATCACCTTGGAAATACTCTGCAAAGTGAATTTTTTAAGGTAATCACCCGCATGATAATCATGCCCGTTAACATTGAAAATGGAAACTGAAAGGTCAGAAGCATTGCTCTTTTGCAGTGCGGGTATATAATCTGCCACCTTGCCTCTTTCCGCATATGGCCGTGCCTCCGCCACCATTTTTGTTAGTTCTTCTGTCAAATCATCCAATCTTCAACCATTGCAACAAACTTGCAACGGTTCCACCCCCTTTCACTTCATTCTTTCTTAGTATCTGTTAAAACGTTTTCTTTCACTCATTCTAATCCATCTTACAGTTGGTTCCAAAGTGTGACAAGAAAAAGTTTTCATTATATAATTTCTGTTAGGCAACATCGTAACAGCTATTCATACAAGGGGGATAAAAATGAATTTAATTTCATCTATTAGAGGGAACGTAAAGTTTCCAATTACTTTAGACATTGGTTCTTGGATTTTCGATGATCGTCGTATTGATTTAGATACATATTTTCATTCTGATCAAAAAGAAGCACCTGAAGAAGAACAAACTGAAAATAAACTTTCAAGATTTTGGGAAAGAGAGATTCAAGAGAGCAGCACAAATCCACCTACTTTAAAAACAGAACGAGTATATGCACGAAAACAAATGATGACAGGCACGTTCGGCATCCCGATTATTCCATTTCTTCAGAATGCTGAACCATATGAGGATGCAAAACAACTTATTTTAGAAACAGCACAAGGTGATATTGCTTTGCCCATAACTGATGCCGACAAACTGATTCTTGCTTTTTCAAAAGTGGGCAAGCCAATAAAAGAGGATGGCCCTCTCCACGTTCTTTACCGAGATGGTTCTAACAAAAATAAGCCAATTAAAGATGTTGCCAGCTTTCGAGTTGAATAACAGGACAAATTTGGCTAGAAACAATAAACATCATTCTTTTCAGTAGGGTGGTCAAAAAAAGAAAACGTTTTTTCGTGATGAATATTCTAGTTCGTATCAATCGGACATAGGACTTTTAGTCATCTCCACCTACTTTTTGATTCTTGTGGCTCTTGATTAGGGCTAAAACTGTTAGTTAATTTATAAAAAAGGGTTCGCATTTTGTGCGAGCTCTTTTTTTCCATACGGGACAATGAACAGGTTGCAGCAACTGGCCTTTTTATTAATATTACATTACAATCCTATCGTCCCTTCCTTCATGTCGTGGCATTTAGCAGTTTCATTACATTTTTATGTTAATGTTACCCATCTTCGCCGCAAACTTCCTTAAAATTCATGCACGTTCCTTATCCTAAAAGCTCACATTTCACTTTTTACAAGTATCGGATCTACTAAAATAACGATCATTTGCGACGTTCATAAACAACCACTTCATCGTTTTTTGGAATGACTTTGATGAAATCCATGATTTGATGCATAAAGGATAGTAGAAATTTGCACACTATATGTAAAGCCATAGTAAAAAGGGGGAAAAAACAATTCAAAGACTTGAATATGGATCATGCAAGTGAACAAAAAGCAAAATTCAACAAGTTAAGGCTTTAGAATAGATCAAACAGGTTAATTATTTTAAGGAGGTAATTATTCTTGCGTAAAATCATGACATTATTCCTATTAATACTCATCATCAGTGGATGTAGACAAAATAACAATGTGCTGCCAAACAATGAGGATGGCACACAAAATACCAGAATGGTGAGAAATAGCAATATTACGGAACCTCAACCAAAATCAAACACTGAAGTTTCTCAACATCTTTCCAATTTAGCTGCTGGTGTTCCAGATGTAAAAAACGCTACCACAGTCGTTCTTGGAAATTATGCGATTATTGGGCTGGACGTAGATGCAGATTTGGAACGATCAAAAGTAGGTTCAATTAAATATTCAGTAGCGGAAAGTTTAAAAAATGATCCTTATGGAGCAAATGCTATTGTCATTGCCGATCCAGACGCTTACGCACGTCTTCGAGAAGTAGGAGAGGATATCCAAGCAGGCAGACCGATCACAGGAATCCTAAATGAATTAGCAGATATAACTGGTAGAGTAATGCCAGAAATTCCGATTGATATTGTCGATGAAAATAATCAGCAAGGATTAGATAAACAAAAGCAGCAAATGAATGAAAAAGAAGATCAGAAATTAGAAAGAAAACAGGAAGAACAATCATATAATAAAAAGTAAATCAACGCAAAAAATCAGGCCACGTAGAAAACGCCTGATTTTTTTTGATTTTTTAGATGCTATCTAAAGTGCATCACGTGTGCACACTCAAGCTGACATGGTATAATACTTGTAAATCATATTTTTGGGGTGTCAACAATGAGAGTAAAATGTGTACTATGTGAAAAGATTAATACCCTTCCTGATGATGATCTCCGTGCAAAACGGCTAAGAAACAGACCGATTCATACGTACATGTGCGAGGTTTGCGACGAAAGAATTACCCAAAATACACAAAAACGAATTGATTCCGGCCGTTTTCGATTATATCAAGTGAAAAAATCAAAAAATAGCTTTTAATAATAAACGAACTTTCATCTATAGATTTTACACCCTAGGATCGTAAAAAACCAAGTCTCAGACTTGGTTTTTTATGTAGAACATCAAGAATCATTGACCTCGAAGGTTCCTTTTTTCTTCTCCTTCTGCAGACGAATCTTGTAAATAATTAAGATAAGCGCTGCCACAACTAGTCCTTCTGCAACCGGTAAAAATATTCCGAGAAAGGTTAAAAAAGTGCAGCCAAAAATTAAAAATGCATAGATAATGATTGATTTCATTATTGGCAGTTTTTTCGCAAATCCCAACTTATATACTAAGATGGATAAAGCGACAATCATAAAATAAAGCAGCCACATTCCTAATGTAGGATTTACCTCTACTTGAAACAATTTAGCAAAAAATGAAAGCCGATCTGATACATTGATTAAATTCAAATTGAAAGTGGCCATTCTTACTCTCACCCCCATCGCATTTAATGAAGCGTACCCATAAAATAACCTTCGACCAACAAGTGATCGTTATAAAGAATCTTAAGCTAAGAATGCAACGTTCCCGAAAACCACTTTTTCTTTGTGTGAATATTGCTAACGAAGTTTTCCTTATCCTATAGTAACGCTTGAATGACCTGTAGGTCCGATCTCAAACTTACTTCACTTCGTCTTCAAAAAACTGTGATATTTTAAAGAATTTTCTTCTCATCCTGATAAAGCGCTTCATTTTCTCGACAGACTAAAAACAATAAAAGCTTTAAATAAGATAAGAGAAGTTCGAGAAAAAAAATCTCGCTTCCCCTATTAAAAACCAGTTCCTCTAAATCTTTAAGAGTTCATGAAACTTACCCGTTTAAACGGGTAAGTTGATCGATCTAAATCCCTCGGTAATAGAGCATTGTTTCATTATTTATCCGCGTATTTTTTCTTTTTAGCAATTCTTTCACGTTCATTTTTATCTAAGATTTTCTTGCGCAACCGAATAGATATTGGCGTAATTTCACAATACTCATCATCACTCAAGTATTCTATTGCCTCTTCTAATGACATCGTACGAGGTTTTTTCATGGTTGCCGTTTGATCTTTTGTAGCTGAACGAACGTTGGTAGCATGTTTTACTTTTGTGATATTGACAGTTATATCATTTTCACGTGTATGCTCACCAACAATCATCCCTTCATAAATATCGGTTCCTGGCGCTACAAAAATTGTTCCTCTATCTTCGACCTGCATCGTTCCATAGACGGTTGACTTTCCTGTTTCCATAGAAACCAAAACGCCAACATGCCGTCCTCCAATTTTCCCTTCCTTCATTGGCTGGTAGCTATCAAAAGTATGATTTATAATGCCATAGCCATGGGTTAGAGTCATGAATTCTGTTGTATAGCCAAGCAATCCACGAGCAGGAATGATAAATGTAAGCCGGACTTGCCCATTTCCGTTATTAACCATGTCCTGCATATTGCCTTTTCGAGCACTAAGCGATTCAATAACTGGTCCAGTATATGCTTCTGGTACATCGATTTGGACTCGTTCCATCGGCTCACATTTTACTCCATCGATTTCTTTTACAATGACCTCTGGCTTTGAAACTTGTAATTCAAAGCCTTCCCGCCGCATATTTTCGATCAAAATCGATAAATGAAGTTCTCCACGACCGGAAACAATCCAAGCATCAGGTGATTCCGTATTTTCAACACGTAAGCTCACATCTGTTTGCAATTGGGAACGAAGCCGTTCTTCAACTTTTCTAGCTGTAATAAACTTGCCCTCACGGCCTGCAAATGGGCTATTGTTCACAAGAAACGTCATTTGCAAAGTTGGTTCATCAATATGCAGCTTTGGCAGCGGTTCCTGATGGTCAATCGGACAGATCGTTTCTCCGACATTGATGTCTTCCATTCCTGAAACCGCAATAAGATCGCCAGCATAAGCTTCTTCAATCTCTAAGCGTTTTAGTCCGAAGAACCCGAATAACTTTGTTACACGGAACTTTTTGACGCTTCCATCCAGCTTTAACAAAGCAACTTGTTGGCCAACTTTTATTGTACCACGAAAAATCCTGCCAATTCCAATTCTGCCAACATAATCATTGTAATCAAGCAGCGATACTTGGAACTGAAGGGGCTGGTCTTGATTAGCGATTGGTGCAGGAATATGATCGACGATCGTTTCATATAAAGTTTCCAAATTGTCTTCTTGACGATCAGGATCAGGATCTGTGCTTGCTGTGCCATTGATGCCAGAGGCATAGATAACCGGAAATTCTAGTTGTTCTTCATTGGCATCCAATTCTATAAACAGTTCAAGCACTTCATCGACCACCTCTTCAGGACGGGCAAATGGGCGATCAATTTTATTAACAACAACAATCGGAGTTAACTGTTGTTCTAAAGCTTTTTTAAGGACGAAGCGAGTTTGTGGCATACAGCCTTCATATGCATCCACTACTAGCAGTACTCCATCTACCATTTTCATAATCCGCTCAACTTCTCCGCCGAAATCGGCATGGCCAGGTGTATCCATGATATTTATTTTAACTTCCTTATATTGAATAGCTGTATTCTTGGCTAAAATCGTAATGCCGCGTTCACGTTCAATATCGTTGGAATCCATGGCACGCTCTTCTACTTGTTCATTCGTTCGAAAGATTCCTGACTGTTTTAAAAGTTGATCTACTAGTGTTGTTTTTCCATGGTCAACGTGAGCAATAATGGCAATGTTCCTTATGTTTTCTCTTTTTTCCAACATGGTTCCCCCTGGTTCTATCAGTTCGAATTATGCTTTTCAGCAATTGAGGTATATAACGAACGTATTATATCATAACAAAGTGGATAATCAAAAATGAATTTTGTACAATAGAAAAGACAAGGGGGTTTTAATAATGAAAAAAGTAAAAATGATTTTTCTTCTTTATGCACTAGCAACTGCAATTTCTATTATGGGAATTGGGGTGGCGATAGGAGAACGAAGTATTATTGGAATGATTGCCGCAATCGCAGCCACATTTATCATTACTGGAATCGGTTTTAAAACAAAAGCTAAAATGCGTGCCCAAGGAAAACTTTAAAATGTGTGTTCAAAAAGTATCGAACCAGCATACAACATCTAAAGCAGAGCTGAAAAAAATAACGGATGATACATATATATCCGTATTTTTTCAGCGCAGCAAGAAAATACTGCATAAATTGGTTGAGACTTTTTGAACCGTCTCTTGAAGACTTATCTTGTAAAGATACAAGTTTCGTTATAGACATAAGCAATCTTGCTGTCACTTATTTGATTCCATTACCGCAAATAAGTAAGAAGCTGTTTATGAAGCCCCGGTTTAGAAACAAGTACTGCATTTTTCTCTAGTAGTTTCAACGGTTCTCCCTTTAATGTAGTTACAATACCTCCTAGCTCCTCCACAATAATTTTCCCAGCCGCAAAATCCCACGGAGAAAGTCTCATCGTCAGATAAGCATCTAAACGACCAGTCGCAACATATGCAAACTCCAGCGCTGCGGAACCATATGAACGTGTACCTCTTACATCTTTTACTAGTTGGATCAATCGTGAAGCATCCATGCAATAATTTCTCGTCAGCCATGATGCATTTATAGAAATCAATGCCTCTGCTACAGCAACATCCTCTCTTAGCTTTGCTATCGCACGGTCATTAAAATACGCTCCTTTACCTTTTATTGCATAATACAGCTCGTCATGAATGACATCATAAATGTATCCGTATTTTCCAACCCCATCCTCATATACACCGATGGAAATCATAAAATTACGCTGCTGATGAACAAAATTCATCGTACCGTCGATTGGATCTATCAGCCAAACAGTGCCATCTAGTCGTTTGAGGTCATCCCCAAAACCTTCCTCGCCAATAATATGATGACCCGGAAATACTGTTCGAATGTTACGAATAAAAAATTGTTCAATTTCTTTATCTATATTTGTAACAAGATCGCTTTTATCGGATTTTGTTTGAATATATAATATATCGTCAAAGGAACGAATAATTCGTTGCCTCGCTTCTTTTAGCCATTTTTTTACATATGCATCAATTTGTTTTTCCCCCATTTAATTTCCTCCTAAAGGCATTCCATTCGGATAAAAAAAATGCTTGTCTATCTTATTTTAAGTGTAGCATATTTCGAAAAACACATGTAACAAAGACACATCTTTCCGCTTGTACCTTTATATAAGGAATAACATATTTTGAGAGGAGATTGGCCATGGTAAATGATTGCTATGTCATATCAAAGAATTTCACTTTTTTCGATAATTGAGCGTGTTTTGAAGCAAATCCATTGCTATTTTGCATATGCTGATAATGATCAGATATTTTAACATCTCTTCAAAAAAAACGAACTCCACTCAATTAGAAAAGTGTAAGCTCGCTGTACAGCAAAATGAGGAACAGTATCAATTAATTAATTGATCATAAAATAAAAAGATAAGGCATACCACAGTATTCCAAATATTTACAAAGCACGCAGCTTTAAAAGCTCCATCCTAATTTTTTTTAGCTTTTGTTTAGAAAGTTCCTTCTGTTCTTCATTGCTTTCTTGCATAGCCTCGAAAAGCACTGCTAGCTCATAATCCAACTCTAAACGAAGAACCGCTAATCTCTCTTGCTGGGATGTTTTTTTTCGTGAAGCATGCACTATCTGTTTCATCTCTAAACCTCCCTTTTTTTATCATTACTAATCGACTTTTTATTTTATTCTATGAAAGTACAACCATTCTTGTAACCGTCCTTACTGCGGATTCCTCTTTCTTGTAGACAATTGTATGCAATGGTACACTAAATGAAAATGGAATTTGATGGAGGAATCACAATGCACTTTCCAGGATTTACAGATCAAGATTTTCAAGTATTTTCTATTGAAGGCCTTGATGAGCGCATGATGGCTTTAAAAACATTAGTCCGTCCTAAATTAGAATTGCTTGGCAAAACATTTGCCCCAGACTTAAGCACATTAACAGGAGATGAAATGTTTGAGCATGTAGCAAAACACGCTCGGAGAACAAAAAATCCACCTTCTGACACTTGGGTAGCTTTTTCAAATAGCAAACGCGGGTATAAAATGCTGCCACATTTTCAAATTGGATTGTGGGGAACCCATTTATTTATTTGGTATGCTGTCATTTATGAAGCACCAAAGAAAAAGGAAATTGGCCAGAAATTGGAACAGCATCTTGCTGAGATTCAAAAGCAAATTCCCTCACACTTTGTTTGGTCAGGAGATCATATGAAACCGGACGCAACAAAGATGGAAACAATCGGAACTGAAGGGCTGCAGCAATTATTTATTAGATTGCAAACAGTGAAAAAGGCTGAGGTGCTTTGCGGCCGCCATATTCCTCGTACGGAAGTGATTAAAATGAATGGAGAAGACCTTATTAACGCTATTCATGAAACTTTTGTACATTTAATCCCCCTTTATCATTTACAATGAGTAAATCCTATCATGGAGCTTTTTTCTCCATACAAGGGGATCCCAAGTTAAGAATTGCAGCGTTCTAGAATAGGCAAATTACCGCTTTTTCGTCCGATGTTTTTCCTGTCGATGCAAATCATAGAAATGAAATTTCCTTCTTTTCCGAATGTTAGATGTTGGATAAACAACAAACGAGCCAAAATTGGCTCGTTTCGATTTTATTATATTTTAATAATAGAGTCATTCACTGCCTCTTTCATTTTCTTCACAACTTGATAAGAAGAATAGCCGCTCACTTCTTCGAACTCTCGATCATATTTCTTTTCTTCAGCTTTCGAAGGAACAATCTCTTTAAATCTTCGGTATAAGTTTATTAACTTTTCTCGTTTCATTCCTTTTTCATAAGCAGTTTCAATTGCTTCAAAAAAAGCAATGACAGCTATCACTTCTTCAGTAGTCCAGTCAGCAGAAAATGGATATGAATATTCTTTCATGATGGTCACCACCTTAACTAGCTCATATTTAAACGAAGTGGTCAAACGGATGCTATGCTTACATCCACTTTTTTTGTATACTTTCTGCTTCCTTTATGATTCTTGTCATCAATTCCTCTACGGTTGGAATATCTTGAATTAGCCCCATTGCCTGACCAGCCCAAGCAAATCCTTCGTTCACATTCCCATCATATATGTATCGTTTGTTTGCATCACGATTGATATACGGTTGAAGTGTTTTAAAGTCAGTCCCATTCTTTTCCAAATCAAGTATTTTATCTGTCCATTTGTTTTTTATTGCTCTAGCCGGTGCTCCAAGCGTCCTTTTAATAACAACAGTATCGTTCTCAGTTCCTGCTAATAACGCTTGTTTGTATATATCTGTTGCATGAACACATTCTTGAACAGCAATAAAACGTGTCCCCATTTCAATGCCTTCTGCCCCTAATGCGAATGCAGCCATTAATCCTCGTCCATCTGCAATTCCTCCTGATGCTATCACTGGAATTTTGACAGCATCGACTACTTGAGGAATGAGGACAAACGTCCCAACATCTTGCCGTCCTAAATGGCCTCCCCCTTCTTGCCCAACAACTATCACTGCATCTGCACCGAGCTGTTCTGCTTTTAGTGCTTGCCTTTTAGCCGCCACAAGCACTAGCTTTTTAGCTGAACTATTACTTTTTTCCAGTTGTTCAAATAATGGAGCTGGATTCCCCCCAGTAATCGATATTACCGGCACCTGCTCATTAATCGCAACATCTAAATAAGCTGGATATGTATCATTAAATTGACCAATGGCAAAGTTAACTCCAAATGGCTTCGTAGTTAATTGTCTCGTTTTTTGAATTTCTGTTCGCAATGCTTCTGGGCTTTCCAAAGACATTGCAGTAATTTGGCCAAGCCCTCCAGCATTAGAAACGGCTGCAGCAAGCTCGGAATAAGCCAAATATGCTAATCCTCCTTGAACAATCGGAAATTGAATGTCTAATAATGTTGTGACTCTTGATTCCCATTTCATTTCATCGCTTCCTTCCCCTCATTTCTAATTTTATTATATCAACATTTATCCAAAGATCATGACATTTGCACATTCCCTATTAATATATAAAGTGAAACTTCCATCAGTGGGGTTTTCTCTCATCCCCTACTGATAAGAAGTAGAACAAAGGCTAAGATCGCAGCGTCCTCGAAAAGGAAACCGCTTTTCTTCGTGCGATGTATCACTGCCGAAGCTTTCCTTGTCCTGTTGCAACGCCTTTGTGACCGACATCCTCGAAAAAGGAGAGCACTTTTTCTTCGTGCGATGCTGATTCAAGAAGCTTTCCTTATCCTGTCGGCATGAACCAATCGGACATTTGACTTTCAGTTCAGTCCCTCTTACTCCCCGAGGTCGGGGTCTTGACTCGCCAGTTAGATGTGGGATAAATGGGTTGGTGGACAGGGGTAAATAAAAATGGAAAAAGTTTTGATAGGCAAAGAACAAATAACATGCTAAAATCTTTATGTTTGTGTAATTATACAATCAATCCCTTAAAGCAGGGCCTATCATATTACGATACATGTCGAGAAAGATTGGCCACTTTTGAGCAAAGAGGTGTCTTAACATTGTTACAGCACGAAACGCCATTATTTTCGGGTTTAATCAAACATGCTAAAAATAATCCTGTTCAATTTCATATTCCTGGTCATAAAAAAGGTGTTGGTACCGAACCTTCCTTTCGACAATTTATTGGGAGCGATGCGCTTTCAATTGACTTAGTGAATATTGCACCGTTGGACGACTTGCATCATCCGCATGGAATTATTAAAGAAGCTCAGGAGCTGGCAGCAGAAGCCTTTGGAGCTGATCATACTTTTTTTTCTGTACAAGGAACAAGCGGCGCTATTATGGCAATGGTAATGGCGGTTTGTGGCCCTGGCGATAAAATTATCGTACCGCGGAATGTCCATAAATCTGTCATGTCCGCTATTGTTTTTTCCGGAGCAGTTCCTATTTTTATACATCCTGAAATTGATCCTGTTCTCGGCATATCACATGGCATTACAACAGAAGCAGTCACAAAAGCACTTGATAAACATCCAGATGCGAAGGCAGTGCTTGTCATTAATCCAACTTATTTTGGTATTGCATGCGACTTAAAAAAAATTGTAAATATTGCCCATGCATACAACGTTCCCGTTCTAGTAGATGAAGCACACGGTGTTCATATTCATTTTCACGATGATCTGCCTCTCTCTGCTATGCAAGCAGGCGCTGATATGGCCGCAACTAGTGTCCATAAATTAGGGGGTTCATTAATCCAAAGCTCTATTTTAAATATCCGCGAAGGCTTCATTTCTGTTCAACGTGTTCAAACAATCCTAAGCATGCTTACAACGACATCTACTTCATATTTATTATTAGCTTCATTAGATACTGCCCGGAAGCAATTGGCTACTGAAGGCGAGTCTATGTTAACGAAGACGATTGAGTTAGCGCACTATATGCGTCAAGAAATTAATCAGATCGATTATCTCTATTGCGTCGGCAAAGAAATATTAGGGTCGAAAGCAGCCTATCACTACGACCCAACGAAATTGATTATTTCGGTTAAAACTTTAGGTATTACTGGCTATGAAGCAGAAACTTGGCTACGTGAAAACTATCGTATTGAAGTGGAACTTTCTGATTTGTATAACCTTCTCTGTATTATTACACCTGGCGATACGAAAAAAGAAGCGGATTTACTTGTAGCAGCTCTTAGAGACTTAGTGAAAGAATTTCCAGGAAATAAAGAAGATATTAAAACAAAAGTAGCGCTTCCAAAGATGCCATTGTTAGCAATGACCCCTCGCGATGCTTTTTATGCAAATACTGAAGAGGTGCCAATCGCGGAATCTGCAGGAAGGATTATCGCTGAATTTATTATGGTCTATCCGCCAGGTATACCTATTTTTATTCCAGGTGAAATTATTACCGAAGAAAATGTAGCTTATATTGATATGAATGTTAAAGCGGGGCTGCCGGTCCAAGGACCAGAAGATGATCAATTGCAAAAAATACGTGTGATTAAAGAATATCAGGCAATCCGCTAGCAGTGATAATGCTTAAATTATCGTTGTTTCTAACGGCTTTCTTTAAAAAAATGCTGCTGTTAACTGGAAATCAGAACAGCAGCATACTCCGAATTTTCCCATAAAAAAACAGAGAAAGCTTTACATGGATGTTCAAGGTCTAGACCCGGCTGTGAAAAATTGGGACATCATGCATACCAAAGCTAATATTATTTACATCTAAAAATTTTAGCAACCTCTTTGAACACCAGGATTTCTCTGATAAGAAAGCCTAATTGCTCACTACTCTTATATGGTTATATTTTTTTATATGTCTCCTTCTTGGTCACATTCACAACAACATGAGTAAAGTGTTGTTACTTTATCTGCTTCAAAATAATCAATTGTCGAATTGCAAGATTGACAAATAATCGTGCCCATTGGAAACATTCCTTTCTTCTTAATGATGAATATGTGGCATTTTGTCGATAATTTCCGTTGATAACTCCATAATAATATAACATTATTACCTTTTCAAGCCCATTTTGTATAACATATTATGTGTATTACACTTAATATATTACACTATTTCAATATTTCTTCTACTCTCACTTTGTCTAAATGATTTCAGTTATTTAACATTTTTGTTACTAACAGGAGGTTAGTACAGCATTATGATAAAATATAAAGTAGCTTCTATGCTCATAAAGTGAAACTTCCATGAATGGGGGGTTTCTCTCATCCTACATACAAAGGATCTCAAGCTAAAAGCGCGACGTCCTGTCGCAACGCTCCTGTTGGCCCGAACCAATCGGACATTTGAATTTCAGTTATCCCCCACCTAGACTTCTTCGATTCTCCTCTTACTCTTGAGGTGGGGGTATTACTGCCAGTTAGATGTGGGATAAACGGTGTATACAATATGATATTTCCAGAGAAAAATCAGTGAATGTAGCTGCCATCATGATAGAATGGAAATGAATATTTTTTAATGGATGTTCATAAAACCGCTAGCTTCAAGCAACGAATCTTAAGGCTATAGATATATGATGGCAACATAAAGAAAGATCACTTCTTAAAGAGATCACTGATTAAATACGATTAAAAAGCGGTGATGGGCATGAAATATTTAAAAGTATTGTGCATAATGGCTATGGTCTTAATATCTGGGTGTGAAAAAAGAGAGGCTGTTCCGATAAATGAGGGGAATAAAGAACAAATTATCTTTTTTTCCAATCCTGAAAATAATCTACTTGAAACGCCCTATTATGATGCACTTATTGAACTAAAAAGGCAATATCCACATGTTTTTATACATATGGAAGTTGTTAATCACCGTGATAGAAAAGATAAATATCGACAATATCATGTTTCTTCTCTCCCTGCACTTGTCATTATCTTTCATAATAAAACAATTGTTCGTATTCAGGGAGAAGCAATGAAAGAAGATATCATTCGATCTATTTCCAAAGCATTAGATGCGCGCAATAAGTGATCTGCTATAGTGCTCAAAAAGAAAAAGCATCGCCCATACGTATCCTTGCAGGGCGATGCTTTTTGTATTTATTAAACGATTAAAAGATTCTGTGCTTCAAAACAAAGAACAGCTTAGATGTATCATTACTTTACTATATGAATTGGCGTACCAAGTGCTACTTCAGCAGCTTCCATCGTAATCTCACCCAACGTTGGGTGAGCGTGGATCGTCATTGCAATATCCTCAGCAGTCATACCTGCCTCAATCGCAAGACCAATCTCCGAAATCATGTCAGATGCATTTGCACCAGCAATTTGCCCACCGATCACTAATCCATCTTCTTTTCTTGTTATCAGCTTCACGAATCCATCTGTCTCGTTTAAAGATAACGCTCGACCATTAGCTGCAAACGGGAATTTAGCTGCGATGATTTCCAATCCTTCTTCTTTTGCTTCTTTTTCTGTATAGCCTACAGAAGCTAGCTCAGGCTCTACAAAAACAACTGCTGGAATGCCTAAATAATCAATTTCAGCCGCTTGTCCTGAAATTGCTTCAGCTGCAATTTTACCTTCATAAGATGCTTTATGTGCAAGTGGCGGCCCTTCCACAACGTCGCCAATCGCAAAAATGCTTGGTACATTTGTACGGCACTGCTTGTCAATCTTAATGATGCCACGGTCTGTCATTTCCACGCCAGCTTGCTCTAGTCCCATTTCATCCGTGTTTGGACGACGGCCAACTGTCACTAGAACATAATCCGCTTCCACTGTCTTCTCTTCACCTTTTGCTTCGTAAGAAACGACAACTCCATTGTCTGTTTCTTTAACCCCTTTGGCCATTGCTTTCGTAACAATTTCGACACCTTTTTTCTTAAGATTACGTTTCACAAGTGCACTCATTTGTTTTTCGAAACCGCCAAGGATTTCATCTCCGCCTTCAAGGATTGTTACTTTTGTTCCAAGATTAGCATAGGCAGTTCCAAGCTCGGAACCAATATAACCTCCACCGATAACAACTAGTTTTTCTGGAATTTCTTTCAAACCTAGTGCACCTGTAGAATCTATCACGCGCTCAGAGTATTTGAATCCAGGTATTTCAATCGGACGTGAACCAGTTGCAATGATCGCATGTTGAAACTTGTATGTTTGTGATGATTTTTCATCCATAACACGCACAGTATTTCCATCAACAAAATATGCTTCCCCTCTGACAATATCGACTTTATTGCCTTTTAAAAGCGCTTCGACACCGCCAGTAAGTCTGTTGACAACACTTGCTTTCCATTCTTGTACTTTTGAAAAATCTACTTTTACGTGATCTGCAGTAATTCCAATGTTTCCTGCATTTTTCATATCATGATACTTATGGCCAGCTGTAATCAATGCTTTAGATGGAATACAGCCTACATTTAAACAAACACCGCCAACTGATGCTTTCTCTACGATTGTTACTTTTTGGCCTAATTGTGCGGCACGAATTGCAGCAACATAGCCTCCTGGACCTGCCCCAATAACAATTGTGTCTGTTTCGATCGGAAAATCTCCTACAACCATGATCTTACGCCTCCATTAGTAATAATTCTGGATCGTTCAATAGACGCTTTATATGATTGAGCGCATATTGAGCAGTAGCTCCATCGACAACTCGATGATCAAAGCTCAATGATAATGCTAACACATGTGCAGCTATAATTTCACCATTTTTGACAATCGGTTTTTCTGAAATTCTACCAACTCCAAGGATCGCTACTTCAGGATGATTAATTACTGGTGTAAACCATTGCCCGCCAGCAGAGCCAATATTCGTAATGGAGCAAGATGATCCTTTCATTTCAGTTGGCGCGAGCTTGCCATCTCTTGCTTTTACAGCTAATTCATTGATTTTAGCAGAAATTTGGAACATTGATTTGCGATCGGCATTTTTAATTACTGGAACTAAGAGTCCTTTATCTGTATCTGCAGCAATACCGATATGATAATAATGTTTATGAATAATTTCCCCAGCTTCGTCATCGACTGATGAATTTAAAATAGGGAACTCACGAAGTGCACTTACTAATGCTTTCACAATATATGGCAAGAAAGTAAGCTTGATATTTTTTTCTGCCGCAACTTCTTTGAATTTTTTGCGGTGACTTACTAGTTTCGTTACATCTATTTCATCCATCAGTGTTACATGTGGTGCAGTATGTTTCGAATTCACCATTGCTTTAGCAATAGCTTTGCGAATACCACTCATTTGTTCTCTTGTTTCAGGATCTGGTCCCTCTGGTATTACAATCGGCATTTTTTCATTTTTCTCTGCTTTTGCATCAACAGGTTGTGTAGAAACAGCTTCTGCTTGCGGAGCTTGTTGTGCATCGCCAGCTGAGAATGCGTCAATATCTTCTTTAAGTACACGGCCATTTTTGCCGCTTCCATTAACTTGACGAATATCAATGTCTTTTTCACGGGCATATTTTCTCACTGATGGCATTGCAATGACTCGTGCTGTGGGATCAACATCTGCTTCTTTGCTCGTTTCAACCGTTTGCTTCTCTTCAGCAGCGGCCTTATCCTGATCTGCTGCTTTTTCTTCCTGTTCATTCTCTTCACCGTGGTCGCCTTTAAATTTTATGTCTTCATAACCAGGTGCATCTATTGTCACAAGTACATCTCCAACAATAGCAACTGTTCCTTCTTCAACAAAAAGTTTTTCTACAGTTCCTGTTACTGGTGATGGGATTTCTACAACAGCTTTATCATTTTGAACTTCACAAAGCACGTCATCTTCTTCGATTTTATCACCAGGCTTCACAAACCATTTTACAATTTCGCCTTCATGGATGCCTTCACCGATATCTGGTAGCTTAAATTGAAATGACATTTCTTCACCCTCCTATAATCTACTGTACAATACAGGGAGAAAAACTTTCTCCCTTCCTCAAATGAGCGCTCAATCATTTTACGTTATTATTTTCCTAATTAAAATTCCAATACCTTCTTAGCAGTTTCTAAAATATCTTTATAATTTGGCAGCCACACAGGTTCTGCTTGAGAAAATGGGTAAACAGTATCTGGAGCAGCAACCCTTAATACTGGGGCTTCCAAACTTAAAATCGCCCGATCATTGATTTCAGCTACAACATTTGCCGCAATACCTGCTTGTTTTTGAGCTTCTTGCACAACAATTGCACGATTTGTTTTTTCAACAGAAGAAACAATTGTTTCAATGTCAAGTGGACTGATCGTCATGAGATCAATTACTTCGGCAAAAATGCCTTCTTTCTCTAACTCATCTGCTGCTTTTAATGATTCATGTACCATTGCCCCGTAAGTAATAATAGAAATATCTTTCCCTTCTCGCTTAATATCTGCTTTGCCTAATGGGATTGTATATTCCTCTTCCGGTACTTCTTGGCGGAATGAACGATAAAGTTTCATATGCTCCAAGAAAATGACTGGATCATTGTCGCGAATTGCAGATAACAATAAGCCTTTAGCATCATAAGGAGTTGATGGAATGACGACTTTCAAGCCAGGCTGCTGTGCCATCAGTCCTTCTAAACTATCAGCATGAAGTTCAGGTGTATGAACACCGCCTCCAAATGGTGAGCGAATCGTAACAGGAGCATGATAGACACCGCCAGAACGATAACGCATTCTAGCTAATTGTCCGCTAATAGAGTCCATTACTTCATAAACGAAACCAAAAAATTGGATTTCAGGCACAGGTCGGAAGCCTTGTAATGAAAGGCCGATCGCTAAACCGCCGATTGCTGATTCGGCAAGTGGCGTATCAAATACGCGATCTTCGCCAAATTCTTTTTGAAGACCTTCAGTTGCTCGGAATACACCGCCGTTTACACCAACGTCTTCCCCGAAGACAAGTACATTTTCATCATTACGCAGCTCTGTAGCCAATGCATTTGTAATTGCTTGTATCATTGTCATTTGCGCCATTGTTACTTCGACTCCTTCTCTTTATAAATCTCATATTGCTCTTTTAAGTTGAATGGAAGCTCTTCAAACATATTGGAAATTAAATCTGTTACTTTTTGCTGAGGCGTTTCGTCTGCCTTTTTAATCGCTTGTTTAATTTCTTCTTTCGCCTGTTCGATTACTTCCTCTTCTTTTTCTTTGCTCCATAGATTTTTGCTTTCTAGGAAGCGGCGGAAACGGACAAGCGGGTCTTTTTTCTCCCATTCAGAATCTGTATCTGCTGTCCGATATCTTGTCGGGTCGTCTCCTGCCATTGTATGAGGGCCGTAGCGATAGCACATCGTTTCAATTAATGTAGGGCCTTCACCATTCACCGCCCGTTGTCTTGCATCCCGAACTGCTGTATATACTGCAAGTGGATCCATACCATCAACTAATACACCAGGAATTCCAGCAGCGACTGCTTTTTGAGCGATTGTCGAAGCAGCAGTTTGTAGTTCTCTTGGAGTTGAAATCGCAAATTGGTTATTTTGTACGATGAAAATAGCAGGAGCTTTAAAAGCGCCAGCAAAGTTTATGCCTTCGTAAAAATCTCCTTGCGATGAACCGCCATCTCCTGTATAAGTTACTGCGACTGCTTTTTTACCGCGTTTCTTCATTCCAAGAGCAATACCAGTCGCTTGAATGATTTGTGCTCCAATAATAATTTGTGGAGACAGAACATGGACACCTTCAGGAGCTTGATTCCCTACATAATGGCCTCTTGAAAATAAGAAAGCCTGATATAAAGGCAATCCATGCCAAATAATTTGTGGCACGTCACGGTAGCCCGGTAAAATAAAATCTTCTTTTTCCAATGCAAAGTGAGAAGCAAGCTGTGATGCTTCTTGTCCAGCTGTCGGAGCATAGAAGCCTAAACGACCTTGACGATTCAAGGAAATGGAACGCTGATCTAAAACACGTGTATAAACCATGCGGCGCATTAATTCTTGAAATTCTTCATCAGAAAGGTCAGGCATTGCAGCGTCATTCACCACTTCACCGTTTTCATTTAGGATTTGAAACATTTTAAACTGTTCTTCGATATTTTTCAGTGTTTCTTGCACATCAAGTGCTGTCTTTGTTTTCTTATTAGCAGTCATCGAAGCCACCTCTTCCTTTCGTTTTTGTGAAATTAACCATGTAAATACTACTTTGCTTTGTTAACTATCTAGACGATGCAGTAAAAGCAGCATCATACCCTCAATGCTTCTCTTAAGATGTTTTGTGTTATTTTTTGTGGAAGCAAGCAGTGAGTAACCTGTTTCCTTTTTCAAGCCAAACTGTATTACTAAAATATAAAAAAGGAATAATACAAAGTAATGTTGATTTGTAATCAAGAATACCTTATAAATAATCGTTCGTCAATGAAATAGCATCGATTCTTTCTTAAATGAAACAGTAAATCAATCTTTTTTTATCCCTCATTTCTTAAAACTGTATCAATAAAAATATATATCTGTACTATAAAGAAATAAAAAATGTTAACTGTTATATATTAGCAATATTTGCCGTATCTTATGCGTTTCTTCCAAAGAATCATTTTACAAACAGAAAAAGCGACGCAAAAGCATTCGCTTTTTTGTCGCTTTCATGGTATATGTAAAAACAGGATGATATGTTACTGTGCTTCTACTTGGATTCCAGCCTGCTGATAAAAAACTAACTTTTTCTCATTGAATTCTTCGGTTGCTTCATTAAATTGATTATTTGCTTCAAGCAGCTTTGCATAGTGTGTATTCGTTACTTCAATTTGTCCTTCTAATACATCATATTCTAGTTCCTCATCTTTAAAAAGTCGATATAACTGGCGGTCAGCTTCCAATCCTTCCTTATATATGTCAAATAATATTTCATGTGCTTGGTAACGCTTCTTCATCAAAATATATAAATCATTCGCAGCTTTTTTAAGCTCTTTTTCTTTGATTTTGTCGATATATTCCTTCGCTTTTTCGAATTCTTCCTGTGATGCATTCATAGCTTCTTGTTCTTTTACCATCATATTTTCACGCTCATCAACATTTAGAAGCGCATCATCTGCAAGTTTTTTTATTTTTGTGAACTCTTTCATGCCAAGTTCCATTATCTGATCATAGATAGCTGATTCTTTTTTTTCCAATTCAACAAGGGGTTGTTGGAGCTCTTTAAAATCTTTTTCTTTCTCTACGGTTTTTTCAAAGATAGTATAGATCGTTTCTTCTGGTGATGTCATATGGAAACACCCGCTAAGAAGTGATGCCATCATCATTATGAAAATCGATTTGGCTGCTTTTCGCATCATATTCCTCCTTATATACACATCGAGTAAAATCATTGGCAACAATGTTCTTCTATTGGTAGACTTATTTCATATTCATTTTTGACAGAGGTGAAACAATTTGATTACAAAAAAAGATATTATCCTGGATGGCCATCCAACATTAAGAATGATCGCTCAAGAAGTAGAAATGCCGCCTTCACCGGAGGATCAGGCCATTTTAAAAAGCTTGCACGAATATTTATTAAATAGCCAAGACGAAGAAACAGCTGAAAAATATGGACTTCGGCCTGGTATTGGTTTAGCCGCTCCCCAAATAAATGTATCGAAGCGGATGATTGCTGTTCACGTAACTGATGAAAAAGATAAACTATATAGTTTCGCACTTTTCAACCCTAAAATCATTAGCCACTCTGTACAGCAAGCATATTTAACATATGGTGAAGGGTGTTTGTCAATCGAAGAAAACATTCCCGGATATGTCGTTCGTTCTGAGAGGATCACAGTTACAGGCTTTGATATCGATGGCAACAAATTAAAAATTCGCTTGAAAGGGTTGCCTGCTATTGTTTTTCAACACGAGATCGATCATCTGAACGGGGTATTATTTTACGATCACATTGACAAGAAAGATCCTTTTAAAAAAATTGAAGGTGCAACCCCTGTCGGGCGTTAAGATGACAGTCTCATGATCTTTGGAGAGAGAAGAAGTGATGATGTATTGTTATGTACGCGCAGTTGTTTTTCATCCTTCTCGAAAATCAAATTTTCGTCTTCGATAACCTTTCAATTTGCATATAAAGCTTTACAATCCCCTATTGACGAATGATCAATAGGGGATTGTAAATGATCAAGCAAAAAATTCAAGCACGCTAGCTTGAAATCAGTCCTAATTTTTTTAAGCCTTTAAAAATACCATCTTCCTCAACACTGCTTGTTTCATAAGTCGCTGCTTTTTTAGCTAGTTCATGACCGTTTCCCATTGCTACACCATTACCGACAGTTTCCAACATTTCAATATCGTTCAATCCATCTCCGAATGCGTAGACATCCTCCATCTCGAAGCCAAGCCGTGCAATCATTTTTTTGATTCCTTCAGCCTTTGAACCTCCGTTAGGAATAATATCTAAAGAAAATTCATGCCAGCGAATAAAATGAAAATGAGGGTATTTTACTTTATAAATCTCTTCTTCATTCTGTTCGCAAAAAAGTAGCACCTGGTAAATATCTTTATGTTCGTAAAAGAACTCATCATATTCTGGATGACCAAACTCAAGGCTTTTCAAGCTTTTTTCAATCGCAGAATCATGACCGACATTTGCTTTCATTAATCGATCATTCATAAATACCAACGAATGATTATTTTGCTCTGAAAAATCAACTAACTGCCTTAGATACTGCTTCGACAGGGGATTTTTATAAATAATTTCATTTTCGAATACAACATATTGCCCATTAAAGCTAATAAAAGAATCAATATTTAATTCCTTGCGCAGGTTTTCAAACATAAAGGGTGCTCGACCTGTCGCAATTGCTACATAAACACCATTATCCTGCAGTATCTTGATGGAACGCTTCGTTGACGCAGGCAATTTTTTTTCATGATCCAGCAGGGTTCCATCTATGTCAAAAAACACAATCTTGTCCATTTTATAACCCCTTAAACTTTTCTCTGTATGCTATAACCCTATCTTCTTACATTTTTTTTGTCAACTTCCGTTTTAACTTGCAATATTATGTAGATTTAACAGTAACATTTTAGGTGAATCTATTCTCTCGATATAAATGGCGACAAAGCGTCTTTTACTTGGGGAATGCCATATTTATACATATTAAAAATACCTTGACATGCATACAATATAATGAGTGTATGTCGTTTAACGACAGATTCTGTAAAAAAATAATTCATTAAAAAATGGCCAAGCGTTCTTTCACTTTGGGCCAGAATGATTTAAAATAGAAATAGGGAGTTGATCCACCATGTTAAAGAAGCTCAGAAAAAAGCTTTTGAAACAGTGGAAAGATTTACTTAGAAAAAAGTCGATAGCTTAATGTTATGCCCTCTTTTCTGCGGAGGGCTTCTTCTTTATACACCCTTTCCAATTGGTAAAGTAACGAGCCTTCCATTTATAGCTGCATAAACCAAAGGAATTCTGCCTCAACTGAATAGGAGAATTTCTTGTCAGACTAGATTGTTTTCATATATGTTTTCAGTCTAATCTAACCAGGAGCATGATGCAACAGAGTAGCGGCAAATGAGTATTCGTAGGAAAAACATGCAATCACAGATGTTTTTATATATAATAAAAGAAGCGCATTTTGATAACGGAGTAAGGAGAGAAGAAAATGATTTATAAGGTTTATTATCAAGAAAGTGAAAAACAAGTGCCTGTCCGGGAAAATACAAAGGCACTATATTTAAAAGCTGATTCAGAACGAGAAGTACGCCAGAAGTTAAAGGATCGTTCCATTCATATTGAATTAATTCAGGAACTGCATGGCCAATACTTATCGTATGAAGAAAAACAAGAAAACTTTGAAGTATTGGAGTGATGATCGGAAGATGAGATTTGTAAAAAATAATCAAACAGCTGTGTTTGCAATTGGCGGCTTAGGTGAAATCGGTAAAAACACCTATGGCGTCCAATTCCAAGATGAGCTCATCATTATTGATGCTGGAATGAAATTTCCTGAAGATGAGCTGCTCGGAATTGACTATGTCATACCAGACTATTCTTATTTTGAAAAAAATGCGGATAAAATTAAAGGCCTTTTTGTAACGCATGGCCACGAAGACCATATTGGCGGCATCCCCTATTTACTAAGACAGGTGAACGTTCCCATCTATGGCGGAAAACTGGCTCTTGGTCTTATTCGAAATAAATTGGAAGAACATGGCCTTTTAAGACAAGCTATTATTCATGAAATTAAAGAGGACGATGTGATTAAATTTCGAAAGACCTCTGTTTCTTTCTTTAGAACGACGCACAGTATTCCTGATTCTTATGGAGTTGTTGTAAAAACACCGGCTGGCAATATTGTTCATACAGGTGATTTTAAATTTGATTTTACACCAGTAGGCGAGCCGGCAAACTTAACGAAAATGGCGGAAATCGGCAAGGAAGGAGCTCTTTGCCTTCTATCAGATAGTACAAATGCAGAAGTTCCACACTTTACAATGTCTGAACGTCGTGTCGGTGATAGCATTAATGATATCTTTCGCAAAGTAGACGGACGCATTATTTTTGCTACATTTGCTTCTAATATTCATCGGCTGCAACAGGTTGTAGATGCGGCAGTTGCGACCGGAAGAAAAATTGCTGTCTTTGGACGAAGCATGGAAGCAGCAATAAGAATTGGACGAGAATTAGGATATATTCACAATCCAAAAGATACATTTATTGATGCACAACAAATCAATCGGCTGCCTTCTAACCAAATTACAATCCTTTGTACAGGAAGCCAAGGGGAACCAATGGCAGCTCTTTCGAGAATTGCAAATGGCACCCACCGACAAATCCAAATCCAACCTGGTGATACGGTCGTTTTTTCCTCTTCTCCAATTCCAGGCAATACGATTAGTGTCAATCGGACAATTAATCTACTGTATCGGGCTGGCGCAGAAGTCATTCATGGACCTTTAAACGATATTCATACATCTGGGCATGGCGGACAAGAAGAACAAAAGTTGATGCTCAGATTAATGAAGCCAAAGTATTTTATGCCTATTCATGGTGAATATCGTATGCAAAAAATGCATACTCAGCTAGCCATTGATTGCGGTATTCCTGAAGAAAATTGCTTTATCATGGATAATGGCGAAGTGCTTGCGTTAACAGAGAACAGTGCTGAAATTACTGGAAAAATCCCTGCGGGCACTGTATATATTGACGGGAGCGGTATTGGCGATATTGGAAATATTGTTATTAGAGACCGTAAAATATTATCAGAAGAAGGGCTAGTAATTGTTGTTGTCTCGATCGATATGGAGAAATTCTCCATCGAAGCAGGTCCTGATATTATCTCACGCGGCTTTGTCTACATGAGAGAATCTGGAGACCTTATTTATGAAGCACAACATTTAATTGCCAAGCATTTAGAAAAAGTAATGGAAAGAAAAACGTCGCAATGGTCACAAATTAAAAATGAAATTAGTGATACATTAGGACCTTTCCTTTATGAAAAGACAAAGCGACGCCCTATGATTCTGCCGATTATTATGGAAGTGTAAACTGAAAAAAAGTATGGAGTAAATGTAGGGCAAAAAGAAAATTGGGGATACTTTAACAAGTATCCCTTTTTCTATACCAAAAATCTTATCTAAGCTTTTTAGACGTTCAGACATGAACGTCTATTTTTTTAACCGAATGGAGTTTTTACATCAATTTAATGATCAAACTTTTATTCCAATGTAGTAAGCGGGTTAATCAAAAGCACTAGTTAATATTTAATGCTATTAGTTGTCAAGAATTGACTTTTTTCAATAAAGGTAATATAATACCTAATACACAAAGGGTAACTAGTTACATAAATTTAAAGGGAGAATTTTCATGAGAGAAGAAATAAACACATTTGATCTTGGAACATTTAAAAATATATTTGGGACATTATTTTTAGTGTCAACCAAATTAGAGACCATCGGCAATAAATTTCTTGGTGAACTAACTACAAAACAATGGTTTTTGCTCGCTACCATCACTACATTTTTTGAAGAACCACCTACAATTAGTGAAGCTGCTATAAAAGTCGGTCTTTCCCACCAAAATGTCAAGCAGGTAGCATTACGATTACAAGAAAAGGAATTTGTAACAATCGAAAAAGATAAAAAAGATAATCGAGTTTCAAGAATATTAGTCACTCGGAAAGCATTTAATTATGAATTAAAAAGCCGCAAGAAAAACGAAAAATTTATTGAAGAATTGTTCAAAGATATTAATGATAGCGAAGCCAAATTATGTTTAAAGATTCTGCTTAAATTATCCGAAAACATTGATTCGATAAAAATAGCAAAAAAATAAAGAATGAGGCGATATAAAGCATGAAAAAAGTCGTTACTGTTTATAAATCCAAGTATGGTAGTACAAAAAAATATGCGGAATGGATTTCAGAAAGGTTGCAATGCGATTTATTTGAAGCTTCTAAAATTAATAAAGCTACCCTACAAAAATATGATATTATTATTTTTGGCGGTGGATTATATGCAGGAGGTATTAACGGCATTTCTATCATTACTAAAAATGATGAAAGCCTAAATAATAAAAAACGAATCGTTTTTACAGTTGGATTAGCCAATCCTGAAAATAAAGAACAGTATCTCCCTATTTTAAATAAATCATTTACGTTAGAAATGCAAAAAAATATTCAATTTTTTCATTTTCGAGGTGGCATTGATTACCAAAAATTAAATCTAATCCATAAATCTATGATGGCAATGCTAAAAACAACCGTAGCTAGAAAGCCAGAAAATGAACTTTCAGATGAAGATAAAATGTTGCTTGAAACTTATGGGGGTACTGTTGATTTTACTGAAAAAACTGCTATTGCTCCTCTTATCACATATGTAAACAAATTGTTAGAAGAAAATAAGTAAGAGCGGGGTCTTTCTTTCTTTACTTAATTTGTATGTTTATGATTTCTTATTTGTAGTTGTTTTTTCAACAATTACATGATTTATTGGTAAGATTGTAATATAAAACAGCGACAATCAGATATAACAGATTATAACTGTGTAGATGTCCTTGACTTTCAACAATCAAATTTAACGAAAAACGGCATAACACATGAAAGTGTTATGCCGCTATCAATCGTAATGATAGATCCTTATATATACGCTTAGCTTTTTTGATTAATCTACAGTCATCACTTTTTTCTCAAAGCGGTTAATATCGCTATCGGCGCCAATAACGATTAAAATATCGCCCTCTTCTAGGTAATCGTCTGCTTGTGGGGACACAATGATATCTTTCCCCCTTTTGATTGCAACGATATTCAGTCCATACTTAGCACGAACATCCAATTCAATTAAAGAATGCCCGATTAACAAACTATTTACAGCTATTTCCACTATGCTGTATTCATCCGAAAGCTCTAGGTAATCAAGGACATTATTTGAAACGATATAATGTGCTATTCTCTTCCCCATATCCCTTTCAGGATGAACAACATGATTCGCACCGATTTTTCTTAATACTTTTTCATGATAATCGTTTTGCGCTTTAACTGTAATATGGTTTACGCCCATTTCCTTTAACATTAGTGTGGTTAGAATACTTGACTGAATATCTTCGCCAATTGCTACAATTACATGATCGAAGTTCCGAATACCTAAATTTTTTAACACACTTTCATCTGTTGTATTAGCAATGACTGTATGTGTTGCAATATCCAAAAATTCGTTGACTTTATCTTCATCTTGGTCAATCGCCATCACATCCATCCCTTGCTCAGCAAGCGCGCGACATATACTTCCACCAAATCGCCCTAAACCGATGACAACAAACTCCTTTTTCATCAAAATTCCTCCATCTATTTCGGATATTGTTTACTTATTTTAACACAAGTCCGTTGTAAACTAATAATTCTTCCCTTAGGATATGTCATCATATTCAAAGATTAGAAAAAAGCTCACCTGCTATTCTCAAGATAAAGTGAAACTTCCATCAGTGGGGGTTTTTCCCATCCCCCACTGATGGTTAGTTGAACCAATCGGACATTTACTGGCAGTTATCCCCCACCTAGACTTCTTCGTTCCTCTTACTCTCGAGGTGGGGGTCTTACTGCCAGTTAGATGTGGGATAAATAACGATTACGGTAAGCTTTGTGCTATATTTTTTGGTTACTGTAACATATCGATCATTTAACCAATCCATGTTTAAAAGCATAAATAACCGCTTGGGTGCGATCTTGTACTTCTAGTTTCCCTAAAATATTACTTACATGAGTTTTGACTGTTTTTAAAGCAATAAATAAGTCATCGGCAATCTCTTGGTTTGTCTTCCCCTCTGCCATTAGTAATAAAATTTCTAATTCACGATTGGTCAAGTCTTCGTGAAGGATGCGTTTCGTTCCTTCAGTCATTCGTTTCATCATTTTTCCAGTAACTTGTGGTTCTAGAACGGATTGTCCTCGATAGGTAGAACGGACTGCTTCGGCAATTTCCGCTGCTTTTGAAGTCTTCAACATATAGCTTGTTGCACCTGCTTCTAGCGCTGGATAAACTTTTTCATCGTCTAAGAAGCTAGTCACAATAATAATTTTCGCTTCTGGCCATTGTTTAATAATTTCCTTTGTTGCTTCAATTCCATCCATTTCCTTCATCACTAAATCCATCAAAATAATATCTGGCCGTAATTTTAAAGCTAATTCAATCGCCTGCTTGCCATCTTCGGCTTCCCCAACTAGTTTGATATCGGATTGAATATTTAAATAAGCCGCGACTCCAATCCGAACCATTTCATGATCATCCACTAATAATACGTTTATCATGCTACTCAACCTCTTTTATAATGGGTACTGTCACTTCAATACTTGTTCCTTTTCCTGGAAAACTAACCATTCTAATCATACCACCAATTTCAGCAACACGCTCCCGTAAAAGAACAAGTCCATATGAACCCGCTTTTTGTTCAGAAAGCTCAAATCCAACACCATCATCGATGATCTTCAAAATCACAAGCTTATTTTTTTGAATAAGGCGGAGTTCAAGGAGCTTCGCTTTTGCATGCCGAAGCGTATTTGAGAGAATTTCTTGTACAATTCGAAATAGATGATCCTCTATTCCCTTATCAAGCTGCAAATCTTCTACATCCCAAATAACTTTCATCGGAAGTTTTGCTGTTAATTCTGTCAGTAATTCCTCGATCCCTTGCTTTAAGCTTTTTCCTTCCAGCTGTGCAGGTCTAAGATGCAAAAGCAGCGCCCTCATCTCGGACTGAGATTCGTTCACAATTTCCTCCACTAATTTCATTTGTTTTTGTGTCGTTTGCTCATTTGGATTCGGATTTTGTGTAATTGCAGACAAAAGCATTGTGGCAGCAAAAAGCTGTTGACTCACGGAATCATGGAGTTCACGTGCTAAACGGCTTCTTTCTTGTGTCAGCACTTCTTGCTTCATTTTTTCTTGTGCATCAACTCGTTCATTAGCCATTCGTTGGGAAACTTTTACCTGTTCTTGAAAACGAGCTTGAATACGTCTGATTCTTTCCCAAATAAGCGACACTTCTTCCAATTTCTCCTCTGAAAAAAAATCCCTTTCCTCATTGCCCATCTCAAGCTCATGCAGGCCATTTTCTATTTCCATTGCTTTTTTTTTCACCATCAAACCAATAATCCATCCAAAAATACAACCGGCTAGAATACTAAAAAGACTAATAAATAAAACCAATGGGATCGAAAAGATCCTAATCGATATTAATTGATCATACCAATCTGTTTTTATGAAGATAATATACATCGTTGTGACCAACAATGTCATCACAAAAGTGAATGAGGCACAATAGTATATAAATGTTTTCTGAATACTCATATATATTTCACCTCTACGTCTCCAACTACTAGAGAGGTGATAATCTTCACTTTACGTGTAGCATCCTCATAATTGTCTGAATGGTAGATGACATTCCCATTAAGCAGCCGTTCTTTATCACCATCTATTTTTAACATGCCTGTCAGCGCTGAATGATTGATGATAATCGCTGTATCATGTGGGATAAGCAGTCGAATATTGCCAATAACCCCTCTGATCATTAAAATATTTTCACCAAGAGGTAGCATTGTCATGCCGAGATCAATCACTATATCGCCTATACCGCACTGAATGTTAATATCATCCCATTCATATACTTGATCCTCGATCCTCTGATCGCCTATTAAAATGTTTTTAAAAAACAATTGTTTCTTTCTGAGTGGCTTTGTTTTATTAGAAGAAGGCGATTCAATATGAATAACTGTTGGTTTTTTCTTCAAATACCAGTAGCGGTACAGAAAATAAAGTATAGCAATAAAGAGAAACGCTTTAAAAAAGAACGAAATAAACAGTGTCATGGCAGCGAAAGAAATACCAATGATAAAAAATACTTTTTTAGAACTTCCTTTTTTTTGTTTCATGCCTAAATAAATAAACAGTGCAGCAATACCTAAAAGGAAGAGAGATTCGATACGAAAAAAGAGTTCAAACAGCAGTCCAACACCACATATCACTGACAACCAGATAAATAAATCACTATCTTTGATGTTTTTCATGACATCTCTCTCCTTTGCAGCAACCAATGACATACTCTTTCATAAATTATTGCCAATCCTATGTTAGCTCCTCGGCCATTTTTCAATTTACAGAAAGTGAGCTGAAGACTTGGATCATTTAATAAAGACATCCAACACTTCTTATGACGAATGATTTTACTCATGTGAGGCAGAAGATTCTTTATCTTTCCATGCTTTATAAGCAAAATACAAAAAGATTAAAGCAATAATTCCGAACGCTGCTGGGAAACTTGAAAAGCAAATTTTTATCCCAATTAAACCAAAAATAAGCCAAATCACTTTACTGAAAACAGCATTCGTTTTTAGAAACTCTTTAAAAGAAAAATACACAATTACAAGACCGATTGCAAGTGAAAGCAAAGGTCCTATACTTGATAATACAACCAAACCAGCAATAATCATTAGCAGAATAAACAAGAATTTTGGCATCATACGTCATCTCCTTTTTTGATTGTGCTAAATTTTGGGAATCTAGCTGATGAAAATAATATCTTTAACCGTCTTTTCACTCTACTATCATCTTAAAGATAATCTAACAAATACTGAAGTACCTAGAGCTTGATTTTTTTATCAGACTTGAGGTGTAGAAATAAAGTGGATGCGAAAAATTTAGGTGAGTATTAGTAAACTAACTTGAAAATCAGCTAGCTTATTTCTTAATTTACGATTAATCAAATTCATGAGTCCAAATTATCCGTTCGTTTAAAGCCTATTTAACTGATTTATAAGCGCCGAAGTGAACGTGTTACAAGCCGAGCAATCGATGATAAGCGTACTTTTAAGCCCAGTTAATCGGTTTATATGCCGATGAAATAACTGAGTTGTAAGCTAAATCAATCAATTTATATGCCGAAGTGAATGAGGCATAAGTAAATCAATCGATTTATCAGCTGAAGTGAACGAATTATAAACCAAATCTATTAAATTTAAACCAATACAAACAGCTGATCTGGTATCATTATAAAGTGAAACTTCCATCAGTGGGGGTTTTCTCTCATCCCCCACTGATGGTTAGTTGAACCAATCGGACATTTACTGGCAGTTATCCCCCACCTAGACTTCTTCGATTCCTCTTACTCTTGAGGTGGGGGTCTTACTGCCAGTTAGATGTGGGATAAAAAAATCTTTCCCAAATATTTGGGAAAGATTTTTTTTCTACATAACTTTAAGCATATTAAATTGAGCTTTTACTAAACGATAGTATTCTCCTTTATGCTTGATTAGTTGTTCATGATTTCCCTTTTCGATGATTTCGCCGTGGTCAAGAACAAAAATTGTATCTGCTTCTCTAATGGTAGACAAGCGGTGAGCTATAATAATGGCTGTTCTTCCGTTTAGTAGCGTTTTTAATGCTTCTTGAATTTTTATTTCTGTTTCCGTATCTATACTGGCGGTTGCTTCGTCCAGAATAATAATACGGGGATCAGCTAATAACGCACGTGCAAAAGACAGTAGCTGCCTCTCGCCCACAGATAGAATATTTCCTCGTTCTTCCACTTGTGTATCATAGCCTTGTGGCAATTTCTTAATAAACGAATGTGCTCCTACAGCTTTAGCTGCACTGATTGCTTCTTCGACACTCGCATGAGGACGTCCAAATAGGATATTTTCCATGATTGTTCCTGAAAATATAAATGTTTCTTGCAGTACAACACTAATTTGATTGCGCAAACTTTGTAAAGATACATCCTTCAAATCATGTCCGTCGATTTTAACAGCTCCTGCAGTAGGGTCATAAAAGCGTGTGATCAGATTTGCAATGGTCGTTTTCCCTGACCCAGTATGGCCAACAAGCGCAACGGTGTCTCCTGCATGAATGTGTAGGTTAATATCTTTTAAAGCAGGACGCTTTTCATCATAGGAAAATGAGACGTGATCAAAAACAATATGTCCTTTTACATCCTTTAACACTGCAGCGTGTTTTTTTTCTGAGACGATTGGCTGTTCATCTAAATATTCAAATATCCGCTCCGATGAAGCCATCCCCATTAAAAGCTGATTATATACCATTCCAAGTCGAGAAATAGGTTCCCAGAACATCCCTAGATAAAAAGCATAAGCAACAAATTCTCCTAATGCGAGAGAACCGGTCTGAATTAAGTGGGCTCCATACCAAATAAGGACTGCAGAACCAATCGCATTCGTTAAGTCTACGAGTGGACGAAACATCGCCGATTTTTTTGTCGCAATTCGCCAAGCCTCATAGTTTTCAAAATTTACCCCATCAAAGAAAGCCATATTTTCTTTTTCTTGGGTAAAAGATTGTGTAACACGAATTCCTTGTATGCTTTCATTAAGATGTGAATTGAGCTTCGATTGCTTAATCCTCATATATTGCCAAGAGCGTCGGATATTTTTCCTCAGCTTTGTTGAAATAAAAAACATCATTGGCAAAATGATCATCACTGCCATAGTGAGCTCTGGGCTTAAAGCGAATAAGATGGCAATCACACCAAGGAGCATCATCATATCCATAAATAAATTAATAACTCCATTTGTGAAGAGATCTTGTAATGAAGTAGTGTCGTTCATAATCCGTACAAGAATAGAACCAGCAGAACGCTGATCAAAGAAACGGTGTGATAAATGCTGCACGTGCGTAAATAAATGCTTTCGAATATCATAAATAACACCTTGGCCAAGCTGGTTCATCCACCGGATACGAAGCATATTAGCAACATATGACAAGAAATAAAGCAGGGCTATCATTGCAACCACGCCATATAAAAGCTTTGCATCTTTTCCAGAAATCGCCTTATCAATGGCATATACTCCAATTAAAATCGGAATTACTAACCGTACAAATGTTGTAATAAGAACAGCAAAGATAGATAATGGCAGCAATTTTTTTGTATATGGCTTTAAATATCCGAGCAGCCGCCACATTTGTTTCCAGTTAAAGGGCTTGTCAATTACCTGATCAGTTGAGTATTGGAAACGTTCCAGCACCTGTGGATTTATTTTCTTTTTTTCTAACATCTTTTCAATTTCACCTCATCCCGTTTGCCCTTGCATCACTGTATGCCGATCTTTATATTGAATCTCATAAATACGCTGATATGGCCCATTATTGGAAAGAAGCTCTTCGTGTGTTCCTCTTTCAGCAATTTTTCCATTCTCAAGCACCAAAATTTCGTTAGCATGTTTTAAGGAAGAAATCCGATGGGCGATAATAAAAGTTGTTCTCCCCGCCATTACTTCGCGAAGTGCTTGCTGAATTTGAAACTCTGTGTCCATATCAACTGCACTTGTCGCATCATCAAGAATAAGAATGCTTGGATTTAGACAAATTGCCCTAGCAATAGCGATTCGTTGTTTCTGGCCTCCTGAAAGACCCATTCCCCGTTCCCCAAGCATTGTGTCGTACCCATCTGGAAGCTCCATAATAAAGTGATGAGCTTGTGCGCGTTTTGCTGCATCAATAATCTCCCCCATTGTTGCATCAGGTCTTCCATATGAAATATTTGCTTTAATAGTAGAAGAAAAAAGAAACGACTCTTGCAAAACAAAGCCAATATTATTTCTTAAAGAATGCAGTGAATAATGATCCACCTTTTTATCATCAATTAATACTTCTCCAGAAACCGGCTCATAAAAACGAGTAATTAATTGCGTAATACTTGTCTTTCCAGATCCTGTTGAACCAATCAATCCAATCACTTGCCCTGGTTCTACTGTAAAATTGATCCGTTTTAATGCAGCATTTTCATCATCTGCATAGCGAAGAGTGACATCTTTAAAAGTGACCTTCCCCTCAAACTTTTCCCTTTCTAGAGCATTGCTACAATCAACAATTTTCTCATCAGCATCTAAAATTTCCAACAACCGTTCACCAGATGCCTTCGCTTGTGAAAACATATTAATGGTAAATCCAAGACTCATGATTGGCCATAAAATATAACCTACCAAGCTATAAAATGCCACTAATTCCCCATAAGAAAGCTGATCGTTCATAACAAGGTACCCGCCGTAACCCAACAAGGCAATGACACAGACATTTCCCAGGAATTCCATTAAAGGAAAGTATTTAGCCCAAATATTCGCTGTTTTAATATTACGTTCTTTGTAATCACTATTTGAAACATTAAATTTTTCTGTTTGAAATGCTTCTCGTGATAAAGACTTTACTGTTTGAATACCGCTAATATTTTCTTGAACATTCGTATTCAATTTTCCAAATGATTTCCTCATTCCCCGAAATGCTGGATGAACTACTTTATCAAAGCGATACACAGCAACGCCGAGAAATGGCAATGAGATCATCGTAACGAAAGTAAGAGGAACAGAATAATAAAACATGACACTAAAGCTGATTGTTAATAAAAGTACAAACCGCAGTAATTCTGTAAAACCAAAAGATAAAAAAAAGCGAAATCCTTCTACATCTGCAGTCAGCCGCGACATTAAATCGCCTGTTTTTGCATTATCATAGTAACTAAAAGGCAAAAATTGCAACTTTTCATACAATTTATTCCGCAACCGATAGATTGATTTTATCCCAAATAAATCTCCCATGTACTGATGAATAAAAGTTGCAATTCCTTTACAAATCATGATGACGATCAATCCAATTGCTAAGTAGGGTATGAAGTGATATTTCCCTTCCAAAACAACATCGTCAATCGTCAATTGCAAAATAATCGGATAGATAACAGTTATGGCCGTTACAAATATTAAAAACAACATCGAAGTAAAAAAGTATTTTTTATACGGCCAATAAAATACTTTTAACCTCTTAAAAGTTTCCAAAAAAACCCTCCTCCCTCACGTTCGACATCGAACGTATTATTAAATATATCGGTTTTCGAAATGAATTTCCATCTTTTTATCTTTATTTTCTAACATTTGCTACAAAGGAAGGAAAGGTAATTACGACTAAGGTAGGAGTAGCGTCAACAATGTAAAACTGCTATGAACGCTGACTTCTCTTCGTTCCATACTGTTGCAATTCTGAATTGACCTAAGCCTTAACTTTTTAAGCCTGAACTAATTGAACTCTCCTCTTTTTCGAGTTTTAATAGTTTTACAGTAAAAATTGTTTTTTCTCCATTACTATCCGCAGTAATAAATCCTTCATGCTGTTCAATAATGCCTTTTGCAATCGCTAATCCTAATCCAGAACCGCCTGTTTCTTCAGAACGGGATTTTTCAACCCGATAAAAGCGTTCAAAAATATAAGGCAAATCAATCTTAGAAATGGGCGAACCGTAATTCGTAATTGTAACTTTAATCATTTTATGATCTTCACAAGCATGAATATCGATATATTTCCCATCTTTTCCATATTTAATGGCATTCCAAAGGAGATTCTCAAATACCCGTCCTAGTTTGTTGCTATCTGCGAGCACCATTAGCTTGCCAGAAGAAATAAATTGCCTGCACTCCAGTTTAGCCTCTTGCATTTGGTAGCGATATTGTGCTGTAAGCTGTCCAACTATTTCGGAAATATTTACAGGTATTTTATGGAGGTGAGCACCTTTATATTGAACACGTGTATATTCAAACAAATCCTGAATCAATTGATGAAGTCTTATCACTTTTTCATTTATCACTTCGATATAATAGCGAAGTTCAACTTCATCACGGTACTGATCTTGCTGAATTAATCCAATGTATCCTATTAAAGAGGTTAAAGGCGTTCTTAAATCATGAGAAACATTCGTTATCAATTCATTTTTTGCTTGTTCGGCCAAGCGTTCCTCCTGGATGGATATTTTTAATTTTTCTACAATATTATCAACATTCATAGCAAGTTCTTCCAACTCTTTTATTGGTGGTGCATTTAGTTTATGTGTAAAGTTTCCTTTTGCAATATAAGATATTTCCCTTAGCATATTTTGAAAGCATTTATCATGATAGCTTCTCTTTGCTCGTTCATAAAATAAATATATATACAATATGAAAAAACCAAGAATACACAAAAATTGAAAAATCATCCCAAATGATTCTATGTACTGATTGTATTTAGCAGGTCCAAAAAGTTGAATGAACTCTATATAGAGGCCCCATAGAGTAGTCGATCTATTCACAAATTGTATAATAAATAGCTTTAGAATATACACGGTAATCCATGCACATGCTAGAGCTGCAACAAGCATAAAAACGAATCGCCACTTCGATATTGCCTTCACATAATAAAAAGGATCACGTTGCATGGAGTGATCTCCTCCCAATAAAGTACGTTTTTTATATCCAGTCACAACAAGCTATCCCTCACTTAACGAACTGAAAGTGAGGGATAGGAATTTTAGTAGGAAAGATTCAAGAGACGTCATATGATGAAATCTACTTGCTTACATTATTCCATAACTCTGTGAAAAAATCTCCAACCGATCGTATCATTAAAGTGAACCAACCTGCTTTTTTTATATCCTCCTTGATGACAACATTTACAGATGGCGCATCATTTAAATATCCATATGAATCGCCTTCTTTAGATTGAGCTGTTAATGAACCAACAACTGTTCCCTTTTTAATAGGGGCTGTCACGCCTTCTTCTTCATTAAGTGCTTGCTTATCAACGGTCAACACTGCTTCATAGGAGTCTTTTTCACTTTTTTTAAGGAAGACAGATAATGGTTTATCTGTGTGAATATCGACTTTTTTTCTTTTTGCTTGCCTCACAGGCAAAGACGATTTTTTGTCGAATTGATAGTTAGTTGGAAATAATTCAACAAGATCATAATGTTCGAAAACATACTCCATCAGTTTCTTCGTCGCATCAAAACGAGCTTTATTACTAGTTTTTCCGTTTTCATCCTTTGCATTCATCACTACGGTAATAATACGGACTCCATTTCTTTCTGCTGTCCCAGTAAAACAATAGCCGGCAAAATCAGTAAATCCTGTTTTAAGTCCATCTACTCCTTCTGTATCATAGATAAGAGAAGGCAGCATAAAATTCGTGTTTTGTAAAACAATTGCATCTGCTGTCCCATCTTGAAACGTCATTTGAGGAGTACTAGCAGTCTCCAATATTTCCGGATAATCCGTTAATAAACGCATTGCTAATTTAGCAGTTGCTCTGGCAGACATCATATTGTCATCTTCTGGACCTGTTCCTTCTGGATGCATTCCTTTTAAGTCACTATTATTAAGCCCAGTTGAATTGACAAATTGAAACTCTCCTAATCCAAGTTCTGTTCCTTTTTCGTTCATCATTTTTACAAATTCGCCTTCTGAACCAGCAATTGTTTCGGCAATTGCCATTGTCGCAGCATTTGCTGAGTATATAGCCATTGCTTCATACAGCTCTTGGATTGTATAAGTGCCGTCTCTTCGTAATGGTACATTAGAAAGACCTAGATCTTGAGAAATCTTATATGTATGTTCATTTACTTGATAAGTTTGATCCCAGCTAACTTTCTTTTCCGCAATCGCTTCAAACAGCAGATATTCTGACATCATTTTCGTCATTGAAGCAATTCCTAAGAGAGCATTGGCATTTTTTTCATAGACGATTTTCCCTGTACTTAGCTCTACAGCAATGGCTGCATCCGCTTGAATGTCAGGCGCTTCTTCTGCATATACATAGGAAGTGAAAAAAGCGCTGCTTCCTAGCATCCACATTGCTAGGAAGCTAGCTATAAATGCGGCCTTGAAATGATACTTCACTCTATTATTCCTCCATTCTAGTTTAAAGCACCACCATCCTTACTTTCAAAGCGTTTATAAAGACGGACATTGATCTTATTTCCCTGAAGAAACACTTGAAAGCTTGGTTTTGCTTTATCTTGGTGACTATAAGTTATCAGCATCGTTTTCTGCTTCGGATGCCTCAACTTTTCTATTGTACTATGGTATCCTTCTAGACTACCATACATATCACCAATCAACACCGCAATATTTTCATTCACTTGTTTATCTGGCATCGACATTACATCCGCCTCTAATAACATACATGCTTCTTGCATAACCCCTTCTAATTCATCCGTATATGGATTGATTAGGACTTGTAAGTTTACTGGATCTTTTCCCTTATATTCTATTGAAATATGATCATAAGACTGATTTGGTATATCCTTCCCACATTGATCCCATTGTACTTCACTTAAAAAAGAAGCTGATTCATGGATTTCCTCCTCTGCCTTTTTCGCATGCACTAAAGGAAGCGGCTTCCATTCCATCAAAAAAAAGCTGATCAAAATCGCTGATAATATTAGAGTTGGCAGAGCAATTGCTATATTGAGACTACTAGGATTTTTAAAGTCTCTTTTCTCGTTTGCAGACATAGCAACTCTAGTATTGCATCCTTTTTTTAACGTTGGCGATGAAGATTCAATTTCTTCGACGCGCATGTGAAGATCGTGGCACAACTTTTCTTCCACATCCCCTTCAATGGTATCAAACCGAAGAGCATGAAGTGCAGTACGATGATATGTGATCACCTTTTTCAATGGCATAGCAAGCAGCTCCGCAATCTCCGGAAAAGAATAGTGATGATAGTACCTAAATACGATAATTTGACGCTGCTGATTAGATAAATATTGAAAGATTGTTGTTTTTCTAGATAAGAACCGGAACAGAAACCCTTTATAATGGTGCTTTCTTTTTTTAAGTTCTCTTATCATCATTCCGTGAAGCCAATAACGAAAAGGAAGATTTTCCTGAACAAGTTTGACCTGACGCAGCCGAATATAAATATCCTTTAACACATACTCCCTTTCCTTTTCACTATCTACAAGAAGAAACACCGTTCGATAGACATCTTGATAAATTGAGGCATATAGCAAATGAAAAGCTCGGTCATCTCCTTGCTGGCTTTTTTTCAGCAGCCTATACATCTCTTCATCTTTCATCGTAAACGGTCCTCCTTCTGTAATAAGTGATGATTGATACATTTTCCAAGTAATTCCTCTAGGCTAAAAGATTAGATTATTTAAATAGGTCTTTCACAATCGCTCGAAGCGAAGGAAGCTGAAATTTATTAAATCCAAATGATAGCAAAGTCTTTGTTTCAATAAAACGCTGCTCATCATCTTCTGTTCCCATTACAACCGATATTAACCTTGTATCCCCTTGTTTTGCTGTTCCAGCAAAACAATAGCCTGCTTCATCTGTAAATCCCGTTTTCAATCCATCGACACCTTCAAAATAAAAAGGTGAATATGTTTCTAGCATTTCATTCGTGCTATATAGAACGATATCATCATAATCTAATTGGTATTGAGACAGACTCGTCACTTCTAGCACTTTAGGAAAGTCATTCAAGAGATGATACGACAATGTCGCAACATCTAAAGCAGACATTTGTGTTTCATCATCATCTAACTGTTTATTTTCCAAGCCAGTTGCATTAACAAAGTTTGTTTCATCCGATAAGTTCATTTCTACCGCTTTTTCATTCATTAGCTTTGTGAATTCCGCTTCACTTCCAGCAACATGCTCTGCTAAAGCAACAGCAGCATTGTTTGCAGATGCTACTACTGTTGCAATGAATAAATCGCGAACAGTCAATGTATCTCCTAATTCAATGTCGATCTTTACACCTTCACTATCAGCTGAGTGGCTGCTTATCACAACTTGTTCTTCCCAATTAAGCAATCCAGCCTCAATCTGTTCAAGTACAAGATACTGTGTCATCATTTTCGACATACTCGCCGCTGCAAGCGGGACATCTTGATTTTTCTGATAAAGAATTTCTCCAGTATCCGCATTCATCAACACCGCTGATTTAGCTTTGATATTAGGATCTTTCACTTTAAAAAAGAGAGTAAATGCGATAACTGCGATAACAAGAAAAAGAATTATTTTTTTAAACTTTTTCATCCCTAACATTCCTCCATCAAATTGCCATTCATAGACAGTCTAAACATCAAAGTTTAAAAAAAGAAAAAAAAAAGCTAAAGAAAACCTAAAGATTTTTAAAAACCTCTTTAGTATCATAAAGTGATACTTCCATAATGGAATCTATCATCCCATTAGTAGATTGCAACTTTTTTTAAATAACCATATCCCAGAAAATATAAAAAATAAATACCTTCAAATAATAGACGAAAGATCATATTCAAACCCCTACAAAATATCTAATCTTTTAGTACAGATGTTTTTGTTCTTTTTATAGGTGTAACTCACTCGTCAGATAAAAGGCATTCTCTTTTTTTATAGAGAACCTAAAATGAAAAACGTAGATCCTCTTTCAACTTGAGTGTCTAACATCTCCTGTATCCCTGTATAAAACAAACTTGTGTCTTTCGGTATATCCCCTTCTACAAACTGTGGGAGAAACTTTTAAAAAAGCTAACCGATGCTTAAGTAATCGTTTACATATGATGGATTTTCGTAAAAAATTCAATAAAAAAAGCCTGCTCCATATTTGAAGCAGGACTCTTTGGACCTATTAGTTCCATTTAATGGTTTTTGTTTTTCCTTTATGTATATAAATTTAAAACTATACGATTTTCACAGCAATAAAGGCTCATTTTCGATATGTCCAGCCATTTTCCTGTTTCACTTTATCTTCCTTCATCAACTTGCCGAGAGCTCGTTTGAATGCCGCCTTGCTCATTTGAAAACGAGCTTGGATCTCTTCTGGTCTGCTTTTATCCCAATAAGGCATCGAACCTTGCCGGCTGTCTAAATAGGCTAAAATTTTTTCCGCATCATCCTCTTGTGCTTCATGACCTCGTTTTAAAAGGGAAAGATGGACAGAGCCATCTTCTTTGACGCCAATAATTCGTCCTTCCACTTTTTGGCCAAGACGCGGTTCTGTTTTTCGTTCAGATTGATGGATAAAACCTAGCCATCCTTCTTCGGTTAACACAAGTGAACCAACCATTAATACACGATAGACATATGCTGTCACATTCTTATTAAAATCAGCTTTTGTTGCCGGCTGAACGATTTTTCTAATCGTATCCTCAGTAGCAAGTTTCCCAAATAAACGCCCTTTCTTATCTGTTTTAAGGGAACAATAAAGACGATCTTCTACTACAGGCCATAGAGAAATAAGTGCAGGCAAATCGTCTTTTGAAACGAGAATGTCTTTCTGGATGCCTATATCGACAAATACTCCTAAATCCTGCTCAACTCCAACAACCTCTACCCAATCATACTTGTCAACTTGGACGTTTGGAATCGTCATCGTTGCCGCTAATCTACCCTGGTGATCTTGAAACAAAAAAACAGTTTGCGGTTCTTCTGGGTTAAAGTCTTCGTTGATTTCACTATGATGTAATAGGACGTCCTCTTCTCCGTTAGATAAAAAATATCCGAACGGTGCTTCCCTCTCAATATTTAATGTTACGACCGTCCCTGCTTGTAGACTTCTTTCCATTATAAAATTCCTTTCTGTTCATGCCATATCTAAAATAATTCATTCTCTAAAAATAGCACGTTTTTCAATTTGCTGCCCATAGCATTTTCTAACATTCATGATATCGTTTATCAGACACATATATTATAGAAACATGGGCAGCCATTTTCCAGTATTTATGTACGATTTACCTAGCTTTTTTTCAAGTTTTTGCCATCTAAGTCTATGATACCGTTTCTTTTTGGAAACGATTATATCGGAGCGGCTCTGCTGGGATGATCGTCTCTGTCTGCTCGCGAATTAATTCTTCGATTAATTTTCCAGTGACAGCTGCCAAACTAATGCCGTCGCCTTCATGTCCAGCAGCAATATAAAAACCAGGCACTTCATCGACATGTGAAACAATTGGCAAATGATCTTCTGTCCAAGGCCTCATTCCAGTATACGTACGAATGATATTAAAATCATTCATTTTCGGGAAAAATCTTAACGCTCTTCTTGCAATACATTTAACCACATTTAGATCAATTGTACCATCATAGCCTACAAATTGGCGGCTGCTTCCAATGAGAAAATTTTGACTCTCTGTCGGCTCTAATACAAGTGCTACTCCATATTTTTCTGTCTCTTCATCTACTTGGCGTACACCGCCAAATTTTGAAATGAGATAGCCAAATTCCATTACGTTTCTCATGCCGATAGGCTGTTGCCTAGAACCAACGATAATATGGCCCTTACGAGGCTTAATTGGTATATGAACACCTAGCATTTCACCTATAAATGGCGCCCAAACACCCGCAGCATTAACAACTTTTTTTGCGGTAAAACTTCCATTGCTTGTTTTAATAAGAAAGTGGTCCTGTTTTGTAATCGATTTCACTTCTCTGTGTGTGTATACTTTTAAATCATATTGTTTCGCCTTTTCTACTAAAGAATAACAAAACAAGTAAGGATTAATGAGTGAATCGGTTGTACATTCCAGACCGCCAAGGATATCATCTGCAAAATAAGGAGATTCTTGGCGTATATCAGAGCGGTCAAGCATTTTAAATGGCAAACCGGCTTCTTTTTGACTCTTTACCCATTTTTCCGCCGCTTCCATTTCTATCTCTGATTCACATACTAAAAGACTTCCAAGCGCCCGATATTCAAATGGGATCTCCAATTCTTTATTAAGCTCTAATACTAAATCTTGACTAATTAAAGACATTTGGCTGTCAAAACCTGGGTCCTTATCCACTGAAGTAATATTTCCATCACATCGAGACGATGTACCGCTAACAAGATCCCCTTTTTCAATTAGCATGCAGTCTAAACCAGCCTTAGCGATATAGTAAGCAACTGCACAACCAACGATTCCTCCCCCAATTACAGCGACTTCTGCATGATTTACTGTATTCATTTCTTCCTTCCCCCTATAAAAAATCATCCACCCTAGATTCTTTTTATCTGACGTTCTCTCCATGCCAGTATAATAGATCAGATAACTACTTTACAACTTCTTAAGAAAAATTTTTATCATCTTTCTAAATATGTTGTATTTTCAAACATAATGTGTTAAATATTGATTGAAAGAAATCACTGTAATAATCTATGAAATTGAAGGAAAAAGGGGAAAGTGGGAGATGGAGAAATCAACAATGATCATTTGTAGATGTGAAGAGGTTACGCTCGAGAACATCAAACATACTGCTGAAACTTATCAATGCTCAGCTCGTGAAGTCAAATTACGGACAAGAGCAGGAATGGGCTATTGTGGAGGACGGACGTGCAGAACAGCAATAGATGCTGTCCTAAAAGAAGTGAAAGGAAATGGGATTGCTCATGATCTTCCGCTAAAGGTACAACCGCCAGTTCGTCCAGTATCTTTATCAGCATTGGGGGGCGAAATCGAGTCATGAAGAATAACCGAATTGTAGATCATCCAATTTTAGGTAAATTAGAAAGGCGCAAAACAATTCACTTCACATTTGATGGCAATACTTATCAAGGCTTTGAAGGAGAAACAATTGCTGCTGCTTTGCTTGCAAATGGCATTCGTAAGCTTCGTGTACAGGAAGAAGCAAATACACCGCGAGGGATCTATTGCAATATTGGACACTGCTTTGAATGTCGTGTCACCGTTAATCAGAAGCCAGGAATCCGTTCCTGTTTAGTGGAAATTGAAAATGACATGGTTGTCGAGAGCGGGAAGTTACAGCCAAGTCCATTAAAGAAACAGCACCAAGATGATGCTTTGCCAAAAACATATGCTGAGTTTATAGAAAAGACAGGCGAAACAAAGGGGGCGCATGATCATGCTTGACGTTGTCATTATCGGAGCAGGCCCAGCTGGACTAGCGGCAGCAATCGCCTGTCGAGAAGCGGATTTATCCGTTGTAGTCATTGATGAATTTATGAAACCTGGCGGAAGATTGCTCGGCCAGCTTCATCAAGAACCTGATGGCGTATGGTGGAACGGAATTGAAGAAACAAAGCAATTAACAACAAATGCTTATAAGCTCGGTGTCGATATCTTATGCGGTGTATCTGTTCACCATATTGAAAAAATCGAACAAGGTTGGAAAGTACATACAAATGAAACAACATTCACTTCGCACAATCTGCTTGTAGCGACAGGAGCTGCCGAAGTGCCAGCACCAATCCCAGGCTGGACGCTGCCTGGAGTCATGTCAATTGGCGCTGCCCAGGTCATGACAAATGTCCATAGAGTACGCGTCGGAAAAAAAGGTGTGATCGTTGGTGTCAACGTACTTTCAGCAGCAATTGCGAGAGAATTGCAGCTGGCAGGTATTGCTATTCATAGTATGGCTTTGCCCGCTATCAATACGGTGACGAAAGATGCTGGCCACCCGCGAAAAGTGATGGAAGCGCTATTACGAATTGCACATCTAGCACCATCAGCTCTTATTCGTTTCGGAAGCAAATTAGCTAAAAATGATTGGATTAGAAACATGGCACTGAAATGTTACCCAAAGAATGGTGTGAAAATGTGGGATATGCCTATCCATCTTCGGAAAGCAGTGATTCGAATTAATGGGAAAGACCAAGTTGAATCAGTAACGATGTGTAAAGTGACGCCAGACGGAGAACGAATAAAAGGAAGCGAAGAAACGGTTGAAGTTGACTTCGTCTGTATTGCAGGCGGACTTTATCCACTTGCTGAATTAGCAGCAGTAGCTGGATGTCCATTTCAATTTATCGAAGAACTCGGCGGTCATGTCCCTGTTCATAATGAACAAATGGAAACTCCACTTGAAGGACTATTTGTTGCCGGCAACATAACTGGTATTGAAAGTGCAAAAGTTGCTAGAGCACAAGGAAGCCTAGCCGGACTTTCCATCGTGAAAAAGATGAAAAAAAGCACCGACATTGAAGAAAGGCTAAATGAAGCTATGGCCTATGTTAAACAAGTTCGCAGCAATGCAACGATTCAGTTCCATCCCGGCATTGAAACGGGACGAGAAAAAATTGCGCATGCCTTTAAAGAGCATCAGCATATTTCATAAGTAAAAGCTCCTTTAGCAGGAAATGCTAAGGAGCTTTTTCGTGTTAGGCTTCTTTAGAGGCAGATTCGTTTTTATCTTCGGATTTCGAGGTGTCCCGTTCTTCCTCTGCGTTTTTATCTTTGTCTATTTCTTCAGCCTCTTTCTTCTTTTCATCTGCTCGGCTCCTACTTTAAACTCTTTGCCATTGATTTCAATGTGCTGCGCTTTAAAAGGGGTTTTTTGGTCAGAATCTTCAAAGTATGGACTGAGAATATCGTAAAAATCACTCCTTATCTCATCAGCAGCATCATAATTTTTATTGACAACTAATTCTTTGATTTCCTCAAATATAGATGCTAAGTCTGTTAGATCTTCTTCAGAAATCTCAAATTCAAAGTCTGCAACTACTTCACTAAATGGTCTGGAAACGAATTCTTCCAAATAATAAGGATCAAGCATTTCATAGACCAGTTGCCATTTTTCATGTACTAGATCCCAATCTTCTTCATTTTCAGCTGCTTCTTCAGCTGCTCTTACATCTTCATAAAGTTTTTCTAAAGTCTTTTTATCTTCATCAGAGATGTCAAGCTCTATCATCTCTAGAAATTCCTCAAACGACTGCACACTATGGTTATTCATATATGGATTTAAAATGTCATGAAATTCATCCAACTTTTCAAACGCAAGGTCATCCTCATTCTTTTCTCTCAACTTTAAATATTCTTCATAAAGAGCTTGAAGCTCCTCCAACTCTTCTGCAGAAACTTCTTCTTGTAATGCATCTCCAAAGAAAGACATGTATTCCTCGAACGTTGCTGGGTCTTCTTCAGGAAGGTAAGGTTCCAGAATATCATATATTTCATCCCCAATCTTCACATATGCATCCCAAATCTTCTCATATTCATCCCTATCTTCTTCATCAAGGTTACTTGTCACACATGATATGGTGCCAATACCCAGCATGCATGTCCATTTTTCTTCATCAAGTTTTTTTGCCTCACGACCTTCCTCTCCAGCCTCTGCTTCTTCGTCAACTTCAGGATTAAAACCCTTTTCAACCTCTTTTAATTCTTTATACAAGCCTTCAATCTTCGCTAAATCTTCTTCCGTAATGTCTTCAGGCAATAGTCGTTTATACGCTTCAAAGCTATTGAAGAACGCTTCACTTTCTAATATTGTTCCCTTTACAACAATATCAGCGTCTTCTTCTAAGCCCATCCCCTCGATTTGTTCATCCGTGAAGTCATGTAAACTAATGCGATATTGTTTGCCATCTTCTCCGATCATATGTAATTCATAATCGAAGTGGAACATCACTTTCCCTTTTATTTGCTGCTGTTCCAATTCCATTTCATATACTTCTTCTTTGACCGCCTCGGCAGCTCCCGCTTGTATCGGTGCGAAGACGGTCATACCTAAAATTAAGGCCGCCGCAAGCACCATTGGTTTTCTCGTTTGCTTTTTCATTTCATAAAACCTCCTATTTTTATTATTGTAATAGATATATTTAATAGCTTATAGAATAGGATCTTTGGTGTAGGATGGGGTTTACTACTGAAGGGATGGCACTCATGCTGCTTGTCCCATCTCATGCTAAAGGATGGCACAGCTCTGAACAAAATGTTTTATGATTGTTTTTACATTTTTTAAGAATGTTTATGGCCGAAACAAATTTATAGAATGATGTGGCCCCTTATCAGGGACCACATGCTTAAAAATATAACGGATTAAGCATCTTTAGCTGTTGATTCATTTTTATCGTTAGATGCGTCCTTCTCTTCCGTTGTTTTTTCTTCTTTCTTTTCTTCCTTATTTCCTTCTTTAGGCTGTTCTTTCTCTTTTTCTACCTTTTCTTCTGCTCCTGCTTTATACTCTTCTCCATTGATTTCTACTTCGTATGCTTTAATTGGTTTCGTTGCATATTCTTCAAAATAAGGCTCTAGAATCTCGTAAAATTCGCCCCATTTGTCATCGGCAGCATCGTAGTCTTTATTCATCGTCAATTCTTTGATTTCTTCATAAAGAGGTTCCAAGGCTGCTAGATCCTCTTCTGAGATTTCAAACTTATAATCTGTCATATATTCTTCAAATGTCCCAGAAACCCTTGCTTCCAAAAAATAAGGGTCTAGTACTTCATAAACTAAGTCCCATTTTTCCCAGACAGCTTCCCAATCTTCTTCTGACTCTGCAGCTTCTTGCGCTGCTTTTACATCTTCATAAAGCGGTTTTAACTTTTCTTTATCTTCATCGGTAATTTCAAGCTCATATAATGCTAACCATTCCTCGAATGATTCCATTTCATAGTGCTTTAAAAATGGATTCAGAATTTCGTGAAATTCATCTAGTTTTTCCCACGCTAGATCTTCTTCATCTTTTTCTAATAGATTTAAGTACTCTTTATAAATAGCTTGAAGCTCCTCCAACACTTCTGCAGAGACTTCTTCTTGTAATTCATCTCCAAAGAAAGACATATATTCCTCGAACGTTTCTGGGTCTTCTTCAGGAAGATAAGGGGCCAGAATATCATGTACTTCATTCGAAATTTCACCCATAATCTTCGAATATTCATCCCTAATCTTCTCATATTCATCCTCTTCTTCTTTATTAAGGTTTCCGTGACAACTCATCATGCCAATACCCAGCACGCACGACCATTTTTCTTCATCAAGGTTTTTTGCCTCACCATCTTCCTCTCCAGAACCTACTTTTTCGTTAATTTTAGAATTAAAATCCTTTTCAACCTCTTTTAATTTTTTATACAAGCCTTCAATCTTCGTTAGATCTTCTTCCGTAATGTCTTCAGGTAATTGTCGTTTATACGCTTCAAAGCTATCGAAAAACGCTTCACTATCTAACACTGTTCCTTTTACAACGATATTAGCGTCTTCTTTCAAGCCCATCTGTTCGATTTGCTCATCCGTGAAGTCATGTAAACTAATGCGATACCACTTTCCGTCTTCTCCGGACATATGCAATTCATAATTGGAGTAAAATAGCACTTTCCCTTTTATTTGCTGCTGTTCCAATTGTATTTCCTGCACTTCTTCCTTGATCGCCTCGGCAGCTCCAGCTTGTATCGGTGCAAAGACGGTCATGCCTAATAGAAGTGCCGATGCAAGCACCATTGGTTTTCTCGTTTGCTTTTTCATTTCATAAAACCTCCAATTTTTATACATATTATTTTAATAGCTCATAGAATAGCATCTTTGTGTAGGATGGGGGGCATAGAAGGTACTGCTTTACTGTTTATCCCATCTAATGCTGAAGGGTTGCATAATTCTTTGCATCATGCTTGAAGTTTCTTCATAAACGTTCATCAATATTTATGCTATACAATAATGTGGCCCCCTTATCGAGAGACCACATATTTAATACTAAGCATCTTTAGATGTTGATTCGCTTTTATCTTTAGATGCGTCCTTTTCTGCCGTTGCTTTTTCTTCTTTGCTTTCTGCTTTAGACTCTTCTTTCTTTTTTTCTACAACCGTTTCTGTTGCTTCTACTTTAAATTCTTTTCCATTGATTTCTATTTGCTTCGCTTTAAAAGGATTATTTGTATGATATTCTACAAAGTAAGGATCAAGAACATCGAAAAATTCTTCCCACTTTTTATCAGCAGCCTCATAGTCTTTTTTCATCGTTAATTCTTTAATTTCTTCATAAAGAGGTTCCAATGTTGCTAGATCCTCTTCTTTAATCTCAAATTCAAAGCTTGTTATATATTTAACAAACGACTGGGAAACACCTGCTTCTCTGAAATAAGGATTTAAAAATTCATAGACTTTATTCCATTTTTCATCGATCATATCCCAATTGTCTTTAGATGATTTTTCTGCTGCTCTTGCATCGTTAAAGAGTGTTTCTAATGTTGCTTTATCTTCATCAGAAATATCAAGCTTCATTGCCTCTAGAAACTCCTCAAAAGATTGGCGATAAGGAATATTCTGATATGAATTTAAAATCTCATAAAATTCATCTAGCTTTTCATATGCAAGATCATCTTTATCTTTTTCTAATAGTTTTAAATAATCTTCATAAAGAGCTTGAAGCTTTTCGAAATCCTCAGAAGAAAGTTCTTCTTTCAATTGATCCATAGACAAATCTGCATAGGATGTGATAAACTCCTCAAACGTTTCTGGATCTGCTTCAGGATAGTAAGAAACAAGAATTTCACCTATTTCATGCTGAATTTCAAAATATTGATTCAATTTTTCTTCATCAATGTCTGAAGCCTTGCCATCTTTATTTTCAGCTTCTTCTTTAAATAGACTCTTTTCTAACGCTTTTAATTCTTTATGCAATACTTCAATCTTCGCTAAATCATCTTCAGTAATTTCTTCTGGCAATTGTCTTTTATATGCTTCAAAGCTATCAAAGAACGCTTCGCTATCTAATACTGTTCCTTTTACAACAATACCAGTATCTTCTTTCAAGCCCATCTGTTCGATTTGTTCATCTGTGAAGTCATGTAAACCAATGCGATATCGTTTGCCATCTTCTCCTTTCACAAACAATTCATAATCGAAGTAAAATAGCACTTTCCCTTTTATTTGCTGCTGTTCCAATTGTATTTCCTGCACTTCTTCCTTGATCGCCTCGGCAGCTCCAGCTTGTATAGGTGCGAAGACTGTCATCCCTAATATTAATGCAGACGCAAGCACCATTGGTTTTCTCGTTTGTTTTTTCATTACATAATCCTCCTATTGTTATACATTTTTTTGTAGCTTATAGAATAGCATCTTTAGTGTAGGATGGGGTTGACATTGAGGGGATGGCACTCATGCTGCTTGTCCCATCTCATGTTGAAGGGTTGCACATTTCTGTACTTAATGCTATAGAATGATGCGGCCCCCTCTATCGGGGACCACATGCTTAAAAATATAACGGATTAAGCATCTTTAGCTGTTGATTCACTTTTATCCTTTGATGCGTCCTTCTCTTCCGTTGTTTTATCTTCTTTGTTTTCTTCCTTGTTTGCTTCTTTAGACTCTTCTTTCTTTTCCTCTACAACCTTTTCTTCTGCTCCTGCTTTATACTCTTTTCCATTGATTTCTACTTCGTATACTCTAAATGGAACGATTGCATATTCTTCAAAGTAAGGCTCTAGAATTTCGTAAAATTCTTCCCACTTTTTATCAGCAGCATCATAGTCTTTATTCATCGTTAATTCTTTGATTTCTTCATATAGAGGTTCCAATGTTGCTAAATCCTCTTCTGAAATTTCATATTCAAAATCTGCCATATATTCCTCAAATGTCCCAGAAACCCTTGCTTCCATGAAATAAGGGTTCAATACTTCATAAGCTAAGTCCCATTTTTCCCAGATAGCTTCCCATTCTTCTTCTGTCTCTGCCGCTTCTTGTGCTGCTTTTGCATCTTCATAAAGCGGTTCTAAGATGCCTTTATCTTCATCAGTAATTTCGAACTCAAATAATGCTAAAAATTCCTCAAATGATTCCATTTCATAGTGATTGAAAAATGGATTTAGAACATCATGAAATTCATCTAGTTTTTCCCACGCTAGATCTTCTTCATCTTTTTCTAATAGTTTTAAGTACTCTTCATAAAGAGCTTGAAGCTTCTCCAAATCTTCAGCAGAAATTTCTTCTTTTAATTCTTCCATAGATAAATCTGTCCAGGAAGTGATATACTCATCAAATTCTACAGGATCCTCTTTTGGATAATATGGATCTAAAATGTCACTTATTTCATCCCAAATTTCATCATGGCGATCCAATTTAGCTTGATCAGCTTTAGCTGCAGCTTCCCCAGTTTCCTCGTTATTAATCACTTCAGTAAATAAAGATTTTTCAAGTTCTCTAGATTCATTGAATAGTACTTCAATCTTTGCTAGATCTTCCTCAGACACACCTTCAGGCAAACGTTTTTTGTATACCTCAAAACTATCGAAGTATTCATTGTTTTCTAGGACTTCTCCTTTTACAATGATTTCAGCGCCTTCTGTTAATTTCATCTGCGCGATTTGTTCTTCAGAGAAGTCATACAAACCAACACGATATGGCTTGCCGTCTTCCCCTTTTATTAACATTTCATAATCATGATGGTATATAATTTCACCTTTTAATTGTTGTTCCATTTGCTGCTCAACAGTTGGTTTCTTTACTGCCTCTGCAGCATTTGTTTGTAAAGGAGCAAATGCTGTCATGCCCAAAATAAGGGCCGAAGCAAGTACCATTGGCTTTCTAACTTGTTTTTTCTTCATTACTTATACCTCTTTTTTCGCATATTTTGGTAATTCTTATTAAATAAAACTCCCATCCTCCAAACAGCATTTTGAGAAAAGCACATGCACTTTTAATCAGAGCCTTCTCAATCATTGTGCATAATGCACAAGATCGAGAAGGTGTAAAAAAGATTCATACGCTAAAATCTAATGTATTGAATGAGAATTACTATCTAAATAGAATGATTCACTGAATGTATCAGACGCTTACTTTTTTTCAGCTGCTGCTTCGTTATCTTCCTTTTTCGGTGCTTCTTCTTTCTCTTCTTTCTGTTCTTCTTTAGCTTCTTTTGCTACTTCTTTTTGTTCTTCTTTTACTTCTGTTTTTATTTCATCTCCAACTTTAAAAGCTTTTCCATTGATTTCTACTTGATACGCTCTAAATGGAAGATCGCGGAAATATTCGAAGTATGGATCAAGCGCTTCATAAAATGCGTCCCACTTGTCTTCAGCACCTTCATAATCTTTATCGGCAGTTAGTTTGTTGATTTCACCATATATCGTTTCTAATGTTGCTAAATCTTCTTCCTTAATTTCAAATTCAAAGTCAGCAATAAACTCAGCGAATGGTTTAGACACCCTTGCTTCCATCATATGAGGATGTAAAAATTCAAAGACTAGCCCCCATTTTTCATTTACTAATTCCCAATCTTCATCACTATCTCTTGAAGCTGCTTCTTCGGCTGCTACAGCATCTTCATAAAGCGGCTTTAATGTCTCCAAATCTTCATCAGATACTTCAAGCTCCATCATTTCAATAAATTCTTTTAATGTTTGTTGACCTGGAATATCTAGATACGGTTTTAACACTTCATGAAACTCATCGATTTTCTCCCAGGCTTGCTCATCTTCATCATTTTCCAAAAACTTCAAATAGTCTCCGTAGAGCGCTTCAAGCTTGACTAGATCTTCAGATGAAATATTTTTTTCTAATATTTCATCGTAATATGCCATATATTCTTCAAATGTTTCTGGTTCTTCTTCAGGATAATATACTTTTTCAATTTCATACATTTCTTCCCAAATCTCACTTAATCTATCCCATTTTTCTTCATTGAGGTCTACTACTACTTTAGTAGTATTTTCCCCTTCTTCGGCCTTTTCTTCTACTGCTACTTCCTCTTCACTAAATAAAACCTTTTTAATCTCATTTGCTTCCTTTAACAATACTTCTAGCTTGGCAAGGTCTTCATCGGAAATTTCTTCCGGCAACTGTTTTTTATATACTTCAAAACTATCGAAGTACTCATCGCTTTCTAAAAGTTTCCCTTCGACAATGATGTCTGCGCCTTCAGACAAATTCATTTGCTCAATTTGTTCTTTTGTAAAGTCGTACAAACCAATACGATATTGCTTGCCGTCTTCCCCTTTTACATACACTTCATAACCGTGATTAAAAAGGATCTGGCCTTTCAATTGATCTTCGATTTGAATTTCATAGGCAGGCTTTTCGACTTTTTCCGCTGCACCTGCTTGTAATGGTGCAAAAGCTGTCATACCTAAAATAAGTGCAGAAGCAAGTACTAATGGTTTTTTTGTTGTCTTTTTCACTTGTTCTTTCATGGTTAAAACTCCCCTTTTAAATAAATAGTATGATAGTTGAAATCCAGTTAAATCGATAGTATAGAATTATTTATCCGAATTAGCAGCTTTATATTCATAAGTTCCACTAATTGAATGTCCGTTAATCACGACTTTTGATGCTTTAAATGGAATTTCTTCCACATTAAAATATGGATCTAAAATTTTATAAAAGTCGTCCCATTTTTCGTCCATTGCATCGTAGTCTTTATTTTTTGCCAGTTCTTTTAATTCTTCATAAATAGCTTCTAAAGCTGCTAGATCGTCCTTTGAAATCTCAGATAGCTCATCATCCGCTATATTTGCGATATAATCAGCAAATGGCTTTGATACCATTGCTTCTTTCATATAGGGATCCAGTACATCCCAAATTTGATCCATTTTCGCCCAAACTGATTCCCATTTTTCTTCAACTAACGCCTCATCAGCTTCTTTCGCATCTTTCTCAAAAGCTACGGCATCTTTTCTAGCAGCAACCATCTCTTCATATAATGGTTTTAGTTTTGTTTTATCTGCTTCGGAGATTTCCAGCTCCATTTCTTTTAAATAATCTTCTAATGTTTCTGGCTCCGTATATTCATCCATATCCAAGTAATCATTTAAAATCGTAAAAAATGCATCTATTTTTTCCTCAGCTTGCTTGTCATTGCCATCCTTAGCAAACTTTACATAATCAGTGTACAGTGCTTCGAGTTTTTCAAGGTCTTCAGCTGCTACTTCTCTCTTAAGGTCTTCCTTAAAGAAAGCCATATATTCTTCAAATGTTTCTGGTTCCCATTCAGCTAAACGGTAAGGCTTCTCAATTTCATACATTTCATCATAGAGAGCAGACAGTGCGTCCCATTGAGCCTCATTGTCTTCAGTTTCATCAGCAAACAATGTTTTTTCCAACTCTCTCATTTCTTTGTGCAATTTTTCAAGTTTCGCTAAATCTTCCTTTGAGATGCCTTCAGGCAAAAAGCGCTTATATACGTCAAAAGAGTTAAATTCGTCTGTGCTCTCTAGTACTTGACCTTCAATAAAAATATCAGCGCCTTCTGATAGGTTCATCTGTTCAATTTGCTCATCTGTAAAAGCATAGAGACCGATATGGTATTTTTTCCCTTCTTCTGTTTTTATAAGCAATTCATGGCCAAAATCGTAAATGATTTTGCCTTTCAACTGCTGTTCAATTTGAACAGAGTAAATTGGTTCCTTTGCTTCATTGGCAGCGCTCGCCTGTAAAGGTACAAAAGCAGTCATGCCTAACACTAATGCTGAAGCAAGCACCAATGGTTTTTTTGCTTGTTTTTTCATATATAAGCTCCTTCTATTTATTTGACTCGTCTACCTCTTTAGACGATTAAACCCGATGAATGGTTTCATGATATTGGCAACTATTTCGTTTTATTAGCAAGCTCTCCAATGTTCACCATTGCTTCCAGATAAATTATACGCTAATTTGATCTAGTTGTTAATATATACTATCAATTCTTTTTCCGTTTCTCATTATTTTAGATTTTTCTTTCTCTGCAAGTATTTTTAATGCGTTCAAATGTCTTATTACGCTCTATTTTTCGTTAAAAAACCCTTTACTTCTATTAGAGTAAGTAAAGGGTCTATTAGTATTAACAATGTTTCATTCTACATGGCATTGTGAATAATTTGCATTATTTCTTCTAAGGTTGCTTTTCGTGGATTTGTGAGAGCGGTCGCATCTTTCATTGCGTTTTTCGCCAATATTTCAATATCTTTTTCTTTCGCTCCCATTTCTTTAAATCCTTTCGGAATGTTAAGATCTTTTCCTAGCCGTTCAATTGCTTGAATTGCAAAATCAGCAGCTTCTGATGTAGTCAAACCAACAATATTTTCTCCTAAAAGCGCTGCAATTTCTGCAAATCTTTCTCTACGTGCAATTAAGTTAAAGCGGCATACATGTGGCAATAAAATTGCATTACAAACTCCGTGCGGAAAATTATAAAACCCTCCAAACTGATGAGCAATCGCATGAACATATCCTAAAGAAGCAGTATTAAAGGCCATCCCTGCTAGAAACTGCGCATAAACCATTTGCTCACGCGCCTCCATATCTTCACCATTAGCAACTGCACGTGGTAAATAATTTGGAATAATTCGGATTGCTTCTTTCGCACAGGCATCTGTAATTGGTGTAGCTGCTGTCGAAACAAATGCTTCTACCGCATGGGTTAATGCATCCAGTCCAGTTGCTGCTGTTAATGGTGCAGGTTTTTTTAACATTAAGACCGGATCATTAATAGATAAAAGTGGAGTTACATGTTTATCGACAATCGCCATTTTCACTTTGCGGCTTGTATCAGTAATAATCGTGAATTTTGTCATTTCACTAGCAGTCCCTGCTGTTGTATTCACCGCAATAAGAGGGACACTTGGTTTTTTGGAACGATCCACTCCTTCATAATCATGAATTTTCCCACCATTTGCAGCTACTAAACCGATCGCTTTTGCAGCATCGTGGGCACTTCCCCCACCTAAAGATACGAGAGAATCACAATTTTCTGCATAAAACGTTTCTAAGCCTGCTTCAACATTCTTATCTGTCGGGTTAGGCTCTGCCTTTGAAAACACTACTGCTTCAAGCCCTGCTTCAGAAATAATGTTTGCAACTTCTTGAGAAACACCCATTTTATGCAGCCCTTCATCGGTTACAATTAATGATTTTTTACAATCAAGTTCTTTTAATCTTTTGCCTACTTCATGTAGGACTCCTTGACCAAATAAGTTAATTGATGGCATGTTAAATTCACTTTTAGTGACCATTTCCTACTACCTCCATTTGTTGAAAATAAAGTGAAACTTCCATCAATGAGGGTTTTCTCTCATCCCCCACTGATAAGAAGTAGAACAAAGGCTAAGATCGAAAGCATCCTCGAAAAAGAAGGGCACTTTTTCGTCGTGCGGTGCTGATTCAAGAAGCTTTCCTTATCCTGTCGACCCGAAATTTGATTTCTGTTCCCCCCCACCTAGCGCTTCTGATTACTCTTACTTCCTGAGGGAAGGGGTTTGACTTGCCAGTTAGATGTGGGATAAAATTTCAAGATTTTTCAAATGACAATGCAAGTTTTCTAAGCACGTAAACGACTTTAGCAGAAAAATAAGAATTAGAAGGAACAGTAAAAAGTTTTGACTATTATAAAAAAGATATTCAATGAAAAAACATTACTTTCTATGACTTCAAAGAACTAACTTACACCTTTGATCTCTCTTGGACTTTTTAAGCATTTACTTATAACTAACATTGAAAGACAGTATTATTGTATGTCTTTTCTTTTTTCTCCATACATTTTTTGCAGACTGAAAATAATCCGTTATCATCAAGTGTTATCGAAGTATTCAGTAATGTGTCCCCTTTCATGGTTCATACTCCTTCACAATATCAATAAATTCATTTCTCTATGAAAATTCTTTAGTATAGTCTAAACAAGATTTATTAAATGTATCTTTTAGTAAGTCTAAATTACTATTATAGGAAACAAGGAATAACTTAATCTTTTTCTACTGGTGTTTGTGGTAAAATAAGACAAGCACCACATGAGGAGGATCTTAAAATTAGACAACTATCGACAACGTTGATGATCGTTTGTGTATTGCTGCTTTCTTCATGCAGCAGCAGCCTTGCAACCAAAAATGAGCATCAAGAAACAACGAAACAAGAGCAAAAAGAAAAACAAAAAATTGATAAATATAAAAAGCTTGTAGAAGAAACAAATGCCGCACTTGATCTCAAGCCATTAGAGCTAACAAGCTATAGCGAACAAGTTGGGGCTACCTTATCCAGCCCTAAGTATAAAAAATTTGCAGCCAATAAATCTATCACAATAACAGGTAACATTGAGCATTTCGAACAATTAAAAGGATCATATGTGTGGATAAAGATTGATACACAAGAAACTGGTCCTGCAGGTAATACTCTCGAATACTACACTCAAATTAAAGATGGCCGCTTTAAACAAAAAATCCGATTTTTCAACGGTGAAGGAGAATATACCGTAAAAGTGCTGCTTCCAAGCAATGATAAAGAGAATTATTATTACGACATAGCAAATTTTGAAGTGGTAAATGTTAACCCAAAAAATCATCGCGATATTACATATAGTCCATTTGCTCAAGATGCTAGCATGGTTATTCAACATCCAAAAGTAGGATATTTTCAGGAAACAGAAACCTTCTCATTGAAGGGAAAAATGAATGAACAAATCCAGCAGCAAGAAGTGATGCTCGAAATCAGAAAAGATTCCGACTCTTGGAAGCATGTTATTCCTGTAAAAAACGGTACATTTTCATACGATATCCCGCTTTTTTATGGCAAAGGCATTCATCAATTGACCGTATATGTCCCTGATCAAAACCGCGATAACTACTTTCAAGAAGGAACAATCATTTTTATTGATAATCAATCTGATCAGATAATGGAGCCAATTGAATATTATAGTGAATATGATGAAAGAGGCATAAATTTAGAGTTTCCTAAATTTGGAGGAGATAAGACAAGTTTGACCTATTCTATTAAAGGCAAAATTGATAAGCAGGCACCATTTGCAAAAGAGACAACCCACCTCTATATCACAACAAAAAAAGATGGTGAAGAAGCATTAGATGTCATTCCAGTAAATGATTTTAACTTTGATGATGAATTTTATTTACGATTTGGGCCTGGCAAATATGACGTTATTGTTAGCGTCCCCGAAATTATTGAAGAAAACAGCAGTAAATTTAGGTTTTTTGGCGTTGCCGCATTTTCAGTGGAAAATACGGATTCAGAAGATCGACGTGACTTGTTGCCATCTCGCGGTGTTCAATCAGAAGCTCCAGAAATCATTGCTTTAGCAAATGAACTAACAAAAGACAAGCAGACTGAAAGGGAAAAGGCAAAAGCAATTTATGAATATACAGCTAAAAATATTGCCTACAATGTAACTAAATACAAAAATGATGAATTTTCATGGGATGATAGTGCGTTAAAAACACTTGAGTTAAAAAGTGGTGTTTGCCAAGATTATGCTTACCTTGCGATTGCTTTGCTTCGCGCTAGTGAAATGGAGGCTAGATATGTAGCTGGGTATGCCGGTACGGGTTTTAATCGTGATAGACATGCCTGGGTGGAAACGAAAGTAGATGGTGAATGGCTTATTATGGACCCAACTTGGGGTGCTGGCTATACTGATGGCGATGTGTTTGTCGCTTACTATAGTGAAAAATATTTTGACCCTAATCCAGCTGAGTTTAACAAGACGCATAGTCGTAGTGATGTCGAATATTAAAGAAAAACGGAAAGGACGCAAGTTGCATTCTTTCCGCTTTTTTTTATAGTGTTACCCTCATTACCGGTTCTTTATTCTCTAAAGCATTAATAAGGTTATCAGCTGCTAAATTGGCCATTCTCATTCTTGTCGCAATACTCGCACTCCCTATATGTGGCAGCGCAACGACATTAGGCAGCATCAGCAATGGCAAAGCAGGGTCAACAGGCTCTCTCTTAAATACGTCCAACCCTGCTCCCCAAATTTCTTCATTTATAAGCGCTTGATAAAGTGCCTGTTCATCAACAACACCGCCACGGGCAGTATTAATTAATACTGCTGTGCTTTTCATCAACTTTAATTCTTTTTCTCCGATAAGATGATGCGTGTGTTTATTATATGGAACTAATAAACAAATGAAATCAGATTCTTTTAATAGTGTCTCCATATCTGTAAAACGAACACCGAGCGTCTTTTCCATCTCTTGTTTACGAGTCCGATTGTAGTAAAGAACATCCATATGGAAGCCGCTGGCCCGTTTTGCAACTGCTTGGCCAATGCGGCCAAATCCAATAATCCCAAGTGTTGAACCATAGATATCCTGTCCGGTCATTTGCAGCGGCGACCAAGTTTTCCATTGTCCTTTTTTCAGATAATCGTTCGCCTCTACTAATCTTCTTGCGGTCGCCATAAGCAGGGCAAACGTTAAGTCAGACGTCGTCTCTGTTAAAACACCTGGTGTATTGGCAACGATAATACCAGATTCAGCAGCAGCTTCAACATCAATATTATTATAGCCAACGGCCATATTACTAATGACTTTCAAATGAGGAGCCGCTTTGATTACCTCTTGATCGATTGTCTCTGTTATTAAGCAAAAAAGTCCATCAATTTCTTTTACTTCTTCTAACAAGACCTCACGCGGAACAGGAATATCCGGTTCATTCCATATGTTCACATGACATGACTTGGAAAGTTTTGCATAAATCGGTTCAGGAACTTTACGTGTAACATAGATTGTAGGTTTCATCATATCACCTTCTTTTATAGACTATTCCTTTTATCTTGATCATAGATGAAGCGTTTGTGAAAATCTAGTAGAATACTTTATCCCACATCTAACTGGCAGTAAGACCCCCACCTCAAGAGTAAGAGGGGGAATGAAGAAGTCTAGGTGGGGGATAACTGAAAGTCAAATGTCCGATTGGTTCATGCCGACAGGATAAGGAAAGCTTCTTGAATCAGCATCGCACGAAGAAAAAGTGCTCTCCTTTTTCGAGGATGTCGGTCACAAAGGCGTTGCAACAGGACAAGGAAAGCTTCGGCAGTGATACATCGCACGAAGAAAAGCGGTTTCCTTTTCGAGGACGCTGCGATCTTAGCCTTTGTTCTACTTCTCATCAGTGGGGGATAAGAGAAAACCCCCACTGATGGAAGTTTCACTTTATCTTCTATTTTAGATTGTGAGTTGTTTTCGAATTCTTTGGTTTCTTTTCTAGCTGAGCAATCGTAAAATCTTGATCAGCTTATCATGTCTAGCTTGACATCTATATGTGTAGCAGTTACCTTAAAAAACAAGGGCGGTGAATCAATTAATGAAAGAACATACATTGCATTTAGAAGCTTCCTGGAATAAAACGCTTTCTGTAAAACAAAAGATGCAGCTGAAAGAAGTCGTTCAATCGTTGCCTACTATAATAAATGAATTTGCAGTTGTTGGATTGCTTGGGAAATATAAAAAAAACGGTGGTTTTGTTGCAACTATTCTATTGCGAAACGGATTCAATGAGACATTGAAGATAGGGGAAGCTTCAATTGAGGTGTTTGATGGGAACAATACGATCATTGCAAAAGGCCAATTTCACCCCCAGCTGCGCATAAAAGCAAATGCCTCTCAGCCATGGTCATTTGTCTTTACAGAGCAAATGATAATAAATGACGAGGCCGATTTAAGGACTTGGAGCATACAGATGAAAGCAGACGGACTGCCAGATGCTCGAACATTTTCCAATATCCCATCAAATGCCTGCTTCATGCAGCATTAGAATGGAACGTTTATTCATCTGTTTTGAAATGTCAAGCCAAAACAAGCAAACGACATTCCATTGGAATGTCGTTCATGCATACAGCCTTTTTTACTTTAAAGGCTATACCGAAATGGAAAAATATATCCAGTTCGTATATTCAAACCGTGTATGAATAAAACTTACTGTATTACTGGCAAAATCCTTGTCTCTTGCACCATTTCTGAATGACACAAAGGACATTCAGGATTTTTGCTGAAAGAAAAGGCGTCTCTCATCCAACCTTTACAACTGTCGCTAGTACAGGACCATACAGTTGTCTCAACTTCTGGAATCGGTTCTTTCGGTCCTCGATTATACGCCATGATCATGACCCCCTTAAAGGTACTACTTCTATTATATCCTATTTAGAAAAATAATGAAAATTCATCCTCTACAAATCATATTATGCATCATATCTTGTTTTTAAAACTTGAAATTAGGCTTGCTAAGGACGTAACTGAAAGAGGGGTACACAAAGCAACATTAGAAATTAAATCAACATGATCTGGTATATGAAGTAAGCATTCTGAGTGACTTATAAAGTGAAACTTCCATGAGTGGGGGTTTTCTCTCATCCCCCACCTAGACTTCTTCGATTCATCTACTCTTAAGGTGGGGGTCTTACTGCCAGTTAGATGTGGGATAAATAAATTTAAAAAAGACGTTCGCTTCTGTAAAACCATCAGCGGCAACGTCTCTGTTTTTTAGGATTGTCCAAAGAAATTTACAGCGCATCGCAATCATGTTGTCTCGAAAAAATTACAGCTTTGTTAAAAACTGCACATGTGGCGTTTATTTTTTCATCCTTTTTATATTTTTGCACACTCTCTTTGAACAAGCTCCTTTATTCATTCTTACTATTTATTATTCTTTTTTTTCATTTTCACTTAATACACGGTTTACACGTTTTTCCAGCATTTTCATACCGCTGCCTCCAGCTTGAAAATGGCGAAGCTGCCCGTCTTTATCAAAAACATAATAAGCAGGGACATATTCATTTTCGAACGCGTCTGTTAACTTATGTTCGCTATCAACAAATATCGGCTGCGTAATTTGGTGCTCTTCTGCTGTCTTTTTAATCGCTTCTAAATCCGTGTCTTCTTCAGAACGAGGCATGTGGACGGCTACTACATTTAATTTATCTTTATATTCATCTCGGAATTGATTCACTTGCGGCATCGCTTCTTTACACAAATGGCAGCTAATAGACCAGAAATGAATCAGTGTTGGTTTTTCACCGATCAGTTCTGCTTTTGTTAATTCTCCATTTAGCCATTCAGTGGCTCCTTCTAACTCTGGCATAGGTGTACGTAATTTCATTTTTCTTTCCTCCCTTTCATTCATTGCTTCATTAATAATATGTGATGTTCTCCTTTTTCATAAACAGTTAGTGGATTTATGCTCTGCTATTATTTAGTAAAGCTGAAAGATCACTTTCGGATGGCCTATTGATTCGCAATGTATGTTAGAAAAAGACCTAACAACGTTGTTAGGTCCCTATTCATATATCAATATAAATCGTGTAATGTAAGTGATTGTTCAACAAAGAGCTTTGGAACATACACTTAGAAACAAGTATCATGATTCCTCAACGTGGAGAAATGATTATAGAGTAGCTTGTCCAGGTTTCCAGTTTGCTGGGCACAATCCACCTGTTTGCAGTGCTTGAAGAACACGAAGCGTCTCATCGACATCACGACCAATGTTGTTATGGTTTACTACTTGATACATTAATTCGCCTTCTGGATTAATAATGAATAATCCGCGAAGTGCAACTCCTTGTTCTTCAATCAGTACACCGTAGTCGCGGGATACAACATGGTTAGTATCAGCAGCAAGCGGGTAATTTAAATCTCCAAGACCATTATCTTTACGATCAGTTTTGATCCAAGCTAAATGTGTATGAATTGTATCTGTTGAAACGCCAATTACTTCTGCATCCAAATCTTCGAACTCATCATAGCGATCAGAAAGAGAAGTAATTTCTGTTGGACACACGAAAGTAAAATCCATTGGATAGAAGAAAAGCACTGTCCATTTGTCATTTTTCATATTTTCTTCTAGACTGACCTTCCCGAATTCCTTGTTCGCCATTACTGCATCCATTTCAAAGCGAGGAGCTTGTTTACCTACCATGCGTTCTGCCATGAATAAATCCCTCCGTTTTATAATGTAATGATAACTGAGAAAGCAATGAGTCCATTCTCAATTACTTTCTTTCTCACACATTGAATTATAGTCTAAATAATTTTTTTCGTCAACGCTTAATTGAAATAGTTTTAAATAAAAAATCATTTCAATTAAGCTGTCGGCTCTATTCTATTGGTTTGCACATTTTTACATAAAAATATGCGGCATCACCAAAAAGAGGGCGTCTATTCTCAGTTTACCATTTAATAAAATGGGATGAAAATAAAACGCCCTTTATTTCATATATTAATAAGTGCAAATCAACCTATGTTTTGACTTTATTATTTGGCGACCAGTTTATCGCACTCATTTCTCCGTTTATGATTTCGAGCACAGCTTAAACCTGGTTCGCTTACAATAGAGAACACCTAATTTATCGTGGACATGATTTGAATCAGACAGCTACCACTCTCCAATCATCAGCCACTTCAGGTTCATAGTGCCTACCTTTCGCTATCAAGCATCAGGCTTTTTTTGTGAACTTAGCGATTTCATACTTGGTCTCAGCTTTTTCACGCTAAAGAAAAGCGCTGTGATCGCTGCAAGTGTATATAGAAAGATGTAGCTAGCCCAAATGGGAATAGATATATTCGTCATTTCATACAATCCTTCTAGAAAAGAATAATCAAAAATGGAGGCAAATACGATTATTGGGTTAAGTGAAGCGATGAAATAGGCTAGCACATTCAAAGTTAGTATTTGTTGGCTCTCGCTTAAGCCTATTAAAATGACGAGCAGAAAAGCCGTTCCACCTGCTAAAAACAAGGTTGTTGCATACGTCGTTACCATTGAAATAATCGTTCTTCTAATAACCGTAGATAAAAATACACCAATACTGCCAAAAGCGAACATTGTAAAAATATAAAATCCAAATACCTGTATGATTGTTACGGGAGAGACGCCGCCAAATAAAAACACAAAACTATAAAGTGGGAGACTCGCCAAGATTAACAAAAGCAAATAAGACAAGGACGAAACTAATTTACCTATGATAATGCTCGTGGAGCTTTGATTCGTTGTCAATAAAATGTTTAATGTTTGCCGCTCTCGTTCGCTGCTGATTACTCCTGCTGTCAAGCCTGGGGTAATAAATAATACTAGTATAGCTTGTAAAAAAGACAGCAGCATAAACATCGTTTTGCTTTCAGATGGGTGAAAATAGCCAGATGGATTTGATAGTGTCTGCAAATAAATAAATCCAAGGATTAAAATACCAATCGCACTCAAGTAAGCTAGCAGGCTAATAATGGGTTTTTTAGAACGAAAACGTAATTTAAACTCCTTCTGCAGCACTGGATTCATCATTCTCAAGAAAGTTCCACTCCCTTCGTTATTTCCATAAAGACATCCTCTAAATCAGTCTCACTCTCTTTAAAACTGACAATCGGAATATCATGGCGAAGCGCTGCTTTCAAAAGCTGAACTTGAGAAAGGTCATCTCCTTTATAAATAAACTGAAGCGATTGTCCATCTCCTAATGTTCGTATTTCGGATATATTCGGATCCTCTTCAAAAAAACGTATCGCCTTATCCAAACCGTCATACACTTTAGCAACAATGATTTTCTCAGAGTGTATCTGCGCTTGGATTTCAGCAACCGAACCATGTGCTACGAGTTTTCCATTATCAATAACACCAATTTCGTCACACATTTCTGCAAGCTCTGGCAAAATATGAGATGAGATAAGAATTGTTTTCCCCTTATTCTTTAGTTCTCTCAATATTTCACGCATCTCAACCCGCGCACGAGGGTCTAATCCTGATGCCGGTTCATCTAGAATTAACACTTCAGGATCATGAATAAGCGCTCTTGCTAAACATAATCGCTGTTTCATTCCTCTCGATAATAAATCAACGTAAGTATCCCGCTTATGAGACAAGTTTACGAGTTCTAGCAGCTGTGGAATCAATTCTTCACGCTGTTTAGCAGACAAATGATAGGTTGCTCCATAAAAATCGAGATACTCTTCAACACGCAACTGATCATACACACCAAAAAAATCAGGCATATAGCCAATCTGACTGCGAACTTTTTTAGGTTCTGTGGAAATGTTGCAGCCATTTATATAGGCAGTTCCCGACGTTGGAGCAAGCAGCGTTGCTAGAATTGAAAATGCCGTTGACTTCCCAGCGCCATTTTGCCCTACAAATCCGAATACGGTTCCTCTAGTAACTTTTAAATGAAGAGAATCAAGTGCTGTAAAAGAACCATATTTTTTTGTCAAATCGATTATCTCAATCATTCGTTTTTCCTCCTTTCAACTTTTCAATTTGGCTGCACTTCTCCTTCTACTAAGACATGAGGAAGATTGACATATGGATCATATTTGGATGCTTTTTCAATTTTGATTTTTATTTCTCCTTGGTTAGAAATATAACGTGAAACATGTTCTTTTATCTCAATAAAGGAATCATGTGTATCTATCTCTTCGTATTCTTTCGTCTCATTGTTATACAGGGCATAATGGATGCCAGTCTTTTCTTCATACGTGAGCATTAATTTGTGAAAGATTGCTTTTTTCCGATCAATCTGTTTAGGAAGAACAACTGAAAATTCATAGCTGCCATCTTCGAGGGCAACCTCACCTAGATAGTCATATAATGGAGTCATATCAATGATTTCTCCATCAAATACTCGCATATCATATGACATCACTTTTTCATCAATCGTAAACGCTCCGACCATCTTGTCTTCAACAGTAAATGGTTGATAAATTAAATTGATTGCTGACTCCTTCGCATTTTTATTGGACAATTTTGAATCAATAATATGATTTTTCGTATAGCCAAAAATAATCGGCGAGTCTTCAAATCTACCCTTGCTCATAAGCACCTCTTGAAGACGGTTCATTTTTTCTTTTTCTAATTCAGAAGCATTCTTTTTAGGTATGTCGTCCTTGCTTGGTGCATATAAAAAATCTGTTTCTAACGGTTGTTGAATGGTGATTTTTTCACCTTTTGCTAATGCTCCGAGAGGATTGATATCAGAGCCAGACCAAAGATACAACTCCTCAAAATTAAAGGCAAAATGGTTTTCTATTTGTCCTGTTAATTGTTTATTATGAACTGAAAGATTCGTTTTAAAGCTGCCCACACCATTTTTAGCAGCCTGACCGATCACAGTATTAGCAGACCAGTATTCGACGTTTGGAAAAGTAAATGCATGGTGATCATTCTTCTCTTCTATCACCGCATGATGAGCTAGATCCGCTGGCGTGCGGCCAAATGGAGTAACGATTGGCACACCTTGAAATTCAACCTTCGGAACACTCAATTGATACATTCCACCACCGTTAGATAGAAAACTAATTGCTTGAACTCCTTTTAAATTCCCTTGTTCTCCTGCTTTAAAAAGACCTACCTGGGACAAATGTGGTTGGAACATACGATCTTTCGCACCAACAGCAAAAATACCGACTGATACCAAAACTGCAATTACTGGAATCAGCCACCAACTATGTTCACGCTTATCACGTTTACGCAAGAACCAATACATGATAGGTCCAATAATAATCAAATAAACAACAAATACAATAAACAAATAGGAAACAGAAACCGCTGAACTTTTAAATCTTTCACTTGTTTCCGCTAACCCTTGATAGATTGCATGAAAATAATGGTTGTGATTATCATCCATATTAGTATGAAGATCGTTTTCTATTAATTTTCCAAACCAATGACTATAACCATTCCATGTAACAAGCGGCTCCTCCCCTAATGAAAAAGCTGTTTGCAACACCTGGCCATTTTTATAGGGACTTGCCACTACGATAGGCTGCTGATTTGCCATCACGATCACATTAGCATTTTCAGCTATTTTGCCATTGTACAATCGGAGCGGAACAACAGGAAGAGGTGCTTCCTCTTGATCAACGTTGAAAGTTGAAAGATCATGAACGAACGCTTCTCCAGTCATCGCCATCGGCAACGTTTCTGCAAGTCGTCCAAAACTTTGCTCTCCTTTAGATGTTCCTCCTGCTATGATGATTCCGCCGTCACCCAGCCAATGAACCAGTGCCAATTGCTGTTGTGCCTGCAATTGTTGGAGTGGAAAATCATCAACGATAATATAATCGAAGAGTGCAAGTCCTGTTGGATCCTCTGGAAGATTTTTTTCTGTTAAAACGATCCATTCGATATCTTTTCCATTGATTTTCATCAGCTTTAACTGCTGTAGTTGATTCGCATCCATACTTAACACACCAATAACGGCTTTTCCCTCTTCAATAAAGCTAGGATAAATTGTTTTATCTCCGTTGACTGCGATCACATTCCCTTGTTGCCAATTACCGTCGTATAAAGTGATAGCGGGATTCCTTTGGAACTGGGAGCTATCGTCCTGAGATAAACCTGGCAAAGAGATAGTATATGTTTTTTTACTATTGGCAGGTAATTCTACTCGAATGGCTTTTGCCCCACCAGCTTGGTAATACGGTGCAAAACTTACAAGCATATCGCCGCTTACTTTTGCACCATGATTTTCCAATGTCATTTTTACAGGAAAACCTTTTCCACTCTTCACTTTCCCTTGAAATCCAGCCTCAACTTCGATATCAATATTCGCCTCGGCAGCTGCTGGCATCACTGGACAAAGCACAGCAGCAATAATGAAAATGGCCAATAATTGGCTTAATGCTTTTTTAAAATCTATCATCCACTTTCCTCCTTCCTCCAAAAACCAAGTCATACAAAGAAAGATATGATCTTTTCTATCCGATATGTATTAAAACATATTCAGCTAAGAAGCTGTTCATTGTCTAAAATTATTTTCTTCCATATCATAAATGTTTTTTTGTGAGAAATCACTACACTTTTTTTGTTAATTAAAGCACAATTTTTAGACCCAAAATTAACATAAGCGGAAAATGATTATAAAAATGCATTAGGAGTCGACTCAAGATATTCATGAACAATCTCAACAAAAGCTTCTACTTGACGTAATTTAAAAGCAGCATCATACCCCAACAGCCACGTATCTCGCTTAATTGCAACACCTTCACTATCCAATAACGGAATTTTATATACGTCTTCTTCCATCCCTGTTAATGTTATAGCAGGCAAAATTGCATAGCCAATCCCGTTGATCGTCATCTGTTTACATGTTTCAATTTGGTCTACAACGATCGTCCTTTTAGGTGCAGTTTGAAATTGCTGCTGCCACCAGTCTTGAATTTCTTGATAATAATTGGAATCACTTTTAAATTGGATGAAAGGGCGATCCGTTTCTAAAACATCTTCCATCTGTTGGATTTCTTTATCTACTAAATACAAACTATCTTTAAATAAATGGATTCTTTTACTTCTCCAATCTGTTGTACCACGAATAATCCCGATATGCACTTCTCCATCATACAAAGATTTTAATATCTCACTGCTCCAGCCTGTAATTAAGGAAATCTTTGCATGAGGATACTTGGAAACAAACCTTTTTAGTACTTGTGGCAGCCAATTTTGGCCGACAATAGAAGCACACGCAATTTTCAACGTTCCATACACTTTTGATTCAAGAGACTGAAGCTGTTCGCGAACTTGTTCGCTTTTAGCTAATACTTCGTTTGCGAATTTGACAACTAACTCTCCGGCAGGAGTTAATGTCAAACCTTTCTGCGTACGAATAAACAAAGCAATTCCCCACTGCTTTTCAATATTTTGCAGGCGCTGCGACAATGCAGGCTGAGAGACAAATAATCGTTCAGCAGCTTTTCTCATATTCATTTCTTCCGCTAAAACTGACAACAAATGATATTCTGTTAATGACATTTATGATCCCTCGATAAGTTTTTCTTATAGCTTATCTTAAATAACAAGAAATATCATTATTTTCTTTTTTCCCCTATGATAATAGTAGAAGACATTATGCTGAATCATAGACAGCAACGAGAGAATAAAGAATGGAAGTGAGAATGTGACTTTTTTACTTATCGCCTTAATTGGCTTTTGTGCTACTTTTGTTGGAACCCTTGCTGGTAGTGGAGGTCTAATAGGAATGCCTTTACTTCTATTTATTGGTATTCCCGTTCATACTGCAATTGGAACAGCAAAATTTTCTAATATCATCAGCTCTTTTTCTAGTTTTTACTATTTATTCAAAAGAAAACAAGTTTCTATTCGTACAGCTTTGAAAATTGTACCATTTGCTGCAATAGGCGGGTTGGTTGGTGCAATGATTGCAAATTATATTTCCCAGGAAAAGTTGACGATGATCGCTATCATTCTTCTAGCTTCAGCACTCATGTTAAATGTTATAAAAAAGGTACCGAAAGAACGAACCGCTTCTGATGAATCAATCAATGCAAAAATATATCCAGTACTTTTTAGCATCAGTTTGTATGACGGTATGTTTGGACCTGGATCTACAACATTGCTGATTTATACTTACCTTTACAATGGTTTTCATTATTTAAAATCTCTTGCCATTAGTCGTTTCCAAACTTTTATCAGCTGTTTATCAGCTTTTATCATTTTTGCTTTCTATGGAGCATTTGATTGGAAAATTGGAGCAGCTCATGCTCTCGGCTCTGTTATTGGGGCACAATTATCTGTTCGTTTTGCCAATCGATTATCTTTGCGCCATGTCAAATGGCTGTTAAATGGGGTGACGGTCTTGCTTATCCTACAGCTTGCCTATGAAGCCGTCATGATTTGAGCTTGGATTTAATATCGAAGTATAAATAGTTTCCACCACTTATATATAAAGTGAAACTTTCATGAGTGGGGTCTTTTCCCCACTCATAAGAAGTAGAACAAAGGCTAAGATCGCAACGTCCTCGAAAAGGAAACCCGCTTTTCTTCGTGCGATGTTGATTCAAGAAGTTTTCCTTATCCTGTCGACCTGAACCAATCGGACATTTGCTGGCAGTTTTCCCCACCTAGCGCTTCTGATTCCTCTTACTCCCCGAGGTGGGAGTCTTGACTCGCCAGTTAGATGTGGGATACAGTTGATCATGCCTTAATCTGCTAATAATGAGCGGTTATCATTCCTGCTTATTTGAAAAAGACTGTATAATTCTGATTATTTTGAATATATTGGTTAATATGGTATCCTAACATAAATCAAGCTTGAAAAGATTAGTCAAATGGCTAATTTTTACTCGTCCATTTATAAGAAGATGATAAAAAACTAGGAAGAAACCCTCCCTAGTTCTAAGTTAGTTTTTATAGAGACCCTTTAATGCATCGTTATCTTCATTATGTTCTCATTGCAACCTTGAAGCCTTCATTATCATGCAGAGCAGCTTTCATTCTAAAAATGGACGCGCTTTCATTATCATTTAACAAGCATCTTGATTCTTTATTGTTTCAAATGAATCAGCTTATGAATCTGACGATTTAGTTGTTTTAATAAAGCTCTTCTTGTTACGATTCCTTCAAAAAATCCATCATGGTCTTCAACACAAATAAAAGGATGATTAACGAGTAAATCAACCATTTTTTCCAATTGAAAATTAGGCAGGAGCCTAGGAATTTCGCTTGTCATGACGTCTTCCACTTTTTTATCACTTAACTTTTCAAATTCAATTCTTTCAAGTCCTAGAATGGATTCTGTAATCATGGCGGAACTAATAAGGCCATGTAATTTAAATTGTGCATCTAGAACTGGCACTGAGGAGTAGCCGCTTTTTGTTAAAACAAGCAGCGCATGTTCTAGACTATTTCCCAGTTGCACATGAGCAACCTTTTCAGATGGGATAATAAATTCATTTAATTTAGATTCAAGAAACGCTTGTATTTGTACGGAGACCATATTAAAACTCCCTTACCAATAATTTATCTCTCTATCCATCTTATCATAGATCGCCAAAATAAGAATCAAAGAGGTCTTCCCGCCTGGCAGTTTTTTATCCAAAAAAGCATGGTGGACAGATGCTGCTCATCAGTCTCCATGCTCTTTTTTTGTCATAAAAAATTGCTTGCCCCATTGATCATCTTCTGTGAACTACTCACCACTTATTGACCTTACGGTCTGATTGAAGTGGGAGTTTCTTGGGAACTAGATGCTTTTGTTAGCTATCTATATTTACCAAGCTATAAGGGCAGTCCCTGCCCCTAGAGAAAATACCAACAACAATATTTTGGCTTATACCAACCGAAAATTCATCTCCCACTTTCATTGTGCTACGCCCTTCACATTTAGAAGTGAGAGAATTCTTTTCGGAAACCCAGTTAAAAAATAGCAGCTAAAAAAGTAATCATGTATTAATCTGCTTTTCCTCTTGAACAAGATCAAAAATTTCAATTGCAGTAATATCCAGATCATCAAATTGATATTTATGATCATCTCCAAAAACTTCAAGTTCGAATGTGTCTGTATGAAGGAAATATTTTACTTGACAAAGTGCCTTTCCATTCACCTCAAAGCGTCTTTGCGGGGCTTCTGTTTGATCCGTTGCTTCCTGCATTGTTTTTAATCTCTGGATAATGCCTAGTAATTGAGACAATTAAAAAACTCCTTTCATGCTCGTGCCTGCGTATTTTTATAGTTCACCTATTTATGAAAAGATACGCATTCATTTTCAAAATTGACTATACTTTTTCACTACTTGCAATGGGCAATACATTTGCCCATGATCTTGTCATACCTTCCCAATCATTAATCCTGAAGAATCTTTCTTGAGAAAGGTATACATGTGTCCTCCTTTACTGCGGAAGCAACAAAGGGTGAAATAGCCTGCAGGCTGAAAAATGTACGATGTTTATCTGCTGTAGATCCTTTTTTACTGGAGCCCTAATCTTAATACTGCCCTAAAAGTAGTAGACGGAACATATAGTGCCATCTGATGTGAATCCTACAACATATCTTTCATGACGATTGTTTTTCATTTATAATGAAGTGAAAAGACAATCAACAATCACTATGGGATAAAAATATTATAAAAGCTAATAAAGAAAAATTGCAAATACAAATAAAGTAAGCTATCCTCTTCTAATTAAAAAAAGATGCTAAAAACCTTGTTTTTTGGCTATCGAATAAGGGTGAAATAAAAGAATTGAATCTTTTCTAATACTTCGTCCGTAAATAATGAATACCTCCTCAATGTGCTGCTAAAAACATTATTCTAAGAAGTAGAAAATTGCTTTTCCTCTCTAATCATTATTCAAAAAGAGGTGTTTTAGATGACAATCGCTATCAAAGCTACAAACCTTTCCAAAATTTATGGGAGCTATAACGCTGTAAATCATTTGGATCTTACCGTTAAAAAGGGTGAATTATTTGGCTTTCTCGGCCCTAATGGTGCAGGTAAAACAACAACCATTAAAATGATGACAGGTCTTCTAGAGCCGACAACTGGTTCAATTGAGTTAATGGGAACCAACATTTGGGATGCACCTATTGAAGCAAAAAGAAAGATTGCTTACGTTCCTGATCAGCCGAATTTGTATCCAAAGCTTTCTGGCATCGAATTTTTAAGCTTTATTAGTTCCGTATTTCAGATGCCAACAAAAAAGTTTGAACAAAAATCCGTAGAACTTTTGGATATGTTTGGATTAACAGCACGTGCAACTGATTTAATAGAAAATTATTCTCATGGAATGAAACAAAAAATTGCTTTATGTGCTGCCTTTATTCATGAACCACAAATTATTTTCTTAGACGAGCCAACCGTTGGCCTCGATCCTAAAAGTGCGCGAACTTTAAAAACAACCCTTAGACGGATGTGTGATCAAGGAACAACAGTCTTTTTATCCACTCATATTTTGGAAATAGCCGAACAAATGTGTGACCGTGTTGGGATTATTATGAACGGAGACGTTATTGCTTCAGGAACGATGAAAGAGCTTCGTGAAAAGGAAGGGCATGTCGATGCTAGTTTGGAAGATATCTTCTTAGAGCTGACTGGCGGTGAATCATCAAAAGAGCTCATTGAAGAACTAGAGCAAGCAGAAAAAGGTGAGACAAAATGACAAGAACACTCATAAATGTTCATTGGCAAATGATGAAAAACACATTTCGAACAAACAAAAAACAATATATACCAGTGTTTATCATTATTGCTGTTTTTCTGTTCATTTTCGGTCTTGTTTTTATTCAAGGTGCTTGGCAATTATTTCATTTATTAACTCCAGCACTATTACAAAAAGGACTTCCATATGTATTTCTTTTTGGTTTTACTTTCATTCTTTTATTCGGAATACCAAATGTTTTTAAGCATTTATATGGTTCTGAAGATCTTGCATATTTATTTACACTCCCGATTGCAACCCGAAAAATTTTCTGGATCAAATTTATTCAGAGCTTTATCGGTTCTCCATTCATCATTTGGTTTTTGACATTTTTTCCATTGCTCATTTATGGATTCTTTGAAAAAGCAAATGTTTTTTATTTTCTTTTCAGTTTATTGATTTCTTTAAGCAGCGTAATGATTGGTTTATCATTTGCTTATTTGTTTAATCTAATCTTAATACAAATATTGCCTGCGTCAAGAACTAAAGAATTAATGACAGTGATGACAGCACTTGCGGGCTTTGTTATTTATTTAATTTTCCAACTTCCGAATATGTGGTTTCATCATTCCCCTAATGAGCAGACCAATTTGCAGCTCCCTGACGTCCCTGCTTGGCTTCCTTTTAAATGGGGAAGCGACGGTTTAGGCGGATTATTGATCGGGGACATCAAAGCGTTTATCCCTGCGCTCGGATTCGTTCTATTTGCTGCTTTTCTTATGTTTTTATCCTCAACACTCGTTGAAAAAGGGTTCAGAACAGGATGGATTCGGTTAAGTGAAGGTAGTCGGAAAAGAAAGAAGAAGCAGAATTTACAAAAACAAAATAAGCTTCAGCCAACTATTATTGCTATTGGCCTTAAAGAATGGCGCGCTATTTATCGTGATATGAGAGAGTGGTTAACCTTATTGCCGCTTGCATTTTTTCTTATTTTCCCATTCATCATGTTTATTCGTTCTGGCCAACAACTAAGTGAACTTTTACAGAATAGCTTGCTAAGCTTTGTCGTGGCACAAGCAGTGTTCTTCTTTATGCTGACGCTTTTTAGTGGCAATTTTGCTGCACAGACGATAGCTAGGGAAGGAAGGGGACTTTGGATATTAAGAACAATGCCTCTCTCTGGATGGAGAATTGTATTAGGGAAACTTTGGATTAGCTGGTTGATTCCTTTCGCCTTGATCTCCTGCCTTAATATCATTCTAAGTATCTTTTTAGACTGGTCACTTTCATGGTTGTTCCTTGCGATAGCCACATTAGGAATCATTTCACTTGGCATGAGTGGAATTGGGATCTATATAGGAACAGTCGGTTCTATATATAACCCAAATAATCCACAACAGCGACTTCGCTTTTTACCTAGCTTAGCATTGATGTTTCTATCATTCCTTTATACATCGATTGCAACAATTCCAGTTGGTTTTTTAATATTGCCAAGCCAATTAGAATCGTTCTTTTCGATGATAAACGGGGAAAGTGAGGTGCCTTCTTTTTTTATTAATCTTACTGCCATCTTCTTAGAGTCAAAAACATTGCTCGGTTCGCTTATGTACTTGCTTGGCTTTGTTGGTGTTGTTGGCATTTCATTTGGTGTAACATGGCTTACTGCTTACTTGGCAGCAAAGAATATTGACAGAGGCATTGACATCAAGATGGTGGACAAAAAGTAATTTTTTTAAAAGAAGATTCTTTATAGTGAAATGCTTAAATGGGAAGTAGGCGTTTTTTCACCACTTCCCATTTTCCACTTATGAGTTTCTTATTAGTTAAATGTGGGTTTCCTGAACTAAAATGGATATTGGTTTAACCAGGCGCCACCGTCCATTGTAATACATTCTCCATTTATATATGCTGATTTTTCTGAACAAAGAAAGTAAGCAAGTTCAGCTATTTCCTCTGGTTCTCCGAGTCTTCCAAGGGGAACACTGTTGATCGTTCGTTTTTCTGCTTCTTTAGAAACCCATAATCGCTCTGCTCCTCCTGTTCGATTAATAGGGCCTGGTGCAATTGCGTTAACACGAATGCCATAGCTTCTTCCCCATTCAACTGCGAGTGTTCTTGTTAGGGAGAGCACTCCCGCTTTCGCTGCCGCCGAATGCACTACACCTGGGCCAGCATCCCAAGCATAGGTAGCGACAATATTAATGATTGAACCCTTGATCCCTTTTTCAATCCAATATTGCCCAACTGCACGGCTGCAATAAAATGTTCCATTTAAAACAATATTGATCACTGCATTCCAGCCATTGATTGATAAATCCTCTGCTTTTGTAATAAAGTTTCCTGCTGCATTGTTAATAAGTATATCAATCGCACCAAATTGTTTATCTGTTTCCTTCACCATTCTCTCAACATCTTCTGGATTGCGGACATCCATTTGCACTGTGAAAACTTCTGCATTTGCTGTTGTTATTTCTTGCTTTGCTGCTTGTAAACGTTCTGCATTTCTGCCAGTGATCACAACTTTTGCTCCGGTTTCAGCAAATTTTTTTGCCATATATTTTCCCATTCCACTAGAACCGCCAGTGACAACCACAACTTTTCCTTTCATGTCATTTCCCCCTTGTCCCAATAATGAATGATTGATCATTCATTATTGTACCATAAAAAGCAAGGAGCAGAAGGAAAAGATATTGTAAAACTTCCAATCAATGAGGGTGTTTTTATCCCTCACTGATTTGGAAGAGCATTCACTACTAGTCTCTTTTTTTATTTAATAGAGATTCATGTAAACTAGCAAGAGCACGAATAATCGTTTTCTTTCGATGATGTCCTTTTATCGAGACAGTAACATCATTTAAAATTGCGTTCACTTGACCCCTGGAGTCATATGGTTTAAATCCATTGATATAAATTTTTATTAAACCAGCTGTTGAAGGAAGAAAAAAAACTTCCATTTGTTGCTTTTTTTCCACCATAAACTCTCCCTTCACATGATGTCATGTTTTTTATTAAGTTTCACTATAGCACGCTATCGAGATTTAGGTAAAGTGATTACTACTGGCATTTACAAAAAAAGAGAGAAATCCTCCCTCCTATACTAGCTTATACTCCTTTTTTGAAAAAACCAATGCTATTTATAAATAAATACGTTAAAATAAAGTGAAACTTCCATAGTGTGATACGCACTCATCCAAATGATGGTTCTTGCTTAGCATTTACTTTTTTCATGAAAATGATTGATATATAAAGGTTGATCAGAATTTTGGAGAACAGCTGTTGATTTTCTTTACTCATCACTCTAATCCGAATGTTCACCTTGCACATCTTCGTTTATTAAAAACGAAGATCAGCTTGCTCGGATCTCCAACTTCTCGAGCTTTTGATCCTCTTTTGGAACATTCATATGAAATCTATATCCAGCATCGTGATTTTGCTAACCATTTGGAAAGGAGGATGCACAAATAGGAAAAAACCATGTGCAACAACAAATAAATGAATGAGCGCATTTCTCGCAGATCGTTTCTTAAAAAAAGTATTACTACAATACTCAGTATATTAGGACTAACTACTGGCGGATATGTGTATGCCAAATACTTTGAGCCGAAACGGCTTCAAATAAATAAAGTAAATATTGAACATCACAAAATTCCTGCTAGTTTCAATGGTATGAAGATGATACAATTCAGTGATACACATCTTGGATTTCAATACAACCTTCAACAATTGGAAAAGCATGTTGATCTCATTAATCAAATGGAGCCTGACTTGCTTTTTTTTACGGGAGATTTAATGGACAAACCAAATCAATATACGAGTATTGATTACATTGCACCTATCCTAGATCGTCTTCACGCTCCTCTAGGCAAGTTTGCTATATTTGGCAACCATGATCATGGCGGGAATGGAACAAGGATTTATGAGCATATTATGCAATCATCCGGATTTCAACTACTGAACAATGAAGCGGTGAACATCAAACTTTTAGATGGAGAAGAAATAGTAATAGCTGGAATTGATGATGCAATGCTAGGCACACCAGATATTCCTCGCGCATTAAGAGATGTCCCACATGATCGCTTTACTATTCTGTTGTCGCATGCACCTGATTTAGCCGATTATGCAGCAGTCCATGGAGTCGATTGTCAATTAAGTGGACATAGCCATGGTGGACAAGTAAAAATCCCTTTTTTTGGCCCACTTGTAACAGTCCCTTATGCGAAAAAATATTGGGAAGGTTCCTATGATATTAATGGGACAGCACCCCTTTTTCTATATGTAAATCGTGGATTAGGCACTACTCGGATGCCGTTTCGATTTGCTGCTGTCCCGGAAATAACAATTTTTACTTTAAAATCCATGTGAGTGAAGCAAGTTCAACTCACATGGATTTTTTTTAGCTTTTCTTATGATAGCGAAATGGCCACCAGTTCACTTTTTCAAACGTCTTCACTAGCACTGGGACAAATAACGGCAGGACAATAAAAGCATAGAATAATAAACCTGATAAGACGAGTGTAGCAATTTGCAATAAAGATAGCACTCCTGAAGGGAGCATTGCTGCAAAGGTTCCTGCTAAAATAATAGCTGCTGAGATAATAACGGTTCCCATATTTTTCATTGCAAGCAATAAGCCTGTTTTGACATCGAGATTGCGATACTCAGTAAATCGATCCATTAAGAAAATTGAGTAGTCTACCCCTAATGCCATAAGAATCACAAAACCAAAAAATGGTGTTGCCCAGCTTAAACCAGGATATCCGAGTATGTGTACAAATACTAATTCAGTTACAGCAATGGAAGAATAAAAAGTAAGCAATAACGATGCAATCAAATAGATTGGCATAATCAGAGAACGGAGCAGTATCACCAAAATCAAAGCAATGCCAATCAGGATGATCATTAATGTTCGATTGTAATCAGCATTTGACATCGTCTCAAGGTCATGGTTTATGCTTGTTACACCGCCAATACCTATTTTTGCATTTTCTAGCTTCGTGCCTTTTACTGATCTTTCTATTGTTTTATTGATTGGTTCAATCAATTCCATCGCTTCATTTTTATATGGATTCATAGATAAGACAATATCAAGTGTTGTCAGCTTTCCATCGTCTGAGAAATAGACGTCCAATGCTTTTTCGAATTCTTCATTTTCAAACACTTCTTCAGGTATGAAAAGACCACTTGCCTCCAAACTGCTTTCGTCGACAATTCTATCCAAATGACCTTTTGCTTCCCCTAAGCCAGATTCAATCTCACCAAGTCCTCCTGCACTTTGTTCTAGTCCGTTTGTCAGTTCTCCCAACTGTCCGTCAATCGAACCAAAACCAGATAATAGTTGTGATTGTCCATTAGCTATTTGTCCAAGACCATGATCAAGCTCAGGCAATCGTTGAATGATCTCATATTGTCCCTTAGCGGCTTTGCCTATACCTGTTTCCAATTCACTAAGTCCTGCGACAATCGCATTTAATCCGCTCGAAAAAGCATCGAGACCGGTTGTCATGAAACCGAGGTTATCATTAACACTACTTAACCCGTTTGCAATTTGTTGCATTTGCCCATTTAAGGCGTCAATGGTACCGCTGGCAATAGCTATTTGTTCAGCTGTTTTGCCAACCATCGCTTGGACCGTTTGAAAATTTTCATCTTGCGCCAATTCCGGATGTGCAACGATTAACTTTTCTAATGGGCCATCAAGATCTAGCAATAGCTGTTTGGCAGTAATTAAACCGTTAGGTATCTGTTCATAGGCAGCAGATAATTGCGAGATCGCCCCTTGCATGTCACGTAATGATGTGAGAAGCTTTTTAGCACCTGCTGCTAATTCGGTAGCTTTATTTTTCGCTTCTTGGACACCCGCTTTTAGTTCTCCAGCACCATATGAACCCCTCTGTATTCCTTGTTCTATTTGCTCCAGTGCACCCTGTAATTCAGACATACCTGCTCGTATATCCTGTGTTCCCGTTTGCAGCGAATCAATGCCAGAGGTTGCTTCCTCTAACTGCGGCTTCGAATCAAGCAGCGCTTTTGCGGCATCATCCAAGCCATTTTTAATGGTATGAATACCTTCATTTCCTTCCTCCATTCCATCACTTATAGCACCAACCTGTTCTTTAATATATAACTCCTTTATAACATTGCCGACAGGTCTCGTTGCACTTCGAACCTTCTCGACATGCTCTATGTTTGTTAAGTCACTGCTGATTTTTTCAATTAATGCTAAGTATTCCTTCGTTTTAATGGAATCATCGTTTTCTAATACAACTTGTATTGGCAATGTTTCTCCAGGACTAAAGCTATCAGAAACAATATTAAAAGCTTTGACAGAATCATAGTTTTCGTCAATTTCATCTAAAGAGCTAAAAGAAAGATCCCCTTTGTAGCTTAATAATAGTGGAATAGTAAGAATAGCGACGATGCCAAGAGCAACGAATGGTCTGACGATGGCAAGATTTCCCGCCCATTCCCACACTCGACTTTGTTTATGGGAAATATTTTTTCCGACTGGCCAAAACAGTTTTCTTTGTAAGGTTGCCATAAAAAATGGCACAATCGTCATTAACGCCAACATGAGTATCACGATTCCGATAGCAACGGCCGATGCCGATTGATAAAGCTTGAATTGGGCAAATCCGATGGAGGCAAACCCAACCATTACTGCTAAACCGCTATAAAGCACTGTTTTTCCTGCAGTTCGATAAGTAGATACAATAGCTGGGATAATATCTTTTTCTGCTCCCAGTTCCTCTTTAAAACGACTTAATAGTAAAATGCAATAGTCTGTTCCGATTCCGAACAAAACAGCAACAAGAAATATTTGTGTAAAATTAGAGAGCGGAAAGTTTAGTATATCAACTAAAAAAGCAACGATTGATTGACTAACAAGATATGTAATCCCAATCGTTAAAAGTGGAATAATAGGGGCGATCAAAGAACGAAACACTAAAATTAAGACAATTAAAATGAAGCCTACTGTAATAAATTCTGTTTTCTTTAATCCTTTTTCTGAACTAATAATCACATCCTCTGTAATTAATTCATTTCCTGTCATAAGCGTTTCTACATTTTTAGTTGAAATTATTTTGGAAAGCTCATCACGTATATCAGCAATTTCCCGATTGCCGATCTGAATATCCAAAATGGCAAGAATTGTTTTCCCATCTATAGAAACAAGCTGCTCCTTTAATTCTTCCTCATCAAAATGTGTTGTAATATTAGCAATTCCAAGTGATTGTTTGTTTTTCTTTAATTGCTGAACCGTTTCTTTAATATCTTCTATTTGTTGTTCTTTCAAAATATTATCATCATGAAAAACAATGATAAACGGTTCCGCATCCCCTTTATTACTGTGCTTCTTCTTTAATTCTTCAGCAATGGCAGATGGATACTGATCAGGAACAGTAACCTGGCCTTTTTCACGAACAAGACCTTCCATGCTAGGAGCTTTCCAAACAAGCAGCACAGCTGCAATCAACCAGCTGAATAAAATAAGCCAACGGAAACGAATGACCGTCTTCATTCCTCCTTCTCCTTTCTTTTCTCGATGATTTTTGTAATTTTTTCATAAAGGTCTAGAAACGATTCTAATTCTTCATGAGTAAGATCACTTAAATAGTTGCCGACGAATTGCTCAATTTTTCTTTCTAACTGCTCGTATAGCTTTACCCCTTCTTCAGTTAGTGAGAGATAAACATTCCGTCGATCATTTGGATCTCGATTCCGTTTCACTAGTCCTCTCTTTACAAGCTTTTCTACTTTTACAGTAATCGCACTCTTATTCACGTAAAAGATGTCAGCAAGTTCAGATGAGCGAAGCGATTTACTAAAAAAAAGCTTTCTTAACAATGCATATTGTTCAATTGACATATCTTCCAATACATACTCAGAAATCATCGTTGAAATTCTCTTTGTTGCAAATAAATAAACGTCCTCATATCTTTTAATAAGTAATTTTATTTTTTTTTCATCCATATTGTTCACCCCCTTAACTATTAATACTGTCAACTTTATTCCTATCGAAAAGAAAAGTCAATAAATAAATACGCTTTTTCATCTTTAAAAAATAATAAAGCATAAAGTAATGTCTTATACAAAAAACCAATACCCCTCAAGTTTTAGAATATTCAATTTTATCGAAGATAATCGCTTTTCAAGTTCACTATTTAATAGTATAATAAAATATACAAAAAGAACTAATGTATACACATGAAGAGGATAATGGATGTGCATACTGAATAAAGAGCAGCTTAAATAAGTAAAGCAGCAGAACACTACAGTGAAAAAGCCAATGACTTACTAAAGCGAAACGTTTATACGATGTTATTCATATTACAGCACGAACGATGCTGTAGTTTTTAGAGGCTTTTAACAACCTCGATGATGAAAGGAGACGTTAACTTGAATTCACATCCCAATATGCCAGCTCCTTTAACACCTACAATTAAAAATCTCTCGCAAGCAATATTTACAGTCAATCGCCATGCAAAAACAGCTACAAATCCAAAATATTTGTATCAGCTGAAAAAGGCTGCGTTGGAAAAAATGATTGCAGAAGGCAAAGCAAAAAAAATGGGGCTTCACTTTTCAAGAAACCCTAAATTCAGCCAGCAGCAATCAGATGTACTTGTTCGTTGTGGAGAATATTTGTTTCATATCCCTCCTGTGAAAAAAGACTTCGATACCCTTCCACATTTAGGAAGACTTAACCAATATGCACGCAATCCCAAAAGTCGTGTATCATTAAATCAAGCAAAACAGCTGCTACAGCTTTATACTGGGATAAAAGAAGCGCGAAGGCCAAAACAGAGTGTTAGAAAACCGCAGCAGCCTGTTTTTAAAAAATTAGGCGATAGCTTTTTCTAATCGTCTTGTTCTTAAAATTCCTTGCAACTATTTGTGAAATGCATAACATAAAATAAACATGCTAAGTTAGAGACTTCCTTTATTCTCCATTGCTTTTTTGTACTTTTCCTCTACTATCTTCGTATTTCCGATTAAGAATAGATCCTTATTTTCCTCGTCTTGATCATAATGTCTGTACAAGCATGTAGGGTGCGATTATACTTGTCTGCTTTCTAATAAGTGTCTTTTTACAATATAAAAAGACTGATTCAAAGGATTGCACATCACCTTTGGATCAGTCTCTTTTCATACTCAAAACTAAAGAATATATTGATCAATTTTTAGTATCAATTCTGCAATTTCTGGTTTGCTTATTTGGTCATTTGCCCCTACTCTTTCTCCTTTATGCTTTAAGTCATCTGTAATAAGAGAGGAAAAAATGATAACTGGAAGCTTAGACAACGCTTTATTTTCTCGGATCCTCTTTGTAAAATGATGGCCATCCATCTGTGGCATTTCAATATCCGTTATGACCATCTGTACTTTTTCCACAATATCGGTTTCATCTTCTATTAAAGATTCTAAATAAGCTAGTGCATCCTTCCCGTTTTCAAAAAACTCTACATTCCCATAGCCGGCTTCTGTCAATGTGTCGTTCAATAGTTTTCTTAATAAAGGCGAATCTTCCGCAACGATAATTCGTTTGTTAGAGCGTTCTCGTTTGCCAAGTTTTTTCACTTGCTCTACATGAATTCCTGATTCTGGATTAATATCGACAATAATTTTTTCAAAATCTAAAAGCAAAACCATATCATTGTCCCTTTTGATAACACCAATTATTTGCGATGTATCACCCGAATAAATATCAGAAGGTTTTTCAATAATATTCCAAGAGATGCGATGAATTTGTGTGACATTGTGAACATGGAACACAACTTTTTGTTTATTAAACTCGGCAACAATGTATTTCTCGTTATTGCCGTGGTCTCCGGCGGGCATTTGCAGCACCTTAGCCATATCAACAACAGGAAGCACCTCTCCGCGCAATTGAATAATACCTTCCACATTAGGATGAGCATGTGGAATTGGCGTCACTGGAATCGGTTGAATAATTTCCTTCACTTTGATAACATTGATTCCAAATTTATTATGATTTACTTCAAATTCAATGATTTCTAGTTCATTTGTACCACTTTCTAATAAAATACCACTGTCTATTGTCATGATGAAGACCTCCCACACTAATGATTAGTTGAACAAATCGTACTCCCCAAAAGAGGGGCTGCCGCCTATTAGAACGTTCTCGTGTTCAACCTTCCTACTAATAACTATATCATGAAAAATGGATAAATATAGTACTAATCTCATGTAAAGCGAAAATATAATTTTAACAGAAAAAAAGTTCCCCAAACATATAATATCAATTTAGTAAAACAAGTATCTCTTGAACACTTTAACCAGTTTGATAACAAATTATCAAAGAAACGTTTGAAGACATACATAGTCCCAATTTAATTAATGTGCTAATTTGGGAATTTTGTATTATATTTACATTTATTAAATTTTATGTTGTATTTACCTTATTCTAGTATTAGAGTAAAAAATAAGGAGGAGAATTTTATTGAAAAAAATTTTTTTATCTTCACTTGTTGTCATGATGTTGTTTAGTCTATCTGTCCCGGCATTTGCTAGCACTACTGATCAAAAAATTGAGAGCGTAGTAGAAACGATGTCTGGTCTAGAAAATGAGTTTTTGTATGAATACGAAGGTATCGAGATTCGGAAGTAATGTGCCTTTAACTAAAGAAGAGTTAGAAAATTTATATAAAAGTGTTGTTAATTCTGATCCTGAATTATTTGGACACGATTCAGGAGGAAGTTACGTTATCGAAATACCAGCAACTTATAGAAGCTACGACAATAAAGTTGTAAAAGAAGCAGCAGACGTTTTAGTTGCATATATTATGAAAAGAATACTTAAAAAGATTACAGACAATGTTTTTGCCAACTGGACGTTTACTAAATTATTTGGATGGGCTAAAAATTTTCCGAAAAAAACATATGTTGGATCGTGGGTATCAAGCGCTTGAAGCAACTATGACAATAGACGTAACTATCATGCAACTTGTGGCATCGCTTTTAACAATTTCTTTTTTTGGCTTGTTCTCGTTTTAACTCTTTTAGATATGTTGAAAAAATATAAAATGGGAACAAAATAAACCCATTGCTTTTACTTAGTCGAGTGACAAGTTTATTTATGAAAAAAAAGAGCCCTGCAGACGCAAGCTCCTTATATCAGTTTCATCGCTTTTTTATACAACTTTTTCTTATAAACGATTTTATATTTATTTATTCCAATATTTAATAATTGCTTGTGTTCCACTATTTTCTTCGCCTTTGTCTGCCAGTGTATCATAAAGCTGCTTTGCAAGCTGTAATCCTGGAAGCTTGAGGTTCATTCGGTCCGCTTCCTCCAGCGCAATACCCATGTCCTTGATAAAATGCTTAATAAAAAACCCTGGTGAATAATCATCTTGCAGCATTCTAGGTGCTAAATGAGACAAGGACCAGCTTCCTGCTGCACCAGCACTTATTGCATCCAATACCTTCTCAGGTGCAAGTCCAGCGTTTTTAGCGTAGACAATTGCTTCTGCCACTCCTATCATGTTTGAGGCTATTGCAATCTGATTGCACATTTTTGCATGTTGACCAGCTCCCGCAGCGCCTTGATACACAATCGCTTTACAAAAAACAGCAAAAATTGAATGCAGCTTTTCATATATAGCTTTATTTCCGCCAACCATCATCGTTAACGTTCCATTTTGAGCGCCGATATCCCCTCCTGTTACTGGCGCATCTAAAACAAACAGCTTTCTTTTTTCTCCTTCAGTAAAGAGGTTTATTGCTAAAGTGGGTGTAGAAGTCGTTAAATCAATCAAATAGCTCCCTTGTTTCGCATAATTGAGTAATCCATGTTCCCCAAGATATACCTCTTTCACATCCTCTGGATAGCCAACCATTGTGAATATGATGTTCGAATTTTCAGCTATTGTTTTTGGTGAATCCATCCATTTCGCACCAGCAGCTATCAACTCATCTGCTTTTGATTTTGTTCGGTTATAAACAGCTACATTATACCCTGCCGTCAACAAATGACTGGCAATGCTTTTGCCCATTACCCCGAGACCAATAAAACCAATTTTTTGATCACGCATCTGTTTCTACACTCCCTTTTATCTTTTGATTGCACCGGACGCAGTTTTCACTATATTTCGACAAATTTGTTTACAAATTGAAGAAGTATAAAAAAGCCTGCAAATATACAGGCCTAAAAAATAGGAGAGGGAATAAGTATCCTTCAAAATTATCTTCATTTTTCTGGAAGCATTTCAGTAAAGTGACAAGCTTTTTCTCTCCATTTTTAAACCTCTTTATTGCTGAATAATTTAAATAGATTTGATCATGCCACCATCAACAAGAAAGCTGCTGCCAGTCATGTAAGTATTGGCTTCCGAGACTAAGAAAGCAACTACTTTTGCAAATTCTTCAGGTTCCCCATATCGCTGCAAAGGAATCGTTTGCTTTCTTTTAGTTTCTATTTCTTCTCTAGAAATCCCTGCACGTTCGGCAGCAACATGATCTAAATATGCTATTCTATCTGTAGCAATAACTCCTGGCGCTACAGTATTTACAAGAATATTGTAAGGTGCGAATTCTTGCGATAATGTTTTTGAAAGGCCGACGATGCCTGTTCTAAAAGTATTGGAAAGCAAGAGGTTTGGAATCGGTTCCTTTATAGACGATGATGCAATGTTTATAATACGTCCTCCACTTTCTTTTAGGTAAGGCAGCACGGCGCGAATCATTCGAATGTAAGACAGCAGATTCAGTTCAAAAGCTTGAATCCAGTCGTCATCATCAAGCATTTCAAAGCTGCCTGCTGGTGGTCCGCCAGCATTATTGATTAAAATATCGATTCCACCTAAAGACTTGGCAGTGTGTGCAGCTAATGCTTTCACTTCCGCCGCTTTTGTAATGTCACATGGAAAAGAAGCAACTGTTCCCTTTCCAATTTCCCTCAACGAAGCACTAACTTTTGCTAATTTCTCCTCACTTCGACTCGTAATCATCACATGAGCGCCTTCATGAACAAGCTGTTCTGCAATGGCTCTGCCAAGTCCTTGACTGGAAGCAATCACAAGTGCCTTTTTTCCTTCTAACCCCAATTCCATGATGTATTCCCTCCATATTTTGATTTTTTAAAAGTAAATTTATCGTTCCATTTTAATAAAACGAAATCATTACTTCCTGTAACATCAACTATGAAAGCTATCTAAACATAAGGAATGTTGTCTAACGTGAATGTGTTTCTCCATCTCCCAATGTTGACACTCCCACAATGTAAAACAGTGGGATTCTTGAATGACAAAACATCCAAAAGTCTATTTTTGTTATCCAAGATAAGGGCGTGTCATTAGCCCTTATACAATAGTGTGTATTCTTGCTGAGTATTAAAAATAAACATGTGTTAAGTGTTAGCGTTAAGCGTCAAATGCAACTACCTTTTTAACAGCCTCCGCTACTTCTTCCATCGATTGCAGTTCGATCACTTCAGCTGCAAGTTTTTCCATTTCTGCTTTGTTCAATTTTTTAATAAGTGAACGAGCAGGCAAAATGGAAGATGCACTCATTGAAAATTCATCTAATCCAAGACCAAGAAGGATTGGAATTGCAAGCTCTTCGCCTGCCATCTCTCCGCACATCCCAGCCCATTTTCCTTCTTTATGCGCTGCATCAATCACCATTTTTACAAGCCTCAAAATCGCAGGGTGATAAGGCTGGTATAAATAGGAGATAGTTTCATTCATACGGTCAGCAGCCATTGTATATTGAATGAGATCGTTCGTGCCGATACTAAAGAAATCGACTTCTTTAGCTAATTGCCCCGCCATGATTGCTGCAGCAGGAATCTCAATCATAATGCCAATTTCGATGTCAGATGAAACGTTAACACCTTCTGAAAGCAATGCTTCTTTTTCTTCCAAAAGAATTGCTTTCGCTTTTCGAAATTCATCCAGTGTAGCAATCATTGGAAACATGATTCTTAGATTTCCATGTACACTAGCACGAAGTAAAGCGCGAAGCTGTGTTCTAAACATCTCTTTTTCCTTAAAGCAAAGACGAATTGCACGCAGTCCTAGAAATGGATTCATTTCTTCTGGCAGATCAAGATAAGGAAGGTGTTTGTCGCCGCCAATATCAAGCGTTCTTACGACAACTGGCTTTCCTTTCATTCCTTCAAGCACTGCTTTATACGCCTCATATTGCTCCATCTCTGTCGGAAATTGCTCTTTATCCATATAAAGGAACTCAGTACGATAGAGCCCTACTGCTTCTCCACCATTTGCATGAACACCTTCTAAATCATTAGGAGTACCTATATTACCGGCAAGCTCTACTTGATGTCCGTCAGCAGAGACAGTTTTTTCATTTAAAAGCTTAGCCCATTCTGCTTTTTGACGAGCATATTTCTCTTGAGCTGCTTCATATTCTTTCACTAATTCAGGTGTAGGATTTACATGGACATCGCCATTCGTACCATCAATGATCAGCAAATCGCCGTTTGCGACTTCCTTTGTAATGTGTTGTGTACCAACTACTGCAGGAATCTCCATTGATCTTGCCATAATAGCTGAATGAGAAGTTCGTCCTCCAATATCTGTTGTAAATCCTTTAACAAATTTTCGATTTAATTGTGCAGTATCTGACGGTGTTAAATCATTCGCTACAATAATTACTTCTTCAGCAATTGTACTCGGATTTGGAATTTGAACACCAAGAAGGTGAGACAGCACACGCTTCGTAACATCGCGAATATCGGCTGCCCGTTCTCTCATATATTCATTGTCCATTTCCTCGAACATCGTAATAAACATGTCCGTCGTTTCTTTTAAAGCAAATTCAGCATTAACCTGTTCCATTTTCATCTTATCTTCTATCGGTGTTAGGAGCTCGGGGTCGCTTAAGACTAGTAAATGGGCATCAAAGATAGCTGCTTTTTCCGCACCAAGATCTACTTCAGCACGATTGCGGATATTTTCCAGTTCGGATTTTGCAATATGTACCGCTTCATGAAAACGTGCTACCTCTTCCTCAACATTCGCAATGGACGTTTTTTGGAATGATAGATCTGGCTCAACGAGACGATAAGCTTTCGCAATTGCATAACCTTTGGAAGCAGCGATTCCTTTTAAAATGGTTGACATTATTATACTAAACCCTCTTTAACCATTAATTCTTCTAATCCTTTCATTGCATCTGCCTCATCACTGCCCTCTGCAGTAATTTTGATGTCAGCGCCTTTCCCGATTCCTAACGACATAACACCCATAATGGATTTCAAATTTACACTTTTTTCTTTATATTCAATCTGAATATCAGAGCTATACTTACTAGCTTGTTGTACCAATAATGTTGCTGGCCGAGCATGGATTCCTGTATCGGCAACTACTTTAAATGATTTTTCTTGCATGTCTATCTTCTCCTTTTTCTTATAATGAGTGTTCAAAAAGCCATGGAATCAGTTATGCAAAACTCAAACTGGAAATAACTATTAAGGCAGTTTTTTGTTGTTGAACAGAGCGCATGTTCTTACCGCCCAGTTGAAGAGATGCACTGTCATTTTGGCATACTTTTTGAACATGCTCTAAAGTTGTTTAAAAAGCTTTATATGAAAGCTCAAAACACGATGAAGCAAGTTTGTAAAAAAAATGCAAGGGTGAAAATAACTTTTTAAACAACCTGTATATAATTAAATTAACCAACTCTATGAAATTTAGCAACTATAAAATCACTAAGTGAAGACAAAATTCGACTTATTTTTTAAAAGTGGTCGTTTTTTTTTCTTTAGCGAGTGATTTTAAGTCATGTTTTAATGATGTTGTTTCTTTTAAAAAGAAAAGCATGTCTTTTTTATGAACATTTTCGTTGCGATAACGTACTGATTCGTAGATCTCTATCCATTCTTCAGATGGTGCAAGACCAATCCGTTTACACCATGACCGTATTGATTCATGCTGCAATCGCTGCAAAGATAAGCGGGCTGCATTTCTTTCCAATTTTTCCACTAGTTTACGCACCTTGTCATCTGCTTTTGAATAAGAATAATACGTTTGCTTAAAATATGGATCCATTTTTTCTATAGGTTGGGTTTGTGTGAAAAAAAAGACTGGTTGTATTTTTTTAGGAATGTTAGCCCAATGCTTTTTTGCGATTTTAAAGAACAAATAAACAATCAATAGGAGAAAAATAATCATTAGCAGCTGGATAATCATCGGTTCTCCAAAAATTTCATTCGGATTGACTTCATCATTAATAGGAGAATGGCGATCTGGAGAAGGCAACTCCAACAGGTTCTGTTCATTAAAAGCATGCATAAACTTTTCTGTCAGCCACTCCACAGGCCTTCCGAGCAACATCCCTGCTTGTAGTAATAGCTCGCTAATAATAAATAAGAGTATCTTTTTTACCTTTTCACTGATAATCAATAATAAAAATGCACAGCCAATTGGCAGAAAAGTCATGATAAAAAGACTATTAAAGAAGTAAAAAGATTTATTCTTCTTTTCTTTCACCATAAAATATTGTTTGAACCATGTTCCAATCGTATAAGATGCAAATTGAAGAAAAACGATGATAAAAATCATCTCTTTATGTGGGTATTGATATAAGACAAAGATAAAATATACAACCGCGGAAAGTAATATGGTCATGAATAATAATTTACTTTCTGTATGATCTTCTCCCTCTATGTGCACTGTACTTACATGCCATTTCCAACGCCAAAAAATAAAAAGCAGAAAAACCGTAAGCAGTAGCCAAGGTATACCGCTTATTTGTCCGATAAATAGTGTACTTGGAACAGCTAATAAAAAAAAGCTTAACAAAGGATGAAGATGAAATAACTGCACTGCTATAATAGGCAGGATCGATCCAACAGCAACAATGAACAAAAAGTACCATATAATTGTTTTTGGAAAATCCATAAGCTGCAAACATAAAAGCGGTATAGCTGCTACAAGTGCTTCTCTCCAAATGCTTGTTATCATATTGGCTAATGACCGCCAGCCTATACATTTTGTTCTAACGAAGTTTGTTTCGTTCTCCATGGTTCTAACACTCCTTTTTCATCAACCGTTTCAACAAAAAATAGATTGCTTCCACGCTGTTTGAATCTTCGGAAAATATGATTAGCATTTTCCGTTTTTTCACCAATATGAATAAGGATTGGAGCGACATGAACTGTTTCTAGAGAAGCGAGCATTTGCTCATAAGGAACGGTTAACATGTTCCAAGATAAATAAGATAAAAGCTCTAAAGCCTGCTGTTGGTGTTTTCCTCCTTCTCCTTCAGGCAAATAATAATAACTGGTATCAGCTCGGAAAGTACGTACATTAATTGCCAATGCATATGGAATATGATTTTTTTCTGCGACATTTATCAAGTAGGCAGCATAACGAATATATGTCTCAATTTTTTGGGAAAGCGAATACTGATTGTGAGCAATGTTGAAAGTCAATAGCCAGGAATGGGCAGTCGTCTCAGTGAAAATCTTCGTTTGCAAGCTCATTGTTCGAGCGCTTGCTTTCCAATGAATATACTGCAGCGGATCTTCATTCCTATATTCTCTCGTCCCAATTGGCTGTAGTGGATCATGAAATAAAGACGTATAAACAGGCATTGATCCAAGGAAAAGCTGCTTTTGCTGTCTTGGAATGTGAACCAGCGTTTTTTCCGGAAAAACCAAAAATTCCTTTCTCACAGAAGGTTCATACGTTAATAATACACTTCCTGATCCAAACAACTGTGGAATCGAAAGTGTTATTTTTCGAATACGACATGATCCTCTTTTTTTAGCGATAACCGGCAACGATAGCTGAAACATTTCCTGCGACCAAATAGTGCATGGCACCTTCGTTTTAATGATTGCTTTGTCTCGCGAAAAAGGATGATGCAGTGGTTCCAAGCAATGATCAAAAATGATTGTCATCGTCGCGTTGATTACCGGCAAACCTTTGTTTAAAAGTGTTAGCTCAATAGCTGTTTCCTCGCCAGTAAATAAATGTGTTTTTTCTTTTATATTTTCGAGGGTGATACGATTGCCAATATTCTGCAAATAAAGGCGATGAGCAGTTAATAAAAGGAATGTGGAAATAAATGTAAATAAGAGCCATTTCTGATCAAATAGAAAGGCAAGCAATCCAAATAACAGAAGTGTTTCCATCGTTCTTAGCATGTGACGATCTCTCATCACTTCTCGGCTCCATTTCATGAAGAAACGCCTTCCTCCACCGGAGCTGGTATCGCTGTAAAAATGGCTTCAAAAACTTGCTCCATCGTTTTCGTTAACGATGCTTCCGTTGTTAATGAGAGACGATGGATTAACACATATGGCGCCACCTTTTTAACATCATCCGGTATCACATAATTTCTCCCTTTAATAAAAGCATGGCCCTGGCTCGCTCTAAGTAATGCTAATGTTGCCCTTGGACTTGCACCGATTTCTATTACTGGATTCTCTCTTGTTTCACGAACGATTAATAAAAGATATTTTTCAATGTCTTCGCTCACGTACACTTCTCTTACGCGCATTTTCATTTCAATGATTTCTGCTGGCGACAGCACAGCGGAAATGTCTTCTAAAGGTTGTTTTATACGAAAGCGTCGAATTATTTCCTGCTCTTCCTCATAAGACGGGTACGACATCGTGATTTTCATAAAGAAGCGATCTAATTGTGCAGCCGGAAGCGGAAATGTCCCTTGTTGGGATTCTAATGGATTTTGTGTCGCAATAACCATGAAAGGCTCTTTCAAGAGATGCGTTTCGCGGTCAATTGTTACTTGCCGTTCTTCCATTACTTCGAGTAAACTTGATTGTGTCCTTGGAGTCGCTCGATTGATTTCATCTGCAAGCAAAATATTTGTCATAATTGGTCCTGGACGCAATTCGAATTCTTGTGTTTTTGCATTAAAAAATTGCATTCCCGTTACATCTGTAGGCAAAACATCAGGAGTGAACTGAATTCGTTGAAAATCAGCATGCAAACATTTCGCAAACGTTTTTGCCAGCATCGTTTTCCCAGTCCCAGGGACACTCTCCAACAGCACATGACCTCCATGAAGTAGTGCAATCATCATTAATTCTATCTCTGCTTCTTTTCCTACAATCACATTTGAAATCATCGTTTTAAATGTTTCGAATGTAGATTTCACCCAATCCCCTCCTTTCCATCCACATTAACACATAAAATGGTAAATTTCAAAAAGATACATGTATGTAGATTTCCTGTTTACCATCATCATGACGACTAGAAAATATAGAACCATATTTTTGTTTCAATGACTGACTGGTAAAAAAGAGTACTCTTAAACGGATGAAGTTCAGGGTTGGATAAAGCGCTAATTGTTTTCTATGTAGCGATAAAGCGTATCTCCCCCACGCTTTGCCGTACCGTAAAAATTTTTAAAGTCATCCTGTTCAACTAAAATTTTCCGGAAGAAAAGAAAGTCTTCTTTTTCAACTAATAATTCTTTTCTTTCTCCCCTTCTTAATTGATCAAGGAACTGTATTATCTCTTCTTCTTTCATCGTTTTTTTCCACCTCACATTAAATCTCATCATTTTACAATTCTCTTCTCTATATTATCCTACTGCCTTTTTCTGTTCAAATGATGTAGGTCTTCGTATCTGATGAATGGACATCAATAATGTTAAGAGCAAAGAAAAGCTGCCAAAAACGAGTACCATATAATGAAAACCTATCGTATCTAAGAAAAAACCTGTACTAACGAGGACAGCTTGAAATAAAAGACGATCCATCATGTTGCGAAAAGAAAAAAACCTGCCATGATATTCTTTCGGTACTTGGCGCTGAAATAACGTTGCCATTAAAGGGAAAAACGTTCCAGCTGCAAAACCAAAAATGGCAAAAGAAATAATCGATGGAACAGGATGATCAGCAAAAAATAAAGACAAATGAGATAAAGAGATTCCAAACGCACTAATGAGAAGACTGAGACCAATATTGGTTTTACCGGAAATTTTTTTAATCATAAAAGCGCCACACATAAATGCAACCCCTTCTGCCGTATACAACCAACCTTTAATCGCTACATTATGCTGCAGTTCACTTATTTTTAAGACCATTAAATTAAAACTGCCTAAAAATCCTATTGGTACTAGCATTAAAACAAGGCCAAGCAAAACAGCGGGTGTATGTCGTATAATTGGCCAAACCTCTGTAAAACTTCCGCCCTTTTTAAAAGGTTTCACATTAGAAGTATCCTTGCTTTCATCTATTCGCAAAAGAAAAGTACAACCGAGAATCAAGACATAGGAAACGAATGTCCACATATAAACAGAAAACAAACTGAACGACACAAGCATCATTCCTCCAACTGCTGTTCCAGCAATCCTTGCAATTGTACCGACATTCATATGTAAGCCATTTAATGCAAGCAGTTCGTTATCCTTTGCAATTAAGGGCAATGAAGATTGCAAAGCCGGAAAGTAAAATGCAGCTGACACGCCGATCCCAAGCATGTACACAATCATCCAAGCGATGCTTTGCTGCTGAATCGCTGCAAACATAAAAAAAACAGCAAGTGCTCTTAATATGCCAGCATAAATCATCACTGTTTTTTTTGAATACTTATCAATCACCTTGCCTGCCATTGGACCAAATAAAACTCCAACAAATAGCCCTGACAATAATATTAAAGATTTCATAAAATCAGATGGAACATGCTGTTGAAGAAACTCTAAGTTTCCAATAATACCAACCCACATTCCTAGTCCTGCAATTCCCTCTCCTAACATTAAAATCCAAATATTTCGATTTTTCCACATGAGCGTCATTCCTTATTTTTCATCTTGCAATAGTGAGCAGTGAGCCATCCCGCAAGACTTATTTAACTTCCTAGCGAAAAGATGTACAACCATCTATATTTTGCCCACTAATGATTCCCCAAAGTATTTCGTGTCACTAAATATCATAATCGATACATTGTTTTTTTGTCTATAAAAAATTCCTGTTTTTTTGTGTTCTATGCAATTTAGACAAAATCAGCGAACAAGTGAATTTCCTATGGCTCTATTTATAAGATGAGGTAGTGTCTATAATACCTTGCACAAATGATTAAAATAGTGCAGAATGAATAGAAATACGGAAGCTCTTTACTATTCAAAGCACAAAAAAGCCAAAGGGAGAGAGATTATGAAAATTGCAGAAGTTGGTAATATAATCGAATTCAAGAATGGTTTACAAGGGATTGTGGAAAAGGTAAATGAAAACTCCGTTATTGTTGATTTAACATATATGAAAAATTATCGTGATCTTGAGCTAGAAGAAAAAACAGTCGTCAATCATAAAAACTACACGATTATCAAGAAAGCACTCGAGGCCTAAAGGACAACAGCTTTATTCCGATACATGATAGAAGAGGACTTTCTTCCCATTCTATCATTTAGTTCTTTTTCAAAAGAAAATCATTGTTATTTTCCCTTTCTAGATGTATCGATTTAACAAGTAAATGATAAAGGAGCAGGCATTACGCTTGCTTCTTTTATATGAAATGATCCAATTACCCCCTTTACAACTTTACTTGTTTCCCTTAAAGTATACATTTGAGTTTACCGTTATTTACCTTGAATGATGGAGAGGAGGTAAAAAAAAAGCAATGAAAAGAGGCGCAATTGATTTCTCGCTTCTCATAGGTATCTTGCTAGTGCATATCTTATTGTTTATCACATTCGCAAACAAAGTAGCAGTTTTTTGGTACCTCTATACAGCTTCAATGCTTTTTCTTATCAGTTATTCAATTGTTATGGAAAAAATTGATGATGAAGCATCGACGAAGAGATATCTTACCTATGGCATCGTTTCTGGATTAGGGCTTTACCTTCTCTTTTGGACAGGGGATTGGCTATTATCTGTTCTTCCTGGTTCCTTTGAGGCGAAGGTTGCGAAAGCATATAAACTTTTTTCACCTTCGATTATTTGGCACTATCTTGTGTTAATTTTTATAATAGTGCCAGGAGAAGAAATTTTTTGGCGCGGCTTCATTCAAAAAAGATTGATGCGGTATACACATACATGGATTGCGATTATTGCCACATCACTTTTAAGCGCTTCTGTTTTCATTTATGCTAACAATACAGCAATTATGCTTGCAGCTTTTGTTGGATCCGTTGTCTGGGGATTACTCTATGCCTGGAAAAAAAGCATTCCGCTTTTAATTATTTCACATCTTGTATTTGATTTTTTGCTTTTTATGATTTTACCGCTTCATTAATGGGTAAAGAATTCTGTAGTACCTATCTCATGAAATGACTTCAAAAAAACAAGAAGACAACAATGGAGGGAAAAACATGTTAAAATCAACGAAATTGTTGGTAACCATTATCATCGGTATTTTCTTATTAGCAGCTTGCGGCACACCAGAAAGCAACAAAACTAGCACTGATGCAACTGACAGTAATAAACAAGAGCAAAAAATAAAAGAAGATGAGAAAGAAAAAGAACAAGACAAGGAAAAAACAATAGAGCAAGAAGATGAAGAAGAAAAAGATACGGCCAAAGAAGAGGAGAAGAAAACAACAGATTCTCAATCTTCCTCAGAAAAAAAGGACGAGTCTAACGTTCGTTCAGCCGAAAAAAGTCTAACGTTTACATTAAATAACGAAGAAAAACAAGAAACAGCATCTTTAAAAGAAAGTGATACACAAGACTATTCACTATACGTCCTTGAAGGATATGAGCTTACTGGGGAAGAACCAGGAAAAGATGTTTTATATCTTAATGAAGACGATGCCAACTTTATGAGAATTGAGTATTTAACAAACACAGATAAAGCAAGTCAAGAAGAAATTGCCATTGAACAATTAAAAGCAGTTCGCGATAATATCGAAAAAATCGAACCTGCTGCAAGTGAATCTTGGTTGGCAAACGCATTAATTCATGGTGTCGAAAAAGATAACGAAAAAGTGCTTTCCTACATTATTCCTCAAGGAGATCACGTACTAAAGCTCACAATCTTTACAAAGAAAGATAATGATTACTCAGATCCATTTATAAAAATGGCTGAGACAATTGAAGCTAAATAATATTTTGATAAAGCATCCCAACATTTTTGGGATGCTTTTTACATGGAACTAATAGCAGGAGCTTTTTCTTCATTTTTACTTCTCATCTTCCTCTACAATCTCTTCCCTATCTTTTAACACATGATATGCGTATAATAAATTGTAGCAATATTTGCTCATATAAGTTTTAGCAGCATGTTCCAATGACAGTGAATTATTTTTTCCTGATGGCGCATGTTAATGAGAACAAAAGATTGAGGAGGGAAAAACGATTGTGATCGGAAAACTTTTTTCTGATTATGCATGGTATGAACTATGGAGTCCAGGTTATTTGATTGCTATAGCGATCATCGTTTATTTATATTTGAAAAAAATTGTGATTCCTAGTAAAGACATCAACCGTAATCAAATAAGGTATTTTTTTACTGCCATCGCCTTGCTTTTTCTTATGAAAGGAACACCCTTTGCTGTTCTTGCCGCTAACTTCTTTAGTGCACATATATTTGGATTGATGATAATGTTATTCACTATCCCCCCATTATTAATATTGGGAATTCCAGTAGCGTCATTACGTTCATTTTTTTGGTCCTACCGGAAAAGACATACAATGAGACTTTTTACACACCCTTGGGTAACAGCAATTCTTTTTAATGCTGGATTATCCGTTTATCTTGTCCCAATGATCTTTAATACTGTGAATAAAAGCAGCTTTTTATCTTTAATAACTGAACTAGTATTGTTTATTATTGGATGTCTGATGTGGTGGACAATCATTTCACCATTGGCCGAAATTAGTAAACTATCCGAGTTTGCTCGTGTTGCTTACGTATTTCTCACTTCTTTGCTCTTAATGCCCGTTGGCATCTTCTTATTAATTAGCAGTGAACCACAGTACATCTTCCATGGTAATCCACATTGGAACAATGCCTTGACTCCATTAGCTGATCAGCAATTAGGAGGAGGTTTTTTAAAAGGGATTCAGCTCACTGCCTATGGGATTGCATTATTCCTTCTTATGTCGCAATGGTCGCAAAAAGATAAAGAAGCGAAAGAAGAGAACACTCGGGTTGTACAAGGAATTGTCATTCAGCTACCAAGTAAAAAATAAGCAGCAAGCAACGAATACGATTTTAAAAGAACATTTTGAACGTAAGAAAAGCGGACTCCGCCTCCGCTCTACATAAGGGAGATCAGGTGATAAAGTGAAACTTCCATCAGTGGGGATTTTCTCTCATCCTCCACTGATAAAAAATAGAACAAAGGCTAAGATCTCAGGCGTCCTCGAAAAAGAAGAGCACTTTTTCTTTGTGCGATACTGATTCAAGAAGCTTTCCTTATCCTGTCAGCCTGAACCAATCGGACATTTGACTTTCAGTTATCCCGCACCTAGCTTCTTTCGATTTCTCTTACTCTGGGGGATCTTACTGCCAGCTAGATGTGGGATAATTAATCTCCTCTTCATCCTTAACCAATGTCATGTAGGTTTTTTCCACCAGAGCAACATTAAAAAAAACATACTGATATATCCAAAAAAAGGATATAACCAGGAAAGCAGTGGCCCGTATTCTACATTGCCAATCATGTATATAACGATTAATATGACACTTACTAGCCATATCTTTCTTAAAGAGAGATAATGGCTTATTTGCTTCTCTAATCCATAGATATTTCCGATAATAGAAGTAAAAATTTCTCCGTATATCATGAATAGGTAAATGAAATAAAGTCCTGCCATCCCACTTTTCACAACTACGGCCATCGGAATATCATATAAACTAAAATCAGGGAGAGAAACAATGGCGACATGACTAGCCAATAAAATAACAGTTAAAAAAAAACCGCCAATTATTCCTCCAAGACGAACAATTTTCTTATCATTTACTTCTGCCGCTAATGGGACTAAAACTGCTTGTGCTAGTGTCAAGTTAAAAGCGGCGTAGGAAAAAGGTGAGAGGAAAGATTTCCACCAGTGTGTAAATGAATTGTCTGGTATCGCTATAAAAAAAGAAAGAAAATCTGGTTTGCTTATTGCTTTTACAGCCAGCAACAAGTTGAAGCAAATCATCATTGGAACCACTATGACATTGACAGCCACAATGCCTCTAGTTCCAATCAACATGACAAGGAAAGTCAAAAAAAGCGTCAAAATCATACCTGCCTCCCTGTTTATGTTAAGGTGTTCTTCAAACAAAGCACCTGTTCCGGAAATCATTACCCCAGAAACCCCGATTAACATGATTAAAATAATAACATTCATCAATATGGCAGCTTTTTTTCCAAACAAAAATACTGTTAAGTCCTCATAGGATGCCGCCTTTACTTCAATAGCTGTCTCCATCATTTTAGCTCCTAACACAATAAGCGCGTATCCAGCTAATAAAATACCAAAAAAACCGAACAGGCCGTAACGTGAAAAAAAAGCAACAATTTCCTTGCCTGTTGCAAATCCCGCCCCTACCACTGTGCCTGTATATACAAACGCAATTTGGAAAGCACCATGCCATTTCTGCACCCCTCTTCTCCTTTCACAAAACTCGTCTATTTTCATCTATATGTCCAAGCACTCAAAAATAAAACGGACAAGGCAATGATTGTTAAAATAGGGAAACACGAAACTCCCTCCATGTTCGTTTTATTGAAATCAAATTAATAACATAGGAAACCTTCTAATTCAGATTGCTGATAAGAGGAAAGGAAAGAAAAAACCATCTTACTTCACATTCGTTAGATATGTTGCCTTTTCAGTTAAATAGAAAAACAGTTTTTATATTTTTTTAAACAAAATAGTTGAAAGTCAAAGTTAGTCAGTGTATACTTTTAATAGGTCAACAATAGTCAAAGTCAAACAAAAGGCTATGTTGATTCTATCTTGAAAGTTTAAAAGGACCGTACATGAAGCTGCAACAAATAGAGTATGAGAACTCAGCAGTATTAGGCAGTGAATAACAGAAAGTTGAATATCGAGCTGGTTCGGATTCACATTAAGGAAGCTGTTTGCATCAGCAGCGCAAAAAGAACAGTGCTCTTCTTTTTCGGGAAAATCGTTTTTTTAGCTTATAGGAATTTAGAGAAAACCTATGCTAATAGAAAGTATCGCTATTTATTAGAAAAAGCGAATGAAATTTATCTCATTCCAATAAGCAACATCAAGAAGAACAAATGATTTGCTAACTAGAGCAATGCATTTGTTTTTTTATCATTAAATAGTCAAAGTTAGTCAAAGTTAATCACTTTATATATATTGAGGAGGTAATGTTCAATGATTTGTTCATCATGTCAACAAAATCAAGCAACCGTTCAATTTCACTTTAATATCAACGGCAATAGCCAAACGTTGCCGCTTTGTACTTCTTGTTATCAAAAAGAACGAAGCAAATTAAACGCCTCCTTTGGAGGAGATTTCCCATTTAACAACGGCTTTAGCAGTATTGATGATTTATTGAAGCATTTTAGCGCTTCACAGCCTACTGGTGCAATAAATGATCAACAAGGCGTCCAGTCAACAGCCCCTTCAAAAGGAGGTCGCGGCGGCTTTCTTGATCAATATGGAAAAAATTTAAATGATCTTGCTAAAGCTGGATTAATAGATCCCGTAATCGGCAGACAAAAAGAAATTGAACGAGTGATTGAAATTTTAAACAGAAGGAATAAAAACAATCCTGTCTTAATCGGAGAACCTGGCGTCGGAAAAACAGCCATTGCGGAAGGTTTAGCTGCAAAAATTGTTGAAGGAGCAGTTCCCGCAAAATTAAAAAATAAAATCGTATATTTGCTCGATGTTGCTTCACTTGTTGCAAATACAGGCATTCGCGGCCAATTTGAAGAAAGAATGAAAAAGCTGATTCAAGAGCTTCAACAGCGGAAAAACATCCTCTTATTTGTCGATGAAGTCCATCTAATTGTTGGAGCAGGTTCAGCTGAAGGCTCTATGGATGCAGGCAATATTCTAAAACCGGCCCTCGCACGGGGAGAGCTTCAGCTCATCGGAGCTACTACTTTAAAGGAATATCGACAAATTGAAAAAGATGCTGCATTAGAAAGACGTTTTCAGCCAGTTCAAGTAGGGGAACCGAATAAACAAGAAGCAATCCAAATCTTAAATGGATTAAAAGAAAAATATGAGCAATATCATCAAGTAACTTATACAGATGAAGCGCTGGAGGCATGCGTTGCCTTATCACAACGCTATATCCAAGACCGCTTTCTTCCTGATAAAGCAATTGATCTTATGGACGAAGCTGGATCAAAATTAAATTTAACGATAAAAGTTGAGGATAAGGAAAGTATTCAGAAACGCTTGGCAGTCTTAGAGAAAGAAAAACAAGCTGCTTTAGAAAAAGAAGATTACGAAACAGCAGCAGCACTTCGTGATGAAGAAGAGTCATTAGAGAAAATGCTTAACAATGAAATGCCAGCTGCTCGTCCAATTGTGGAAATTGCTCATATCCAAGCGATTATTGAAAAACAAACAGGGATTCCAGTTGGCAAGCTTGAAGCAGACGAGCAAGTGAAAATGAAAAACTTGCAAACGATGCTAGCAAGTAAAGTAATTGGACAAACAGAAGCAGTGCAAAAGGTTGCAAAAGCAATTAGACGCTCTAGGGCTGGCTTAAAATCTAAGCAGCGTCCAATTGGTTCTTTCCTCTTTGTTGGTCCCACTGGAGTTGGTAAAACAGAATTAACAAAAACATTAGCCGAAACTTTATTTGGCACAAAAGACGCTATGATTCGCCTAGACATGAGCGAATATATGGAAAAGCATAGTGTAGCAAAACTAATCGGCTCTCCTCCTGGCTACGTTGGTCATGAAGAGGCAGGACAATTAACGGAAAAAATTCGCCGTCAACCTTATAGCATTATATTGCTAGATGAAATTGAAAAGGCACATCCAGATGTTCAGCATATGTTTTTACAAATATTAGAGGATGGTCGTCTAACTGATAGTCAAGGACGAACAGTGAGCTTCAAGGATTCAGTTATCATCATGACAAGCAATGCTGGTACAGGAATGAAGCAAATTCAAGTCGGTTTTGGGAAAAGTGAAGCACTCAAAGAATCTAGCCTTCTCGATTCATTAGGCAGCTTCTTCAAACCAGAATTTCTTAATCGTTTTGATAGCATTATTGAATTTAAAGCATTAGAAAAAGCTCATCTGCTCGAAATCGTAGAATTAATGTTGAATGACTTGCAGGCAACATTAAAAGAACAAGGGTTGACACTTAAAGTAACAAAAGCAGCAAAGGAAAAGCTAGCGGAGTTAGGATATCATCCATCATTTGGAGCTCGTCCATTGCGCCGGGCCATTCAAGAACAACTTGAAGACCAAATTGCTGATTTCATTCTAGATCAAGTTGACAGAAAACACTTAACAGCGGATGTAGAAGCAGATAAGATTGTCATCACAGCAACATCATCATAGAGTAGAGTAACCTCTTTCGAGGTTACTCCCTCATCAAACCGTACGTGCCCTACTAAGGCATACGGCTTACCCATGTGTTACTTGTTATGA
>NZ_JAUSTT010000016.1 GCF_030812995.1 Bacillus chungangensis | reverse complement strand
TGAAGCCCCCCTCAAGATGAGATTTCCCATAGCGCAAGCTAGTAAGATCCCTGAAAGATGATCAGGTTGATAGGTCTGAGGTGGAAGTGTGGCGACACATGGAGCTGACAGATACTAATCGATCGAGGACTTAACCTATATAATAATATTTTCCGGTTTTCACCATTTCTCCACTATCTAGTTTTGAGAGAATGATCTCACAATTGCATAATAGTCTGGCAATGATGGCGAGAAGGCCACACCCGTTCCCATCCCGAACACGGCAGTTAAGCTTCTCTGCGCCGATGGTAGTGGAGGATTTCCCTCCGCAAGAGTAGGACATTGCCAGGCTTACATCTTACATATTGGAGGATTAGCTCAGCTGGGAGAGCACCTGCCTTACAAGCAGGGGGTCGGCGGTTCGATCCCGTCATCCTCCACCATCTTCATAAATGCCGGCCTAGCTCAATTGGTAGAGCAACTGACTTGTAATCAGTAGGTTGGGGGTTCAAGTCCTCTGGCCGGCACCATGAAGAGCCATTAGCTCAGGTGGTAGAGCATCTGACTTTTAATCAGAGGGTCGAAGGTTCGAGTCCTTCATGGCTCACCATTACTTATTGCGGGTGTGGCGGAATTGGCAGACGCACCAGACTTAGGATCTGGCGCCGCGAGGCGTGGGGGTTCGACTCCCTTCACCCGCACTTGTATCATATTAGAAGCTAGGGAAATCGTGCGGAAGTAGTTCAGTGGTAGAACACCACCTTGCCAAGGTGGGGGTCGCGGGTTCGAATCCCGTCTTCCGCTCCAATATCTTCTTGCCGGGGTGGCGGAACAGGCAGACGCACAGGACTTAAAATCCTGCGGTAGGTGACTACCGTACCGGTTCGATTCCGGTTCTCGGCACTCTTTTGTGCGCCCGTAGCTCAATTGGATAGAGTGTCTGACTACGGATCAGAAGGTTAGGGGTTCGACTCCTCTCGGGCGCGTTTCTATTAGAGAGGTAAACCTATCTGAATTCACCTTATGAATCGGGAAGTAGCTCAGCTTGGTAGAGCACATGGTTTGGGACCATGGGGTCGCAGGTTCGAATCCTGTCTTCCCGACCATTAATAAAATTAATCTTGGGGCCTTAGCTCAGCTGGGAGAGCGCCTGCCTTGCACGCAGGAGGTCAGCGGTTCGATCCCGCTAGGCTCCACCATCATTTTAATAATTACAAATTCTTATTGGCGGCGTAGCTCAGCTGGCTAGAGCGTACGGTTCATACCCGTGAGGTCGTGGGTTCGATTCCCTCCGCCGCTACCAATAGGACCTTTAGCTCAGCTGGTTAGAGCAGACGGCTCATAACCGTCCGGTCGTAGGTTCGAGTCCTACAAGGTCCACCATTATTTATAGAGATACGGAGGAATACCCAAGTCTGGCTGAAGGGACCGGTCTTGAAAACCGACAGGCGGGTTAAACCGCGCGGGGGTTCGAATCCCTCTTCCTCCGCCATTTTGAAAAATGGCAAAGTCTCTATTACTATTATCGCGGGGTGGAGCAGTCTGGTAGCTCGTCGGGCTCATAACCCGAAGGTCATAGGTTCAAATCCTATCCCCGCAATTAAACAACTGGTCCCGTGGTGTAGCGGTTAACATGCCTGCCTGTCACGCAGGAGATCGCGGGTTCGATTCCCGTCGGGACCGCCATTTTGTCTTATGCTATACATATGATAATGAGTCCATGATTAAATGAGGCTCGGTAGCTCAGTCGGTAGAGCAATGGACTGAAAATCCATGTGTCGGCGGTTCGATTCCGTCCCGAGCCACCATTGTATAGAAAGCATATATTATGGCGGCTATGGCGAAGTGGTTAACGCATCGGATTGTGGCTCCGACATCATGGGTTCGATTCCCATTAGTCGCCCCATATTATGCGGGTGTAGTTTAGTGGTAAAACTACAGCCTTCCAAGCTGTTGTCGTGGGTTCGATTCCCATCACCCGCTCCATTATAAAAAAGGGCCTATAGCTCAGCTGGTTAGAGCGCACGCCTGATAAGCGTGAGGTCGGTGGTTCGAGTCCACTTAGGCCCATTCATTATATTCCGCAGTAGCTCAGTGGTAGAGCTATCGGCTGTTAACCGATCGGTCGTAGGTTCGAATCCTACCTGCGGAGCCATGGAGAAGTACTCAAGAGGCTGAAGAGGCGCCCCTGCTAAGGGTGTAGGTCGCTTATAGCGGCGCGAGGGTTCAAATCCCTCCTTCTCCGCCACTTTCTTCATATAACTGGCCCCTTGGTCAAGCGGTTAAGACACCGCCCTTTCACGGCGGTAACACGGGTTCGAATCCCGTAGGGGTCATCGAAAAAAAGACTATCTCAAAAAGATAGTCTTTTTTTAATACTTAAATCTACACTCTTAGAATGTATCTCATCTACATTTTTTTAAAAAAGGCCGCACTGATAAAAATGATGTTAATCTTGTTAAAATTCCTCTTGTTTTTCATCATATAATTCATCATAATGCTGAAAATCACCCTCAAAATCAGCAGGTGTTTCAGAAGTGCCGAAACGTGCAACTTCCTGAAAGCTGTCTCGAAAATCTGTAATATGTGGAGAGATGATACGATGAAAGCTGTTATCGTTTGCAGGTTTGAGGACTGTCTCTTCAACAGGACGATCCTGTGGTACGTTTCTTTCTGGAGTATGCTCCACACAGTATTGAGTAGTCGGTACCGCCTCTAACCTTTCAAAAGGAATAGGTTTTCCACAGCTTTTACAAATCCCATAATTTCCTGCTTGGATCGCTTTTAACGCTGAGTTAATTTTCACAAGTTCTGTTTCGCTATGTTCATTCAATGCAAAATCCTTTTCCCGTTCAAATAGTTCTGTTCCCATATCAGCCGGATGATTATCATATAAAGATAATTCACCAACATTTTCACTGGCATTTCGTTCAGTTAAGTCATGTGAAAACTGACTTAACTGTTTTGAAAGCTGACTTTTTTGTTCTGTTAATGTATGTTGCAACTGCGCTAACTGTTGATCTGTTAACATTGTATTTATCCTCCTTCATTTATTCCACATCCAACTGGCAAGTCAATCCATTACCTCAAGAGTTAGAGGAATCAAAACAGAATAGATGGGGAATAACTGAAAATTAAATGTCCGATTATCGGGCTTACAGGATAAGAAAGGCTTCTTTAATCAGTATTCCCAGAGTTTTTATCTTCGAGAACTTCATTGTATGGAAGCATCATTTTATCCTGTAAATACTGTTTAAATAGGTTTTATCGAGGTATTTAACAAATTGTCTAGCATAAAACAGAAACGATGCTAAAGCCAATTTACGACAACAAAATAAAATTGTTATGTTTTACTCATTCTTAAAAGAACTTTTGGCATCATGTCATTAGTATGAACGATATTTACAAAAATAAAGCATTCAAAAAAGAAATGCCTCCGAATATAGGAAGCAAATGAAATAGAACGATCAAAGGAAATAAGCAATAATAAGCCCAATTGATAATAACAATCCAAAAAAAGTGTTAGTTTGTGCAGTTGCTTTCATAGCAGGAAGCATTTGAATTGGCAAAGTTTGCCCAATAAAGCCTCTTACTGCTTTAATCGCTTTTGGAATACTTAAAAATGTTAGCAGCAGCAATGGAGAAGCCTTCATAAAAATGATGAGTGCCAATATCCAAATATAGGAGACACTAAACATTACTGCTAAGAGAACAATAGCCTTATTGCGCCCTAAGAGGATCGCTAATGTTTTCCGTCCATTTTCTTTATCGCCATCTAAATCACGAATATTATTTGAAAGTAAAATAGTTGCGATTAGAATAGAGATTGGAATGGAAATATAAACACTCGTATAATTAATAAAACCTGTTTGAATGAAAAAAGATATTAAAATAATTACTACGCCCATAAAAAAGCCAGCAGTCAGCTCGCCAAACGGTGTATAAGCAATTGGTATTGGTCCGCCAGTATAAAGATACCCCGCAGCCATAGAAATGAGTCCAATAGCTGCAATCCACCAACTAGTATTAAGTGTAATATAAAGTCCCAAAAGAAGTGCAATTGCAAAAAATGTAAAGCCCAGATTTAATACAACGTGTGGTTTCACGCCGTTTCGGACGATTGCGCCGCCAATACCGACGGATTCTTCATGATCAAGTCCTCTTTTATAATCATAATACTCATTAAACATGTTAGTAGCTGCCTGTATTAATAGGCTTGCTATTAACATTGCAGCAAATAATGAAGCATTGATCGTTGTCAGCGGCAAAGCCAGTGCAGTGCCGAGCATTACAGGCACAAAAGCAGCAGTTAAAGTATGTGGTCTCATTAATTGCCACCAAATTTGCCAACCTTTATCTGGTTTTATGATTGGTGTGGATCGAATTTGCATCTAAAGTCTCTCCCTTAAAATTAATCACATTAGACTTATTATTATTATATATATCATTTAAAGTTTAGGTAAAGAAAAGTCTGGTGTCAATCAGTTTTCAAAATAAGTCTGTTTGCTGAAATAAAATGTGCAGTTAATATATAATAGAAGATGGTAGATGTTTATCTACGAACAAGGAAATAAGAATATATAATCATTCAATTAGAGGAGCATGGCAGCGTTTGACGTTGAGGGAATACAGGTGTATCTTTAAATATGTTTGATCGAGAGTATTGAAGTTATTGCTTTGGGGGAGATGTCATTGAAAACAATACTAGAATCGGAAACACAACATGCATTTCAATTAGCACTAAAAAAAGCAAAAGAAATGAAACAATCAATTTTATTTAGCGTTACAAAAAAGAGTCCTCCCGCTGCCCCTCTTGATCTTTATTTTTCTGGAAAAAAACTATTTCAGGGAGAGCGTTTTTATTGGAAAAGTCTAGATGATCAGATGATGATAACTGGACTAGGTATAGCTAAGTCATTTGAAACAGATAAAGAAGATGCACGATTTCAATGTATTGAAGAAAAATGGAATGATTTTTTAGATCAAGGTGTCATCATCAATCCTTTTTCTATTCAGGGAACCGGACCTTTACTTTTTGGTGGATTTACTTTTGATCCACTTAATACGAAAGGGGAGGAATGGTCTAATTTCCCAAATGGTTTATTTTATTTGCCAACTTTAATGCAAACAATATATAAAGGAAATACCTACTTAACAATCAATATTGTTTGTATGCCCGACGATAATTTAGGGCGAATAGAACAGATTGAAAGTATCGAGAGACAGTTAATAGACAATGAGCAAAAACTAGTTTCAAATCTTTTAGAAGCTGTTTTAATCAATCAGGAGGAAATTCAACCGCTTGAATGGAAAAAAGCAGTAAAGTCAGTTATTAAGGTTTTAAATGAAAGTGAAATGGAAAAAGTTGTCCTTGCTCGAAAAATGAAGTTAACTTTTGATAAAAGAATGGAATCCGATGTCATTCTAAATCGGCTATGGCATGAACAGCATCATAGTTTTATTTTCTGTATGGAGGCAATGGATCATTGCTTCATTGGAGCAACACCGGAAAGGTTAATTAATAAAAAGGGAGACGTAGTATTTTCCACTTGTTTAGCTGGTTCAACTGCTAGAAGTGGAGATCCAGCAATCGATGAAGAACTTGGCCAGAAATTGTTGAATGATGAAAAAAACCGATACGAGCATCAATTGGTTGTTTCTATGATTCGAAAAGTTCTACAAAAATACTGTAAAAAACTGGACATACCGGCGCATCCGGTTTTAATGAAAATACGAGATATTCAACACTTATACACACCAGTAAGTGGGAAGATGTTAAACGATTATTCTATTTTGCAGCTCATTGCAGATTTACATCCAACACCAGCGCTTGGCGGTGTTCCAAAGATGGAAGCGATGAAGTTAATTAGAGAGTCAGAGGCAATGGATCGAGGTTTTTATGCAGCACCTATAGGCTGGATGGATTACCGGGGAAATGGAGAGTTTGCGGTAGCACTTCGTTCTGGACTTATGATGGGTAAAGAAGCATATTTATATGCTGGCTGCGGCGTGGTGGCTGACTCTGATCCAGATGATGAATATGAAGAGACAAAAATAAAATTTCGTCCTATGATTCGTTCATTAGGAGGGCAAGACATATGAATCAAAAGCACCATTCTACCGATTATCTAGCAGCATTTGTAGACGAAATTGCCACAGAGGTTCAAAATGTTGTTATCAGTCCTGGTTCAAGGTCAACACCATTGGCAATGTTAATAGCAGAGCATCCAGATTTGCGGGTGTACGTAAATGTAGATGAACGATCAGCTGCTTTCTTTGCTTTAGGAATAGCAAAAGCGACGCAGGCTCCAGTAGTTTTGCTTTGTACATCTGGCACGGCTGCAGCTAATTATTTTCCAGCAGTGATTGAGGCGAAGCTTTCTAGGATACCTTTAATCGTTCTTACTTCGGATCGTCCTCATGAATTGAGGGATATTGGTGCTCCACAAGCAATAGATCAAATACATTTATATGGAAGTCATGTAAAGTGGTTTTCTGAAATGGCGATTCCTGATTCGAATGATGAAATGATTGCTTATGTACGCAGAAGTGCTGTCCGAGCTATAGGGATGTCGGTACAAGCACCAAAAGGCCCTGTTCACTTAAACTTTCCGCTTCGAGAACCGCTAATCCCTAAGTTGGAGCCTTCGCCATTTCCGTCTAAGGGAAGGAAAGCAGAGAAACCAATTATGCAAGAGGCTGGAAGTTTGCAGCTAAATGCTGATGCTTATCAAAAATATGCAAGACATTTTTCAAAGGAAAAAAGAGGAGTTATCATTTGTGGGGAGTTAGTAGATGAGGCATTTCATCCAGCGGTTATAAATGCTGCGGAAAAATTGGGTTATCCTATTATTGCGGATCCACTTTCACAATTAAGAAGCAATTCGTTATCACAAGTAAATATAATTGATAGCTATGATACTTTTTTACATTCTGATGAAGCTCGAAAACAATTATCCCCAAAGATCATTTTGCGCTTTGGTCCAATGCCAGTCTCGAAGAAACTGTCAACATGGCTAAAAGGATTGTCAGATGCTGAACAATATATTATAGATGGCGGATTGGGATGGCGGGATCCAGTGAAAGTTGGTACAAATATGATTGCTTGTGATGAAGCTGTATTTTGCAAAGAAATTTCTTTTTATGCTGCGCAACAAAAAGATCGTTCATGGCTGCACTCCTGGCAGAAAATCAACAAGCTAACAAAGCAAGTGATGAATGATATAATAGCTGCAGAGGAAGAGCTGTATGAAGGGAAAGCAACTTTTGAATTAATGAAACAATTGCCGCAAAAGAGCACGCTGTTTATTGGTAATAGTATGCCGATTAGAGATGTGGATACCTTTTTTCACTGTAACAACAACGAGATCAATTTGTTGTGTAATCGGGGAGCAAATGGAATAGATGGTGTTGTTTCAGCAGCTTTAGGAGCTAGTGTCTATCGCTCGCATCTCTATTTATTAATTGGAGATTTATCCTTTTTTCACGATTTAAATGGTTTATTAGCGGCAAAGATGTATCACTTATCGATCACGATTATTTTAATGAACAATAATGGAGGAGGGATTTTCTCCTATTTGCCGCAGGCACAGCATCCTAAATATTTCGAAACCCTATTTGGGACACCAACTGATTTAGATTTCTACCATGCGGTTAAAATGTATGGGGGAACACATACGATGATCGATAGTTGGGATCAATTTCAGCTTGCTATCAAAACAGCTCCTTTAAATGGAGGTTTACAAGTAATTGAAGTTCCAACAGACCGCCAAAAAAATGTGGAAAAGCTGCGTTTTATTTTGGAACAAGTTTCCCGGGAAATAAACAACTATTTGTCGAGTGAAGAAAATGAAAGTTAACGTGCACGATATTATATACAATGTCGATGTTTCTGGAAGTGGAGAACCCCTTCTATTGTTGCATGGTTTTACTGGCGATCATACTACTTGGAATGTTGCAAAGGCATTTCTTGAGGAAAAATATCAAATATTTTCGATTGATCTGCTTGGGCATGGGCTTACAGAGATTCCAATAAATATTGAACGCTATGAGATTAGAAAGGCTGCTAGAGATATTGCATCCATTTTAAAAGAAAACGAGATAGAGAAGGTTCATTTGCTTGGCTACTCAATGGGAGGCCGTCTTGCATTGACTTTCGCCATTTTGTATCCAGAGATGATTCAGACTCTGATTCTTGAAAGTGCTTCTCCCGGTTTGAAAACATCAATAGAAAGAGAGAAACGCCAAGAGCAAGATAGGAAGCTAGCAGAAAAAATAGTAGCAGAAGGAATTGAAAGCTTCGTATCATATTGGGAAAACATTCCGTTATTTTCTTCTCAAAAAACATTGGCACTGGAAGTACAGAAAGCGATTCGGCAACAACGTTTAAACAATAGCCCTCTTGGATTATCAAACAGTTTACTGGGAATGGGCACCGGCGTACAGCCTTCTTGGTGGGAGTCGCTCACGCAATTAGACATGCCAGTTTTACTTGTGACTGGCGCATTGGATGTTAAATTTTGTAAAATAGCAGAAGAAATGAAATTACGTCTGCAACATAGTCGCCACGTTATTTTTGATCGTTGCGGACATGCAATCCATGTGGAAGAACCTGAAAAATTTGCTACAATAGTAGGGGAGTTCTTAGGCGATTACATAAAAGGAGGACGCTTCTATGAAAATAGAGTGGACAAGTGAAAGGCAATATGAAGATATTTTATATGAAACACATGAAGGAATTGCCAAAATAACAATTAACAGACCAGAAGTCCGCAATGCCTTTCGGCCGAAAACAGTAATGGAATTAATCGATGCTTTTGCTTATGCACGGGATGATGAGAAGGTAGGAGTCATTATTTTGACAGGTGCAGGTGAAAAAGCGTTCTGCTCAGGCGGAGATCAAAAGGTGCGCGGTCATGGCGGCTATGTAGGAGAAGATAATATTCCTAGATTAAATGTCCTTGACCTGCAGCGGTTAATAAGAGTCATACCAAAACCTGTTATTGCAATGGTTGCCGGTTATGCAATCGGCGGCGGCCATGTGCTTCATGTTGTTTGTGATTTGTCGATTGCAGCAGATAATGCAATATTTGGACAAACAGGACCGCGAGTTGGCAGTTTTGATGCAGGTTATGGCGCTGGCTATTTAGCTCGAATTATTGGTCATAAAAAAGCAAAAGAAATTTGGTATTTATGCCGTCAATATAATGCACAAGAGGCATTAGAAATGGGATTAGTAAATACTGTCGTACCACTTGAACAATTAGAGGCAGAAACAGTGAAATGGGCGAAGGAAATGTTAGCAAACAGTCCGACTGCGCTGCGTTTCTTAAAGGCTGCTTTTAATGCTGATACAGATGGATTAGCAGGGCTACAGCAATTAGCTGGAGATGCAACGTTGCTTTATTACACGACAGATGAAGCGAAAGAAGGTAGAGATGCTTTTAAAGAAAAACGCCAGCCTAACTTCGGACAATTTCCGCGTTTTCCGTAAATGTTGCTAGAGTTGTTAAAAGGCTGCATATTTTTCAACCATAAAAGGAAGTTGAAGCTTCTATCATATTCTGTTTATAGCAATTCCCTCACTCATCTTAGCTGAGTGGGGGCTTCCTGCTTGTATGAAGTGCAGTCGGGTATGTTTATCCCACATCAAGACTGTTAGATAAGAAGGATCACTTCATCATTTATTGATATCACTAGTTTTAACGATTACAAAGCAATTTAAGAAAAATATACAAAGTGAAGAAAGGAAATGTGAAATGCAAAGCATTCCTAATTGGTTAAAGCAGCGGGCAATGTTAACACCACATAGAGAGGCGTTGACATATGGAGAACAATCATGGACTTTCTTGGAGCTGCAACAAAAAAGCGAGCAATACGCTCAAAGAATCGTTCGTTTTTTACTAAATAAAAATGCTGTTGTTGCTGTTCTCCTAAAAAATCGCCCACATGCAGTTTGGATTATTCATGCATTACAACAACTAAAAGTACAAACAGTTTTTTTAAATAAGCAATTGACTTCTGAAGAATTGACATTTCAATTAAAAGATAGTCAAGCTGCATTATTAATTTGTGAAAATGAATTTGAGGTCATTTTAGAAGAACTTGAAAAGAAAACACTAAGGGTCGTTACAGTTGCGGATCTTAACGGTATGTCTCAACAGCCAATTGATAAGAGAGAAATGTTTGCACTCGATGATGTTTGTTCGATCATGTATACATCTGGTACGACTGGAAAGCCTAAGGGAGTGCTGCAAACGTATGGGAATCATTGGTGGAGCGCAGTTGGCTCAGTTTTAAATCTTGGATTGAATGAAAAAGATACATGGCTTTGTACGATGCCGCTCTTTCATATTAGCGGACTTTCCATTTTAATACGAAGCGTAGTGTATGGGATGCCTGTCTATTTAATGGAACAATTTGATGAAAAAAAAGTAAACCAATTATTACAAACAGGGAAAATTACCATTATGTCTGTTGTAAGTACAATGGTTCAAAGAATGCTTACAGATCTTGGAGAGAAAAATTATGCTCCAGCTCTTCGCTGTCTGCTTTTGGGAGGCGGTCCAGCGCCAAAGCCGTTGCTTGAAGCATGCAAATCAAAAGGCATTCCTATTTTTCAAACGTATGGCATGACTGAAACGGCTTCACAAATCGTGACGCTTTCGCCAGAGGATAGTTTAAAAAAACTAGGTTCTGCAGGCAAACCACTTTTTCCAGCTCAAATTAGGATTATTTCAGAAGAAGGAACAGCAGGGGCTCATACTGTTGGTGAAATTATGGTTAAAGGACCTAACGTTACAAAAGGATACTTAAACCGACCAGATGCTAATAAAGCAAGCTTTCAAAATGGTTGGTTTTTGACAGGAGATATCGGCTCCATAGATGAGGAGGGATATCTATACGTTCTTGATAGACGTTCTGACTTAATCATTTCAGGTGGTGAAAATATCTATCCGGCAGAAATTGAAGAGGTATTGATAGCACACGATGCAATTGCCGAAGCAGGTGTTGCCGGAGTAGAGGATCCAGAATGGGGGAAAGTTCCATACGGATTTGTTGTCAGTAATGAAACAGTATCCGAAGCAGAACTACTTTCATTTTGTCGAGACAAATTAGCAAAATATAAAGTCCCCAAAAGAATTTTTTTCGTAAAAACTCTTCCAAAGACGGCTTCAAATAAACTTTTGCGCCGAGAGTTAACAGCACTTATTCCATCATAAGGAAGGTCTTTTAATAAAAGAAAACTTACAAGCAGATTACTTCTTTTTGGATGGCCATATTTCAGGAACATGATCAATTCCACCCGGATGAAACGGGTGGCATTTCACAATTCTTTTGACTGTCAACCATCCTCCTCTAATTGCTCCAAATCGTTTGATGGCCTCTAATCCATAGTGGGAGCAAGTGGGGTAAAAGCGGCAAGTAGGAGGTTTTATCGGAGAGATGACTATTTGATACAATCGAATAAGTTTCATCATGATGAACTTCATCGCTTAACCCCCATTTAACCTTCCATTTTTTCCTGATTACGAGATTCTATAGAAGCATCTATTGATTTTTCAACAGGCTTATCAGGGATAGGATCAACTGTATGTTGAAAAGAATAGGCTTTCGTTGTGACGAAAATAGTAATGGCTAGAACAGCAAACACAATGATAATTGAAATAACCATGATAATAGGCATGTCAAGCTTTCATTCCTTCTTTTTTACTATCTATTGTATCATGAATCCTTCTTTTATCGTCACAAGAATAAACTTTTCATAAAAAAGTAATGTTTTACTTGCCCATAAAGGGGTATATTAGTAATAGAGAATGATGCTGCATAATATACTCAATTTTACATTTTAAAAAAGGAGTGTTTTTTATGTCAGAAAGATTATTGGATATGGTAAACAAACAAGTGGCAAATTGGACAGTGCTTTATACAAAATTACATCATTTTCATTGGTATGTGAAAGGGCCGCAATTTTTTGTATTACATGAGAAATTTGAGGAGCTGTATAATGAAGCAGATACGTATATTGATGAATTAGCAGAACGCATATTAGCGTTAGAGGGGAAGCCTGTTGCAACGTTGACAACATGCCTTTCATTGGCAAGTATAAAAGAAGCTGATGATAATCAATCTGCAGATGATATGGTACAAGCTCTTGCAAACGATTTTTCCCTTTTGATTTCCGAGCTAAAAGAAGGAATTCAACTTTCTGAGGAAGTAGGGGATGAAGGAACAGGAGACATTTTGCTATCTGTCCAAAAAAGCTTAGAAAAACACCTTTGGATGCTAAATGCTTATTTAGGAAAATAAAATGAAGAAATTATTACTACTCGATAGTTTGTAGAAAAGTTGTGCATGACTGCAAGTCAAGAATCCGGATGATGCCTTTAGGATAAGGAATTTCTCAAGAGTGATATGAGGAATGAGAGAAAAAACACTCATGAACGTTTCACTTTAATAAAAGAGTCACTCTGCTTTTTTGTGTGAGTGACTCTTGTTGTTTGTGACAATGTTCTTCTGACTATGAGAAGAACAACTTATGTACTTAATGTAAATATTTTGCTGAAGAGGACAATTCCTCTCTTTGTTTATCGGAATTGTCTAATTTTTCCTTTAGCATTTCTAATAAAAACAACCTAATAAAGTAAGCGAGTTCTTCTTTATTCATTTCTTCAACAATTCCTAATAATTGCTTGTGATTACAATGTTCAAGAACAGAAAAGGCAATAATATCTAAATCTTCTTCATCGGACAACTGGTCGCGATACAATTCAAAAAGCTCATCTACAAGCCGCAATAGCTTAACCTCCTTTCTGCGCTTTTTAGCTCGCTTCCTATATAGTATATCTCTTTGTTTGAGATATACCCTCCTTTCACAATCTTTGCATATTTTTATTTCTTTGTGGGATAAGTAAAAAGGAGAAGAAAGGGGTCCGACATGATGAATGGAGAAAAAAATACTTACTATATAGAAATAGGCAGTGGCGAAATTTCTCGTTCTAAAACATCATCAACTTGGAATTATAAAATACAAGCAACAGATGAAGAAATTACGAAGCTTCGACAAATTTTTGACGACAATTATACGACAGAATGGGTTAACTTTTTTCGAGCGCATGTACCATTCTTAGAATATCATCACGATCAATCTAATGACGAATACGATGCGAATATGAAGAAGGTTTATGCGATGATTTATCAGCTTGGTGATGAGGAAGCACGAGAACATATTAGAAGCACAGGAATTATTCGCATTATTGATTAATAAGAAAGAGGCGTTTGCAACAACGCCTCTTTTCATTTACATATTGATTTCTTCGGCATTGTCAATCGCTTCTTGCGGCACTTTAATTTGATCAATACCATTAATATTAGAATATGTTCCTGTCATTTCTTGATGAAGCTTGATTTCGTACTCTTCTACTTTCATTTCAGAATCCATTATCATGTTAAGTCCAGTAGTATAGAAGTTTTCTTTATCAATGAAAATTTCGTATTCTACATTGTTTATTTTCATGTTATTAATTATTTCTTCATTCGCTTTCATTTGCTCAGGTAGTGCATTTAATGCTGTTTCCTTTAAAAATGCTTCGAATTTTTCTCCAGAAGCTGTTAATTTTAAAATAAACTCTTTATCATTTTGTTCAAAAGAAAAATCTTCAACAAATGTTTTAAGCTGTTCTAGCTGTTCAGCTGGATTTGATTGTGAATTAGGTATTTGCATGAGCTGATCAGAAAGTTCGCTTGGGAATTTTGCCCAAGTATCTTCATTTTCTAAGTACATAAAAAAGCCTTCTTCTGTCAAATATGTTTCAGTATTAAGTGTTCCTTCCGCTATGCTTTCTCCATCTGCTTCCATTTTTGTTGTTGTTTTTTGATATAAAGACATTGGGTCAACGATAACGTCCATATCCATGTTTACATCGACATTTAACGGAGATCCTTCATGCTCTATTTCTTGTTTAATATCCATTTTAGCGTGGAAGCTCTTCATTTCTTCTGATGCTTTTAACGATTTTTCAAACACTTCTTCTAATGTTAAATCACTTTGTGAACTGTCGCCTTTTTTGTTTCCCTTATCTTTGTCGGAATCAACCGGTTTTGCAGTGCTGCCACATGCTGCCAACCCTAAGACCAGCAGAAGTGACATCATTGCAAGAAAAACTTTTTTCATAATACAAATACACTCCTCTTCCCTCTTTTTAATCTAAAATATGGAACCTATCCATTATATACGAAAATAAGCGTTTAAATGTTTCAAATATATTACAAACTAATGTTTTCGTTAATAAATAAAAATTTCTAAAAATTTTAAATATAAATGGTTTCTAATTCTATTATAATACTGCAAATTTGTAGTGATATACTATAAATATTTGAGAAATATCCAAACTTTTTATTGAAGAATGGGAATGACTTAAAAGGAGCGAATAACGGATGAAAAAGTTTATAGATAAAAATAATCAACAAGTAACGCTTTCATTTGCTAAACAGGCCTTTGCAAAAGCACCACAACATGTTTTTATTGTTTGTATGCATCAAAATAAATGGTTGTTAACAAATCATCGTATCCGAGGTTTTGAATTCCCTGGGGGAAAATGTAAGGAGCATGAAACGATTGAAGCTGCTGCTGTACGTGAAGTTTTTGAAGAAACGGGAGGCAAGATTTCGAATTTGATATACATAGGCGAATATGAAGTTCAGGACAAACAGCAGTCTTTTGTCAAGGCGGTATTTTTTGCTGAAGTGGATGAAATCCAAGAAAAGGAAGATTATTTAGAAACAAAAGGCCCGGTTTTGTTAGAAGGAAATATTTTAACTCATCGTCAACAGACACACTTTAGTTTTATCATGAAAGATGACATGCTTCCTTTAGTGCTAGAAGAAATGAAGAGAAAAGAACTTCTTGTTGATACATGGAAAATAGAGCATCATTGAAGGCACAATGATGCTAACGCTTATGATGCAAGAGCTTTTTTTCAAGCATACCAACAAGCTGGTACATGCCTGTAGCAAAAACAGCAATGATCATTAAAGATAATAGAACGAGTGTAAAGTTGAAAACTTGAAAACCATAGATAATTAAATAGCCTAGCCCTTTAGCAGAAACAAGAAATTCACCAACAATAACTCCAACCCAAGCAAGACCAACATTTACTTTTAAAGTCGATATAATAGTCGGGAGCGAGGCAGGCATGATGACTTCTTTGAATTGTTGCTGGCGGCTAGCTCCGAATGTATGAAGTACTTTTAAATAATTTTCATCTACTTCACGAAAAGCAGTATAGACAACAATGGTAGTAATAATAATAGAAATGATCGCACCCATTGCGATAATAGACGTAAAACCAGGCCCAAGTACAACAATCAGGATGGGGCCAAGGGCCACTTTTGGCATTGCATTTAAAATAACGAGGTACGGATCTAAAACACGCGCAAGAAATGGCGACCACCAAAGAACAGCTGCCAAAGCAGTGCCTAAAAAAGTGCCAAGGATAAAGCCGACAATCGTTTCAAAGACAGTTACACTCAAATGAGCAAGTAAAGAGCCATCCATTAATTTCTCTATGAACAAGTTCCAAATTTTTGATGGAGCACTAAATATAAGTGGATCAATCCATTGCAGCTTTGTAAGCACTTCCCACAACGAAAAAAATAATAGAAAAAGCAGCAGCTGATAAAATTGGACAAATAACTTTTCTTTCTTTTGTTTTGCTTGATATTGTTTGTGTAAATCAAGCATTTGTCTGCTTTTCAACGAATTCCAGCTCCTTCCAAATAGATTGGAATAAATGAGAATAAGCTGCTTCGTTTCGTACATCAAAAGGCTTTAATGTGCGAAGTTCATTTGGTACAACGAATATTTTGTGAAGTCTTCCTGGCTTAGGTGATAACAGCATAATACGATCACTCATCGCAATTGCTTCGCCAATATCATGGGTGACAAGAACAGCTGTTTTTCCAAATTGCTTTAAGGTTTTATAGACAAGATCTTCTAATTTTAATTTTGTTTGATAATCTAAGGCTGAAAATGGTTCATCAAGTAGGAGAATGGTTGGATTGACAGCTAGTGTACGTACTAATGCTGCACGTTGTCTCATCCCTCCAGATAGCTGGCTTGGATAGTGAGATTCAACGCCCTTTAAACCAATTTTTTCCAAAAGTTTTAATGTTTTTGCTTCTGTTTCGTCATTAAGTTGGTTTTGTAGTTTTAGCCCAATAAGTATATTTTCTTTTATTGTTTTCCAAGGAAAAAGGTAATCTTGCTGCAACATATAGCCTGAGGCCGTATAAACTGCTTCCTGTTTCCCACCGATCACTACCTTGCCTTCTGTTGGCGGCAGCAAGCCGGCAAGAATGGACAGTAAAGTAGTTTTTCCGCAGCCGCTTGGGCCAATAAAAGATACAAACTCCCCTTCCTCAATAGTAAGAGAAATATTTTCAAGCGCATGAACTGCACTGTGGTTTGAAAAATAACAGTGGTGAACATGTTCAACTGTCATCACATTCATCTTGAGAAACACCTCTATTTGCATAATCAAATTTTTATTGGCTGTAGTGTTGTTGAAAAACCATTATGCTAAATGAAAGCGAGAAATTATTCTTTCATAACTTTATCTATCATTTTCGTATTTACTAGTGTTTCATACGGAACCTCCTCCGACAGTTCATTAGCTTCTTTCATCATCAATTGAAGATGATTCCAGCCATCTCTTGTTAAAAGGAGATTGGTTGCGAAAGATTCTTGTTTTTTATAACGCTCTATAACCATTGCAATCGTATCAGCATCTATATCATCAAAGTAAGGGGCAACAACTTCAGCAATTACTTTTGGTTCGTTATTTTGTACCCATTGTTCACCTCTATAGATTCCACGAACAAATTTTTCGATTGTTTCTGGCTTCTCTTTTAAAAAGCTTTGTTTTGCCATAAATGTCGTATAAGGAACTTGGCCTGACTCTTCTCCAAAAGAAGCAACAATATGGCCGATTCCTTCTTGCTCAAAAATCGAAGCTGTTGGCTCAAAAAGTTGAACATAATCTCCTGTTCCTGAAGCAAAGGCATTTGGAACATTGCCAAAATCAATTGATTGAATGAGTGATAAGTCGTGATGAGGATCGATGCCATGTTTTTTTAGCACATATTCTCCGACCATTTGCGGCATTCCTCCTGTGCGTTGACCAAGAAAAACAGCACCTTTCAATTGTTCCCAGTTAAATTCTTCTGTTTTCTCGCGTGCGACAAGAAATGTGCCATCTGTTTGTGTTAATTGTGCGAAATTTATAATTGGATCATTCGTGCCTTGGGTATAAACATAGATAGATGTTTCTGCACCTACGAGAGCAATATCAACACTATTAGACAAAAGTGCGGTCATCGCTTTGTCGCCGCCCCATGCTGTTTTTAAATCTACATCTAACCCTTCATCAGTAAAGAACCCTTTTTCTAATGCGACATATTGAGGGGTATAAAAAATGGAGCGGGTAACTTCAGACAACCTTATTTTTTCAACATTTTTCTTGGGAGTGCATGCTGTGATTGCAAACACAAGTAAACTTGCAATGAATAAAGTGATCCATAATGTGAAACGAATACGCATAGACATCCTCCTTGCCTTTTCTAGCTTGACAGCTTAAAAGTCGCTTTTAGCAGAGATCTTTTTTAGAATAAAAATAGGAAAACTGTAATTCGTTTCAATTGTCACATTTGTTCTCTGCTGCCATTTAACATATGGTATGTCATGCTAAAAAAATGTGTGAATGCCCATTTTCTCGAACGCTTAACATATTTACAAAGGATTTTTTATTTGTAACACTTTATTCCACATCTAACTGGCAGTAAGACCTTCACCTCAGAGAGTAAAAAAATCGAAGAAGTCTAGATGGGGGATAACTGAAAGTCAAATGTTCGATTGGTTCGGGCCGACAGGATAAGGAAAGCTTCTTGAATCAGCATCGCACGAAGAAAAAATGCTTTGTCGGTCACAAAGGCGTTGCAACAGGACAAGGAAAGCTTCGGCAGCGATACATCGCACGAAGAAAAGCGGTTTCCTTTTCGAGGACGCCTGCGATCTTAGCTTTTGTTCTAATTCTTATCAGTGGGGGATGATAAAAACCCCCACTGATGGAAGTTTCACTTTATAAAGGAGAGGATTCAATCATATGCCGAACAGCGTCTTATTTTTAACGAAGATTCCCTTTCCATCACCTAATCCAAAAATCAGGATGTTTCTTGTTACTTATTTATCTGATGGCCTAAGGGTGAAAGCTTTATTAGCTGAGCCAGATGATGATCGATGCTATGATGGCTTTTTATATTTGCGCGGCGGAATCAAAAATGTTGGTATGGTAAGGCCAGCAAGAATTGGACAATTTGCAGCGGAAGGGTTTATTGTACTTGCTCCCTTTTACCGCGGGAATAGGGGCGGAGAAGGGAATGAAGATTTTGCAGGCCATGATCGCAATGATGCAATTTCGGCATGTCAGGTGCTGCAAGTATATTCTCGTACTACTGGGAAAAAAGTACATGTTTTTGGTTTTTCACGCGGAGGAGTAATGGCTTTATTAACAGGGATTACGTGCAGTGAAGTGGCATCTATTGTCACATGGGGCGGTGTTTCAGATATGTTTTTAACCTATGATGAACGGAAAGATTTACGGAGAATGATGAAACGAGTGATTGGAGGAACCCCAAAGAAATTTCCTGACCGTTATCGAGCGCGAACTCCTTTATATCAGTTGGAAAAACTGGAAGCTCCTGTGTTAATTATTCATGGATGTAAAGATGAACATGTTTCAGTGGAGCATGCCTATCGGTTGGAAAATCACTTGCTGCAGTTAAAGAAGCCAGTTGAATCATGGTACTTTCCTACATATACGCATTATTTTCCTCCTGCTAAAAATAGGATGATTGTGCAAGCGTTATGTCAATGGATGAAAGAGCAAAGATATAGTAACCAATAAGAAAAATAAGTTGTTTTTCCTTGTTTTAGGTTCTGTCGCATGATCGCTGTACGGATCGGATGATTAAGCGGTTTTCAAAATGGATTGCCTTAGATATAAACAGCTTGATTGGCTTATAAATCACCAATTTAGTCGATTACCTCCTCATCAATTTTTTTCCAATTAAACAGAACGGGGCTTTCCCAAAAGTCATTTTTATGACACTTTGGGAACAGCCCCTACTAATACTAGTGTGTTTTTTCGTTATATTATATTTGAGGTCCACCATTTTTTTCGACTTCAGGTGAAACGGAGGAAAATCTTTTAAAGTTATCTTTAAATTTAATTGCAAGCTCTTTTGCTTTTTGCACATATTCGTTCTGATCTTTCCAAGTTTTTTGGGGTTGCAGAACGTCGTCGGGAACACCAGTTACGTGTAGAGGGATTTCTAATCCGAAAATCTCATGGCGGATTGTTTCAACATTTGTTAGTTCTCCCTCTAATGCTGCTTGGATCATGGAACGTGTATAGCTTAGTTCCATTCGCTTGCCTACTCCGTATTCTCCACCTGTCCACCCCGTATTCACTAGGAAAACTTGCACATGATGTTCGTCTATTTTTCTTCCGAGCATTTCTGCATAGCGAGTAGCAGGCAATGGAAGGAATGGTTCTCCAAAGCATGTCGAAAAAGTTGCTTGCGGCGAGGTAATGCCTCGTTCCGTTCCAGCAAGCTTAGATGTATAGCCACTAAGGAAGTGGTACATTGCTTGTTCTTTTGAAAGCTTGCTGATCGGAGGCAAGACTCCAGATGCATCTGCCGTTAAGAAAATGATTGTATTTGGATGGCCAGCGATACTCGGATCCACGATATTATCCATTGCATGAAGTGGATAAGCTGCTCGTGTATTTTCTGTTAAAATTGTGTCATGATAATCAGGAATACGAGTTTCCTCATCAAGGATGACGTTTTCTAAAACAGAACCGAAACGGATTGCATCATATATTTGTGGTTCTTTTTCCCGAGAAAGCCCGATGCATTTTGCATAGCAGCCGCCTTCGATATTGAAGACGCCGTTTGGTGACCAGCCGTGCTCATCATCTCCAATTAAACGGCGATTTGGATCAGCGGACAGTGTTGTTTTCCCTGTACCAGATAGGCCGAAGAATAATGCTACATCTCCTTCAACTCCAACATTTGCTGAACAATGCATCGATAACGTATTTGCTTCAGGCAATAGATAGTTCATAATGGAGAATACCGATTTTTTCATTTCTCCAGCATATTCTGTTCCGCCAATTAAAACAACACGTTTTTCAAATGAGATAATAATAAATGTTTCTGAATTTGTCCCATCTACTTTAGGATCAGCTTTAAAGTTTGGAGCTGAGATAATGGTGAATTCTGCTTCATGTGAAGCTAATTCTTCTTTTGTTGGCCGGATGAAAAGCTGATGGACAAACAGGTTATGCCAAGCATATTCGTTAATGACTTGAATCGGAAGCCGATGTTTTTGATCAGCACCAGCATAGCCTTTAAAAACAAAAAGTTCTTCTTTAGTTTTTAAGTAGTTCATCACTTTGTTGTAAAGTTGATCAAATGCCGCCTGCGAAATTGGTTGATTTGTCGTTCCCCACTCGATTTTATCTTTCACAGTCTCTTCTTCTACGATAAACTTATCTTTGGGGGAACGCCCAGTATATTTACCTGTCTCTGCTTGAATCGCACCCGAAGAGGTTAGCTTTCCTTCGCGGCGGTCTAAGACTTTTTCAACTAGCTGTGGGACGGCTAGCTGTGTATGAACGTGTTTTCCGTTTAACAGTTCTGTTAATCTATTAGATAAGCTTACTGAACTCATTAAAAACCATCCTTTATTGTTTAGATTTTATATTTGCATCTTCACTCACAAATAGTATAACACATTAAATGAAATAGTCTATACTATTTATCGTGGATTTTTTTGTCTATTTAATGAAAAAATATATGCTAAAAAAAGCCTTCATTTATATACAAGAGATCGTATCTTTCATTTCATCATTTAGGCAAGCGATGCAAATTATTTAGTGGAGATTATCTAATACAAAGAGGCTCGCAACGTCCTTCAAAAAGGAAAATCATTTTTTTTGAGTGATGTACCGCTGCTGAAGCTTTCCTTATTGTATAAGCTCAAACTGATCGGAAATTTACGAGGAAGAAGTTTACTTTCTGTTTTCTGATAAACCTAGACTTTACGATAACTTGAGTTATTTCTAATAAGATGTAAATAAAGATGTCAAATAAAGGGGAATATATGGACGATACAAGCTTTACTTACTTATTATCAACGTATAGGTAAAGGATATTAACGATTTTGAAAAAGAGGAGGAGAAGTTATTGTATCAAGTACATTGATGATGATAACGAAAATAGTCCTTTATCCCACATCTAACTGGCAGTAAGACCCCCACCTCAAGAGTTAGAGTAATCAAGAAGTTTAGGTGGGGGATGATAGAAAACCCCCACTGATGGAAGTTTCACTTTATTTCATAACAATAAGTAAAATTGTAACATTATTTTTGAATTGAAGTGACATAGTGAAGAAAAAAAGCAAATATATTCATTGAAAAAGAAATAAAGCATGTATTCTTGAATATGCTGCTGGCATAATTAACTCTGGATGAAATGTTTGGATAAATATATCATTTTTGTAGGATCGATTTTAAATTGTATATAGGTTTTAGAAATGCTCCTTATACACACTGCTAAAAATCAATAATTCCATTAAATCCATTTTTTAAAAACAAAAATTGTTGCAACATTCGTCAATTTACGTTATGATCATATATTGTACGGATACTCTTATCCCGAGTTGGTGGAGGGACAGGCCCTGAGAAACCCAGCAACCTTCAAAATTGTGAAAGGTGCTAACCTGCGGCAAGGAAAAAATCCTTGGACGATAAGAGTGAAAGGCAGATAGTAAAACCCAAACCTTTCCTCTATCATAGTATAGACGAAAGGTTTTTGTTTTTCGTATAGTCTTTTTCAGCCTAAAAATATAAAGAAGAGATCGTGCCTAACAGCAAATGCTCTATTATAAATAGGATAAGGAGTACCGTAAAGTTTGACCCCGCAAATACTGTCGGCATGTATTCAGTGAACGCTTTTTGAGCGGTGTATGATTGTTTTTACACGATCAATGGTTGGAAGGCTGCCATCCTTCCTATCTGAACGTTAAGGGTTCTCGGAAGTAAAGGATTGCCAGTATCTTTGCGGAAAATTTTGTTTGCAAGGAGGATAAATATGAACAGAAATCGTCGTTTATTTACTTCTGAGTCTGTATCAGAAGGACATCCTGATAAAATATGTGATCAAATTTCTGATGCGATTTTAGATGCGATTTTAGAAAAAGATCCATATGCAAGAGTGGCCTGTGAAACAACAGTGACAACTGGATTAGTGCTAGTGGCAGGAGAAATTACTACCAATACTTATGTCGATATTCCTAAAATTGTGCGTGAAACGATTAAAGAAGTTGGCTACACGCGTGCAAAATATGGATTCGATGCGGAAACTTGTGCAGTATTAACTGCCATTGATGAGCAATCACCTGATATTGCTGCTGGAGTAGATGTAGCTTTAGAATCACGTGATGGCGAGAACGATCAACAAGAGATTGAAGCAATCGGCGCTGGAGACCAAGGCTTAATGTTTGGCTTTGCTTGCAACGAAACGGAGGAATTGATGCCGCTCCCGATTTCGCTAGCTCATAAACTTGCTCGTCGGATTACGGAAGTAAGGAAAGAAGATATTTTGCCATATCTTCGTCCTGATGCCAAAACTCAAGTTACCGTTGAATATGATCAAAGCGGAAAACCAATACGGATTGATACGATTGTCATTTCGGCACAACATCATCCGGAAATCAGCTTAGAGCAAATTCAGCGTAATTTAAAGGAGCATGTCATCAAGCCTGTTGTCCCTGAAACATTGATCGACGAAAATACGAAGTATTTTATTAACCCGACAGGCCGTTTTGTCATTGGAGGCCCACAAGGTGATGCTGGATTGACAGGCCGAAAAATAATCGTTGACACGTACGGCGGTTACGCTCGCCATGGCGGCGGCGCATTTTCCGGCAAGGATCCGACCAAGGTTGACCGTTCCGCCGCTTATGCAGCTCGCTATGTAGCTAAGAACATCGTTGCAGCAGGTCTTGCTGATAAATGTGAAGTTCAACTTGCTTATGCGATCGGTGTTGCTCAGCCTGTTTCGATTTCAATCGATACATTTGGAACTGGCGCTGTAGATGAGGGAGCGTTAATTGATGCGGTACGTCAGCATTTTGATCTTCGTCCAGCAGGAATCATGAAAATGCTCGACTTGCGCAGGCCTATTTATAAGCAAACAGCTGCATATGGTCATTTTGGCCGCAACGATTTAGATCTTCCTTGGGAACGAACAGACAAAGCTGAGCAGTTAAAAGCATCGGCATTGCGTGTTTAAATAAATCGCTAGCTATACATTTTTACGTAAAATAGTGAGAAGAGAGAATTTTCCTGTCTCTCTTCTCACTATTTTTTTCTCATCCTCATTGACACTTCTGGGGTTAATCCTCTCCTAATGAAAAAACCTCTCCGTTTCTCTAGATGATTAAACTAAATCGACTGATTTATTGAAATGATTAGCATATAATATTTATCTTCCCCATATATTGAAAAAAGAATAAAAATCGGGAGGAGAGTATGCAATTTTATTACGGGCATCAAATGCCATTGCGTATTTTGGATGAAGCGGAATTTTGGAAGCACCAAGAGGAAGAGCATACTGTCGTTATTCGTGAGCTTGTACAAGGATTAGAACAAGAATATGTTCGTGCTTTAAAAGAATGGGAAAAAGCTCTTTCACAAACACATCATGAAGTTATTCGTTTTATAGAGACGGTCATCCGATCAGGCCATTATATACCTATGCAATTATATCAGCATGTTCTGCAGCTTGTTTCGTTTTGCTTGCAACAAAGTTTAGATTTTATTAAACTTTGCGAACAGATAAAAACACAAAGCGAAGCAGTGAGTAAAAACCCGACTGCAATTGTAGTCTTAGACCATATCATCCGTGAATCTGAATATTTTGTTGGAATCGCGCAAGCGCTTTTATATGGAGAAGTAGCAAAAGCTAATCCAAAATAAAGGGGCTGTCTTTGTCTAGCTTCGGTTTATCCCACATCTAACTAGCGAGTCAAGACCCCCACTCATGGAAGTTTCACTTTATCATGAAGCCGGTTGATCTTTCGATGATCAACCGGCTTTGTCTTATGATACGTTCATATATCTAAGCAACTGTTCGTTTAAACGCTTTGATGATTTCATTCACAATGATTGGCACAACCGCTAAGCAAAGGATAAACAACCAATTCCCTATATCCAATGCAACAACGTGAAACCACTGATTGAAAATCGGAATAGTGACAATCATGACTTGGATCGCAATTCCTACAAGTATGGCTCCAATGAGATAGGGATTGCTGAATATGCCTGTCGTAAAGATCGATTTTTTCTCATGTCGCAAATTAAAGGAATGAAATAGCTGTGAGATGCTTAATGCCGAAAATGCCATTGTTTGTGCAAAAATAATTGCTTCTTCACTTAAATTGGAAAAATCAAGTTCAAAAATAGAACGAACGTTGGAATGAATCGTCAGTCCTTCGATAAAAGCAAACAAAGTTAATAAGCCAATGATCAGCCCGTTAAAAATTGTAAACAATCCCGTTTCTTTAGAAAGGATTTTTTCATGCTGATCTCGTGGTTTTTCCTCCATTATATCTGGATCATCGGGGTCAATGCCAAGGGAAATTGCCGGCAGCGTGTCAGTTATTAAGTTGACCCATAAGATATGGATAGCTGTTAATGGTGCAGGCCAGCCCATTAAAATCCCCAAAAATAAGGCGAAGATTTCTCCAAGATTACAGGAAAGCAGAAAAAGAATCGCTTTCTTTAAATTTTTATATATATTACGCCCTTCTTCAACAGCAGCGGTGATCGTTGCAAAATTATCATCTGTTAAGATAATATCTGAAGCACCCTTCGCAACGTCTGTTCCAGTAATTCCCATTGCCACTCCTACATCAGCCTGCTTTAGCGATGGCGCATCGTTAACGCCGTCACCTGTCATGGAGACAACTTTATCATTTGCTTTAAATGCTTTTACGATCCGGACTTTATGCTCTGGCGAGACACGGGCAAATACACGAACATGAGCAACTTTTTCTTGTAATATTGCATCACTGATCGTATTTAACTCTGTGCCTGTCATCGTCTCATCCTCATGTTCTGCAATGCCAAGTTCTTTAGCGATAGCAAGTGCTGTTCTTTGATGGTCTCCGGTAATCATGACGGTTTTAATACCAGCACGATCACATTGAGTGATTGATGCTTTCACTTCTTCACGGGGCGGATCGATCATACCGGTCAGACCGAGGAAAATAAAGTCTTGTTCAACGGTTTCGTCTAAGGGGCTGTCTGCTTCGATTTCTTTATATGCAATTGCTAGGACGCGCAGTGCTTCATTCGACATGTTGTTTGCTTCCGCCATTAGTTTTTCTCTTTGTTCATTTGTAAAAGGAATTTTAGTAGCATTCTCTTCGACATACGCTGTACGATCAAGAACCGGCTCAAGTGCCCCTTTTGTAAAGACAAGATAATGGTCGCCTTTTTGATGAACGGTAGTCATCATTTTTCGTTCTGAATCGAACGGTATTTCAAAAATACGCGGATATGTGTTGTTTATTTGTTTTTGATCGTATCCTACTTTTTGAGCTGCTTCCACGAGTGCAATTTCAGTTGGATCACCTGTACGCTCTTCCTCAGTTGCAATCGCATCATTACATAAAATGATATTTTCCATTAGTCTTTGTTCCGTTTGATCGTTTATTGTTAATTGATTGACCGGAATGCGTTTATTATTTGCATAAATATTTGTTACAGTCATTTTATTTTGTGTTAGTGTACCTGTTTTATCGGAGCAAATGACGCTTACTGCTCCTAATGTTTCAACAGCAGGGAGTTTGCGGACAATGGCATTTCTTTTTATCATTCTTTGTACACCTAACGCAAGGACAATTGTGACGATAGCAGGGAGCCCTTCTGGAATAGCAGCTACGGCAAGACTGACAGCAATTAAAAACATGTCAATTGGTTCTCTCCCTTGAAAAAAACCAATGAGGAAAATAACGATGGAAATCATGATAGCTCCGATTCCTAGGATTTTTCCAAGTTGAGCTAGTTTCTTTTGCAATGGTGTCATCGCTTTTTCTTGTGTTCCAAGCATCTTGGCTATTTTCCCTATTTCTGTATCCATGCCTGTATGAATAACTACTCCAGCTCCGCGGCCATATGTTGATAACGTAGACATAAACGCCATATTCTTTTGTTCCCCAAGAGGAATGTCGTTGTCCGTTATCCAAGCAGCATCTTTTTCTACAGCTATTGATTCTCCAGTAAGAGAGGATTCCTCGATTTTTAGATTGATTGTTTCGATTAAGCGTAGATCTGCTGGAATGTAGCGTCCAGCATCGATCATAACAATATCGCCTGGTACAATTTGCTCTGATGGAATTTCTTGAATGATTCCACTTCGTTTCACAACTGCTTTTGGGGTAGATATTTTATTTAGTTCTTCTAAAGCTTTTTCTGCTTTTGACTCTTGAATTACACCAACAACCGCATTTATGACAATGACTAATAAAATGATAACAGCATCACTAACCTCGCCCACTATGAAAGATATAATGGCAGCTCCAATTAAAATATAAATGAGCATACTGTTAATTTGCTCCCATATTCTCCTTAACATAGAAGGCGGTTTAAACTCTTGAAAAGAATTCGTTCCGTATTGCTTAAGACGATTTTCTGCTTCTTCTTTCGTTAACCCGGTATTAGCATTTGTATGAAGCTTTTGTAATGTTTCATGAACATCTTTTTTATACGACACGGTATCCTCTTCTTTCCTGTAATTTATTTTCCTCTTTATTATTATGTTCTACCTTTTTGATTTCTTATGCTAAAAATATATTTAATTTAAGCAGCAAAAAATAAACAGAACATAAAACATTGTTTATCCCACATCTAACTGCGAGTCAAGACCCCCACCTCAAGAGTTAGAGTAACAAGAAGTCTAGGTGGGAGATAACTGAAAGTCAAATGTCCGATTGGTTCGGGCCGACAGGATGTCGGTCACAAAGGCGTTGCAACAGGACGTTGCGACCTTAGCCTTTGTTCTACTTCTTATCAGTAGGGGATGATAGAAAATCCCCACTCATGGAAGTTTCACTTTATTAAAAGGAGATTGTTGTAAAAAAAGTTCTGTATGAAACTGAACTGAATAGATTGTAGTCTTTATGTACAGAAAAAAATCTTCCGATATATAGACGTTTTTGTTATCATATTATGAAGCAAATAGGAAGCTGGTAAGCGTAAAATTGATGCAAAATAAGTGCTAGCTTAAGATGTTTTTAGGGGAACTTTGATTACTGAAGATGCATTGTCGACCACTGCCAAAAAATGATATGATGAAAAGTGGGCCTTGGTTGCATTAATGTACAATTGAACGATGATCAGATAAATGAGAAGGACCCATTATACTTAGAAATTAAATGGAGTAGGTGACATGCATCATGTGTGGATTTATTGGTAGTATACATGATATTGCAATAGAGAGGAAAGAAGAAGATAAGACGCTATTCAGAAAGATGAATGATATGATTACACACAGAGGTCCAGATGAAGATGGCTTTTATGAAGATGAGCATGTTCAACTTGGCTTTCGTCGTCTAAGTATTATTGATTTGGAAAATGGCCAGCAGCCTTTAACTTATGATAACGAAAGATATTGGATCGTTTTTAATGGAGAAATTTATAATTACATTGAATTAAAGGAAGAATTAATAAAGTCAGGGCTGACGTTTTCGACAGCTTCAGATACGGAAGTGATTGTCGCTTTATACAGTCAGGTAAAAGAAAAAGTTGTAGACAAACTTCGAGGAATGTTTGCTTTTTTAATTTGGGATAAACAAGAAAAAGTACTGTTTGGTGCTCGTGATCATTTCGGTATAAAACCTTTTTTTTATCATGAGGGAGAAAATCGGACTTTATTTGCTTCTGAAAAGAAAAGTATATTAGCAGCGCTTGAAGATAACGTTTTGAATGAGGAATCTCTTCAGCACTATATGACATTTCAATATGTTCCAGAACCAAATACGATGTCTGCTCATATCTATAAGCTTGAGCCAGGACACTATTTTACAAAAAAATGTCAAGAGCCAATGAAGATTAAACGATATTGGAGAGTGGCTTTTCGACCAGTATTAAAAACAGAAATGGAGTATACAAAAGCGATTCAAGATGCGCTCTTTGATTCTGTTCATGTCCATATGCGCAGTGATGTACCTGTAGGCTCGTTTCTCTCTGGTGGAATTGACTCTTCGATTGTTGCTACCATTGCGAAAGAATATCATCCAAATATAAAAACATTCTCTGTCGGTTTTGAACGTGATGGCTTCAGTGAAATTGATGTTGCCAAAGAAACGGCCGACAAACTTGGTGTTGAAAATATTAGCTATGTGATTACTCCAGAGGAATATATGAATGAATTGCCGAAAATAATGTGGTATATGGATGATCCATTAGCTGATCCTGCTTGTGTTCCTCTCTATTTCGTCGCACGTGAAGCAAGAAAGCATGTGACAGTTGTTCTTTCTGGTGAAGGAGCTGATGAGCTGTTTGGCGGGTATAATATTTATCGAGAACCACAGTCACTTGAAGTGTTTAATAATATTCCTGCAATTGGAAAATCTCTCTTAAAAGCAATTGCAAAAGTGCTGCCTGAGGGAGTAAAGGGGAAAAGCTTTCTCGAACGAGGTGTAACTCCGATTGAAAAACGATATATTGGCAACGCAAAAATGTTCAGTGAGGCGGAAAAAAGGAAATTATTAACTAACTATCAAGAAGGGCTTGATTATACAACGATCACTGATCCACTTTATAAGGAAACTCGCGATTATAAGCCAGTGGAAAGAATGCAATATATTGATATTCACACATGGATGCGCGGCGATATTCTTTTAAAAGCAGATAAAATGACGATGGCTCATTCATTAGAAGTTCGTGTTCCATTTTTGGATAAGCATGTATTTGAAGTCGCTTCTACGATTCCTACAAGCATGAAAACAGCTGAAGGTACGACAAAATATATGTTGAGGAAGGCTGTAGAAGGAATTGTCCCAGACCATGTACTTAATCGTAAAAAGCTAGGCTTTCCAGTACCTATCCGTCATTGGCTTAAAAACGAGATGTATGACTGGGTAAAAAACATCATTCAAAATAGCGGTACCGATCATCTTATAGATAAAAAATATGTATTATCACTTTTGGAAGATCATTGTCAAGGAAAGCTCGACCACAGCCGCAAAATTTGGACAGTACTTGTCTTTATGGTTTGGCATGCAGTCTATATGGAAGATCAATATGATTTCCAGAAAAAAAAGGAGCTCGCTTAAAGCACACAGTTTCTCTAATAGGCTTGCTCTTTAACAGTTTAAAAAAAGAAAAAACGGCAGCTATCCGCAATCCTACTCAAGTTTGTAAGTGATTGCCTGGCTGCCCATCTGCACCCATGAGGCTTCAAAATCTTTCATGGGTTCTTTTCTATTTTTTTGACCTGTAAGCGGGTCATTAAAGTAAATATATTGGTCATCATATCCAGTAATAATGACGGAATGCTCTTTCATTGTAATCCGAATTGGTCCATCATTTGTATGCCACGTTTGAAAATAAGAGTCTTCTAGTTTTCGATATTGCGTATTAATAATGACCCAAATTGGTCTACCATCTGAAAGATGAATTTTTAGCTCTTCAAACGTTTGCCCTGATAAATTGATTGTTTTTCCAGGTAAATATTGTTCAGCAAGTTCGTAAATTGGTTCATTATAAACACCGTAGCCCGGTTCTTCATATGTGTACATATTGCCGACAAATCCTTTATGAGGATTGCCAAAATAGATGTTCCCATCTTTTATTACTCGGTCAGCTGGGTCTTTTTTTACTTGTTCAGCAAGCACCATTTTATCTACTTCTATACCTGCTGTATGCAGAAGCATTGAAAGGCTGGTCACTTCGCAGCCTCTAGGCAGTTCCGGAAATTGTGGGATGACAGGTGCATCAATGAGAACAGCGTCTTTGATTTTAATAATTCGCTGTTCATTGAGTAATTTACGCTGCTCTTGTGAAAATCCTTCTTCACTTGCTGTAGTAGAAGAGCGTGCAAATAATACATCATCTCGAAAGCCATATAAAATAATACCTGCCCCAAATGATAACAAAAGTATAAACGATAATATTCCAGACACAATGGTGTTTTTTTGTTTATATTTAAAGAAAAAAAATACGATACTGAAAAGCATGATTAAAATGAAAAGGACTAAAAAAACTAACATTTACCATCACCTAAGCACTTCGATAATAACCTACCTAATCTCTACATCGACAACTTTTTAATTTTATGAAGTACATTTGAACTATTTTTGTAATGAACGATAATATTGTCCTTTATCCACGTATTCTTGATAAATTCGTTTCATTTCTTGAATATCTTCGTCATTTAAGGTTCGAATAACTTTAGCTGGCCTTCCAAACGCTAGTGTGTTAGGAGGAATGACTTTATTTTGAGGGACTAAGCTTCCTGCACCAATAAAAGCACCTTCTCCAATTTCCGCTTGATCAAGAATAATGGAACCCATCCCGATTAAAGCACCTTTTCTGATTTTGCAGCTATGTAAAATAACTTGATGGCCAATTGTGACATTATCTTCAATAATGAGCGGATTATTTGGACTTTGATGGAGCACTGAATTGTCTTGAATATTAACTTTTTTTCCTATGATTGTAGGAGCAACATCGCCGCGGATGACAGTGTTAAACCAAACACTGGACAAATCACCGATTTCAACATCACCGGTGATTGTAGCATAATCAGCAATAAAAGCAGAAGCAGCAATGTTTGGTTTTTTCTCTTTATAAGGATAAATCATTCAAAAACATCCTTTCATCGTTATCAGTGAGCTGTTTAGTTATTTTAGAACGAATTAAGACAAGATTAAAACATGTCATTCTTGTACATTCTAATATAAAAACCGACAAATAGTAACAGAAGAGATTCACAAACATGTCAAAACTTCTACGATCGCTCCTTTTGGTTCTTTTCTCGAGAGATGATAGAATGATAATAAGTTTGTTTGTGAAAAATGATAAAAGAACGCAGTCAAAAAGTCAGCCAGTGTATAGTCGAGTTATTTAACTTGATTTCCGAAAATAATTCTCCCACTTCTAAATGTGAAGGGCATAGCCCAATGAAAGTGGGAGATGAATTTTCGGTTGGCGTAAGCCAAAATATTGTTCTATAATCAGTCTATACAATATGGAGTTGATAGCACTATGAAATTAGATAGTAACAAACACTCAGTCTTTCTCTTGCATTACCATCTAGTATTGGCAGGGATGTGAATGCAAGTAAGAACTTGCTGAAACTAGCCATGTAGTTGGTATTTTCTCTAGGGGCAGGGACTGCCCTTATAGCTTGGTAAATATAGATAGCTAACAAAAGTATCTAGTTCCCAAGAAGCTCCCACTTCAATCAGACCGCAAGGTCAATAAGTGGTGAGTAGTTCACGGCTTAACAATCTCGCTTCTTTTTGAACATGTTTTTTAAAGAAATATTGGAGATTAATTTGAATGAGGTGGCAATGGAATGTCAATACCTTCACATCCGATTTCTCTGATGAATCAGGTTTATCGAAAAGTAATGCCGACGGTTCATCAGGAACTTTCTTATTGGAAGGAAAGAGCAAGAAATATTCCGAATCAAGAATTAAGAACTCAAGCGCTATCAAGTATTAAATATAAAACATTTCATTGTGAGGGAGGTTCTATTTTAGGTCTTTTGGCGCAAGAGAAAAAGAATGAAGCAATTAAATTTGTCGTTGCTTATCAAACGATTAGTGATTATTTGGATAATTTATGTGATCGAAGTACATCTTTAGACCCGGAAGATTTTGCAGCTTTGCATGAGGCAATGGAGGATGCCTTAACGGTAGGAAACGAACCTCGTGAATACTATCGTTTTCGTGATGATCAAAATGATGGAGGTTATTTACAATCGTTAATGAAAACCTGTCAAGCAGTATTGGCGAAAGTTCCTCACTATGAAGTGATCAAACCATATTTACTGGAGTTATCCCGTTATTATTGTGACCTGCAAATTCATAAGCATGTGCACGTAGATGAACGAGTAGACCGCCTTCAAAATTGGTTTGCAGCCTATGAAGAGAAGCTGCCAGAGATGGGTTGGCATGAATTTTCAGCTTGTGCTGGCTCGACCCTTGGTATTTTTTGCCTTGTTTCTTATGCAATGAGGGAAGACTTCGAGCCGATACATGCTCAGATGATAAGAGATGGCTATTTTCCATATATACAAGGACTTCACATTTTGTTGGATTACTTTATCGATCAAGATGAAGATCGTATGGGCGGCGATTTAAACTTTTGCTTTTACTATAAAGATGAACAAGAACTGTTAGAAAGATTTATTCATTTTATTGAAGAAGCAGATAATCATACAAAGCTTTTGCCGGACCAAAAGTTTCATAAGCTCATTAATCGCGGTTTATTAGGTGTGTACTTGTCAGATAATAAAGTAAATCAACAGAAAAATGTTCGAACATTAGCAAAAAAAATCATGAAATATGGTGGGATGATCAGTCATTTTTTCTATTGGAATGGAAGAGCATATCGAAGAATCCAGCATACTTTTCAACGAGGATAAAATCTTAATTATGTTTTAAAAAAACGGAATTGCTCCTGTCTGTTCTCGATGCAGCAGAATAACCCGCGGCGTAAGAAACGTGATCGTATGCAAAAAGCAAGGGAGGGAGACCGTTTTTTATACGGTTAATATATCATGTCATTAACATTGAGTGTCTTAGATCAATCTCCAATATCAGAAGGAAAGACAGCAGAAGAAGCTTTATCGGAAACCGTTGCACTTATCCAGCATGTGGAAAGATTAGGATATAACCGTTTTTGGGTGTCAGAGCATCATGATTCTACATCGCTTGCTGGTTCTTCGCCGGAAGTGCTGGCAGCTCATCTTGCAGCAAAAACAGAAACAATTCGAGTTGGTTCCGGTGGTATCATGCTGCCCCATTATAGTCCTTATAAAGTGGCCGAAAATTTCCGTGTGTTGGAAGGATTGAATCCAGGCAGGATCGATTTAGGAATTGGAAGGGCTCCAGGAGGCATGCCGCGGGCAACAATGGCTCTTCATGATGGCCGGCCTCGCAATCTGAATAGATTTCCGGCTCAGATTGATGAGTTGTTAGACTACCTTTATGATACTTTAGAGGAAGACCATCCATTCTTTGGATTAAAGGCTGCGCCTATAACGAAAACTATTCCAGCAATATGGCTGCTTGGTTCTAGTCCATCAAGTGCACAATTAGCAGCTGAAAAAGGGCTGCCTTATACGTTTGCTCAGTTTATTAATGGTGAAGGTGGTCCGCAATTTTCCCAGTATTATCGCCAACACTTTCAACCATCTAAGCTTTTAAGCACGCCCAAAAATATGGTTGCCGTCTTTGTTGTTTGTGCAGAAACAGAAATAGAAGCTGAGCGAATTGCATCCAGTCTTGACCTATTATTACTCATGATGGAACAAGGTATGAAAATTGTTGGAACTCCAAGTCCAGAAAAAGCAGCAGCTTACGATTATAGCCCTTTCGAGCGTGCTCGTATGCTAGAAAATCGCAAACGAATGATCGTCGGGACGCCAAAGCAAGTGAGAGTTTCTCTCAATCAATTAAGCGAAGCCTATGAAACCGATGAAGTGATGATTGTTTCAATCATGTATGATTTTCAAGAGAAACTAAACTCATTTTCTTTCATTGCCGATGCAATTTTATAAGTAATGATTAATTCGGGAATGAAAATAGGAAATTCAAATGTGTTCGTTATGCGTATAAAGGGTGGCCAAAAGAACGCTTTTGCGTCTTTTGGGGTCGCCTTATCATCTTTTTTCTATGGCAATAACGAATGGTGGATTATTTTTCTGATTAATAAACTGATATTGCAATACATGGAACTGCTGTTGATCGATATTCTTTACTTCTTCCAACAGCACATCTCGCTCGTTCTGGCCTTCATCATGACCAGGATAAATAACGAGTACAACAATGCCTGCTGTTTTTAAAATACTTAAAATTTTAAGGAGTGCTGATATCGTCGTATGTGGGAGGGTCACAATACTTTTGTTCCCACCTGGCAAATAGCCGAGATTAAAAATTGCCCCTGCCAGCTTTCCATGGACGTCAGAAGGCAATACTTCCAGCACTGTTTCATGCCCCTGCTGAAAAAGGGTGACTCGTTCTAGCAGCCCTGATGCAGCTAGCTTTTTCGTAGTTTGTTGAATCGCTTCTGCCTGAATATCAAATCCATATACATGTCCCTGTTCTCCAACCAGCTCCGCTAAAAAGCAGGTATCATGGCCATTGCCAATGGTAGCATCAATAACGATGTCTCCCGGAGCAGCAGCTTTTTTTAACAAGCTTTTTGCAAAAGGCAAAATACGTTCTAATGCCATCGCCATCACTTTCCATCCTCTGCTTTGTAATTTTTTCCTTGCCAGCTATTACGCCGTTTTAATTCTGCATCAATTGCATTTAAAACTTCCCATTTGTTTACACTCCACATCGGACCAACCATTAAATCAATAGGGCCATCCCCGGTAATTCTATGAATAATCATTTCTGGCGGCAATATTTCCAACTGATCACAAACAAGCTGAATATACTGTTCAAAAGTAAGAAATTCTAGTAAGCCTTTTTCGTACTGTTTAACCATTGGTGTTCCTTTAAGCAAATGCAGGAGATGGATTTTAATTCCTTGCACATCGAGCTTCGCAACTTCCTTTGCAGTTTCCATCATCATCTCAGTTGTTTCTAATGGCAGTCCATTAATAATATGAGTACATATTCTAATTCCGTGTTTTCGGAGCTTGTTTACTCCTTCTACATAAGTCTCGTAATCATGGGCACGATTAATAAGTAATGCAGTTCTTTCATGGACAGTTTGCAAACCAAGCTCTACCCATAAATAAGTTCGCTCGTGCAATTCTGCTAAATATTCTACGACATCATCAGGAAGACAATCAGGACGAGTTGCAATTGATAAGCCCACAACCCCTTCTTCTTTTAAAACAAGCTCATATTTTTCACGCAGGACATCTACAGGCGCATGTGTATTTGTATAGGCTTGGAAGTAAGCCATATATTTGCCATTTTTCCATTTATGGTGCATGTTTGCTTTAATTTTTTGAAATTGCGTAATCAAATCGTCCCCGCGGTCGCCTGCAAAATCACCAGAACCAGCAGCACTGCAAAAGGTGCATCCTCCATGAGCAACTGTACCATCTCGGTTTGGACAATCAAAACCTCCATCAAGAGCAATTTTAAATACTTTATGGCCAAAATGGCTGCGTAAATGGGCGTTCCATGTATGATATCTTTTATCTTGATTGTTAAATTTCAACATAGAGATCCTCCTCTTGAACATAAAGAAAATTGTATCATGAATTTGTCCTTTTGATCTAGTTTTGTATAAAGAAAGAAATAGTGTGAACAGCTTGCACCTTTTTCGCAAAAGGAATAGAATTACTTTGATAATCGAAATACTTGTTGGAGAGGGTGCTTTTTATGCCTAGAGTTCTATGGCTTTTAGTCATCGGGATGATGGTGAATGTAACGGGCTCATCCTTTTTGTGGCCATTAAATACGATTTACATTCACGACAAACTGGGGAAATCATTGTCAGTTGCAGGTCTCGTTTTAATGCTAAATGCGGCTGCTACAGTTGTTGGCAATCTCTCTGGCGGAGTGCTTTATGATAAAATCGGCGGCTACCGTTCAATCTTGCTTGGTACGATAATGACTGTTTTAGCGCTAGCAGGATTAAACATTTGGCATGGCTGGCCGCACTATGTTATTTTTCTAGCTATTATCGGTCTTGGCACTGGTATGATTATGCCTTCTATGTATGCAATGGCTGGTTCAGTGTGGAAAGAAGGGGGAAGAAGGGCGTTTAATGCAGTATATATTGCCCAAAATGTCGGTGTTGCGGTCGGTTCTGCATTAGGAGGTTTTGTTGCATCGTTATCTTTTGAGTATATTTTCATGGCTAACTTATGGATGTTTGTCGCATTTCTTTTTATTGCTGTTTTTGGCTATCGTCATATTTCTAATCAATCGATTCCACAAGCATCTTCATTAAAGCAGCCAGTTCCGAAAAGAAACAAACATAAATTAATAGCGCTTCTCATTCTCTGTACTGCTTTTCTCCTTTGTTGGGTTGGATATGTACAATGGATGTCGACAATTGCTTCTTATACACAGGATATAAATATTTCTTTAAAACAATACGGTTTATTATGGACAATGAATGGTGCGCTGATTGTACTTGGACAGCCGATCGTGTCACCGGTTATTAAGAAAAGCTCGCTTCATTTAAAAGGACAGATCATCGTTGGTATCATCATTTTTATCCTTTCATTTATCATTGCTGGGGCAGCAGATGGATTTAAAGGCTTAGCAGCAGCAATGATCATATTGACTTTCGGGGAAATGTTCGTATGGCCGGCAGTGCCAACAATTGCAAATCAATTGGCTCCAAAGGGAAGAGAAGGATTCTATCAAGGAATTGTTAATAGTACTGGAACAGGCGGAAGAATGATTGGGCCATTACTAGGAGGAATTCTTGTTGATTTTTACGGGATGTCTATGCTATTTATTGTATTAATTGTGCTATTAGTCATTGCTATCCTGCTCACGATTGTATTTGATCGTTCTTTAAAAGAGTCATCCAATAAAAAATTATCTGCGTCTACTTAGTAAAAGGAGCAAGAAGAAGCGGCGTATTGCAAAATCGTTTTCAGTTGTGATCGTTGCGAAAAGATACTTGTTTAAACTAAAATAATTGGCTATAATAGTATCAATATTTCTTACAATGATGTATACAAAAAGTACCAAGAATTTCAAGGAGTGAAGCTGTGAGGATCGCAGCGTATATCAATACGTGAGAACCGAAGCAGCAAAACGACACAGAAATACACCGGTGATTTTCCCGAACTTTTAAAACAACCTCCCAAAATGAAAGTTTTAAGAAGGAGGACAAAAGAACCAAGAATTTCAAGGAACCGATCGCAAAGAGGACCGGAGCGTATACCAATACGTGAGGACCGGATTTGCAGAGTGACGCCGAAATACGCCGGTAATTTTCCCGGACTTTTTAAAACAACCTCCCAAAATGAAAGTTTTAAAAAGGAGGACAAAAAGAACAAGGATTTCAAGGAGTGAAGCTGTGAGGCTCGCAGCGTATATCAATACGTGAGAACCGGAACAGCAAAACGACACAGAAATACGTAGTTATTTTTCCCTGACTTTTTAAAACAACCTTATATTTAGACGTTGAAAAGGAATAGTAACAATGAACCCTGCCCCAGAGAGTTGACGGCTGGTGAAAGTCAACCAGGAACATTGCGAACTCGCCTTTTGAGTTGCAAGTGCGAAAGAAATAAAGCAATGGGTTTGTATAGTATCTTTTTATCAAATTGCTGATGCTAAAATCGTTTTTTTCCATTAGTGCTTGCCGTTTTCCGCGTTATGGATGAAAGAAGCGAGTGACTTTAAGTGCTTGTTCATGATGAGAGGCTGCAAATGCTGAATCTATCTACTTAACATATCAAGATAGTACATCAGTGCGCAGCAGACATTCTGTCTGTTGCTTTCTCTTCAGTTTTTTGAACAATCTCTTTTGCACTAATGTGGGTGGTACCGCGGGAGCGAATATAATAGCCTCTCGTCCCAGCATGTTGGGATGAGGGGTGTTTTGTGTTTTATAAATGCTAAGATGTGTATGTCAATAAGGAGGATTTAGAAATGAGCTTTGATCACAAAAAAATAGAGGCCAAATGGCAACATTATTGGGAAAAAAATAAAACATTTAAAACAATAGAAGAAAATGATAAAGAATACTTTTACGCACTGGATATGTTTCCTTATCCTTCTGGTGTAGGACTTCATGTTGGTCATCCTGAAGGCTATACAGCAACAGATATTTTGGCGCGAATGAAGCGGATGCAAGGTTACCAAGTCCTTCATCCGATGGGATGGGATGCATTTGGGCTTCCAGCCGAACAATATGCACTTGATACTGGAAACGATCCAGCAGAATTTACGGAGCATAACATTAATACTTTCCGCCGCCAAATTAAAGCACTAGGGTTTTCATATGATTGGGATCGTGAAATCAATACAACAGATCCTCAATATTACAAATGGACTCAGTGGATCTTTTTGAAACTTTATGAGAAAGGGCTTGCTTATATTGATGAAGTGCCAGTGAATTGGTGTCCTGCACTTGGAACTGTTCTCGCAAATGAGGAAGTCATCGATGGAAGAAGTGAACGAGGCGACCATCCAGTAGAACGGCGTCCAATGAAGCAATGGATGCTAAAAATAACTGAATATGCAGATCGTTTGCTGGAAGATTTGGATGAGTTAGATTGGCCGGAAAACTTGAAAGAAATGCAACGTAATTGGATTGGACGCTCAGAAGGTGCCGAAGTGACTTTCACGATTGAAGGAACAGAAGAGCATTTTAAAGTATTCACGACTCGACCTGATACATTATTTGGTGCAACCTATGCTGTCCTTGCACCAGAGCATCCTTTAGTGGAAAAGATCACGACATCTGGACAAGCAGCTGATGTAAAAGCTTACTTAGATAAAATTAAATCAAAAAGCGACCTAGAACGGACTGACTTAGCAAAGGAAAAGACAGGCGTGTTCACTGGTGCTTACGCAATAAATCCAGCAAATAACGAAAAAATGCCAATTTGGATAGCCGATTATGTGTTAATGAGTTATGGTACGGGAGCAATTATGGCGGTACCTGCTCATGATGAGCGTGATTTTGAATTTGCTAATGCTTTTCAGCTGCCGATAAAGGAAGTTGTCGCTGGCGGAAATTTAGAGAAAGAAGCTTATACTGGCGATGGTGTGCATATTAATTCTGAATTCCTCAATGGATTGGAGAAAGAAGAAGCAATCAAGACTATGATCAATTGGCTTGAAAAACAAGGCTTAGGAACAAAAAAGGTCACTTATCGTCTCAGAGATTGGCTGTTCAGCCGTCAACGCTACTGGGGTGAACCGATACCAATCATCCATTGGGAAGATGGAACATCTTCAGCAGTTCCTGAAACTGAGCTGCCGCTCATACTGCCAAAAACAGATCAAATCAAGCCATCTGGAACTGGTGAATCGCCGCTGGCTGGAATAAAAGATTGGGTAGAGGTAGTTGACCCAGAAACGGGGAAAAAAGGACGCCGTGAAACAAATACGATGCCGCAATGGGCAGGAAGCTGTTGGTACTACCTTCGCTACATCGATCCGACTAATGAAGAAGCTTTGGCTGATCCAGAAAAGCTGAAAAAATGGCTGCCTGTCGATATTTACATTGGCGGTGCTGAGCATGCTGTATTGCATTTGCTCTATGCACGTTTCTGGCATAAATTTTTATATGATATTGGCATCGTCCCAACGAAAGAACCATTTCAAAAGTTGTTTAACCAAGGAATGATTCTTGGAGAAAATAATGAAAAAATGAGTAAGTCAAAAGGAAATGTCGTAAATCCAGATGAAGTATTAGAAAGCCACGGTGCCGATACACTTCGATTATATGAAATGTTCATGGGACCGTTAGACGCTTCCATTGCTTGGTCCACAACTGGATTAGATGGTTCAAGACGTTTTCTTGACCGGGTTTGGCGTTTAGTGATTGTGAATGATAGCGAGCTGCATCCTAAAATTGTCGAAGATGGCGGTAATGAGTTGGAAAAAGTGTATCACCAAACAGTAAAGAAAGTAACAGAGGATTACGAAAATCTTCACTTTAATACTGCTATTTCACAATTAATGGTGTTTGTTAATGAAGCATACAAAGTAGAGCAGTTGAATAAAACTTATATTGAAGGGTTTGTCAAATTACTTTCTCCAATTGCCCCTCATGTAGCAGAGGAATTATGGGAAAAGCTAGGACATGAAGAGACGATCACCTATGAAGCTTGGCCAACTTTTGATGAAGAAAAGTTAAGTGACAACGAAGTTGAGATAGTTGTGCAAATTAATGGAAAAGTACGTGCGAAAATACGAATGTCAACAGATGCAACACGTGAAGAAATGGAAAAAGCAGCGCTAGATGATGCGAAAATAGCTGCAGCTATTGAAGGAAAAACAGTTCGAAAAGTGATTGCAGTACCAGGAAAGCTTGTCAATATTGTTGCAAATTAAATACTTCTAGCAATGCTTGCACATTGAGAAATCAGGGGTACCGTCATTCAAGATTTGATGGTACCCCTTTTTAATACCTTCATAAAGCGGGAAATAACTGAGAAGAGATCAAAATAAGATAAAATCTTAATGGATATCATGATAAACTTGTAATTTGAATAATTTTTATTTGGAACAAATAGAAGGGATGGGAAAAGCTTTGAATTTCATAAAAACAATTACAGCAGCGGAGTTAGCGCAAAAATTAGATAATAAGGAGCCTCTGCATCTAATTGATGTCCGGGAACATGAGGAAGTAGCAACAGGTATGATACCGACAGCACAACATATCCCAATGGGAGAGATACCAGTCACCTTACATAAGTTGGATAAACAGACACCGTATATTTTTATTTGTCGGTCTGGCAACAGAAGCGGCCAAGTTTGTTTATTTTTGCAAGAGCAAGGCTATGATGTGACAAATATGGTTGGCGGCATGTTAGAGTGGACCGGTGAGATAGTATTTTAACAAGGCGTTTGGATGATTGTGAATCTTATTTCTTGGCTAAACTAGTGGAAAAACTAGTGAGGAAGGAAAAAGTCTATGATTCAAGTAAAGGTTTTTGATTGTGAGCACGAAAAAGATTTAGAAGAGGAAATGAACGATTTCCTTTCAAATCTAGATGCACGCAAGTTTGTTGATATTAAGTACCATATTGCCATGCTTTCTGATGAGGATGAGCAAATCTTTTGCTTTAGCGGCATGATCCTTTATAGAAAATAAAGGGGGGAGCAGCATTTTACTCGCTGCTGCCCCTAATAACTTGTGATAATGTGATGCATTGTTCCCTTCTTTTTTCGATTATGAGCACGTATTCTTACTGTAGAGTGCTGCATTCATGCCGGCAAGTCTCCCAGTAACTAAAGCAGCTGTAATATTATAGCCTCCAGTATATCCATAAATATCTAGCACTTCTCCACAAAAAAATAAGCCAGGCATCAGTTTAGAAGCCATTGTTTTTGGTTCAATTTCTTTTACAGATACTCCGCCTCCGGTAACAAATGCTTTTTCCAAAGGCAATGTGCCATCAACGTGGAAACGAAAGTGCTTGCATAATGTCGTAAATGCTCTCAATTTATCTGAAGCCAGTATGCCACCAGATGTTTGCGGATCGATAGCAGCGGTTTCGAGCAATAAAAGCAGCAGTCTTTCCTGAATTAATCCTTTAAAAGCATTTTTAACAATTTTTTTCGGTTCCTTTTTTAATAATTGACTGAATCGATTGTAAAGTGCTTCTTCATTTTCATTTGGAAATAGATCAACTTCCATCAGCACTTGAGAAAGCTGCCATTTTTTCATTGCTTTCACAACGAATTGGCTACAGCGCAAAACGGCAGGACCCGATATCCCGAAGTGGGTAAAAATCATATCCATCTGATGAGTAATAAGCGACTTTCCTTTAGGATTGAGAACACTTACTGCAACATCGCGAAGGGATATTCCTTGGAGTGTTTTAGCTTTGATAAAAGGTTCCTTCGATGTCAATGGAACTTCCGTCGGAAATAGCTCTGTTACAGTATGGCCAGCTTTTTGCGCCCACGGAAATCCGTCACCAGTACTCCCAGTATAAGGAACCGATTTACCACCAACCGCAATAACTACTGCTTGACTTTTCAATATATCGCCATTTGCCAGTACAATACCCGATGTTTTATGATGATCATAGAGAACATCTTTAACAGGGCTGTTCACTTGTATGGCGACCTTTAAAGAAGCTAGCTTACGAAGCATTGCATCAACGACAGATTGTGCTTTATTAGAAACTGGGAACATTCTTCCATGATCCTCTTCTTTTAAAGCAATTCCGAGATTTTCAAAGAATGCAATGATATCTTCGTTATCGAATAGAGAAAAAGCACTATATAGAAACCGGCCATTCCCAGGAATATGAGCAATGATTTCATCAACAGGCAAACGATTCGTTACATTACAGCGTCCGCCTCCTGAAATTGCTAACTTGCGGCCTAGTTTATTGCCTTTATCAATTAATAGTGTGTTTGCGCCTTTTTCAGCAGCAGCGATTGCTGCCATTAGCCCAGAAGGCCCGCCGCCGATAATAATACAATCATACGTTTGCATCGTGTCCATCCTTTGTGTTAGAAATAGGTTCAGACCAATATACAGGAGAGATCTGATCCCCGTTGCTCAACTATTTTTTTCTTTTCCTATTTTAATTGGCAGTTGTAGAGAAAGCAACTTTTTTAAAAAAACAAAAGGTATAAATGGAAAAATATTATGCATATTCCTTTTATAAAAGAAGAAAAACATTGTCAATTACCGATCTTAGAGGTAAACTACTCTTAGTGTTTCCCCTAATAAGGTTGTCTAATAAGTTCAGAAACATGAGCTTAACGCTGTGATTTACATCCTTATTGGGCTTGGATAGGTTTGTTTCTTTAGTCTTCCTTGTTGAGCAGCTTAAATAAATTCTCATCAACATGATTTTGCTCTCATTGGAAATGATACATCAAGCGTCTATAAATATTTTGGAAAGATAGGGATTTTATGACTTCTAAGTTAATGAGAGGTACGTTTTTAATCACGTTAGGAACGATTCTATCTAAGGTGTTAGGCGCATTATATGTCATTCCTTTCTACGCCATGATTGGTGAAGAGAATGTTGCGCTTTACCAAATTGGATATGTCCCATACTCCATTTTTATCAGTATCGCGACAGCAGGTGTTCCGCTTGCAGTTGCTAAATACATAGCAAAGTACAATTCATTAGAGGAATACGCAGTCGGACGAAGGTTATTTAAGTCTGGCATATACTTGATGATGGCAACAGGGATCATTTCCTTTGCAGTCCTCTATTTTTTTGCTCCAACTTTTGCACATATCATGCTTGCAAATCAACAAAACCCTTCCTTTACATACGAGGAAGTAACTACAGTGATAAAAGCAGTTAGCTTTGCACTAATTGTTGTACCCTTTATGAGTTTAATTCGCGGCTTTTTCCAAGGGCATCAATCAATGGGCCCTTCTGCTGTTTCGACAGTTGTTGAGCAAATTGTCCGGATTGCATTTGTATTAGTTGGTACGTTTTTTGTATTAAATGTCTTTAACGGTGATACGGTTACAGCAATAAGTCTGGCAACCTTTGCAGCGTTTATAGGCGGCATTGGCAGTTTAATGGTGTTGCTATGGTATTGGAAAAAACGCAAGCCTTATTTAGATGAGCTTTTGCAACATGATAAAGGCAATATCGATGTATCTATGACAGATATGTACAAGGAGATTATTATTTATGCAATTCCGTTTGTATTAGTAGGAATTGCCAACCCATTATATCAATTAATAGATAACGTTACCTTTTCCCGTGCATTTGATGCGATTGCGAAAACAGCTGATGAGGGACGAAGAGCATTAGGGATTGTGAGCTTTAGCGTCCATAAGCTTGTCATTATTCCAGTATCATTAGCAACTGCATTTTCACTGTCTTTAGTGCCGCTCGTGACAGAATCATATGTAAAAGGCGAGAGAGATGTGATGATTCGAAATCTAAATCAAACATTTCAGATTCTCCTATTTATCACAATGCCTGCAGCTATTGGACTTGCACTTTTAGCAAGGCCTATATACACGGTTTTCTATGAACCTAGTACGCTTGGAACGGAAGTGTTAATGACTTATGCACCTGTTGCAATATTGTTTGCTTTATTTGCAGTGACTGCTGCTATATTGCAAGGAATTAATGAACAACGTTTCACGATGCTCAGTTTACTTGTAGGAATTTTAGTAAAGTTAAGCCTTAACATTCCTTTTATTAAAATGTTTGAAACGAAAGGTGCGGTTTATGCAACAGCCCTTGGATATTTAGCTTCGATTACGATTAATTTTATTGTGATTCGATTGTTCATTGGATATCCATTCAAACTTGTAGTAAGAAGAACGATTCTTATTGTGCTTTTTAATCTTACGATGACAGTGGGGGTTATTGCCAGCTATAAAGGTTTAAGTATGATCTTAAGTCCTGACCATAAGCTGCAAGCTCTAGTACTCATTATCATTTGTGCGCTCATTGGCGCCTTGATATATGGATATTTAGGACTGAAATCAAAGCTTGCGGATCGATTGTTTGGCCAACGATTACAAAAGATAAAACAAAAACTGCGCTTGCAGTAGGTTGATAATCACGATTTTTATGCAAGTTTATAAATAAACAGAAATGGAGGGAGGCCTGCTGCACCAAAGGAGGAGTACTTGTGAAGTGATATCTCAGTTAGGTTAGCAGCAAGCTCTCATTCATGCGTATTGATAAATTATTAGCAAACTTAGGATATGGAAGTAGAAAAGATGTAAAAAAGATATTAAAAACAGGGAAAGTTAGTGTGAATGGTGGTATCGTGAAAGACCCTAAATTTCATATCAATCCCGATATCGATACAGTTGTGCTAAACGGTGAAGAGCTGCACTATCGTCCGTTTATATATTTGATGATGAACAAGCCGCAAGGAGTCATTTCAGCAACTGAAGATTTGCGTGATCAAACAGTAATTGATTTACTAGCAATAGAAGATACAGTGTTAAAGCCGTTCCCAGTTGGCAGGCTTGATAAGGATACAGAAGGTCTTTTATTGCTGACGAACGATGGATTGCTTTCCCATCAGCTGCTTTCTCCTAAAAAGCATGTTCCAAAAACTTATTATGCGGTTGTTAAAGGAGAAGTAACAGCCCAGGATATCCTGACATTTAAAAACGGAGTAACGTTAGACGACGGCTATCAAACAAAGCCCGCAATTTTAAACATTTTAAAATCTGGTTTACGTTCAGAGATTGAATTAACGATTACTGAAGGTAAGTTTCATCAAGTAAAACGAATGTTTGCTGCGGTTGGAAAGAAGGTTGTTTATTTGAAGCGTGTATCTATGGGACCGCTTTACTTGGACGATGATCTGGCGCTGGGAGAGTATCGAGAATTAACGGAGGCGGAGGTAACACTATTAAAAGAATATACGCCTTGATGAAAGACAGGGGACCAACAGACGCAGGTGCTGTTGGTCGTTTTGGTGGTACGCTAGCATTAGGTGTAATTTATCCGTTAAGCAAAGGTATACAAAATGCCTTTCGAGTAAGCCTAGCTTTTTTAGAAAGTCTTCTCTACCTCCAAGCATTTAATATGTTCTTCCGTTATTTAACTTTTTATCAACTATTGTGCTTTTATGGAAGGGCTTCCGATGCCTCCTCTTCCATGGCGATCCAAATTTAATTCAATTTGTGAAGGAGCTTTCCTTTTAAGATTCTCTTTGATGACTTTCACTCTGAAAACAGTCTATGGCTTTTCTAAATTTGAGGAGCCTTTTTGGACAACTTCGTGGTATGTTATGATGTAACGATGGTGGTGATATTTGGGATGAATAACTGGATGGATGATGAGATTGCTGAAAAGGAGATAAAGAAAACTAAATTAAAATCGGCTATTTTGATATTCAGTATTGTGATAGCATTTATTATTTGTTCTATTTATTGGATTTATTTTGATGAAACACCTTTTTTATTAAGTGAATCCCCAAATAATGTAAATGAAGTGGAAATCGTAGAAAAAGGACATGGTTTTTTCACAGACATAAAGATTCGTTTTGTTAAAGAAGGAAAAACAGTGAAGTCAGAAAAACGTCATGTGAATAATCTCAATTGGGCTCACGAACCTGGACAATACAATATTATATGGGAGAATGATTATTATGTTAAATTAACAATCAATTACGAATTCAAGACAATTATAATGGAACATGATTTTTCAAAATATACTAATTAGACATTTTCTTCCTTTTTATTCACTCCGTTTTCAACACTACAAACTATTCTTCTTATTGTGCGATACATGATAAGTTGATATGGCCTATCATGTCTTTTACATGTTAGTGGGGCATATACAAACTCACCCATATGGTCTCATTTATCTATAGTGTCTAACGAAATTAAGCTTTTTTATTATGACATCTTTACTTTCTTTCAGTGGTGATTCATTTGTCGCAATTCGGTCGATATTTGGTTAGATCAATACATGACTTACGGTGTCCTCGTCGTTGCAGGTATTGCGTTCATCACTGTCTTGTTCTCGATTTTGAGCACTCGAAAGGCTGTAGTTGCGCGGTAAAGTATGCAGATGCGAGACTTATTATTTTATTCAGTACAGAGAAACCTTTTGCTTTCTAATTATAAACATAGGTACTTTGGTAAAAGAGGACAGTAGAAAAAGCATGAAATCTTTCCAAGAAAAAATTTTTCTTTTTCACGAACCTAGATACGATTCCCGACGTCTAAACTAATGTAACACAAATAAAGAGGACAAAAGGAGGCCTCACAATTTGATTACCAAACAAAGTATTGAGCAGGATGTTCGACTTGCTAAGCGTGGAGATAGTCATGCTTTCAGTAGGTTGATTGTTGCCTATGAACGTAACTTGTATGGTCTGGCACATACATATCTTAAGCGGGATGAGGATTGTGCTGATGCTGTACAGGAAACGATTTTCAAATCGTTTAGAGCCATACATACCTTAAAAGAACCTGCTTATTTCAAAACGTGGTTGTTCCGTATTCTTATTAACGAATGCATTCAATTGCTACGGGTCCAAAAACGGACACGAATATTCAATCAGTCCGAATGCGACGCTGAATCAGTTAATGTTCCATACGAAGCTATTGAATTAAAGGAAGCTGTAGCGTATTTGGAAAAAGATCTACGTGTCGTCATCCAGCTCTATTATTACGAGGATTTATCTATTAAACAAATTGCTAAGTTTGTAGGGGTCCCGGAAGGTACAGTGAAATCACGACTGCACAGGGCTCGTACACTCTTAGCCGAAGAACTAGAATCCTCTCAGGAAAGGAGAGTGGACTATGACCAGCAATTAATGCAGGGGAGCATTGTCATGATGACTCTGTTCCGCTGCTTTCTATTGTACGCGAGCAAATTAATGGAGCGCTTTCCGTGTTCTCAGAGAAACGGATATCATCTAGTCGATGCCGTTATATCTTAGATTTTGTAGCAAGTATGACCGCCCTAAAGATCGTCAGTATATGACTCTTATTAGGGCGGTAATAGCGATATAGGTTTGGAAGCCTCGATTCTATACTTGAAACTCGGGACGACTAATACCTTCATTGATATGAATGATAAGTGCACGGAGGCCAATAAAGGACAAATTGATCACTAAATAAGATGTAATGTTATTAGAAATCGAAATATTCGGTAAAGGCGGATACATATTGATCATAATGAGAACAGAATGAGAGGGATCTATATGAAGGAAAGAATAATAGATAGTAATATAAGCATAACATATGACTATAATGAAGCTGATTATGACAGTGTATCTGACAACTTATATGAGTATAATGTGAGAACAACGAAAGGCTTGCTAAAAAAACCAGCGAAAGATATTCATTTATTTTTAAAAAATGAATCCGGACAAGTGATAGGCGGTATTTTTTGCGAAACTTTCTCTTATTGCTTATATATTGATGTTTTTTGGATAGCAGATGAATACAGAAATAAGGGATATGGTAAAGTGATGATTACTGAGTCTGAGAGAATTGGAAAGGAAATGGGATGTACTTTTTCTCATACATCTACATTTTCCTACCAATCCCCTTATTTCTATAAAAGCATGGGATATGAAGTATTTGGAATTCTGGATGATTATCCTGAAGGAATAAAACAATTTTTTCTTAAGAAAAAATTATAACTGCTGACATAAGAAAGAGAGAGGAATTTTTCCATGATTTATAAACTTGATAAAAAAGATTATCCAAAGATAAGAACATTGTTGAGAACACCCGAGCAAAAAAATGATTTGACACTAAATGCGATTATTAACCGTACGAATAGAGGAACGATTTACGTAGATAATCTGGAGCAGCCCCGGACGGCGTTGATAGATGCAACGGGAACAATTTCTATCTTTATTGGGGATGCTGAAAATGAAGAATTTATTAAACACCTACGTGAATTTATTGATAATCAATTGAAAATAGATACGTATCTTTCATGTGGCGGAACTTATTTCCTTGCGGTCGTACCTGATGAAACGTGGGAAATGGTAGTCAAAAATGTCATTTCACACCGAGAGTATGAGACGGATTATGAGTATTACTACCAATTTAATCCTGAACTGTTTAATACCCGAAAGAGCAGCTACAGACCCCTGCCGCAAGGATATACGATTAAAAAAATAAATGCAGAAGTCATACATAACGACCCGAATGAATTATTATCTGACGTCTTAGGTGAGTTTTGGTATTCAATAGATGATTTTCTTAGACAGGGAGTCGGGTACTGTGTATTGAAAGGTGAGAGAATAATCAGTGCTTGCCTTTCCTGCTGTGTAAACGAAAAAAATCATGAGATTAGTGTAGAAACGTATGATGAAGAAGAAATGAATAAAGGACTGGCAACGTTGGTATGTACAGCCTATTTGGAGCACTGTATTAAAAATGGGATAACACCATACTGGTCAACGCTTGAGACGAATGTGGAGTCGAACCGATTAGGAAAAAAACTAGGGTTTGAATTTGAGTCGAAGTGTAAGACGCTTGAGTTCGAATTTTAAAGATGGATAGTTAAAAGCAATTTTTACTTTAAAAAGCAAGAGGATCGCCCTTATTTGAACCCTAGGTTTTAGCGCATCTTTATAACCATTCACTTTTTAACAAATTTTTCACTATCATTCAGAGTGGAAGAATAGTTGATAAACATCGTCTATATAAGATAAAAAAGGAATTGCAAGAGAATCGCAATTCCAATAAATGTTCAATTTTATTTTTTTGCTTCATTTTTTAAGTGAAGCTTTTTCTTTATGATGACATCTTTACTTTCTTTTCAGTAGTGGTCCATTTGCCGCGATGTGGGCTCGTTATTAGGTCATTGTAAGCTAACACATTCAAATCTCTTTGAATGGTGCGAGGAGTGATGCCGAATTCATCTACTAGTTCATCCGTGGAGACAGTTCCATTATCTTTGATAAACAAATAGATGGACTTAATCCGGGTTAACATTCGATTCGTTGAAGGTTTCATAAAAAAACCACTCCCTCATCTTTTTTCCAATGGCTAAGACTACGGACGGCTTTATGCACTAGTTAAAATACTAATGCTCGAAAAAGTTTTTCTCGGACATGCAACCCCTTTACCTTAATAAATGGAATATAAGATGTCAGACAATTTTATTATAGCGTTTTTCCTAAAAAATTTCTAGTTGAAACAAAAAATTTACATATTTTTAAAGTAAAAGAAACTTTTTGTGTCATAAAGATGGATGGGGAAATGGTTGTAAACCCACTTCTCATCCATTCGAAACTATTTTACACTTCTTTCGTATTTAAATAATGAGAGAGGAGGATTCAAGATGTCCATTTTACGTGTCCATATTGAAGAAGCAGGGTATGAAAGAGAAAAAGCCACCATTCATCAAATCAATTTTGATATTAAAAAGAATGAGCTAGTTGGCATGATAGGAGCAAATGGAGCCGGGAAAAGTACGACAATCAAAGGAATCCTAGGGCAGCTTTCGTATGTTAAAGGTAAAATAAGCGAAATAAATGAGATCCGTTATTCTTATGTTCCAGAACGTCCAATCTTTTATGATGAGTTAACGTTATGGGAGCACATTGAGTTTGTTGCTGCTGTTGAGAAGCTGGAAGAGCGTGATATAGTTGATGTGAAACAGCTGTTGAGAAAATTTAAATTGACGAAGCATATTCATCAATTTCCAAATAATTTTTCAAAAGGAATGCAGCAAAAAGCAATGATTGCCTTAGCGCTTTTGACAAAACCTGAATTGCTTATTATTGATGAGCCCTTTATTGGATTAGATCCAAATGCGACAAAGTTGTTGCTGCATTTATTGAATATTGAAAAACAAAAAGGGACAAGTATTCTATTATGTACACATGTTTTGGATACGGCACAGCGTATTTGCGATCGTTTCCTCATTATTGAAAAAGGAACATTAAAAGCTAGTGGCACTTTAGCGGAAGTATTGAATCAATGCGGAGCAGAAGAACAAGATTTATATGCTTGTATTGCAATGGAGGAAGAAGAGGATGAATAGCCGCCGCTTATTTTTCCAAAGAAACAAGCAAGAATGGAAATATCAGTATCGCGCGATCATGTCGATTTTTGATTGGACAATCATTTTATACATTTTAGTTCCTGCTTTATTCTTCAGTGGGTTGGTTTATCGTTCTTGGTGGCTAGAGACGCCACAGTGGGCAGAAGGTTTGCCTGTTGCATTTTTATTTGTGCTGTTATTTCTATTGTTATGGAATGGGCACTTTCGAACCTATATTAAAGATGCTGATCGAATCTATTTATTAAAAAAAGAAGCATTGTTTATCGGGTTAAAAAAATATGGTATTCGCTTTCATTATATTTTTGAAATAATGATTGCCGCTTTGCTTATAGCAATTATTGCTCCAATTTGGATGAAAGGCTTCAGTATGAGTGTTGGTTCACTGTTGCTATTAGGTGCCACATGGTTGGCACATAAATGGTTGATCATGTCAATAAAACGGAAATGGATCATTTTTCCAGTAAAATGGAAGCGGTTTGGTTTTCAATTTGCTGTCATTTTCATACTTATGATAACGTGGGGCGTTAGCTATTATGCAATCATACTTCAACAGATTTGGCTGTTGGCTTCTCTTAGTTTCGTGCAAATGATGTTGTCATTTTATCTAATGAAGAAAAGTTATACAAGTGTTGATACATTTGAAGAAGACTTGGTCATTGAAGAGCAAGAGCATGTAAAATATATACAATTCATTTTTACGTTTTCGTTTGAAATAGAGAAAGCAGGAAAGGCTCCGTCAAGAAGGTCACCGCGTCTTTTTGCCAATTCAAGACACATTTTTAAAAACCGCACTCCTAGAAATGCTTTTATAGAAATGTTTATCAAGGTCATGCTTCGCAATCGGAAATATTTTCTTTCTTATTTACAGTTGCTTGGGGTTACAAATGCAGTTGTATTGTTGCTTCCTCCTATTTGGATGAAAATCCTGTTGTCGCTTGGCTCGTTATTCATGCTGCGCATGTGGATTGCACTTATGTGGAGTAAAGTAATGGTACATCATCCAATTTTACTAAAATATCGAAACCATCCAGCTTCCGGCGAGAGCAGAAAATTTGTTGTGATTGTCATGATGGTGCCATTTGCATTAAGTTTACTCCTTTTCTTTATTCTTTCTATACGATGATGAGGCTATTTTGTTCCTAAAGGAAAAATAGTACAATAAGGAGACAGAGCAATGCTTTCATAGAGAGAAAATTTCTTTATGGAGCTTAACCTGAGCTTGAGTAGGCCACACCCAAAGTGGTGATAGTAAAGGAGTATAAGATGCAAGAAATTCAGTGGATGCAAGAGGCAATGAAAAGAAAGTCATCACTTTTAAAGGATCTACAGGGGTTATTGCGGATAAATAGCGTTTTGGACGAACAAGCAACATCGCCTGATGCTCCTTTAGGAGATGGCGTGAAAGCAGCCTTGCAGTATGTCCTTGATTTAGGAAAAAAAGATGAATTTCAAACAAAAAATGTTGGTAATCTTGCTGGGCATGTAGAAATGGGAGCGGGAAAAGAACTGGTCGGCATCCTATGCCACGTTGACGTCGTACCAGAAGGGGAAGGCTGGTCGTTTGCTCCTTTTGGCGGTGAAATGAAAGATGGCAAAATTTATGCACGCGGGGCAATCGATGATAAAGGACCAACAATGGCTGCCTATTATGCTATGAAAATCGTGAAAGAGCTTGGCTTGCCAATTGAAAAGCGTGTACGCTTAATCGTTGGTACTGATGAGGAAAGCAACTGGCGCTGTGTAGATCGCTATTTTGCCGAAGAAGAAATGCCCACTTTAGGCTTCGCTCCAGACGCCTCCTTTCCAATCATTCATGCAGAAAAAGGGATTGCTGATTTCGATTTTGTGATGCCAGCTAAAGAGGAAGAGGGAACAAAAAATATATTTTTACATTCCTTTCAAGCTGGAGAGAGGTATAATATGGTTCCTTCTTTCGCAAGAGCAAGACTGTATGTGAGAGGAGAACAGACAAGCATCGTTCAATGTTTCGACGATTATTGTCAAAAACATCACTTAAAGGGAAGCTATTATGTGGAGAGCGGTGATTTGATTTTTGAATTAGAAGGAGTGTCTGCTCATGGAATGGAACCGGAAAAAGGCGTAAATGCAGGTCTTCATCTAATCGTATTTTTGTCAGAGCTCTCGTTAACAGGAAAAGCAAAAAACTTCTTAGATTTTGGCAGACAATTTTTATGGAACGATACAAGGGGAAATGCTTTAGACATTGCCTATGAGGATGATGTAACAGGTGAATTGACAGTGAATGCAGGGATGATAGCGTATTCCCATACAGAAGGTGCTCGTTTTGGCATTAACATGCGATATCCTGTTACATTTGATATAGAAAAAGGCAAACAATTATTATCTAAATGCATTGAATCTTTTGACGGTCATCTTGATCGCTTTACCGATTTAAAACCGCACTACGTAGATGAAAATCATAGACTTATTCAAATTCTTCAAAAAGTATACGAAGAGCAAACAGGGGAACAAGCGGCATTGCTTTCGATTGGCGGTGGTACATATGCACGTTCGCTCAAGGCTGGAGTGGCATTTGGTGCATTATTTCCGGGTTGTCCCGATGTTGCCCACCAAAAGGATGAATATATGGATATAGATGATTTATTAAAAGCAACCGCAATCTATGCGCAAGCGATTTATGAGCTTGCTAGTGAATAGCGATCATAAAAAAAGGGAGAGAAGAAATGTAATGAAGAAAATACTCGTGAATGAAGCGTTGGTAGAGCGTGAAAATATAAAAATCGATATTGAAGATAGAGGCTATCAATTTGGCGATGGTGTTTATGAAGTCATTCGGGTCTACAACGGACGGCTTTTTACAAAAGATGAGCACCTGAATCGCTTATATGAAAGCGCAGAAAAAATCTCATTAACCATTCCTTATCCTCAAGAGACAATCGCTGCAAGAATCGAGGAGCTAGTAGCTGCAAATCAACTGCAAACAGGAATTGTTTACTTGCAAATTACACGTGGTGCTGCACCACGTCAGCATGCTTTTCCTAGTGAGGAGACGGCTCCTACATTTGTTGCTTATACAAATGAGATGGCAAGAAATGAAGCGGCAATGACAAAAGGAGCAAAAGGCCTTCTCGTTGAAGATGTTCGCTGGCTGCGTTGCGATATTAAAAGCCTGAATTTATTAGGTAATATTCTTGCTAAGCAGAAAGCGTCGGAAGCTGGCTGCATTGAAGCTATTTTGCATCGAGGCGATACAGTGATGGAAGGGTCTTCATCGAATATGTTTATTGTAAAAGCAGGGCAATTGCTGACACATCCGGCTACCAATCTAATTTTAAATGGGATTACTCGTCAAGTTGTCCTCAAGCTTTGTCAAGAAAACAATATCGCTTATACAGAAACACCATTCTCAGTTCAAGAACTGCTTAATGCTGAGGAAGTATTTTTAACAAGTACGACATCCGAAGTGATTCCATTGATACAAATTGATGGCAAACAAATTGGCGACGGTAGAGTAGGGCCAATAACGAAAAAGATGCAGCAGCTATTTACTAAGAGAATCAAAGCAGAATGTGGTTTAACTCACGTTTAACGCATGTCTTGTTCAACCATTTACTTGACATAAGGCTAGGCATCCTCTAGGTTTTTATAGGCGCAGATGTTGAGATTGTTGTCATTTCAATGGCAGCATGATAAACGGCTGCGCCTTCTGCTTTCGTATATCTTAACGCCGCTGCTACAGTATGTAGCGTCGTCTATTTCTATACATAAAAATGATTTGTTTATGCAACATATCATATACAAGCGTATTGTAATGCAACACCTAAGTGAAAAAGTAAAACGATAAAGTAAAACGATAAAATAGTTTTCGATCTGATAATAAAAAACTAAAAAAAAATCTATCATTGACGATGATAGAAAGGAGGAAGACAAGTGGCTGCACCTCATTATTTTTTTGCTGTTCCGATGGAAAACCATGTCAAAGAATATTTAGATGCTGTCTGTAAAGAGAGCAAGTCTATGTTTCCTTTTAAAAGATGGGTGCATCGAGAGGATTTTCACGTGACGCTTGCTTTTTTAGGAAATGTTTCACCAGAAATGCTGCAACGAGCGCAGGAAAAACTGGCACAAGTTACAAGTACAACTGCGCCGTTTTCACTTGCTACTGATCGTGTTGGCATATTCGGAAAGCAAGACTCTCCACGAATTTTATGGAAAGGTGTCAAGCATTCATCACCGTTATGTACTTTACAGCAAAAAGTAAATGATGCAATGAAAGCGGCAGAATTTTATTTAGATGAGAGACCTTTCCGTCCTCATATTACGATGGCTCGAAAATGGATTGGAGATCGACCTTTCTCGCTTGTGAGATTAGAAAATCATCTACAGCCTATTGTTAAAGAAGAAACATTTGTTGTTAAAGAGGTTGTCTTATATGAAACACTTCCACAGCAAATACCGAAATATAAGGTAAAGAATCGTTTTCATTTGATTGGTGAAGACCCGGTAAGATGAGGCTGCATGAACAACATTAATTCTGATTATTGACCCTAACAAGGGGAATAAAACTCATCGATATGCTTCAGAGCAATGATGAGGTGAAGGACACAAGGAATAGAAGAACTTCGCCATGTGAAAGGGAAGGGTGAGTGAAAATGGCACAGCTCATTAAATTGCAAGACTATGTTTCACGTTATGAAGCAGATGTCTATCGATACCCAGCGCAATACGTTCGCTTAAAAAAACAACAATGGGATAAATTATATGTTGCTTGGCAAAACAACCAGGAAAGTCCCTTTGAATGGGAAAATGAGACAGAAGAAGTTTTTGATCAGGAAGAAGAACGTAGAGGATGGAAAGAAAAATTTAAATCACTTTTTAAAAGAAATGCCGAAATTGACGAACCTTTTGAGCTAGAAGAGGAAAAACAAGAAAAAGATGATACTTTATTCACTTTTACGGCGCATTTCATCACTGCTCCTGAGACGGAAGAGGATTTAAAGCATGTTTTTTTAGACCAGCTCTACAAATTTCAATTAAAATGGGCAAGTTCTACACTTACATCAAAGTCTTATATAGACTCCAAATATTGGCGAGAAGAAAAGCTTCGTTATCTTTTGCAACGATTTCCTGACACTTTTTTAGTTCTATATGAACCAATCTTTTTATTAAAAAAAGCACCTGTTGAAATGGATGTCATTTTGCTGACGCCTACTGAAGTGTGGTGTATTTCTTTCTTAGAGGCAGAGGATAATGCTGCTTTTATTGGTTCTAATGATAACTTTTGGACAAAAATGTTCATTGAACAGGAAAAGAGAATTTTAAATCCATTATTATCAGTCAACCGGATGGCGAATATTATTCAACAACTATTTCACGTACATGATATTTCCATGCCAGTTCGAAAAGCGATTATCAGTCGAAATGGCTACATTGACCATCCTTCCATGCCCCTTGATCTTCACATTTTAGATAAAAGGAGCTATCGCCAATGGTTTGATAGACAAAGGAAATCTAGTTCGCCATTAAAACGAGTACAGTTGCAAGCTGCACAAATTTTTCTTGAATATTGTCAAACAACCTCCTTTAAAAGACTTGAGTGGGAAGAACAGGATGCCAGTGATTTAATTGATGATGAAAAGGAAGCGTGATCATGCTTAACATCGTATTTCTAGTAAACCGAATTCTTTCGTTAACCATATAATATAAAGGATTGATTATAAAAAATCAACTTGACGACAAAAGTGAATTAACGATAAAATCTATAGAAGATAGCTATTTTTTTTGGACTTTAAATAGCTATCTTTTTTCTTTCGGATGGGAACACTTTCATCATAATAATGATGAGTGACTATTGAGTAGGCACAAAAAGCTGCCTGCTAAAATGAAGGTGAATGATTGTGGAACATTTATTGGGACAAGATTGGGAAATCACACCTGCCGGTGGTGCTACAGGTGAAGCATTTATTGCTAAGCATAAGAAGGAGAAACTCTTTTTAAAAAGAAACTCATCACCTTTTTTAGCTGTGTTATCTGTAGAGAAAATTGTCCCAAAGCTAGTCTGGACAAAGCGCCTTGAGAATGGTGATGTGATCACAGCACAGGAATGGCTCAAAGGAAGAGAATTGGAACCGCACGAGATGAAAGATATAAGAGTGGCCAAGCTATTGCGAAAAATCCATAGCTCTGCTCCTTTACAAACAATGTTACAGCGGTTAGGAAAGACCATTTTTGAACCACAAATGATGCTCACGGATGTGGTGACTAAATTGGATAAAGAATTACAACACTTGATTGTTATTCAGAAGTCTTTACGATTTTTAGAAATGAGCATTCAAACAATTGATTGTGGGGAATATGTTGTCTGTCATGGTGATGTAAATCATAATAATTGGCTTTTGTCTGAAGGGAATCAACTCTATTTAATAGACTGGGATGGTGCAATGCTCGCTGATCCAGCTGTTGATATTGGCATGCTTTTATACTGGTACATCCCTGAGGAACAATGGCCTGAATGGCTAAGTCAATATGGAATTGCGCTTACCGATAGTTTGCACCTTCGCATGAAATGGTATGTACTTGCACAAACCTTGCTTTCTATTGATTGGCATAGAAGAAAACACCGCTATCATGAAATGAATCATTTAATCCATTTTTTACAATTGCATTTTTTTGAAAAAGAATAGAGGAGTATGAAAGATGCGTTTACGTAATAAGCCTGGTGCAAAAGCAAAGCTTCAAGCATTTCCGCAATATGTACTGCAGCACCCAGAACAATATAAAGGAAAATGGCATGCTGTTTTTGAGCAGCAGCAGCCGCTTCACATAGAAATAGGTACTGGAAAAGGAAAGTTTATTATTGGAATGGCGGAGGCAAATCCGCATATCAATTACATAGGAATAGAACGTCAAGAAAGTGTGATTGTTTCAGCTTTAGATCGTTTAGTAGCATTGGAACTCCCCAATGTTAAGCTTTTACATATTGATGGAATGGACTTAAAGAATTATTTTAAAAAAGATGATGTCGACCGCATTTATTTAAATTTTTCTGATCCGTGGCCGAAAAAGCGCCATGAAAAAAGACGTTTAACACATCACTCGTTTTTATCACTTTATAAAGATATATTAATAGATAAAGGCTGCATTCATTTTAAAACAGATAATCAGCAGCTATTTGAATATTCATTAATGAGCTTTTCTGCATATGGTTTATTATTAACAGAAATTAGCCTAGACTTGCATCGAAGCAGTTTCGAGGGCAATATCATGACCGAATATGAAGAAAAATTTTCACAAAAAGGCCATCGTATCTACCGATGCGAAGTACAATACTCATAAAAAGATTTTTGAAAAGACCCAAAGCAATTTTCAGCGAAAGTGACACCCATATTTGTATGTCCAAATTACATGATTCTCGGTATGAGAGGGAAGAATGGGGGGGAATAGGAAGTTGGAAATATTGCAGCTCGGAGAAATTACTTTAAAATGGTTAAATGGCGGAGTCATTCATATGGATGGCGGCGCGATGTTCGGTGTTGTTCCAAAGCCGCTTTGGTCAAAGAAATATCCTGTCAATGATCGCAATCAAATTGAACTGCGGACAGACCCAATTTATTTAGAAGCAAACGGGAAGCATATTCTCATTGAGGCTGGGATTGGCAATGAAAAATTTACGAAAATACAAAAGCGAAATTTTGGTGTACAAGAAGAATCTACGGTAGCGGAGCAATTAGAGAGCTTAGGCTTGTCCACAGATCAAATTGATATTATCTGTATGACGCATATGCATTTTGATCATGCTTGTGGTTTGACAAAGTGGGAAAATGGGGAACTAGTTTCGACATTTCCAAATGCAACGATCTACACTTCTCAGACTGAATGGGCTGAGATGCTGGCGCCGAACATTCGCTCAAAAAATACATATTGGAAAGCAAATTGGGAGCCTATCGTACATCAAGTTAAAACATACGAAGATCAGCTTGTGATTGCAAATGGGATAAAAATGATTCACACAGGTGGACACAGTGATGGCCATTCGATTATAGTCATAGAAAGTAAAGGAGAAAAGCTGATTCATTTAGCTGATCTTATGCCTACTCATGCGCATCAAAACCCTTTATGGGTGCTTGCTTATGATGATTATCCGATGGATTCAATTAGGGCGAAACAAACTTGGATTCCTAAAGCAATTGCAGAAGGAGCTTGGTTTACGTTTTACCATGATGCCTATTATCGGGCAATCAAATTGGATAAAGAAGGCATCATTGATGAAATAAAAAGGATTCGTCCGGAATAACCTTCCTCGGAAAATGAGGAAGGTCGTCCAAAACTAAAGTGGGTTTACATCAAGGAGCCTTCCAGTATAAGCATCTGCTATAAATTCAAATTGCTGTTGTTTTCCATCTTTTTTGCATGAAATCCCGCCGCGATAAATTTTTGTTACGAGTGCATATTTACGATAATCTTCACGTTTTAGCTGAATCCAGGAACCATCGATTGGTCCTTGAGCTTTAAAGGCTTTTTTGGCATTTGCTAATGCAATTTCTCCAGAGACGAAAGTAGACTGTTTCATTTTCTCCCTTAGCATATAGCCGCCAATAAGCCCTGCAGCTGCTCCTGTTATAAACGCTTTCCAGTTCATTTATTGAACACCTCCAAATACCAATTGGACATACTATGTAAAGCAGTGTATAAAAAGTCATGGAATCAGCAAGGAAAATCTTATAATAGCTGAAATGGCACAAATGCATTTTTAGCTGCAGCTTAAAATGCCGTCATTATTTTTATGACTTTTTAAGTATCTGTTTAAAAAGTCATAGACTGCAATAAATAGTTACGGACTACATTTTGGACATAACCAACATTTTTACTGCATCATCCAAATGTGCCGATTTTCTGAAACTTTTTAAACAACTTCGTTATAGAAAACAAAGCATGTCCTTTCTCATTCACACAACATGACTTTCTATGTGCAAACTTGAAACATTCGCTTAGTCAGTGAATGTGAGTTAAAATAAGTATACTACAATAACAGACATTTCATCACTCCTTTTATGATGTTTAAGGATCGCGGAATTAGGGGGGTAATTCTAAGAGAGCGAATGTACTTGTGGAAGTGTATACTAACTATTAGTGTTCAATGAAATGAAAGTGGAATTTCCATTAGTGAGGGCTCTCATCCCCGTACAGTGATCTCAACGAAAAATATGACAAACACACCCTTTAGAAAAGAAATTCCTTTTTCTTCGTGTGATGTTATTTAATAGAGAAGAAATAGGGAGGTATACTTGGGACAGCTGCCGAAGATACGGGCATTTTGACCAGAAACTGTCTTGAAAATATGGTTATATTTTGGATTTTATAGAAATCCTTTCATTGAAATTTCTTTTCCATATAGATAAGATGGAGAGAGTGAATGAAAACAAATAATAAAAGATGGTTTTTTTGTTACATAGGATGTCTAGGTTTAAGTTCAAAAGATTATCTGAATCATAGAGATGATAAAGATGCATTGAAAAAGACTTAATTTAATTAAACGATAGAGAAATCCAAAAAGTATTCTTTATTAGAAAGGGTGGGTGATAATGGGAAAATGGAGCAAGAGAAACATCAATGAGCTGTCCATTTATTACTTAGCAGTCTTTATGTTATGGGTTAAAACAATACTTGTCTATGTTTTTGGGTTTCACCTGAAAGTGCATTCCTTTTTTGAATGGCTCCTTTTACTTATCAACCCAATAGGCATCATTGCGCTCATATTAGGAATGGCTTTCTTTTTTTCCGATCATTTAAAATCTAAGGTGATCTTAGCTCTTCATTTTGTCTTGTCGTTTATTTTATATGGGAACTTGCTTTATTATCGATTTTTTTCCGACTTTATTACAGTTCCTGTATTATTTCAATTTCAAAATGTCGGTGGTTTAAGTCAAAGTACGCTTGAGTTAATGAATTGGCTTGATCTGCTATTTTTAGCTGATGTGATTATTCTTTTTGTTATCATTTTTAGAAAAAATATGATCAGAAAAAAAATAACGAGAAGAGAAAAACAGCCGATACTTATAGTGAGCATTCTTATGATTGTGCTGACGATTTCAGCTAGTTTTATTCATGAGAAACATTTATTTCAAAAACCTTATGATCGGGAATTGCTTGTTAAATCGATTGGCAATTTTAATTACCATCTTTTTGATATTCTATTAAGTTCTAAAATGTCTGTACAAAGTGCGATTGCCAGTTCGGATGAAATTACCGAGATTAAGCATTATTTGGATCAAAAACAAAAAAAATTAGAGCCAAATAAGCTTCAAGGGATAGCAAAAGGAAAAAATATTTTTGTCATTTCTCTAGAATCACTTCAAGAATTTGTAATCAATAGAGAAATTGATGGGAAAGAAATGACACCATTTTTAAATCAGTTAATAAAAGAAAGTTATTATTTCCCTAACTTCTACCATCAAACGGCTCAAGGGAAAACATCGGACGCTGAATTTATGATTGACAATGGGCTTTATCCGCTATCTGGAGGATCTGTTTTTGTTCGCCGACCACAAAATGAGTTTTATAGTTTGCCACATATTTTGTCGGAAAAAGGATATTATAGCGCTGTTTTTCATAGCAATACGGGGACATTTTGGAACAGAGAAGTAATGTATGAAAGCTTAGGTTATGATCGCTTTTTTTCTGATAAGGATTATGATGTAACCGAAGAAAACTCCGTTAACTATGGTTTGAAAGACATTCCATTTGTGGAACAGTCTATTCCTTATTTGCAAAAACTGCCAAAACCTTTTTATGCGAAGATGTTAACATTAACAAACCATTTTCCATTTATATTAGAAGAAGAAGATCAAGTTCGTGCTTCTCTCGATTCTAATAGCAACTTAGTGGAAAGATATGCAGCGACAGTAAGCTATACAGATGAAGCGATGAAAATCTTTTTTGGGAAAATAAAGGAAGCAGGACTTTACGAGGATTCTATCTTTATTTTGTATGGTGATCATTATGGTGTTTCTAAGAACTATTATAAAGAGTTATCCACATTTTTAGAAACAGAGATTACACCTGCTGAGAATGTTCATTTACAAAAGGTGCCGCTTATTATTCATATTCCCGGACAAAAGGGAGAATTCATCCCTACAACGGGTGGACAAACGGATATAAGACGAACGATTCTTCATTTACTTGGCGTTGAACCAAAGAAAGAGCTGATTGATTTTGGTGAAGATCTTTTTATGAAGGGAAGAAAAGAGCTGGTTGTTTTTCGTGATGGCAGCTTTGTAACAGATCAATACATTTTTACAGAAAACCTTTGTTTTGACAAAGAAACGGATGAGCAAATAGAAACGGATTACTGCCAGCCTTACTTTGATGATGTACAAAAAGAATTATATTATTCAGATAGTATTATCTATGGCGATTTATTGCGTTTTCTCCGTTAACACTTTTTCGTCTAACTTGCTTAGTGCCGCTAAACACGATTAGATAAGGGAGAATCTCGCTTAGAAGCAGGATTCTCCATCCATTTAAAATCGTAAAAGATAAAGCATGAGGATCATTTTACAGAAGAGCGTACATAAACAAATGTAAGAAAAGGGGCTATAGTATGCAAAAAGAGACATTGGAATTATTTAAAACATTAACAGAATTGCCAGGTGCTCCAGGGAATGAAGGAGCTGTCAGACAGTTTATGCGCACCCAGCTTGATAAATATGCTGACGATATCATCCAAGATCGTCTTGGCGGCATTTTTGGCGTAAAGCAAGGCAAGGAAGCGTCTCCGAGGGTGATGGTTGCCGGCCATATGGATGAGGTTGGTTTCATGGTGACGGCGATTACCGATAAAGGGCTGCTTCGCTTTCAACCGCTAGGCGGTTGGTGGAATCAAGTAATGCTTGCACAACGTGTACAAGTCATTACAGACAATGGCCCAATTATTGGCGTAATCGGCTCCATTCCACCACACTTGCTTTCTGATGAGCAACGCGGCAAGCCAATGGAGATAAAAAATATGCTTATTGACATTGGTGCTGACGATCAAGAAGATGCAAAGCGACTCGGAATTAAACCTGGCCAACAAATTGTGCCAATTTGTCCTTTTACCCCGATGGCTAATAAGAAAAAAGTGATGGCAAAGGCTTGGGATAATCGGTATGGCTGTGGATTAGCTATCGAGCTGCTAAAAGAGCTTCAAAATGAAACATTGCCTAACACGTTATTTTCAGGAGCAACGGTGCAAGAGGAAGTTGGTTTGCGCGGTGCACAAGTAGCAGCAAATATGATTAAGCCTGACATTTTTTTCGCATTAGATGCAAGTCCTGCGAATGATTCATCAGGAGATAAACAAGCTTTTGGCCAATTAGGGAAAGGTGCACTTCTAAGAATTTATGATCGTTCCATGGTGACGCATAAAGGAATGCGTGAGTTTATTTTAGATACTGCTGAATCCAATGATATTCCGTATCAATACTTTGTTTCTCAAGGGGGAACTGATGCTGGACGTGTCCATCTTTCTAATGAAGGGGTTCCTAGTACAGTTATCGGAATTTGTTCAAGGTACATTCATACCCATGCGTCTATCATTCATGTAGATGATTATGCGGCTGCTAAGGAATTGCTCATAAAAGCGGTAAAAAGCTGTGATCAAGCGACAGTTGCATCGATTTATCAAAATGGTTAATATTAAGCTGAGTTCGGACACAGTTGTCCGAACTTTTGCTTTCATTAGAGGTGAATAAATGAAAATAGGTATCGGTTCTAAAAATCCAGTGAAAATAAATGCAGTAAAAGAGGCGTTTCATCGCATCAACACTTCTTATTTGTTTCAAGCATTTGCTGCACCTTCTCTAGTAAGTGAGATGCCTTTTTCAGATGATGAAACAATTCAAGGAGCCAGCAATCGCGCTGCCTATTGTTTGGAGGATGTTCAATGTGATATCGGTGTAGGGCTTGAAGGCGGTGTCACCGAAACGTCATATGGATTATGTGTTTGCAATTGGGGAGTGCTCATCCCAAGAGGGCAACAACCGATTATTGCAGGTGGAGGCAGGTTTTTTCTTCCTAAAGAAATCGCAGCTCGTCTGCGAGATGGTGAGGAGTTGGGTCCGGTTATGGACGATTATGCCCAAAAACTGCATGTCCGAACAAATGAAGGTGCTATTGGCATTTTTACAAATGGCAAAATAACGCGGAAAGCAATGTTTTTGCATATTATGCAAAATTTGATTGGCCAGTATGAATATTGGTATAAATAGACATCAACTAAATGAACGCTTTTAAGCAACGTTAAAAGCGTTCATAACTTATTTCTCTTCAAATAGATATGCCAACACTTTAATCGCTTGATTAACCGTTTCTACTGTAATATTAGCTTTGCGAGACAGTTCCTTGAGTGGATGGTGCAATGTTTTAGGGCGAATGATAATTAATGGTTTTCCTAACGATACGGCAGCACTCGCATCCATCGCTGTATTCCATTGGCGATATTTGTCGCCAAATAAGGCAATCACAACGTCAGCCTTTTGCATAAGGACTTGTGTTCTGAAATTATTGACACTTGAAGCAGCTTCATCTCTAAAAATCTCATCTGGTTGTTTTCCAAGAATTTCTTCCCCAATAAAATCTGAACGGTCATGGTTTTCCATTGGTCCTACAAAAGAAATATTTAATTGCAGTGCTTTTGCTTTTTCTTTTAATTCATCTCGCCAACTTGTATGAATCTCTCCTGCTAAGTAAACAGTAAGTTTCATTTAAGATCCCTCCTTTAATAGTGAAATTTTCCTTTATTTTAACATATTTATTCTTTAAAAGCTTGTAAATATATGACACTTGTCAATACTAGTGAAGAGAGATACGATATAATGGCATATTTCCTTAAAATTGAATGATGCAAGTGGTACGAAGATGAAAGGGAGGAAATACATGTTAAGAAAAAATATCTATTTTTTACTTGGCGTATTATTGCTTGTCGTGATAAATGGATGCAGTTCCCCTTCTATCGAAAAAGAAACAGAAATCATCCATGAGACGCTAGAAAAAACACTAACTAGCCCTCCTAAACAACCGAATAAAAAGATAGCAGGGCTGTCATTCTATCTTCCCGCGAGCATGGCGATTAAGCAGGAGCAGCCTTATAACCTTTTAATTGCTGAAGGAGAACAAACATATATTTTATTTAGCAATCCAAATGAAAAAGCTGATAGTGAAACATTATATAAAATGTCGGAAAAAAATGAATACTTAGTGATGAAAGAAACATATAGGGAAGCAGGCAAGTTTGGCTATGTCGTTATTTATGAAGCAGCGGATGACCTTTATGAAGTGACGATTGGCATTGGAGGCGTTAAAATGACGACCGAGACCAATACTCGCTATGTTGCGGAGAAAGCCAAAAAAATGATGGAAATCGTTGCTTCTATACAGTAATCATGTAACAAACAGAGGGTACCCTAAAAGTATCAAAGTGTGGAAGGGATACCCTTTTATCATTTACAGGTTTTTTAAAAAGTCAGGAAAAAACGCCTTCATTTTCCACTTTATACACTTAGCACTTTTTTATTTTCTTATATGTTTGTCTGCTACACATGCATTAATGATGTTTATTTTTTGAAGCGTTTTCTTTCTCTGTTCTTTTCACCTTTTTATGAATAAAAAGCTCAATAATCTCTTCTAAAAGTTCCCGATCTTCTTCTGCTAAATTTTTAATTTGCGAATTTAATTCGCATTTTTCCAATGAAAAAAATGTTTTTTTCTTTTCATTATTACGTACAGTTGATTCTTTTCCTGATATAATCCAATCTGTAGAGACTTGGAATTCTCTCGAAATTGCGAGTATTGCTTTAGCAGAAGGGGTAGATTTCTTTTTATCGCTTTCCCAATCACCGACGTTCCCTGATGAAACGCCAATTCTATTAGCAAAAGTTGTTTGTGATAAATGATGCTTCTTTCGTAATTCTTTAATCCTTTTCCCAATATCATTCATGGTTGCTGCCTCCATCTCACGCTTTTGCGTGATTTTTCCAAAAATACTATTGACTTACACGTAAAAGCGTGTAGAATAAAGTCATGACTTGTAAATTACCATATCAGAATTATATCAACATCACATTGTGAAGGACATGGAAAAATACAGATGTGGAGGTTGAAAGTTTTGGAAAAAGGCAGGGAAATTACACCATTTGGTTGGGAAGTCAAGAGACGGCTCACTGAATTGAAGCTTGATCAAAAAGGATTTTGCAAAATACATAATATTCCAGAAGCTCGTTTATCGGAGCTGATTACCGGAAAGCGTCCAGTTAGACGATACAGAAGCATCGTAGAAAAGGAATTAGGAATTGGAAAGTATGATGAAAAGCAGAAAAGGAAGGTGACAGTTTAGGGAAATTTAAACATACATATATTTTTATTAGAATCGTAGAAATGGTTATATTTAATTAATATCGCTGTTGATAACGAAAAAATGAAAACGCTTTTATTATGCTGTTTTTTAATTTGAAGTTACATAGCAGTGTTTTTTTTAATCATAAAGAGTTTATCATGATCATATATTTAAATTTCCCAACATTATGATTATTGTATAACAGGAGGTTAACGTTTTGGGGCAGAAACCACTTTTAAGCCTTGAACATTTGCATACTTCGTTTCGGATTCAAGATCATTATTATGCAGCTGTTGATGATGTCTCATTAACGGTTCGTGAAAATGAGGTAGTAGCTATTGTCGGTGAGTCGGGTTGTGGAAAAAGTGCGTTGGCGCTTTCTATTATCGGGCTGCATCCGCAGGAGCGTACGAAACTCGAAGGGACGATCAACTTTAAGGGCAGAAACTTATTATCCATGTCAACTGCAGCATTAAACAAAGTTCGCGGGAAAGAGATCGGCATGATATTTCAAGACCCTCTCACTGCATTGAATCCATTAATGACGATTGGAAAGCAAATTGAAGAAACGATGTTTTATCATACAAATTATTCAAGTGCACAGTTAAAAAAGGAATCACTTGAACTCTTGCGTCTCGTTGGCATTCCAAATCCAACTTTAACGTATAAACAATATCCACATGAACTGTCTGGAGGAATGAGGCAAAGAATTGTCATCGCGATAGCCATTGCATGCAAACCGTCGCTGCTTATTGCTGATGAACCTACGACAGCGTTAGATGCGACCATTCAGGCGCAAATCCTTGACCTTTTAAAAGACTTGCAAAAACAGATGAAAACCGGGATTCTTCTAATTACACATGATCTTGGAGTTGTTGCCGAAATCGCTGACCGAGTAGCGGTGATGTACGCTGGTGAATTAGTTGAAATAGCTGATGTAAATACGATCTTAAAAAGGCCGCGGCATCCGTATACCCGCTCGCTATTAAACTCCATACCATCGGGTAACACCGTAAAAGAACGGCTGCATGTTATTCAGGGGATTGTTCCTTCTTTACAGGCGATTCCAAGACAAGGATGCCGCTTCCAAGCGAGGATTCCTTGGATGAATGACTCTGTGCATGAAGAAGCACCGACATTACGTGAAATCGAACCAGGCCATTGGATTCGATGTACGTGCCATGAACATTTTTATTTTCCACAAAATCATACAGGAGATAAGGTCGATGTCATTTCTAAAAGTTAATCATTTAAAAGTATATTATCCGGTTCGTGGCGGTTTTTTTAAGAGAGTAGTCGGTCATGTAAAAGCAGTAGATGATGTTAGCTTTGAATTAAAGGAAGGGGAAACGTTTGGGTTAGTAGGAGAATCTGGGTGTGGAAAGACAACAACAGGGCGAGTAATCACAAGTTTAATGAAGGCGACAGCAGGTGAAATTATTTTCGAAGGTAAGGACTTAACAAAGCTCAAGCATAAAGAACTTTATCAATACAAAAAAGATATACAAATGATTTTTCAAGATCCTTATTCTTCTTTAAATCCCCGCAAGCGTGTATTAGATCTTGTTGCTGAACCGCTTCGCAATTTTGAAAAATTGTCTCCACAAGAAGAAAAAAGAAAAGTCCAAGACTATTTAGAAAAGGTCGGTCTTAATCCAGAATCTATTTATAAATACCCTCATGAGTTTTCTGGGGGACAACGCCAACGAATTGGGATCGCTCGTGCACTAACGTTAAAGCCGAAATTGATTATAGCGGATGAGCCTGTTTCTGCGTTAGACGTTTCCGTGCAAGCGCAAGTTTTAAATTTTATGCAAGATATTCAAAAAGAGTTTCAACTGACCTATCTTTTTATCAGCCATGATTTGGGAGTCATTCAACATATGTGTGATCGGATTGGCATTATGTATCGAGGCCGATTTGTTGAACAAGGAACGAGCGAAGATATTTATAACCGTCCCCAGCACATCTATACGAAGCGATTATTGTCAACAATTCCCGATCTCGATCCAGAAAATCGCGAAAAGCAATCTCTGCTTCGAAAGGAAGTAAACGAAGAATATGAGCAATCATACGATCAATATTTTACAAAAGACGGTAAATCATACGATTTAAAACCAATTTCTAACACACACTTTGTTGCATTACCGTAAAAAGGACTGATGAAAAATGTGGAAATTTATATTGCGGCGGTTCGTCATTATGATTCCGCAACTTTTTATCCTCAGTATATTGATTTTTGGATTAGCGAAAGCGATGCCTGGGGATGCACTTTCTGGCCAAATGGCAGCCAACCCAGAGATCGATCAGCGGACACTTTTAGAATTGCGGGAAAAGCTTGGCTTAGACGATCCGATACACGTGCAATATGGCCGTTGGGTTAAAAATATATTTACCGGTGACTTTGGGATGTCATATGTACATAAGCAGCCAGTAACGAATTTGCTGGCCGGAAGAATTGGTAATACAATGCTCTTATCTTTAAGTATCTTCATTGTCAGTTATTTGATCGCGATTCCACTTGGAATCATAGCAGGACGATGGACCGATTCGTGGGCAGATAAAATGATTATCGGCTATAACTATCTTAGCTTTGCAACGCCATTATTTATTTTTGCACTTTTAGTATTATTTGTTTTTGGCTTTTTGCTCGGATGGTTTCCGATCGGAGGCAGCGTCGATATCAGTGTGGAAGAAGGCACTTTTGAACATATGTTAAGTAAAATGAAGCATTTAGTGCTGCCAACTTTATCAGGTGCTCTGCTCGCAACAGTCGGGACAATTCAATATTTGCGCAATGAAGTCATTGATACGAAAATAAAAGACTTTGTTAAAACGGCAAGGGCAAAAGGTGTCCCTGAAACGAAAGTATATTCGCGGCACATTTTCCGCAATTCTTTATTGCCAATTGCTGCCTTCTTGGGCTATGAAATTACCGGATTGATTGGCGGCTCTATTTTCTTAGAATCAATATATAGCTATCCAGGAATGGGGCAGCTATTTCTACAGTCAATCACCACGCGTGATTTTAGTGTCGTAACCGCATTAGTAATGATTTCAGGGGTAGCCGCCTTGCTAGGTACACTTTTATCCGACATTATTTTGAGTGCTGTTGATCCACGGATTCGGATTGATTAAAGATGCAGAAGATTAGGGGAGGGCAACAATGAATGTAGAAGTGAAAGAGGACACCAATCTTATAGCGGAAATTGAAAAAAGTTCATCTGCATGGAGAATCATGGGGAAAGAGTTAATAAAAGATAAGTTGGCACTTTTTTCATTAATTTTGCTTGGACTCATCCTCTTATTTGTATATGGAACTTCACTTATATTAGACCAAGAGGAAATTGTATCAATTGATTTATTTGCTCTTCATGCACCGCCATCTGCCGAACATTGGCTAGGAACTGATTATGGCGGAAGAGATATCTTTGGGCAACTCATTATTGGAACGAGAAATTCGTTTACAATTGGTTTTTGCATTACGGTATTTACCGGCATTATTGGTCTTCTAGTAGGGCTGTCGGCTGGCTATTTTGGCGGTGTCATTGACAACATCATCATGCGTATTATTGATTTCATTATGGTATTGCCGTTCTTAATGATTGTGATCGTTTTCGTTTCAATTGTACCAAAATTTAATGTATTTAATTTTATTGTGATCATGACGGCATTCTTATGGATTGGCAAAGCTCGTCTTATCCGATCGAAGACGTTAGCGGAAAGAGAATTGGATTATGTCAGTGCATCTAAAGTGCTTGGCAGTTCCAACTGGAAGATTATTACGCGCGAAGTATTGCCTAATTTAAGCTCAATTATTATCGTCAACTTAACACTGAGTCTCGCAGGCAATATTGGCATAGAATCTGGGCTGACATATTTAGGCTTTGGCTTGCCTGAAAGCACTCCAAGTCTTGGGACGCTCATTAGCTACGCAAAAAATCCTGACGTTATCCAAAATAAATGGTGGGTATGGTTACCTGCATCATTATTAATTTTAGTGATGATGCTGTGTATAAATTTTATCGGTCAAGCGCTAAAACGTGCAGCCGATGCAAGACAAAGATTAGGTTAATGATGTTAAAGGGGGAAAAAATATGTGGAATAAGCACAGATCAAAGTGGTTCAGTGCATTTCTAGTGTTATTGCTACTATTATCAGCTTGTAGCAATTTATCTGGAGGAGAAACGAAACAAGAAGGAAATAAATCCAAAAAAAAGGAGAAAACAGAGGAAGTAAAAGTATTCACAATATCTGATTTCTCAGATACGGTAAAAAATGATGAAGAGCTGATAGATGATGGCATTCTTAATTACGCTTTAGAGACTGCTTCACCGTTTGAAGGGACATTAAATTATAATTTCTATCAAGGTAATCCAGATGCTGAAGTACTTCAATTTTTTGATAGATCTTTATTTAAGAGAAATGAAGATCATGAAATTACGAACGACGGCGCTGCAACGTATGAGCTTTCCGATGATAACAAAACGATCACGATCACAATCCGTGATAACGTATATTGGCATGATGGTAAGCCAGTGACAGCCGATGATGTTAAATTCAGTTATGAAATTATTGGCAGCCCAGACTATGAAGGTGTTCGTTATGGGGAGTTACAACGTTCTATCGTCGGTATGGAAGAATATCATGAAGGAAAAGCAGATGATATTTCTGGAATTAAAATAATAGATGAGAAAACGTTGTCGATTACACATAAAGAGGCAAATCCTTCTTTGCTAACGGGAATTTGGAGCTATGCAACTCCGAGACATTATTTAGGAGATGTTCCAATTAGTGAAATGATGCACTCGGATAAAATTCGCGTGAATCCAATTGGTTTTGGACCTTTTAAAGTGAAGAAAATTGTTCCAGGTGAATCAGTAGAGTATGAACGTTTTGATGATTATTGGGAAGGTAAGCCAAAATTAAAAGGCGTTATTTTAAAAGTGGTGAATCCAAATGTTGCAATAGCCGCGTTAAAGAAAGGCGAATTTGATATTTCTACGTTCCCAAGTGGTCAAATAAATGAAATTAAAGATGCATCGAACGTTCAATTACTTGGCATAATTGATAGTGTTTATCAATATATTGGATTTAAACTTGGGCATTATGACAAAGACAAAGAAGAAAATGTCATGGATAGACCCAAGCTGCAAAATAAAAACCTAAGACAAGCAATTGCATATGCGCTTGATAACGAGACGATCGGTAAACGGATGTATCACGGATTGCTTTACCTTGGGAATTCTATAATAATACCATATTATCCAAAATACCATGATGAAAGTTTAGAAGCTTACGGATATGATCCAGAAAAAGCAAAAGCATTATTAGATGAAGCAGGCTATATCGATGTAAATGGGGATGGATATCGAGAAGATCCAGATGGTAATGAATTTACCCTTACGTACTTACAATCGGGTGGTACTGATGCACTTGAAGCGAAAGCACAAAAGTATTTAGAATATTGGAAGGATATTGGTTTAAAAGTAGAACTGAAAGATGGACGGACACATGACTTTAACTCTTTCTCTGATCAAATGAAAACAGATGATCCAGGTGTCGAGATATTTAGCGGTGCTTGGAGTACCGGTGCAAGTGTTGATCCATCAGGAATACATGGAAAACATTCTCAATTCAACTATCCTCGCTTTGTAGATGAAAGAAGTGAAGAGCTACTTAAGAAGGGGATTTCTCCAGAAGCATTTGATATGGATTATCGAAAAGCAGTTTATAAAGAATGGCAAGCTTTAATGCATGAAGAAGCTTATCTTGTTCCGACCCATTACAGGATTGATGTTACTGCCGTAAATAAACGTGTAAAAAACTTTACTGTAGACTCTAAAAAAATAAATTGGCATGAGGTTGGTTTAACCAAAGAGAAACCAGAAGTAGATAAATAAAAAAACCATTTATTAGAGTGACTCTACAGGGACATGTATGTGTTCTTGGGAGTTGCTTTTTTTCTATAAAAAACAAGCCAAACAGCAATGACACTTAAGACAAACGAAATGATGGTTTTTTTCATTTTCCCTTCCCCTTTCATTTAAGATTTTTAAAATAGTTTAAAGGCTTGGCCAAATCTATAGAAATTATTCCATTTAAATTTTGTGAATAAAGTAAAAATTCCGTTAAAAATATTTAAGTTTTAGAAAAGACGTTTTGTATAACTTCCTTTCCATTCATTCAATAAAAGATAGACAAATAATACATATGTCTTTACACTTGTAATAACATATTTTTATCGGGAGGAAATGGGATGAGGGCATTTTTAAAGAAAAAAGGAGTTCATATTTCCGCAAAGGCTTATTTTGTTGATGCTTTAAGCTATATGGCGCTTGGGCTTTTTGGATCACTTATCATTGGTTTAATTATAAAAACAATTGGCGAGCAGGCTGGCTGGCCGTTTTTTATCGAAATGGGTCAGCTTGCAATGGGCTTAATGGGGCCAGCAATTGGAGCAGCGATTGCGTTTGGGCTAGGCGCTCCGCCTCTTGTTATTTTTGCTGCTGTCGTAACTGGAGCAGCGGGTGCAGAGTTGGGAGGGCCTGCTGGGAGTTATGCAGCGGCATTGATTTCAACCGAAATAGGAAAGCTTGTCAGTAAAGAAACAAAAATTGATATCATAGTAACGCCTTTTGTGACCATATTCACAGGCTATGTCGTTGCTTCTTTTATTGGGCCGACTATTGCGGCGATGATGAGTGTGTTTGGCAGCTGGATTGTATGGGCAACAGAACAAAAGCCCATCATGATGGGGATGCTTGTTGCGCTGTTAATGGGATTGGCGCTTACTGCACCGATATCCAGTGCAGCGATTGCTTTTATGCTTGATCTTAGCGGTTTGGCAGCAGGAGCGGCTGCGATTGGCTGCAGTGCCCAAATGATCGGATTTGCTGTAAGCAGTTATCGAGAAAATCGGTTAGCAGGATTGCTAGCACAAGGGGTAGGGACATCCATGCTGCAAGTTCCTAATATTGTTCGCTATCCGCTCATTTTAATTCCCCCAACGTTAGCGGGGGTTATTTTAGCGCCAATTGGGACAACAAGTTGGCAGATGCTGAATAACGCGGCAGGAGCGGGTATGGGAACAAGCGGTTTTGTTGGTCAAATCATGACATTTACAGTGATGGGATTTACACCGTCCGTTATGTTTAAAGTTCTTGTTCTTCACTTTATTGGCCCTGCTGTGATAAGCTTGTTTATATCAGAATATATGCGAAAGCTTGGCCTCATTAAACCAGGTCAAATGCGCATTCATACTGGAGGAAAAGAATGATGAACCAGTTGCAATCAATGGAAGAATTTAGACAAATGAGGGAGAATGGCAAACATATCTTTATGTTCTCAGCGGATTGGTGTCCTGACTGTCGGGTAATTGAACCGATATTACCAGAAATAGAGGAAAAATATCATCAGTACACTTTTATTTATGTTGATCGTGATCAATTTATTGATCTTTGCTCCGAATTAGATATTTTTGGCATCCCAAGTTTTCTTGCTTTTGAAGATGGAAAAGAGCTTGGGAGGCTAGTCAGCAAAGATCGCAAAACAAAGGAAGAAATTGAATCATTTATTGAATCACTATAAAAAGATTTATTACCTATAAAATTGCTGCTCTTCTTCCTAACGACTTACATTTTGTACGATTAGGGGAGGGCAGCTTTAAACAGCTTTTTTTCAGCATTTTAAGTCAAAAAAGTCATTTCTAAAAAAATTGACAGAAGGAGGCGAAAATGTTAAATATGGATGTTAGGAAAATGAGAAATTTACTGGAAGATCGTTTGCAAAAGGAAAAACGGACTTTTCATTTTGATCGTGAAAAGGACACCCTTCGCATTGAAAATAACGAGACAGGGAAAGGTGTTACCATTTCCTTGCCTAATATTATTTCAAAATGGCAGAAGCAAAAGGAAAAAGCACTGGATGAAGTGGTATACTATGTAGACAATGCATTGGGTATTATGGGGAAAGTACACCAGCTTTCAGGACAAGAACGCAACATATATCCAGTCATTAGATCAACATCTTTTCCAACAACCGCTTCAGATGATGAACAGTTTGTTACTGATGAGCATACAGCTGAGACAAGAATTTTTTATGCACTGGATTTAGGCAATAGTTATCAGCTTATCGATGAAAAACTATTAAACAAAGAGGGATGGGAGAAGCAGAAAATCCGTGAAACTGCTCTGTTTAATCTCCGTTCTCTTCCTACAACTGTCAAGGAGGATCATGTAGCGGGAAATCGCTTTTATTTCCTTCATACAAATGATGGTTATGATGCAAGTCGGATTTTAAATGACTCTTTTTTGAAAAAAATGTCTTTGGAAATGATGGGACAAATGACGGTATCTGTTCCGCATCACGATGTCCTCATTATTGGTGATATTAAAAATAACACAGGTTATGATGTCCTTGCACAGATGACTTTGCAATTTTTTGCGGATGGGAAGGTGCCGATTACCGCACTTTCCTTTATTTATGATGCAGGCTCACTAGAACCTATTTTTATTATGGGAAAAAATCGTAGACAATAGAAAGGTGAATGAAACGAATGAATGTTTTTTACAACCAAAAAGGAATTGGCGATGTTTTGATTATTACGTTGACAACGGAGGCAGCGCAAGAGAAAACGTTTGAGCGGAAAGGCGATGTCGTACAAATTCTAGAAAAGGAAACAAACCGAGTAATTGGCTATAATATTTTTAATTTTTCTCGTTACATGGAAATTTCTAATAATGGTCTAGTTGATATGAATAAAGAAATACTTGAGAAAATAAACCAAGTTCTTTTAGAAAATGGTGTAACTGACCAACTGACTGCTGATTTTTCTCCAAAGTTTGTTGTCGGATTCGTAAAAGAAGTGGAAAAACATCCAAACGCTGATAAATTAAGTGTTTGTAAAGTTGATGCTGGCGAGGAGATTCTTCAAATTGTTTGCGGAGCACCAAATGTTGCTGCGGGACAAAAAGTAGTAGTCGCTAAAGTAGGGGCTGTCATGCCTAGTGGAATGGTCATTAAAGATGCGACACTACGCGGCATTCCTTCTAGCGGTATGATCTGTGCGGCTCGAGAATTAGCGCTGCCAAATGCTCCACAAGAAAAAGGTATTTTGGTGTTGGAGGATGAATACGTTATTGGGCAAGCATTTACATTTTAATATCTAAAAAATGGCTGGCCTCGAAGGAAGAGTATTTCCTTTGAGGCAGCCTTTTTTGTTTAGCTTTAACGTCGGTCTGGAAAGACTCTTTGGACTAACTCGCTGAATTCGTCAGCAAAGCCGGTTACAGGGTTTCCTCTCTGAACATCTTCAGTGTAATCTTGGACCCGATCATAGAAGTCTGGATTAACACTAACATAAACATTGTCTATATTTTTATCTGCTTTTCTTACTTGTTTAGCAATTTTGCTTTCCACATCAGGAGATATTTCATCATCGCGAGAACGATCATTTAATCTAGCTGCGACATATGCATTGCGATCAGTTACAAGCACGTTAGCAGTATCGACTTCAGGCAATTTAGTGACAAGATCAGCCGCATTTTCAGCAACATCGATTTTATCCCTTGTTGCAATGTTGTTTGATTGCATGCCAGTACGGTTGCTAGCCCGCTGCATATCTCTAGTTGTATCGCGATAGCCGCGAGTTCCATTAAAGGTAATGTCTCGAGCTCCATTATAGGTATAGTCGCGAGTACCCATAGTACCATTAGTACCATAAATACCATTAACACCATCACCACGTGTACGGTTAGTATAGTCGCGATTGTTGCGTACCCCGTCTCGGTATACCCCGTCTCGGTTTACTCCATCTGGATTGTAGCGAACTCCCATTGGATTATTGATATTATCATCATTTACCCTCCGATTGTTGTCATAATTGGCGGTACAGCCAAATAACAAACTGGAGGTAATACCAACAAGTAATAAAGATCTTACCTTCATTATCATGATTTTTTCCCTCCTATTCATGGTCGTTCCCTATTAATTTTCCTAACAACACGTTTTTTATGCCACTGAAAACATTTCCATACAAGTGAAAGAAGTAGCTAAAAGATAGAAAAAATGGGTAATATGATGTTCATTGTATTTCCTAAAATAGGAAGGGAAAATGAAAGCGAATGTAGTAATACAACATAGGATGACTGAAAAAGGGCTGGATAAGAAATGGTTTTTCATATTCGGAATTTACTATGTTGCAGGGGTGACCAAACGTCCTTTTGAGTTGTCCCTGTTTCTGTTAAAATAAGAAAAGAGTATATTGAATAGGGTGATAATATGAATTGGTGGAAAGATATACTTCAAAAAATAACGGGCTCCGAAATGAAGAAGGAGACTTTACATGAAAAAGATAGCAATACATATGAAGGGAAATATCGAGAAATTGAAACAAAGATCACTTACGAATACCCTAAAGGAAAATTTAGGTTTCCATTAATAGAAGATAAAAAACAAGATAGAAGATTAAGGCCAGAAAGGGCTGTAAATTTAGAAAAAACTACGAAAAAACAACATGCTCCAAGACAAAATGAACAATCTATAGAGAAAAAAATAAAGATAGAATCGGAAAGAAAACCTGTTGCTAACCAAGCAAAAACACCATTTCGAAATACAGAAGTTGCTTCACCAATCTTCGGTTTTCAGAAGAAGCCCGCTGAAAAAGCAAATCCACTCGAATTTGAATTGTCTGATGGTGACATAATCAAAAAAGCAGATCATATTATTGCTGATTTTTACAGAACGCAAAAAAACAATCAATTCAATAACAAAGCGGAAACGAACAGCCATATTTCGAATACTTCTCAACCTTTGTCATCCAGGCAAGATGATGATGCAAAAGTCTTTTCATCGATTGCTGAACCAGCATCGGCAATTGTAGCTGACGATGAAAATGACATTTCCTCATCCCCAGTTATGCAGGATGAGTATTTTAAAGATGAATTAGATGCAGTCTTAACAGATATTGAAAAAGGACCAGAAATACAAGATCAAGACATGGCGGTTTTATCATCACTAGAGTCAGCTCCGTCAGCACCAGTATCATTTACTGCTGAACAAGTATCATTACTTGCAACTGCTCATGAAGATAACATTTCCTCAGCACCTGTTTTGGAAGAGGAGCAAGAATCAGATGCAGTCTTAACAGATATTGAAAAAGGACCAGAAATACAAGATCAAGACATGGCGGTTTTATCATCGCTAGAGTCAGCTCCGTCAGCACCAGTGTCATTTACTGCTGAACAAGTATCATTACTTGCAACTGCTCATGAAGATAACATTTCCTCAGCACCTGTTATGGAAGAGAAGCAAGAATCAGATGCAGTCTTAACAGATATTGAAAAAGGACTAGAAATGCAAGATCAAGACATGGCAATTCCGTCATCGCTAGAGTCAGCTCCGTCAGCACCAGTTTCATTTACTGCTGAACAAGGATCATCACTTGCAACTGCTCATGAAGATAACATTTCCTCAGCACCTGTTATGGAAGAGGAGCTAGATGAATCAGATGCAGTCTTAACAGATATTGAAAAAGGACCAGAAATGCAAGATCAAGACATGGCAATTTCATCATCGCTAGAGTCAGCTTTGTCAGCGCCAGTGTCATCTACTGCTGAACCAGCATCTTTACTTGCAACTGATCATAAAGATAGCATGACACCATCATTTAGTGAAACTACAGGGATACAGGAAACTTGTTTCCAATCAGATGCTGATCATGATGAAGATGCATCAGATCATGTGGTGAATCAAGACATAGAGGCTGCAGCAGCAATAGATTCGGCTTTATCAAAAGATAACGAACGAGACGCTAGTAGAAATGATGCATCCGCTTCGACTTTGCTTGATGGACAGATAAAGAAAGAAGAATCTAAACGAAAACAGTCGATTCCATTTAATGTTGTGATGTTGAAAAGTGATAAACGTGTTTTAGAAGAAAAAAACAATCAACTAAAAAAAGCTGCTGTACTAGAGCTGCATAAACCAAATCAACAGTCAGCTCAGCAGCTAAAGCCGAATGTACATGTGTCTGATCAAACAGCTGAACGAGATGATAATACAAAAGCAACTACTGAACCGACTCAGTCGACTCGTGTGCTCCCATTTAATGTAATGATGTTAAAAAGTGATAAGAAAGCTTATAAAAGAAACCTGGAACAGCAGCAATCTATTCAAGACAAGCTGGAAAAAAAGGCACTGCCTGAAGTAGAAAAAGAAGAGCAACATCAGCATATTGTACCAGACCGTCCATATACTTTTCCAAATCTTGAACTTCTTGATCCTCCAGTAGCTAGTGATGTAGACGATCATTGGGTATCAGAGCAAACTGAATTGCTAAATGAAACATTAGCCAATTTTAAAGTTCGGGCAAAAGTAGTTCATGTCAGCCAAGGGCCATCTGTTACAAGATTTGAAATTCAACCAGAAAAAGGAGTAAAGGTAAATAAAATTACCAATTTAAGTGATGATTTGAAATTAAATCTAGCTGCTAGGGATATTCGCATTGAAGCCCCAATTCCTGGGAAAAGTACGATTGGGATCGAAATCCCGAATAAAGAAAGCCGTCCTGTTTTTCTTCGTGAAATCATTGCCAGTTCTGCTTTTAAACAGGATGAATCGCCATTGACTGCTGCGTTAGGATTAGATATTTCAGGTCATCCTATTGTCACTGATTTACAAAAGATGCCTCATGGTTTAATTGCTGGTGCAACTGGATCAGGAAAAAGCGTTTGTATCAATTCAATATTAGTCAGTCTTTTATATAAAGCAACACCAGATGAATTAAAGCTGCTCTTAATTGATCCTAAAATGGTTGAATTAGCGCCTTATCATCATATTCCCCATTTGGTTAGCCCAGTTATAACAGATGTGAAAGCTGCTACAGCTGCTTTAAAATGGGCGGTGGGTGAAATGGAAAGACGATATGAATTGTTTGCACATACGAGTGTGAGAAACATTCAGCGTTTTAATGAATTAGCAGAGAAGGCAGAACGTCCTTGTGAAAAACTACCATATATCGTCATTGTCATTGATGAATTAGCCGATTTAATGATGATGTCGCCAGCAGACGTGGAAGAGGCGATTTGTCGTATTGCTCAAAAAGCTCGGGCATGCGGCATTCATTTGATTATTGCGACACAAAGGCCATCTGTAGATGTCATAACAGGTTTAATTAAAGCAAATGTTCCAACAAGAATAGCTTTTTCCGTTTCCTCGCAAGTAGATTCGCGCACAATAATTGATATCAGCGGAGCAGAAAAACTGCTTGGACGTGGAGATATGCTATTTTTAGCCAATGGTTCTTCGAAAGCAGTTCGCCTTCAAGGCACTTTTGTGACAGACGAAGAGATTGATTGTGTAATCGCCCATGTTCGAGAGCAAAGAGAACCACAATATTTGTTCCAACAAGAGGAGCTTTTAAAACGGGCCCAGCTGCAAGAAGAAGAGGATGATTTATTCTTTGATGCCTGTGATTTTGTTATTGATCAAGGCAGTGCATCAACTTCCCTTTTACAAAGACATTTTCGTGTTGGATATAATCGTGCTGCACGTCTTATTACGCTGCTTGAGGAACATGGAGTTGTGTCAGAAGCACGTGGAAGCAAGCCGCGGGATGTACTCGTTTCTCAAGAGGATATCGAAGCAATAAAGCAGTCTAGTCGGATTGTGTAAAACATGGTATTCTGTATTTGTGTCAAAAATGAGACGAATTGAGATCGAGAAGAAGAAACGGTGCTTCTACAGTTTTTACTAAAATGCGTGCACAAGGAGTATTAGGGGAATGAAGGAAATAGAATTAAAGCTGCAAGGGAAGATTCAACGATTAACAAATAAAACTTTTAAATTTGATGAACGTGTGAAAGATGGCTGGTTTTCAGCCGTTTATTTTTTGAAAACAAGCGAAATCGCTAAAAAGTATAAAGCAGATAGTATTGTCACAATGCAATTTTTTCAAAAGGATCATGCAGTATTATGTGGTACAGATGAGGTCATTGCATTAATTAAAACCTTTGCTGATCATCCAGAACAATTAGAATTGATGTCATTAAAAGATGGAGATAAAATCAGTCCATTTGAAACAGTTCTTACAATTACTGGTAAATACACAGACTTCGGATATTTAGAAGGGATTATTGACGGTATTTTAGGACGACGTACGTCTGTCGCAACAAATGTGTATAATGTTGTGAAAGCAGCAGGGACTTCGGGAAAACAAAAACCAGTCATTTTTATGGGGGATCGTGATGATCATTTTACACAGCAGGCAGGGGACGGATATGCCTCCTATATTGGTGGATCAACAGCTCAAGCAACACATGCTATGAATGAATGGTGGGGAAAGCAAGGAATGGGGACAATGCCTCATGCACTTATCCAACTATTTGATGGAGATATCGTTGCCGCTACAAAGGCATATCATGAAACGTTTCCTGAGGATGAATTAATTGCCTTGGTAGATTATAATAATGATGTCATTACAGATTCACTAAAAATCGCCCGTGTTTTTGGGGAAAAACTTAAAGGGGTTCGTGTTGATACATCGAGGACATTAATAGACAAATTCTTTTTAAGAAATCAACAGCTTCTCGGCACTTTTGACCCACGTGGTGTAAATGCAGAATTGATGTTTGCATTAAGAAAAGCACTTGATGAAGAAAATTTTGATCATGTTAAAATTGTTGCTTCTGGAGGCTTTAACGAAGAAAGAATTTTGGAATTCGAACGTAAAGGTGTACCAGTAGATATGTATGGAATTGGAAGTAATTTATTAAAAATAAATATCGGTTTTACTGGTGATAATGTATTATTAAATGGGAAACATCAGGCGAAAACCGGTAGGAAATTCCGCCCGAATCCTCGTTTGGAAAAAGTTGAATGGTAAGTGTGAAGAATCTTACGAAGAATAGTCATTCGAGTAAATAAATGCTATAATGTATAAATGTGAAAAAATGGGGAGAGAAAGATGGAAGCGTACCTTGTTTGCAAGAGCAGGATTAAAAAGAATCTTAGCAAGTTGCGCTCCATCTCATATACTACATATGAGCATATGTCTTTTTTATAAAATGGCTTTCAATACCCTAGTCGGTTTCTCTTCTACAGCTAATGGGCGGAAGAACCATCTATTCTGTTAACAAGCTAAAAAAATAAGAAGTCCAAGTTGATAGATGAAAACTTTCACATGTTGATGCTCAGGAATCTAAAAAGTGCATCAAGAAACAATATATAATATGTTAATATAATTTTTTCGAAAAATGAGAGACGAATTTTTGGAGGTTCTTTTATGACGGTATACCATTTCGTAGGCATCAAGGGTTCTGGGATGAGCGCATTAGCGCAAATACTTCACGATATGGGTTATCTAGTGCAAGGTTCAGATGTAGAAAAGTATTTTTTTACTCAACAATCCTTGGAGGACTCGGGTATTCGCATTTTGCCTTTTCAGCGTGAAAATGTGCGTCCAGGCATGGTGGTTATAGCTGGAAACGCATTTCCCGATTCACATGAAGAAATTGAAGCAGCTAGGAGCCTTGGCATCGAAGTCATTCGCTACCATAAATTTCTCGGCAGTTTTATGCAAAATTTTATTAGTGTTGCTGTAACAGGTGCACATGGCAAAACTTCAACAACAGGGCTCCTTTCTCATGTGATGAGTGGTTTAAGGCCAACGTCATATTTAATTGGAGATGGGACTGGCAAAGGAGAAAAGGATGCAGCGTACTTTGTTTTTGAAGCGTGTGAGTATCGAAGACATTTTCTTTCCTATGATCCTGACTATGCGATCATGACCAATATTGATTTCGATCATCCTGATTATTTTACTGATGTAAATGATGTTTTTTCAGCATTTCAAGACATGGCTCTACAAGTAAAAAAAGGTATCTTTGCTTATGGAGATGATGAACAGCTCCAAAAAATTCAAGCGAAGGTTCCCGTCTTATTTTATGGATTTGGTGACGAAAATGATTTTCAAGCGAGAAATGTTGTAAAGGACACAACCGGAACTACTTTCGATGTATTTGTAAGAAATCATTATTACAGCACGTTTCAAATCCCTGCTTATGGAGATCATAATGTATTAAATGCACTAGCTGTTATTGCAATTTGCCACTATGAGGAATTTGAAACAGAAGCGATTCATCATCAATTAAAGACTTTTCAAGGTGTTAAACGGCGTTTTTCTGAAAAACAAATCGGTTCGCAAACGATTATAGATGACTATGCTCATCATCCAACAGAAATTAGAGCTACTATTGACGCAGCAAGGCAAAAATATCCTAATCGACCAATTGCTGTGATTTTTCAACCTCATACTTTTACAAGAACGCAAGCATTCTTAACAGAATTTGCTGAGAGTTTAAGTGAGGCTGATTTTGTTTATTTATGTGATATTTTTGGATCAGCGAGGGAAAATCATGGAAAGCTATCGATAAAAGATTTGCAAACTAAAATTAATGGGGCTAAGATTTTAAAGGAAGAGGACACTTCACCATTACTTCACTTGCTTGATGGCGTTGTCATTTTCATGGGGGCAGGCGATGTACAAAAATTTCAGCATGCTTATGAAAGCCTCTTATATGAAAAACGTAAGAAAGCACTATAAGTAATTTTAATCGACGTCCATAACTTTAGGATTCAGATGGCAGGATGCTTCGCCTAAATTGGAAGAGCCCGGAGGATAAGGCTGGTCCCAAAAAATGACGGTTCAAAACAAAAAAGGCACCAATTTAGGCTGCCTTTTTACTATGCCGTAAAACATAAAAAAATTGTAATAATGAGCAGGAAAAACGCATTTATTATCGAAATATAACTTAAGCTGTCTATTTTTTTATTTCCTCATTCCGCTGGAACAATGAGGATGCTAATAGGACTTTTTGGGCAGCGTTTGTTATTTGGTGTGTAAACTGGTATTGGACAAGCCAGTTAGATCGATTATTTATGAATGAGCGGTTGGTTCTATCAGGAGGGAGGTGTAGGATTGGATATAAAACTGATTCTTTATTTAAGTGTTGCTCTCATTGCAATCGCTATACTCATTTTTGTTATTAGTGTAACAAAAACGCTAAAGTCTTTAAATCAGACTTTAGATGCTGTTTCTAAAACATTGACAGGCTTGGAGTCGCAATTGAGCGGAGTGACAACAGAAACAACTGAATTGTTGCATAAAACGAATGCCTTGGCAGAGGATTTTCAAGTGAAGGCTGAGAAACTTAATTCAGTTGTCTATGCGGTTCAAGATGTTGGAACGACCATTCAAGAAGCGAATCAATCTGTAAAAAAAGTTTCTTCATATGTGTCGACACATATGGCCGGCAAGGAAGATAAAATTGCAAAAGTGGTTGAGTTGGGAAACTTAGCTTTTTTATTAAAAGAAAAATGGCAGGCGCGAAAAGAAGCAAAAGAAGCAAAGCTGCTAAAAAAACAAGAGAATGCCAAACACTACGAGTATGAGCATTAAATATTTGTTGCATGAAAACGTAGACAGACCATGATTACATATAAAATAAGGGGAGACGTTAAAATGGCTAATAATGAATCTAAAAATAATCAAAATAACCAAATTGACACAAAAGATTTCTTAATTGGTGCTTTAGTAGGCGGTATTGTAGGTGCAGCAACAGCTTTACTGCTAGCTCCTAAATCAGGAAAAGAACTAAGAAGCGATATAAATGAACAAGTATCGAATCTGAAAGAGAAAACAGATCATTGGAAAGATGCTGCTGTTGAAAAAAGCAGTGAAATGGCAGCGGCTGCTAAAGAAAAAACAACTCAATTAAAAGATACAGCAGTTGAAAAAGGCAACCAGTTTGCAGGTACAGTGAAAGAAAAAACCGAAAAAATTCGTGATGTTGCTGTTGAAAAAAGCCATGATCTTAAAGAAAAAGCAGCAAAGTTACAAAAAAATATTCAGTTCAAGTCAACTGAAAAAGCTGAAAATGTGCAAATAAAGGCAGAAGAAGAACATGATGTACAGGAGAAATTAAAAGAAGTACAAACAGTAAACGATCAAGCGTGATCATATTTGATGATAAACAGAAACTTCCATCAGCAAGGAAAACAAAAAATAAAGGTCCTTGCTGATGGAAGTCTTATAGACATAAAAAATTACTCCGTCTTCATTTTCCACTTTGTATGGCTCGCAAGCGGCCAGATGATTTCTAAACGATCTCCAGTGACGAGAGGATCATAGAAAGTTGACTTTTCCCCATTTTTTAAAAGCTCAAATTGTCCTTGGGCATCAGGAGGCATTTCTATTTCAACGTAGTTAAAAATATCTTGGAAAATAAACGGCGCTGCTTCCACTGCTTTTATGCTAATATCATCATATTTATGTACAATGTCATTTGGAGCAAGCAGCTCATCGCGGCGATAAAAATAGGTGATGTCTTTTTCTAACATGATTTCTTGATCATGAAAATAAATGGTCATTGTCTCTCTTAATTTCAACTGTTTTAACTCAGCAAGCTTTGCAACAGTTAAAGGAGGTGCTTTGACAAGCTCGATATAATCAAGATGATGAAAATGGTCTTTACGTTTCTTTACTTTTCCATTAACAGTTAAAGCGTGTGAAAATGCAGGGAAAAACGTTTCTTTCCCATTTATTGTAACTTGGAAAGGCGTTAGTTGTTGAAGCACGTCATTGCCATCCAAGTGGATTAACAGCTCCTCGAGCGTCTTTGGAAAGAAAACCTCGATCGTATCACGATCTTGAACCAATGTCTCCATGTCAACAATGAGACCATTTCTTTTCAATATCGTTTTTATTTCCTGTTGTATACCATTCAGGTATACTGTTTTTTGGAGTGGCTCATCGATCAGCTCGCTAATCTTTACTGTAGCTTGTTTGCCATCCTTTCCTTTAACTACACTTATTTGATCTCCATTTGCGACAAGATCATCCAAGCTGCAAGTTAGGCCATTTTTTTGTAAAAATGGTGCACTGCCATGTTCGCCTGGGATGGTCAGGTCTCGACCATTAAAAGTAATGAAGAGAGCCATACCTGGCTTTCCATGTAACTGGGCAATCTTAATACCAGCAGCGAGCAAACAATCACCTACCGTCAACCGATTTATTTCAAATAAACGAATAGGAATATCATTTACAGAAACAGTAACATATTGCACTGGTGCTTTCTGAGAAGCAATGGCAATGCCAATCGGTGTCACAAATTCTGGGCCTTGCTGAATAGTAGTTGCCATTGTTAAGTTTTGAATGGCTTCAGTACCTCTAATAGCAACCCTGTTTTCAGGCAGCTGCAGCAAAGTAGCTAATTTTTTGGGCAGTGCAGGTGTTAAACTTCCGCCGCCAACAAGCATGACAGCTTTTGGGGGTTCCTCGTTATTAAGTTTGAATATTTCCTTCGCAATTGTACTTGCGAGCGTCTCGATAGCAGGTAAAATTTGTTTTATTATCTCTGCTCTTGGAATTTCTGTTTCTAAGCCAAGAATGTCCTGTATGACGATCATTTCTTGATGTATTAAGTTGCGCTTTGTTTGATCAGCTAATGGAAAATCCATTAAGTAATGATCGCTAATCGCTTCTGTAATTTCATCTCCTGCAGTTGATACCATTCCGTAAGCTGTCACTGTTCCTGTATTTGTAATCGCAATGTCTGATGTACCAGCCCCAATGTCTACTAAAGCTACATTTAAACGCCGCATCGAAGGAGGAATCAATACGTTGATTGCTGCAATCGGCTCCAACGTCAAAGCTTCCATTTCAAGATCGGCACGATGCAAAGCTGCGATTAAAGAATCTACAACCATTTTTGGAAGAAAAGTAGCAATAATAGAAACAGAGGCCTCCTCTCCTTGCTGATCGATGAGATTCCCGATTTCTTCTCCATTTAAACGATAAAATAACACAGAATATCCAACGCAATAATAATGAATTTTTTGAGCAGCATTTTTTTGAGCAGCTGTTGCTTGTGCCTTTTGAACAGCACTTAATTCAAGCTGAAGGATATCTTCTTTCGTGATCATCTTTCTATTAGATAGTTTTATAGATTCACATGCTTTTTCCGTTTTTAATGCTCTTCCCGCGGCTGCAACACAAACCTTCTCCAACTTTCCATGAGTCTCTTCCAGCATTAATTTTATTTTAGAGATTGTTTCGGCAACTGCAACAATATCGTGAATTTGTCCATCCAACATTGCACGTTCTCGATGTTCTTTAACGACAAGGTCAGCAACATGGTAATCATTTCCACTTTGCTCTAGGATAATGCCAACAACAGATCGTGTGCCAATATCAAGGGCAAATATTTTTCTTTTTTCTACCAAACGAATACACCTTCTTTTATATTTTTCTTATCAGTAAAGGCGATTTCATCAAAATTCTTTAATACAGAAAAGCGTTCAATTATTAAAGAAAAATATAGTGACATTTTATAATGAATGGATTATAATAAGGCCTAATATTAAAAAATGTACCATAAATCAAGTAATAAATAAAAGTATTGCCGTTTTATCAGAGCATTTTAAGTTCAGACACGCTTAGATAAAAGCGGATGGGGATAATCATTTGATTTTCCCTGTTTCAACAATCTTAAACGTGTTCACTCACCTTAATAGTTAGAAAAAAGCTTTACTTTTTATAAAGGGAGGGTAAAATAAACAGATACAAACTTAGTTAGGTGACCTAAAACGGCTTTCTATACAAAGATGATGAAGGAAAGGATGACAAAGATGACGAAACATGAATTAGACAATTTGCGTGATCGGATCGATGAAATGAACGTGAAGCTCTTGGAAATGATTAATGAACGTGCACAATTGGTTCAAGAAATCGGCAGAGTCAAAGAAACACAAGGTGTAAATAGATATGATCCGGTTCGGGAAAGAAGTATGTTAAATCTTATTAAGGAGCATAATGACGGCCCTTTTGAAAATTCTACTATCGAACATATTTTCAAAGAGATTTTCAAGGCTGGTTTAGAGCTTCAAAAGGATGATCATCGTAAAGCACTTCTCGTTTCACGTAAAAAGAAACCAGAAGATACAGTTGTAAACGTAAAAGGGGAACTTATTGGAAATGGTGTGCCGAAGTTTGTTTTTGGACCTTGTGCGGTCGAATCATATGAACAAGTTGCACAAGTTGCACAGCAAGTGAAAGCAAAAGGATTGAAACTGCTTCGCGGCGGTGCATATAAACCAAGAACTTCTCCATATGATTTCCAAGGACTTGGGGTAGAAGGCTTAAAAATATTAAAGCAAGTTGCGGATGAATATGATTTAGCTGTTATTAGCGAAATTGTCAGCCCAAATGCTATTGAACAAGCGCTTGACTACATTGATGTCATTCAAATTGGGGCGCGCAATATGCAAAACTTTGAATTGCTTAAAGCGGCAGGGGCAGTAAATAAACCTGTTTTGTTAAAACGCGGGCTGTCAGCAACAATTGATGAATTTATCAATGCTGCGGAATACATCATGTCGCAAGGGAACGGCCAAATTATTTTATGCGAACGAGGAATTCGCACATACGAGCGGGCAACGAGAAACACGTTAGATATTACAGCAGTCCCAATTTTAAAACAAGAAACACATCTTCCAGTTATGGTGGATGTCACGCATTCAACCGGACGCCGTGATTTGTTGCTTCCAGCCGCAAAGGCAGCTTTAGCTATTGGTGCGGATGGTGTAATGGCCGAGGTGCATCCAGATCCAGCAGTTGCACTCTCAGATTCTGCACAGCAAATGGATTTTGCACAATTTGATGCATTTTTCGAAGCACTTCAGCCAGCGTTTGCACATGCTCAACGATAAAATTATCTAACATCTAACTGGCAGTAAGCCCCTCACCTCTGAAAGTAAGAGGAATTGAAGCGCTAGGTGGGAGATAACCGAAAGTCAAATGTCCGATTGGTTCGGGACTACAGGATATCGCGCTTGAGGATGAGAGCAAACCCTCACTTTAACGTAAATGCGTTCTTGATCCTTCCTATTCATATGATTTTAGTGGGAGCTGTCCATTGTTTAAGGACAGCTCCTATTTTTGAGGAAATCGGTTAACTTTCTCCATCAATTGAACGGACATTATTTTCCCTTTCGAAAAGATAAATCTGTTTTATCGTTATGATATAGAATACTTGCATATTTTCTTCTTGAAGCGTTATTTTCTAAAGATAATGGATTGCGTGATGCTTGTTCGTATCGTATGATAAATAGAGGTGCAGGGAAACGATTTTTTTTAATATTTGAACCAACAACTACCAAGGTAAGTGAGGCGCTGAAAAATGTGATAATTCAATTATGTATAGCGCTTTTATCTTGTTGTTTCATGATATGAATCTATGGTGAAGTCAGTGTGATGGTAGGATGATCATTTTGAAAATGTCTAAAACAAAAGCAAACTGTGGACGTTCGCTCATTCAATCATTTTATGACTTTAGCTGTGGGAGTGCAAAGTAGATCGATTTGCTTATTAGCATTTCATTCTTTGGTGTTTCCCTTTTTTTAAAAACGCATACAAGGGATTCCGTTCACGATGTATACTTTTGTCTAACTGATTAAAAATAGTAAGAAGTGAACTCTTTTAAGTTACACTTAAACATCGCGGGAATCACAATTTATTGGATTAGACCACTTCAGAAGCAAGGGTCTAAAACCCTTATCAAAAGATAAAAAAAGAAAGAGGAACAGGAGCGTGGCCAGCTTGATGAACGTAACAATCTATGACGTAGCGAGAGAAGCAAACGTATCAATGGCAACTGTATCACGGGTAGTAAATGGAAACCCAAATGTAAAACCAACAACAAGAAAGAAAGTGATGGAAGTAATTGATCGGCTTGGATATCGTCCCAATGCTGTTGCTCGTGGACTCGCAAGCAAAAAAACAACGACTGTTGGAGTAATCATTCCCGATATTTCCAACATTTTTTTCGCAGAGCTTGCAAGAGGAATCGAAGATATTGCGACAATGTATAAGTATAATATTATTTTAAGTAACTCTGATCAGAACAAAGACAAAGAATTGCATTTATTAAACACGATGCTTGGAAAACAAGTAGATGGGCTTGTCTTTATGGGAGGAGACATAACTCCTGAGCATGTCGCTGAATTTGAACGGTCACCCGTTCCAGTAGTGCTTGCTGGTTCTGTCGAGGATTCAAAAACGATCCCTTCTGTTAATATCGATTACCGACAAGCTGCTTATGAAGCTGTCAAGCTTTTTATTGAAAAGGGGCATAAAGACATTGCTTTCGTTAGTGGTTCTTTCCACGATACGATTAATAAAGACTGGAAGCTGAAAGGCTATAAAGAAGCGTTGGAAGAAGCAGGCATTTCTTACCGAGAAGAATATGTATTAGAAGGGGATTATACATACGAATCTGGAGTAGATTGCTGGCAAAAGCTAAGTGAATTAGATCACAAACCAACTGCGGTGTATGTCGGAGATGATGAAATGGCGATAGGTGTTGTACACGGCGCTCAGGATGATGGCCTGCAAATACCTGAACAGCTAGAGGTAATTACATCCGATAACACAAAATTGGCTTTAATGGTTCGTCCTCAGCTTACTTCTATTATTCAACCGCTTTATGATATTGGCGCAGTTGGAATGAGGTTATTAACGAAATTAATGAATAAAGAAGAGGTTGAAGAAAAAATTGTCATTTTGCCACATCGAATTGAACAAAGAAGCTCAACGAAATAATGAATCGTCCGATATATAACTTAGAGCGTGTGTCCAAAAAGAAGGAAAAAGGGCCGAGAAGTTCGAGAAAATAAGTCGTGATAAGCTGGCTTGCTAGAATTCATGACTTCTGCGTTGTTCGTAGAGCGTGTTCGCTTTTTAGTTGTAGATCCTTTTGTAATTAATCCTCGCACCAGATTAATGCAAAAGGAAAAAAGCTTGAATAGCCGAAGACATGAGTACAAGACGATCTTCTGCAGAAAGTTTTCATTTTAAGAGCGAGCTTGCGCTATGAACGGCTAGAACTGAAACAAGATTAGAAGAAATTCAACAGGCATTTTTCTCGAACTTTTTGAACTACCTCTCGAGAGGAAATACAGGCGTATCTAGGGAGAGTTATGATGAAAAAGCTTGATGTTCTAACACCATTAGGGATTATTGTTGGACTAGTTTTTGTTTCGTTTGGGATTGCAACAAATGGGGGAGGAGCTGGATTTATCTCTTTCCTTCACTTTTCCTCTTTTCTAGTTGTATTCGGAGGAGTGATTGCTGGAATGCTGATAAGTTTTCCGTTTAAAGAACTAAAACAGCTTTTTACGGTGATGAGACAGTCATTTAGGCATGAAGAAGAAGACTTAAGTGAATTAATTCAAACTTTCGTCACTTTGTCAGAAAGAGCAAGACGAGAAGGCTTGCTAGCATTGGAGACTGAATTAGAGAAAGTAAATGATCCATTTATTAAGAAAGGCGTTCTATTAGCAGTAGATGGCATCGAACAAGATGTGATTATCGATATCATGAATGCTGAAATTGCAGCATTGGAGGAACGTCATCGCAAGGGCAGAAGCTTACTGGAAAAAGCGGGTGAATTTGCACCTGCCTGGGGAATGATTGGGACATTAATTGGACTTGTTTTAATGTTGAAAAATCTGAACGACCCAGAGAATATTGGTCCTAACATGTCAATTGCTTTGTTAACGACTTTTTATGGTTCCTTATTAGCGAACTTATTATTCCTTCCAATGGCAGCAAAGCTAGAATTAAAAACGGAAAAAGAAGTTTTTTGGAAACAGATCATTGTTGAAGGGATTATTGGTGTACAATCAGGTCAAAATCCGAAAATCCTTGAAGAAAAATTAAGTGCTTTCTTATCCAGGGAGGATCATATCCAAATGGCAGCTCAACGCCAGGGGGCTGTTAAAAATGAGATATAGACGACCTGTGCCAAAAAAGCCGGAAAAAGGTGCTCCAAAATGGATGGTAACATTTTCCGATTTGATTACACTAGTCTTAGTGTTCTTCATTCTCCTTTTTTCTGTTTCGCAAGTTGACGCAGTTAAATTTAAGCAAATAACCGAATCATTGCGGCAGTCGCAAATTCTTGATCATTATCCATCTATTCTCGAGCAGGATTCAGCTTCACCTTTGCCTGATGCTATTGATGATGAGAAGAAAAAAAAGCAGCAGGATAAGGAAGACGCTGATAACTTAGAACGTCTATTAGGTAGTGTCCAAGCATATTTGATTGAGCATGATCTTGAGGAGGTAGCAGTTGCAACAAGAACAGAACGCGGTGTTGTTTTAGTTCTGCAAGAGCAAGTGCTATTTCAAACTGGTGATGCTTCAATTTTAGAAAGTGCACATCCTTTCCTTGATAAAGTAGGTACTTTACTTGGAAGTATGCCTAATCTAGTAAAAATAGAAGGACATACAGATAGCCGACCGATTAACAATTTCCGCTATCCATCGAATTGGGAGCTATCCACAGCGCGCGCAAGCAGCGTCATTCGTTTTTTAACAGATAGCAATGGATTGGATCCTGCTCGCTTTATAGCGGTTGGATATGGAGATACACGGCCAGTAGCTAGTAATGATAATCCTGACAACTGGGAAAAAAATCGAAGAGTAGAAATTATTATATCTGATCCAAAATATGAAGAAGAAGAAGAAACCCCGTAATATTTTTATATTTCGGGGTTTTTAATTGGAAAATATATATCTACTGTTGTATTCATTTTTATCCCACATCTAACTGGCAGTAATACCCCTACCTCAAGAGTAAGAGGGAATCGAAGAAGTCAAGTGGGGATAACTGAAAGTCAAATGTCCGATTGGTTCGGGCCGACAGGATAAGGAAAGCTTCTTGAATCTACATCGCACGAAGAAAAAGTGCTCTTCTTTTTCGAGGATGTCGGTCATAAAGGCGTTGCAACAGGACGTTGCGATCTTAGCCTTTGTTCTACTTCTTATCAGTGAGGGATAAGAGAAAACCCCCACTGATGGAAGTTTCACTTTATGTAAGCGTTATCTATTGTGGCCGAATAAAAATAAGGGCTCTATTTACTGTTTGTTGATTTTTCTCTTCTATTTCTTTTTTTCGTGGAATCGGTGGGTACATATCCGTAGGGTCTTCCCAGTACTTAGGCAAGGAGATTGGCGAATATGGCTGCCATTTTTCAAGCCAGCTAGAGGGAAGTGCTCCTTTTGCGTGAGTTTGTCTTGTCATTTCCAGCCAAATAAGTGACCATGCTCGTGGAACAACACGCCATATATCATATCCGCCTCCACCTACGGCAATCCATCTTCCATCACAATATTCATGAGCAAGCTCGTGTACTAGCTTTGGAATAGCCTGATATGTTGCCATGGAAACCGACAAATGTGTAAGTGGATCATAATAGTGGGCATCAGCCCCATTTTGTGTCAAGATGACATCTGGTTTGAAATAATGGACAATTTCTTTCAGTGCGGTCGTATAAGCATCTATGAACGACTCATCCTCTGTGAAAGCATCTAATGGAATGTTGAAGGAATAGCCATAGCCTTTTCCAATTCCCCACTCATTCACATTGCCTGTTCCAGGAAAAAGGTATCGTCCTGTTTCATGAATAGAAAAAGTACAGACATTTTCATCATCGTAAAAAGACCATTGAACACCGTCGCCATGATGAGCATCAGTATCTACGTATAATACACGAGCATGATATTTTTCTTGGATATATTTGATTGCAACAGCACTATCATTATAAATACAGAATCCTGAAGCTTTTCCACGAAAACCATGATGCAGGCCGCCGCCTAAATGTAGTGCATGGCGTGATTTTCCAGTCATGACATGATCCACAGCTGTTAAGGTGCCGCCGACTAATAATGCGCTTGCTTCATGCATATTAGTAAAAATGGGTGTATCTTCTGTACCTAGACCAAAATTCCCAGCACGATCGGAACTTAATTTTCCTCTTCCAGCTGCTTTCACAGCTTCAATATAGGCCTCGTCATGATTAAGGAGCAGCTCCTCATCAACAGCTCTCCTAGGAACGATGATATCCTCTGTTGAAATTGCATCGAACTTCCTTAATAAATCTAGCGTCAGTTTTAGCCGAAATTGATTAAATGGGTGGTTTTCCGAAAAACGATATGAAAGCAATTCATCTGAATATACAAAGACAGCATCTTTCATTATTTAAGACATCCCTGGCATATTTGGCCATAGTACGTGGAGCCCTTCCTTTTTTAAATGAGCGATCATGTTGATAGGATTCATTGTTGCGACACGAAAAACTAATATTTTGTTTTGCTCATCTTTTTTATCAGGATAGACTAATACACTATGGATATTTATTTGATGTTTTCGGAAAACGCCTGCAATTTCATAAAGGATGCCAGGACGATTCGGCACTTTAATTTCTATTTGCGATCCTGGCTGGTTTGCCCCTGTCAGCTCAACCATTGTATGCAATAAATCGGTGCCGGTAACAATACCGACTAATTTTTTTTCTGAGATGATGGGCAGGCAACCGATTTTGTGTTCATAAAAAAAAACAGCTACTTCTTCAACAAAATCAAGAGGATGCCCTGTAATAATATTTGTTTTCATAATACGAGAAAGCGGTTTCTCAAGCTTTTCACTAAGATCTTCTTCTTCCAAAAAGGCAGGAGCTGCTTCTTTTATATTTCTTTCCGTAACTAGCCCGACAACATGGCGGTTTTCATCTACTAGCGGAATATGTCGAATTGTTTTTGCATGCATCAGCTGCAAGGCTGTTTTAATGGTGTCATTGGGAGCAAGGAAAAAAACATTTTTTGTCATAATTTCTTCCACGATCATTATGTTCATCTCCTATCCTTCATTAGATTCATGAGGTTGTTTAAAAAGTCCTAGTGTCACCTAACTTTTTGTATCGTTCTTCTCATAGGTAAAACACACTTTATAAATAACACAAAACTTAATACATAAAACGGTTCATAAAGCGAAGACGATCAAACTGTTGAATGGATTCGTTATCAACTCTTTTCCCAATTCTAACCATCAAACAATTTGCTGGATGGGAGCTAATTTCAGGATCATCTGTTGCAAACCATTCTAATCCACCTGCATTCATCATTTTTTCCATCATTTTACGGTATTCCCATACATTTAATTTCGTCCCTTTTAAATCCCAATGCCAATAATATTCAGTGGTAATGATAATATAGTCTTCCATCGCCTCATCCATCATGGAAACCTTTAACAGACTTTTCCCCACGGAAGCGCCTCGATATTTAGGAATGACTTCAATTGCACCAAGTTCTAAAAGGTTTTCCATCTTGCCTTGAGACCAACGTTCAAGCGGATCTGGGAAGAGGAAAGTAACATAGCCAACAATCGTGTGATGGTCTCTTGCAATGAGAATTCTTCCTTCCGGCAAGTCAGCAATTTCGATTAAGGCTTGATGCTGCTGATTAGGGGGACGAAAAGCAATGAGGTCTTCATGAAAATCAAGGCTTGCTAAATAGTTTCCAGTGACAGGCCCTTCAATAATAAGGTCGCCGTTTTGTGTTTTTACCGCCATTGCATTGTATGTTTTTATATGCTCCACTTCAATAACACCTCGTTCATCAGCTCATTCTTTTTGATGTTGCAGATGCTTTCGTTATTTTAAGACAATTATAACACGTTGACTCATGATCAGGGGAAGTTTGGAGCGTTGTTCACAAATATTTATAAAAATTGAGAATAGTTATATTTTATAATATAATAAAATGGTGATCTTAAGTCGAAGGAGGAGCATATATGAAAGTAGAAACATTATCTCCGATAAAAGGAGCGTATAACTTAGCGAATTATGATGAAATGTATGAATTGTTTAATTGGAAAGAGGCAGAAAAAAACTTTTCTTGGCATGAAACTGGTTTAATGAATATGGCATATGAAGCAATTGATCGCCATGCCAAGACTTTTCGGAAAAATAAGATAGCTTTATATTATCGCGATGGTGAGAGAAATGAGAAATATACGTTTAAAGAAATGAAGGATTATACGAATAAAGCCGGCAATGTTTTAAAAAGGTATGGAGATGTTGAAAAAGGCGACAGAGTCTTTATCTTTATGCCGCGATCCCCGGAATTATATTTTGCTTTTTTAGGTGCTATTAAATTAGGTGCCATTGTCGGTCCTTTATTTGAGGCGTTCATGGAAGGAGCAGTAAGGGATCGTTTGAAAGACAGTGACGCTAAAGTGCTCATTACAACGCCAGAATTGCTTGAACGTATACCAGTTGCTGATTTGCCAGCGTTGCAATACATATTCTTGGTTGGTAAAGATATTAAAGAGGATGAAAAGCACCTTGATTTCTTAAAGAAAATGGACGAAGCAGAGAAAGATTTGCAGATTGAATGGGTTGATCGAAATGATGGAATGCTCCTTCATTATACATCTGGTTCAACGGGAACGCCAAAAGGAGTACTGCATGTCCACAATGCAATGATCCAACAATATCAAACTGCTAAGTGGGTTTTGGATTTAAATGAGGAGGATATCTATTGGTGTACAGCAGACCCAGGATGGGTGACGGGAACCGCTTATGGCATTTTTGGACCATGGCTAACAGGAACATCTAATGTCGTTGTCGGCGGCCGCTTTAAAGTAGAAGATTGGTATAAAACAATTGAGGATTACGGTGTTACCGTCTGGTATAGTTCCCCAACTGCTTATCGAATGTTGATGGGGGCGGGGGATGAAATGGTGAAGAAGTTTAATCTCTCTTCCCTTCGCCATGTATTAAGTGTAGGAGAGCCGCTTAATCCAGAGGTCATTCGCTGGGGAATGAAGGTATTTCATCATCGCATCCATGATACATGGTGGATGACAGAAACTGGCGCTCATCTGATTTGTAATTATCCTAGTATGGAGATTAAGTTAGGTTCGATGGGGAAACCAATTCCAGGTGTCATTGCAGCAATTGTAGATGACCAAGGAAATGAGCTGCCGAGAAATCGAATGGGGAATTTAGCGATAAAAAAAGGCTGGCCAGCGATGATGCAGGCAATTTGGAACAATCAAGAAAAATATGAATCTTATTTTATGCCGGGTGATTGGTATGTATCAGGCGATTCTGCATACATGGATGAAGATGGCTATTTCTGGTTCCAAGGGCGTATTGATGATGTTATCCTTACATCTGGCGAACGTGTTGGACCGTTCGAAGTAGAGAGTATGCTATTAGAGCATCCTGCGGTGGCAGAAGCTGGCGTCATTGGGAAACCCGATCCTGTCAGAGGAGAAATTATTAAAGCTTTTGTCTCTTTATTGGAAGGGTATGAAGAGTCAGATGAATTAAAGGAAGAAATACGGCAATTTGTAAGAAAAGGCTTATCCGCACATGCAGCTCCACGTGAAATCGAATTCAAAGATAAACTGCCAAAGACAAGAAGTGGAAAAATTATGCGCCGTGTCCTCAAAGCTTGGGAGCTTAATTTGCCAACAGGCGATCTTTCAACGTTGGAAAATTGATCAAGCAGCAAAATAATAAACACAAGCCTTTAGAATCGGCTTGTGTTTATTTGCATATGCATCAATATTTCTTACGCCCAGATGCACTTTCAGTAATAGAATCTTGGCTCCTTTCCTTGTCTGGTTCTGGAGTAGGGGGTGTTTCATTTTCTATTGCGTCTTCTTTATTGGAAGATTCTTCGTTCTGCTCCTCTGTTTGTTCATTATCTTCCTCTTGATTGTTATCCGTTTCTATGTCACCAGTCTTCACAATATTCGATGGTGCTGATTCTCTGCCAGCAATATCTACAGCCACGACATAGTAAGAACCATTTCCAACTGATCTTGTCAGTCCACTATCTGCTTTAACAGAATCAACTTTTTGACCTGAATGTGTATATATTCGATAGCCGATGACATCATTGCTGCTAGATGGCGTCCACGAAATTGTATTTGCATTTATACTTGCATTTACTGTAGCTGGTGCAACACCATTGTCAGATATTTTGGCGTAAGGAACCAAGATGCTTGATAGCTTTGAATGCTCTGGAATGAGCTGTTTAATATCCTGTAGACTAGTTCCGGCAATGGTATTGATAAAGTCTGGGTTTAACATGAGGCCAGACTCTGAAAATTCTGCTGGAGTCGAATCTAAAGCAAGATATTTGTTTCCATGAATGGTGACATAGCGGCTGACAATAAGACTGTCGTCTACTTCACTTGGGACAAAATTTGCATTAAAATAATCTGTTTGAACCAATCCTGCTCTTGCACATGCCTCAGATGGAAGCTTGCCTGAAATGGCACAATATGAACGTTTCACAATTCCTCCAGGCATCTTAAAGCTTTCTTTTGGATTGATTAATTCTGGATTGGCATCAAAGGCTCCATTGATCAACATGCTCCAAATTTTGTAATTTCGAACGTTATAGTCGCCATAGGCTTTTGAGTACAGACTTTTTGGCTGATCGTATCCGATCCAGGTTCCAAATGTTACATTTGGGTTAGAAGCAACTAGCCAAGAGTCTTTATAATCGTTACTTGTCCCTGTTTTTCCTGCCCAGTCAGACGAAAACTTCAGCATTTTCGGTACAGAAGAAGCTGTTCCGCTGCGAAATACTTCCCTCATCATATCGATGGTCAGAAAGGCCGTTTGCGGACTAAAGACATCCACAGATTCTACATTATGTTCATAGATGATGTTGCCTTGATGATCCTCAATACGATCTATCATATATGAATCAATAAACTTGCCTTCATTTGTAAAGGATGTAAAAGCATTGACTGTTTCTTCAACTGTAGCACCGTATTTTAAGCTGCCTAATGCGGTAGAGTAATTTTGATAATCTTCTTCTACTACAGAAGAAAAACCCATTTTTTCTAAATATGCTGCAGGTCTTTGGCCAATAATATCTTTATATACTTTAACAGCTGAAACGTTATGGGATTTAGCTAATGCTTCTCGGGCTGTTACAAGGCCGTAATACCTTCCTGCGACATAGTTCTGCGGCCATGGTTTGCCGCTATCGGAGCGGATGCCGGTTTCTGTATCAGCAATAATAGATCCTGGAGCCAATTTACCCATTTCCATTGCTGGAGCGTATACAAGCAGTGGCTTCATTGTCGATCCAATTGGCCGTTTACTCCGAGTAGCATGGTTCGTCTGTTCGATGTTAAAATCACGGCCGCCAACAAAGCTAATAATTTTTCCTGTTTTATTTTCAATCAAAACAGCGCCAATTTGGACAGGTTCTTGAACTTCTTCATCGATCCCTTCATCATTTTTAACGATTTTTGTAAAGGTTGGACCATAGCCATCATATTGATTCTTCACTTCTTGCATTTTATCGTATATATCTTTATCAATAGTCGTATGAATGCGATAGCCATTTTGCCTTAAATCTCTATCAGCAAGAGTGAGATATTTGTCCTTTAACGATTCATTTTCGTTTAAGTCGTTTTCTGTTAATCCATCTTTTTCTGCAAGTATTTTTGCCAAAAGTTTAATTGCACGATTTTCGACTTCAAATGTGAGATAAGGATATTTTTCAATTGTGCTGGGTAATGGTTCGATAAAGTCATTCACAATATTATAATTTAAAGCATCTTCATATTCTTTTGTTGTAATATAACCTTCTTCATGCATGCGAAACAAGACAGTTTTCATCCGCTTTAAACCTGGTTCTAGATTCTCTTTAATGGTTCCTTTATTCGTGAACGGTGTATAGCCGAAAGGACTTTGCGGAAGCCCTGCAATATAAGCTGCTTGTGGTATGTTTAAATCCTTAGGTTCAACCCCAAATATTCCTTTTGAAGCAGAGAGAACACCAGCAATATTTTGTCCAGAGGAATTTCGGCCGAAAGGCGAGACGTTTAAATATGCCTCTAATATTTCATCTTTCTCAAAAAATTTCTCTAAACGTAGTGCGAGCAGCACTTCTTTTGCTTTTCGATCAAATGAAACTTCATTTGTTAATATTTGGTTTTTAATTAGCTGCTGTGTAAGTGTACTTCCGCCTGATTGAACAGAAGAATTCGTTAATTCTTGGAATATTGCCCGGAATAATGCTTTTGGAACAATACCTTGATGCTCGTAAAAATATTCATCCTCTGTAGCAATGACAGCATGCTTTAATTGTTCGGGGATTTCTTTAATCGTAATTTTTTCACGATCAAGATCTGTTCTCAGTTTCCCAAGATAGACTTGATTGGCAAAATAAATTTCCGATGTTTCCTCATAATCATAAATATCTTTTTTCATTTGCTTATAAGAGCGAATTTTCTCATCCTTCACTAAGGAAGCAAAGTATCCTGCGCCAACACCTGCCGCAAATCCAGCTCCGATAATCATAACGATCATTATCAGGAGAATAAGATTCCATGCAACTCCATAGGTAATTCGAGTGCCTCGCAATAATTTTTTATTTTTAAAGACAGATTTTAATCGTTCGAAAAAGTTTTTCGTTGTCTCATTCATTTTGTTTATTCCCCCCAAAATCAATTACATTATAGCACATGTAAAGAAAATCGAAGAAGTTTTTATTGATACACACAAAATAGAGCATTAGAACTACAGATCATAAACATGGAAAAGAATCATTTTTCAAGTTGGGTGGTACACAAGACATCCCTCCCATTGTCTGTCTGGATCAGCTTTCGTAAAAATTTCCACCCGCGAGCGCATAGAATCATTTTCGACAAACTGAAGGTTTTCGTTTGGATCGAAATAGGAAAGGTCGATCCCTGTCCAGCCGCTGAACAGACTTCATGCACCTTCTCTACTGATATGCTTTTTATAGTCTTCGTATTTCGTATCCGCTTCTTCCTGGGTTTTTCCAACAATTGGTGTGAACAAGCTGATTTCCTTTGGTTTTCTTCCGTATGTTTCCGCTTGGCTACGTATCTTCTTTACGTATTTTTTAGCGATCGGAATAGTCGCATTGAGACATATACACCTTCAGCATGCTTAGCGGCGAAAGCTCTTTCCCTGGATGATAGACCCGCTTGATACTGTCCTGTAATTGAGGAAAGTCACCGTTCAATAAGAGAGAACAGAGCTGATAAAGATGATATCACTGGCTTTCTTGGAAAACACACATACTATGTGTATCTTGACTATCTTAAATGATTTAGATATAATATTGTTAAAATAATCACATACTTTTAAATCGATGACAGGAAATAGTAACAAGGTAAATTTACTTTAAGAGAGCTGATGGTAGGTGAAAATCAGTAGTAAAGACCTGTGAATCCATCCTTGAGAGTGGTACTGAAAAGAATTTGAGTAGGTACTGCCGGTGAAACCGATATATTATCAAGAGGTAAGTATTTTTTACAATACTTACAATTTGGGTGGCAACGCGGATATCAAACTTCCGTCCCTTTTTAGGGATGGAAGTTTTTTTTATTTAAGTCTATTTTTAAACTAAAAAGGAGGTAGTAAAATGTTTAATATTAAACGGCTTAGGGAGAACTTTGAAGAGGTAAAAGCCAAATTACAACATCGTGGTGAAGACTTAACCGACTTAGAAAAGTTTGGTGAACTTGACCAAAAGCGTCGGAATTTAATCGTCAAAACTGAACAATTAAAGAAAAGGAGAAAAGATGTATCTTCTCAAATCGCCGTTCTAAAGAAAGAGAATAAAGATGCTGAAGATTTAATTGTAGAAATGCGTGAAGTTGGTGAACAAATAAAGAAACTCGATGAAGAATTACGTGTGATTGAAGAAGAATTAAATGCATTACTTTTATCCATTCCAAATTTGCCGCATGAAACCGTACCCATTGGTGATACAGAGGATGAGAATGTTGAAATTCGTAAGTGGGGAGAACTTCCTCAATTTGATTTTGAACCAAAACCCCATTGGGGTGTTGCTACTGAATTAGAAATTATTGATTTTGAACGTGCTGCAAAAGTAACAGGAAGTCGCTTTGTTTTTTATAAAGGCCTTGGCGCAAAATTAGAAAGAGCGCTAATTTCCTTTATGCTTGATCTTCATACTGAACAACATGGTTATACAGAAATGTTGCCTCCGTATTTAGTGAATCGGGCAAGCCTTACAGGGACTGGGCAGCTGCCAAAATTTGAAGAAGATGTGTTTTTAGTTGAGAAGGAGGATTATTTCTTAATACCAACGGCGGAAGTGCCTGTTACGAATTACTATCGTGATGAAATATTGTCCGAAGATGATCTTCCTGCTAAGTTTGCTGCGTACAGTGCTTGTTTTCGTTCTGAAGCTGGATCGGCAGGAAGAGACACACGTGGTTTAATTCGTCAACATCAGTTTAATAAAGTTGAATTGGTGAAATTCGTTAAACCAGAAGATTCTTATGGGGAATTAGAAAAATTAACAAATGATGCAGAAAAGGTATTACAATTGCTAGGACTTCCTTATCGGGTAGTAGCTATTTGTACAGGGGATCTAGGTTTTGCTGCTGCAAAAAAATATGACTTAGAAGTATGGATACCAAGCTACGACACATATCGTGAGATTTCTTCTTGCAGTAATTTTGAAGATTTCCAAGCAAGAAGAGCAAATATCCGGTTTAGAAGAGAACCAAAAGGGAAGCCTGAATTCGTTCATACGCTAAATGGTTCTGGATTAGCAATTGGGCGTACTGTTGCAGCCATTTTAGAAAATAATCAACAGAAGGATGGAAGAGTACGAATACCAGAAGTTTTAAGACCTTATATGGGTGGTAAAGAATATATTGGATAATATTGATGAATAAAATAGGGCTGTTCCAATTTAACTGGGTTTCCGAAAAGAATTCTCTCACTTTTAAATGTGAAGGGCGTAGCCCAATGAAAGTGGGAGATGAATTTTCGGTTGGTGCAAGCCAAAATATTGTTCTATAATCGTCTATAAACAATCAAACAGTATATTGGAAAACAAGGAAGAAAGTAGGTGTAAATGATGTTAAAAGCATATAAGTATCGTATATATCCTCATGCAGAACAACGACTATTCTTTGAAAAAACATTTGGGTGTGTACGGTTTGTATACAACAAAATGCTTGCTGATAGAATCCATTCTTACAAGGAATCACAAGAAAAAATGGATAAATCTATCAAATACGCTACCCCTGCACAATATAAGGCTGAATTTCCTTTTCTCAAGGAAGTGGATAGCCTTGCCTTGGCTAATGCACAAATGAACTTGAACAAAGCATATGCTCATTTCTTTCGTGATAAATCAGTGGGTTTTCCAAAATTCAAGACCAAGAAAGACAATTATCGCAGCTATACAACAAACAATCAAAAAGGAACTGTATACATTGAGAATGGCTACATCAAACTGCCAAAATTAAAGACAATGGTAAGAATGAAGCAACATAGACAATTTTTTGGCTTAATTAAGTCTGTAACAATTTCTAAAACACCTACAAATAAATATTTTGCTTCTGTATTAGTAGAAGATAATGAACAATTCTTTCCAAAACTAGCTACAAAAGTCGGAATTGATGTTGGTCTAAAAGACTTTGCAATATTGTCTAATGGCAAAAAGTACGAAAATCCTAAATGGTTGAAAAAAGCTGAAAAAAAATTAACTTTTTTGCAACGTTCTTTGTCACGCAAAAAGAAAGGTTCTAAGAATAGAGAGAAAGCTAGACTGCAAGTTGCTAAACTTCATGAAAAAATAGCGAATCAACGTAATGATTTTCTTCACAAAATAAGTAATGAAGTCACAAACGAAAACCAAGTGATTGTGATTGAAGACTTGAAAGTGAAGAATATGCAAAAGAATCATAAACTAGCCAAAGCAATCAGTGAAGGATCTTGGTCTAAATTCAGAGAATATCTTGATTACAAAGCAGAGTGGAAAGGTCGTAATTTGATCATTGCTCCTAAAAACTATGCAAGTAGTCAGCTATGTTCGTGCTGTGGCTATAAAAACAAAGATGTAAAAAACCTAAATCTTCGTGAGTGGGATTGTCCAAAATGCAACACTCATCATGACAGGGATGTGAATGCAAGTAAGAACTTGCTGAAACTAGCCATGTAGTTGGTATTTTCTTTAGGGGCAGGGACTGCCCTTATGGCTTGGTAAATATAGATAGCGAACAAAAGTATCTAGTTCCCAAGAAGCTTCCACTTCAATCAGACCGCAAGGTCGATAAGTGGTGAGTAGTTCACGAGCGAGGTACCTAATAAGTATAAGATATAAAGCGTGGTAGTAATACCCACTTATGATTAAAAAACGATTTACTTAAAATTATCTCGGAAATTTATAACCAACCATTCAAAACCAAGGATTTATTAAAAGGAGGAGTACTGAGTTGGATAATCATCTTTTTCAACACTATAAAAATATAATGAATTATATTGGTGAAATTTTTGGATCTCATTATGAATTTGTATTACATGTTTTAGATCCTGATGGAGGTTCTCACATTGGTCACATCGTCAATGGTGAATTAAGTGGAAGGTCATTAAATAGCTCCTTAACCAACTATGCAAAAAAGTTAATTGAGGAAAAAGTATATTTAAAAAAAGATTTTATTGTAAATTATGTTGGAGAAGGACCAAAAGGTAGAAAATTTCGTTCATCAACCATGTTTATAAAAGATCATGAAGGTCAATTACAAGGTCTTTTATGTATAAACTTTGATGCGGATGCCTATCGAAAGGTCGCAAAGGATGTATTAAAATTAGCTAATCTAAGCTGGGATATAGCGTATATGGACAAGAAAACAGAACAGGAACAACCCGTTGAAAAACTGACCGAAAATATTCAGAACATTATTTATACACAAATAGACAAAGATATATTAGAATCTGGCGCTCAATTATCACCTGAACAAAAAAAACTCGCCATTTCCAAATTAAAGGAACATGGTGTATTTGATATTAAAGGTACTATAAATGACGTTGCTAAAGTAATGGGAATGGCTGAATCAAGTGTTTACCGTTATCTACGTATAGTATCACTTAACGAAAATAACAATAAATAAATTTTCATTTAATATGGCGATATATCTAGAAAACAGGTAGATTGTTGGGAAATTTCTATAAAGAATACAGATCGGAAAAAGTTAAGCCATACTTTATTTCTTTTGTTCTATGAAACTCTTATTACAAATATGAAATAGTTAGGTCGTCCGTGGCACGACAAAAGTAGCCATTATATATAAATGGATAAGAATGGGGCTGTCCAGAAAGTCAGTAATCTGACTTTCTGGAGCCCCTTTATCATTTTTAATAAAGTTACTACACAACACTGTTAAGGAGGACGATTTTTTATGAGCAATCAAATGATTACTAGTGAGGATTATAACATGCAAATGACACTTTTTCCAGAAACAGATGAAAAAAAGTCACTAAAAAACGACTTACTCCTACCTTTAATGTTCAATTTAAAAAAGCAGCTAAGGAAAATAGTTTCATTTTCTTAGCTGCTTTACTTTTAAGGAATTATCGGACAGCCCCGTCGTCAATGGCACGTTCTTTTTTTATTACACCATATTGACGCTATATTTTTTATGTGATATCTTTAACTTGTAATAATAAATTATTATATTGATAATTATTATTGAGACATTATATGGTTTTTCTTAGAAACTTGTAATCTTGTCATTGACGCTATATTTTTTATGTGATACTTTTAACATGTAATAATAAATTATTATATTGATAATTATTATTAAGGCATTAAATGGTTTTTCTTAGAAACTTGTAATCTTGTCCTTGGAGCTTTTCAAAATAATAATATAGGAGGTGAACTCAAAAGAGGAATAATAGAATAAAAAGGTATTCTGATGGATGATTTGGTGTGTTTTGAAAGCGGGTTTATATAGTTCTTTCTATCAGTAATAAAGGAATCTAATTAATAAAAATTTATTATGTGTCTGCTTTTATTGTTGCACATGTCAAATCATTTCTAGTCTAACAAGTGATAAAAGAATGATAGAAGCTTAGATTCGTAATTAGTAAGCACCAATTGAAGCAAAAACAAAAATTTCTTCATAGTTCAATGAAAATTTAAAATAATTGGTACTCAATTCTTATTGACAATATTAGAAGCACTTTCATGTAAAATTTTACCAAACTTGATTTAGTTGCATGTTTTAATTTTTAATAAATATTATTGCAAGATTATTCCAGTAAATAACACCATTAAATTCAAGGGAGGATTGGCCATGAACGTAGTAACGATTAAAGAAAAAAAGAATGATAGTTACAAAAGTTGTTTTGATGTGATTGGACCAGTTATGATCGGACCCTCAAGTTCACATACGGCAGGTGCTTTAGCCATCGGATTGGTTACAAATAAATTATTTAAAGGTCTTCCAAAAAAAGTTGTGGTAAAGTATTATGAATCATTTGCAGAAACTCATAAAGGACACGGAACTGATTTTGCCATTATTTCCGGTATATTAGGTTTTAAGACTGATGATAGTAGGGTACCAGATGCTATTAAAATAGCAGAATCTCAAGGCATTGACATCACCTTTTTAGAAGAATCAGGTGATAGTCCTGTCGATCATCCAAATACTGCTGATATTTATCTCGAGGATGATAGTCGATGTATTCGAACAGTGGGTATTTCAGTCGGTGGTGGATTAATTAAAGTGAAACATATTGAAATCGATGGATTTAGCTTAAATCCTCAAGGTTCATTGCCGATAATGATAGCGATTTCAGACAGAAATAATCTTGAACTTGAATTACGCAGAATCTTTAAAAAGTACGATGTGGATATTAATAACTCCATCAATTTGGAAAAAGACGGAAAATACTTGTGTCAATTTGATTTGGATTCACAATTAAGTAGTGATGCCCGGAAAGAATTAGAAAAACTCAGTGATATAGCTAATATCATTATACTTTAATTACACCAGGGGGTGAAACAAGGTATGTATATGTCCATTAAAGAAATAGTAGATGCAGCAAATGAAAGACAAGTACCCATTTATAAATTAGCAATAGAACAGGAAATGGAAGTAACGAAATCTACTTTTGATGAAGTTTGGCGTAAAATGGAAAAAAACTTAGAAGCGATGGAAAATGCTGTAAAGAGAAGCGTTGAGGGCGATGGCGTATTTTCACCGACTGGGTTAACTGGAGGAGATGCGGTTAAAATTAAAAAATATCGTGAAAATGGAAAAACACTTTCTGGCGATGTGATGATGAGAGGTGTCCAGAGTGCAATAGGTACAAATGAAGTGAATGCGGCTATGGGAGTTATTTGTGCCACGCCAACAGCTGGAGCAAGTGGAACAATACCGGGTGTACTTTTTACCATTAAAGAAACGTTACAGTTAAGTCGTGAGGAACAGGTTCATTTTCTGTTTACTTCAGCATTATTTGGAATGATTGTAGCGAATAATGCGTGTATTGCAGGAGCTTTAGGAGGATGTCAAGCTGAAGTAGGTAGTGCCTCCGCAATGGCGGCTGCAGCGGCAGTAGAAGCTGCAGGAGGAGCACCAGAGCAATCAGCCCATGCATTCTCAACCGCACTACAAAATTTACTCGGTTTAGTTTGTGATCCAGTCGCAGGTTTGGTAGAGATTCCTTGTGTAAAAAGAAATGCCGTTGGAACGGCTAATGCATTAGTGGCAGCAGATCTTGCATTAGCTGGTGTAAACAACCTGATAAATGCTGATGAAGTAGTTGAAGCGATGTATAGAGTAGGTAGACGGATGCCTCGGGAATTAAGGGAAACTGGCTTAGGTGGGGTTGCAGACACACCGACAGGAATTGCTATTAGAAATAAAATTCTCGGAGAAGAACAATAAGATTTTAACCATATGGGAATAAAATATATTTTTTCTAACATATGTGAAATTGTGAACAAATAATTAGAATCTATACATCACAAGGAGGGAATTAAAATGAGTCAAAATGCAGCTAAAGTATATGAAGTTGAAAAAACTACAGAAGATGTTAAACAATATAAAGACCCTAATAAATGGCATATGCAAGATACCACTTGGGCAATGAGTCTTTTTGGAACAGCAATTGGGGCAGGTGTACTCTTTTTACCAATTAATGCTGGGGCAGGGGGTATATTATCTTTACTTTTAATTACGGTACTTGCATTCCCTGTCATGTACTTTTCACATAGGGCGATGGCTAAAATGATCTACTCTTCCAAATCTGCTGGTGAGGGAATTACAGCTACAGTAAGGGAGTATTTCGGAGAAAAGGCAAGTGTAGTTTTTAATATCATCTATTTCTTTTCGATTTATGCAATATTACTTATGTATGCAGTTTCATTAACCAATACTGCAGGTAGTTTCATGGAGAATCAATTGAACATGCAAGCGCCACCTAGAATTATACTATCCATTATTTTGGTTCTCGGTCTTATATTTATCGTGAATTTTGGTCATGATGTTACTGTAAAAGTAATGAGCTGGATTGTATATCCATTTATAGCAGCTCTAGTGTTACTATCTTTATATTTGATTCCACAATGGGATTTATCAAATTTAAGTTTAGCTGGTAATTTTGCATCTGCAGATGGAGGAGTAGGTTTTACAGATATTTTAGGAATGGCTTGGTTTATCCTACCAATCATCGTATTTTCGTTTAACCATTCTCCTATGATATCTACTTTTGTTATTAAACAACGGGAAACCTATGGAATAGAAAATGTAGACCGCAAATGTGCCCAAATTCAAAAGCTATGTTATATCATGACGATTTCTGTTGTATTGTTCTTTGTATTCAGTACTGTCTTAAGTGTGACTTCTGGTGACCTTGCACTTGCCAAAGAACAAAACTTGCCAATTCTTTCTTATCTTGCTAATAAATATAGTATGCCATTATTCGCATATGCAGCTCCTATCATTGCTTTCATTGCCATTACAAAATCTTTCCTTGGCCATTATGTAGGTGCATATGAAGGATTAGAAGACATTATTGTGCAGGCCGCTAAATCTCGCGGAAAAAATTTAAATAGTAAAACAGTGAAGAACATCATCATTGGATTTATGATCGTGACATGCTGGCTAGTTGCTTATGCAAACCCAAGTATTCTTGATCTCATCGATATGATTAATGCACCACTAATTGCGCTAATTTTATTCTTATTACCAATGTATGCAATTTATAAAGTGCCTGCACTAGCTAAATACAGAAAAAGTTATATTAGCAACGCATTTGTCATTATTGTAGGCATACTAGTAGTTCTATCAAGTATTAAAGCATTCTTCTAATCTACTAGACTTTTTCTTAGGTGGTCCGGAGAACAGATTCACTGTCCCAAATGGTTTAAAGAAAAAAAGTAAGGTCAACCCCTTAACCTTATTCGACATCGAATAAGGTTTTTGTGAGGCCGGCATGGGTGATAACTTGGTGGTGAAAGTTCCACTACAGGTTTGGCAGTAGGAACTGTTAGCGAATGGCAAGGGTGTCGGTGGTGACGCGGAATCTGAAGGAAGCTGGACGCAAATTCTAGAACTGACGAACAGAAACTACATATAAGACTGAATTGGGGCGGATGAGTCTGCCGTTCAAGATAAAGTCCAATACTGCCCGAACCCCATGCAGTAAATGTAGCAGTTACATGATTATTCTACACATCTAAGGAATAACAAAAAACCCTGAAAATCCTTTTATATCAAGGGTTTCAGGGTTTTTAAATACTGGATTATACAATGCAGTTTTATTAACGTGAATAGAACTCTACGATAAACGCTTCATTAATCTCTGCAGTAGTTCAGAACGCTCTGGCATGCGTACAAAAGTACCTTCTAATTTCTCAGCATCAAAGGGATATATTCAGGGATAAAGTTTGTAGCTTCAACCGCTTCTTTGATAATAGAAAGATTACGTAATTTTTCACGAAAACCTAATTGTTTGTCCAGGTCGCAGTCGATATGATGGAGTCTACACGTTTGCCATTAACAAGAATATGACCATGGTTTACCAATTGGCGAGCTTGACGGCGAGTACGTGCCAAACCAAGTCGATACACGATGTTATCTAGGCGAGATTCAAGGAGAATCATGAAGTTTTCACCATGTATACCTTGCAATTTACCAGCTTTTAAGTACGTGTTTTTAAAGTGGCGTTCGTTTAAACCGTACATATGGAATGTCCGATTGGTTCGGACAGGATAAGGAAAGAAAAATATTTTTTAATTTGATTCTTAAAGAAAATTTAGCATTGTCGTACTAAGCGCAAGCAAGATACGTAAAAAACCTCCAACAATTTCTTTCAAAGAAGAAGCTGTTGAAGGTTATTTTTTTTATGACCTTGCTTTTGTTCCTTTTAATGGAACGTTTTTCATCGTAGTGATGATAATCATAGAGAATAAATATAGGCATGATAAGAAAATCATCGCACTTGCTATACTATATTTATCCAGTAAGAAACCAATTACGATCGGAGATAAACCACCGATGGCACGGCCAGTATTGAAGATCGTATTGTTTGCTGTACTACGTACCTCTGTCGGATAAAAGCTGCTGATTAATGCACCATATCCGGCATTCATTCCATTTGCAAAGAATCCAACAACAGCCCCGCCAAGCAAAAGGGCTAGTTCATTCGTAGCAACGATATATAGCAGTACAGATAAAGCGGATGCGATTAAAAATATTGCATAGGATATTTTTGCACCAAGACGGTCCATAATTTGTCCAAATAGGAGCATTCCTAGGCACATTCCGATTATTGTACTAATCATCCATAAAGATGAACCACTAACAGACAGTCCTAATTGCTGTTGAAAAATCGAAGGAAGCCAGTTCATTAAACCATAATATCCAGCTACTTGTACGGTTGCCATTAAAGTCAATGCAATGGTTGTGTACGTAGTCGCTGGTGAGGAAAAAAGCACCTTAATCGATGTTTTATTTTCGTTTTCTTTTTTCATTTTTTTCCATTCGTTCGTTTCAGGAAGCTTGCGTCTTACATAAAAAGCTAAAAAAACAGGGATAAGGCCAAATAAAAATAATGATCTCCATCCTAATGTGGGCAAAAATACAGCTGCTAAAACTGCTGCTGCAACTGTTCCTAGTTGTCCGCCAATTGTTACCCATGAAGACATTCTCGCACGCTTCTCTTTAGGAAAGGCTTCTGCAATAAGAGCCATGCCAATTCCATATTCCCCACCAGCGCCAATACCTGCAATAAATCTGAGAATATAAACAGTGGTGATATCTTGTGCAAATGCCAAAGCAGCTGTCGCAAAGGCAAAAATGAAAATGGTATAGGAGAACACTTTAATTCTCCCATGTTTATCTGCCATGATTCCAAAGATTACTCCACCTAATAACATTCCGATATTCGTAATGGATGATATAGAGCCGCCAGCTGCTGAACTAATGCCAAATTCAGCAATGATCGAGCTTAATGCAAAGGATAAGAACATAATATCCATGCCTTCAAGACCAAGCCCTAACATGGAAGAGCCTAATACTCTTTTTTTATAATTGTAATCGTTTTTTGGATCAAGAGTAGTCATTTTATGGAACCTCCTTTTTATGTAGACAGTTTGTAGATGACATGAATTTTTTTTCTCATCGAATATTCATCTTTACTTAACGGGACATCATTGAAAAAGGCATCTATTTTTTGTAAACAAAACAAAAGTATTTATTAGCACGAGAATAGTGAGAAAAGTTTTCCTCAGGAAAGTGGATTTTCACATCCCCTTTCCTGAATATAAGTTCCACCTTTTTATGTTTCATATACGAATCTGTCTACTAACAGAGTCTAGCCCAATGTTTCGCAGAAACAAACTTAGAAGTAACCGCTGTTATAAGCCGAGAAAAACATTATGAGGACAAACAGGCATTCAAAACCATACAAGAAGCTGCTTGATGAATTTTTTTGTATTCTTCATCAGACACCCATTTTTCACTACTTCTGCTTACATGAACGACTAGACAATTGGCAGCTGGAATGTTGTAAATGGAAGCAAGTAAATAAATAATGGCAGTTTCCATTTCGGCATTTACAATATTTCGTTTCTGCCAATAATCCATGATTTCGTTTGTTGCTTGCAAGCCTGACATTGCTACTTCACGACTTTGGCCAAGATAATAGCTTTGAGTTGTTAAACCAATGCCGGTGTGAACACCAAATCCTTCATTTTTCGCTTGCTTCGTTATTTTATTTACAAGAATAGGATCAGCGACAGCTGGATAAGAGTCTTTTACATAAGCATTTAACATTCCTGGATCACGAGCCATCCCATAGTTCACCATGATATCACCTGGCTGCAAGGTTTCATCCCATGCCCCACATCCACCGAGTCTCACTAAAGCTTTTGCTCCACTTTGAATAAGCTCAACGACAGCTATTTCAGTTGAGCCAACACCCATTCCAGTCGAACAAATTGAAACAGTCTTCCCTTTGTATGTTCCGGAATATAATAATAGTTCTCTGTTTTCAGTAATAAGTCTTACATGATCCCACATGGCCGTTATCAAAGGAATTCTTCCTTGATCCCCTACTAATAAAGTAACTTCCCCTAGATCGGCTTCATTTACTGTCTTTAAATGAATATTCTCCAATTTGTTCAACTCCTATTCAGTCACACCTTTTTTCAATACATCATTGTTTAGTGTTTGAACACAAACAAACGAAATGACGTAGAGAGTGGATAAGAAGATCATTGCTGCCGTTAAACTATAATGATCAAGCATAAATCCAATCACTACGGAAGAGAAACCTCCAATAGCCCGTCCAAGATTAAAAATCAAATTGTTTGCTGTACTGCGAATGTGGCTAGGATATAAGTTTCCGATAATGGCGCCATATCCAGCATTCATACCATTCGCAAAGAAACCGACAATGGAGCCGCCAATTAAAATAGCAATCGCACTTGAAGCGTAAACATAAATGAAGACTGCTCCAGCTGATGCCAGCAAGAATAAAGAATACGCAAATTTAGGTCCAATTCTGTCCATAATTTGTCCGAATAAAAGCATTCCAAGACACATGCCAATAATAGTGCTAATCATCCAAAGTGATGATCCTGAGACAGAAAGCCCTAATCTTTTTTGTAGTATAGATGGAAGCCAGTTCATTAATCCAAAGTATCCAGCTACCTGCACTGTAGCCATAATCGTCAAGGTAATCGTTGTAATCGCTCGTTGTTTAGAACTAAATAATTCACTAATTGGAATTTTAACTTTTTCTTCTTTCACCATGTTTTCTTCTTGCTTTGTCTCTTTTAAATTTTTCCAGGCGTAAAGTGCTAAAAAGATTGGAAGAATGCCAATAACAAAAAGCCCTCGCCATCCGAATTGAGGTAAGATGATTGCTGCTCCAATAGCCGCTACGATGCTGCCCATTTGACCGCCAATCGTAACGTACGATGTGACTCGCCCTCTTGTTTTCTTTGTAAATGCATCTGCAAGCAGTGCCATTCCAACACCATATTCTCCGCCAGCTCCCATTCCTGCCAAAAACCTCAATAAAAATAACATATAGACATTTGTTGAAAATGCTATTAAAAATGTAGATATTGAGAACAATAACACTGTAAAGACAAACATTTTAACTTTGCTATATTTATCAGCTACAACTCCAAATAATATTCCACCGAACAACATTCCAAAATTTGTTATCGTTGAGATCAAACCTGCTTGAGTGGAATTAATATTAAGATCGACGATTATACTACTCAATGCAAACGAAAGCAGCATAATATTCATGCCTTGTGCACCTAATCCTGACATCGTGGAACCAAGAACAATTTTTTGATTTTTTGTAAAGCTTTTAAGAGAAGCATCTGACATTTTTATTCAACTCCTTTTATTATTTATTCACGTTAATCAAATGTTATTTAAGTGTATTTTGATTAAGTAACTTCATTATAATCCCAGCTGTAAACGATTTCTTTAGCTGCATCGGATAAAGATTTACCTATTTTTTTATCCGACAAACGACTAATATGTGATAAAATTCACAATCATAGGCGCGAAAATTTGTGAAACTGAACTAGGAGTTTTTGGATATTTTTTCATTTTAAAAATAAAACGTTTGACGTATGAATAGATATTCAAATTTATCTAATCTAATAGGGGGGGAGTTACAAGGACGATGCACAACTAGTTAGCGAACACTTAAAGGTAATAAAGATACATGGAGGTTATACGATCGTGGAGTTAACGGTTAAAGATCTTTTAGACACAAATTTCATGAGAAATAGTCAGTTGCTTTCCGGAGAAATTGGAGTATCGAATCTTATCAAAAATATTTCAATCATGGAGAATCCGAATATTCAGGACTGGATAGAACCGCAATGTGCAATCATGACAAATTTGTTGCCGATTAAAGACTATTCTAGTGAAGCACAAAAACAATTTATTCAGCAAGCACATTGCAAGCAAGTAAGCTGTTTATTAGTTAAGCTTTCGATAGAAGAGATCCCTGAAACTATTAGGACAGGGTGTTCTACTTATCATATTCCACTTATTATCATTCCAAATGATGTCACTTATAATGAAATAACTTATCCAATCATGAAGCTTTTATTTGAACATGAGGCGTATATTTTACATTACTATAAAAATTTTTATGAATCCTTTATGAATATTACCCTTACTAAAAATCAGATGAAAAACATTATTCAATCTTTATCTGAATTCCTGTCTAATCCAATACTAATTACTGATCAACAACTGCATATGATACACTCGTTCTCAATACCAAAAGATTTCTCATTTAAACATTGCCATTTCACTGAATTGGTTTATATTGATGAGGATATTCTCGCTTTTCGAGATGTTGCCCAAGAAGCTCCGATTTTAAAAATCGTCATTGAATTATTTGATAAGCAGACGTTAAATATGTTTATCATTGAAAAAACTAGAAAGATCAATGAAATTGATAAAATTGCTATCAAAAGTGCAATAGCCTTTATTAAATTGGATTATATGAAACAGCAAGCGATTATGAAGGCGGAGCAGAAAAAACAAAATGAATTAATCGATGAACTATTTTTTCGCCAAAAAAATCAAGAGGAAATTCAGTTGATAGCAAATGCCCTTCATTTTCCTATTGATCTTCCATTCAGTGTTTTTATTCTTACTAGAGAAAAAGCAAGTACTTTTACAGCTTCACAATTAAACACACTGGAGTATCTTTTAGGATCAATTTTTTCAAAAACAATCCTTAGAAACTACACAGACAGCATCGTTTGTATTTGCTTTATTAAGAAAAAAGCTACTTCCGATGAGGTGAAAAATAAGCTCCGCTATGTACTGACGAATTTTCAACGAATATTTCAATCAAATGTAAAAATACATCTTTCCAGTATTTTTGTGAATATAAACGAGATCCAACTTGCCCATAAAGAAGCAAACAAGGTTTTAGAACTCTCTGCAATGATGGAGCAAACGGAACTCATTTCTTATGAAGATTTAGGCATATATCGACTTTTTTTAAAAATCAATGAAAACATGGATATCGAACAATTATTATCAAGTAAAGTCAAAGAGCTCATCCAGCATAAAAATATGGAAGATCTTTTACGAACTCTGCTCGTATTTTTAGATCATAAACAAAACTATTCAATAACTGCCAAACATTTATATTTACACTCAAAAACAGTTAAGTATCGAATAAACAAAATAATGGAGTTATTGCATATCGATTTAGATAAAGCAGATCAAGTATTGGAAACTCATATTTCCCTAAAAATTTGGTATTGCTATATTTTTAACTCAAAGAAAAAATGAGACGAAAAAAACTTTGGAACACGCTATAGAAGTGGCGGATTCATTATTACTTTTTAGTATTTATATGCTGAAATTATCGCTAGATTCAAAAAAACCCCTAAAAGTTGATTTGTATCAACCTTTAGGGGTTTGAATAAAGTAATTAATTGCTCGAATGGATTAACGTGAGTAGAACTCAACGATAAACGCTTCATTAATTTCTGCAGGTAGTTCTGAGCGTTCTGGCATGCGTACAAAAGTACCTTCTAATTTTTCAGCATCAAATGTGATATATTCAGGGATGAAGTTTGTTGCTTCAACCGCTTCTTTGATAATAGCAAAATTACGTGATTTTTCACGGACGCTAATTGTTTGGCCAGGTCGTAGTCGATAAGATGGAATGTCTACACGTTTTCCATCAACAAGAATATGACCATGGTTTACCAATTGGCGAGCTTGACGGCGAGTACGTGCCAAACCTAGACGATACACGATGTTATCTAGGCGGGATTCAAGAAGAATCATGAAGTTTTCACCATGTATACCTTGCATTTTACCAGCTTTTAAGTACGTGTTTTTAAATTGACGTTCGTTTAAACCGTACATATGGCGAAGCTTTTGTTTTTCTTGCAATTGCAGACCATATTCAGAAAGTTTTTTTCTTTGGTTTGGACCATGTTGTCCAGGCGCATATGGGCGTCTTTCTAATTCTTTTCCTGTACCGCTAAGAGAAATCCCGAGTCGACGGGAAAGTTTCCAGCTTGGACCAGTATAACGAGCCATGATTGACTCCTCCTTAAATGTTTTTATTTTGTAAAATAAAAACAGGTGTGCGACAAGCAATATGTGTATGTTGTTTTCATGCACCTTCGCCCTAGCAGCAGCGGGTTACACGATGCACCACGTATCAGCAATTGGAGGTGAATGTATGGATACAATCACTACTCCTGCAAAACGGGAACAATATACGTTCATACAGATGTACACAAAGGCTGCATTATTTTACACAACGATCATTATAAGATGCCAGCGTGTAAATGTCAATGTTTAAGATTCTATCGTCCTTTAACAATCTTCTTCTAGTCCATTCATTAACACTTTGACGAACACTTCCAGCATTTGTGCATCTGTATCATCAAATCGATTTTTGATAGGACTGTCAATATCTAAAACCCCGATTATTTTGTCCTCTTTCACCAATGGGATCACGATTTCCGATTGTGAAGCTGCATCACACGCAATATGGCCAGGAAATTGGTGAACATCTGCTACATTAATCGTTGTTCTTCTTAGGGCAGCTGTCCCACACACACCTTTTCCTATTGGGATGCGAACACATGCAGGAAGACCTTGAAAAGGACCAAGAATAAGTTCATCGCCATCTACTAAATAGAAGCCAACCCAATTCACTTGATCTAAAAAATAGGACAATAAGGCTGCCGCATTGCTTAGATTCGCAATCATATTCTTTTCGCCTTCAATTAAAGCGGACAATTGCTTTGCAACAAGCTGATAATTTTCTTTTTTCGTACCTGTATAAGCTTGAGATTGAAACAATTCTTTTCTCCTCCTTTTAATTATTCGCCAATAAATGCTAATTTTCGCAATAAAACAATAAAAGATGTCGATCGTTTTACAAAGGAATCGCTTAAACTATCAAGAATGTATTTAGTATAAAAAATTTTTCTGCATGTACGCTTTATTGAGCTTTTTTGTTTTGATATGTCGTTTCATTTCTTGCAAAAACGGATATTTAAGAAAAATAGGGAGGACATAATGATCACTAGTAAAAAACCAACGAAAGCGTTAATAATGGAGACTGCGATTCGCTTATTTCATACGCAAGGCTATAATGGAACATCAGTTAGAGATATCGCCAAAAAAGCAAATATTAATTTAGCAAATATTTCATACTATTTTAACGGAAAACATGGTTTGTTAGAAGCGTGTTTGATTACATTTTTTGAAGGATATGTAAAGTGTTTGGAGGAAGAAATCTCAATAGATGGTGAACAGAACCCTTCGCAATGCCTACTAAGGTCCTTAAATAAAATGTTAAGTTACCAGAGCGAAAATCATTATCTTTCACGGGTTGTCTGGAGAGAAGTATCAATGGATACACAGATTGTACGAGAGATCATCGCTTCTTATTTACGAAAAGAACGCTACTTGTTGAAAAAGGTAATAGAAGCGGGCATAAAGATGGGCGAATTTCGACCTTATCCAATTCCATACGTCATTATTCAATTAAAGAGTATGTTGACAATGCCATTTTTAAATAGCCAACATTTATGTGAGATATGGAACATATTTCCTAGAGAACATTATTTTGTGGAAAAATATTATACAATGTTAGAAAACTGGGTGGAATGTACATTGATGATCGAGCCGATTCATTAAAAAATGCTTAAACCTACTGTTATAGCGACGATATAGCAAACAGGTGAAGTTGGCGAATAATTCTTATTCAAAATGAAGTGACGAAAAAATGAAAATTACTGCTAGTAAATAAATGTTGACATGATGATCTGAAAACAGGTATTTGTTAAAGTTGCTGAAAAGCGCCCTGAGTGATACGCGACATTTATATGTCCAGCATGGATATCTACTATATGCATAAACGCAGAAATGTATAACGATTGTACGCTATTTCAAGGTTCTTAAAGGCGCATTCATTTATCCTTTACAAAAGCAGATTCATTTCATAATAGCAATCAAACATAGGGAATTAGTTGGGTTTCATATTTTTTCCTATCACAAAAATACAATATGATTTAAGAAACAGCAAAAAAAGTGAATTTTTTAGTCAAAATAAGTCATTTACATGGTATCATAAATACATCGGTAAAATTCTTATAAAAGTACATAGAATATGTGCATGTTTGAATGAAAGCAGGATGGAACAGGGGGCTTACGATGGAGTATGTCATCGCTGCAATAATACTAATTATGATTTTATTAGTTATTGGTATTTTTACGAGGAAAAAACATTATAAAGAAATAGATAAGCTGGAAGCAATGAAATTAGAACTGATGAATCGGCCCGTTTTGGATGAGTTGATGAAAGTAAAGGAACTTAATATGACAGGAGAGACAGAGGTTCTGTTTGAAGGTTGGCGGAAGGCGTGGGATGATATTATCGTTGAGAAGCTGCCTAATGTAGATGAACTGTTATTCGATGCAGAAGAATATACGGTTAAGTATCGTTTTAATAAAGCGAAGGCTACACAATTGCTCATTGCAAATGTTTTAGAGGAAATTAGCAAACAAATCGATGAAATCATGGAAGAATTACATGATTTAATTGGCAGTGAAGAGAAAAATAGAATCGAAATAGATGAACTCAAGACTACATTTCAAGAAATAAAAAAACATTTATTGTCCTATCGCCATCAATATGGTGCAGCGGCTGAACAGTTTGAAAAAGATCTGGAAACAGTTTTCGCTCTTTTTGATGATTTTGACGAATTAACATCTCAGGGCAACTATTTAAAAGCAAGAGAAATAGTGTTGTCATTACATAAAAGTGCACAAATACTTCAGGAAAAGTTGGATAAAATCCCTGAGCTTCTCACTGAATGCGAACATATTTTACCACATCTATGTACTGAAATCGAAGAAGGCTCTAAAGAAATGGAGCAGCTTGGTTTTCAACTGGATCATTTAAGCCTTGAAAAGGAGCTAGCCCAAGTAAGGAATAAAATTGATGCTTATATGGGAATTTTAGCAAAAGCAGAGATTGGAGAAGTAGAAGAGGGAATTCAAGAGATTAAGGAGGAAATAGATTTACTATATGACTTGCTGGAACAGGAAGTCCATTCCAAACATTATATTACAAAAAATAAGGAAGTCATTGAATCTAGATTAGCTGGTCTCAAGCTTGCAAATGCAGAAATTCAAACCGAAGCGCATTTTGTACAGAAAAGCTATCATTTATCTACAAAGGAAATGGAGATTCCTCCTAATATTGAAAAAGCCCTTTCACAATTATCAAAACGATTTGAAGTAGTTGCGATTAAAATTAAAGAAGACAAATCCGCATACTCATATTTAGGCGGGGAATTAAAAGAGATTGAAGAAACATTGATAAAAATGCAGGAAGAGCAAGTTAAGTTTTCTGAGCATCTACAGAATTTGCGCAAGGATGAAATCTTAGCACGGGAAGCAACAGCATCATTAAATCGACAGCTCATTGAAATTTCTCGTTTGATAGAAAAAAGCCATGTCCCTGGTCTTCCAAATGAGTATGAATCGCTGTTCCAGCTAGCTGAAGATCATGTTGAGGATTTGGTAAAAAGCTTAGAGGAAGTTCCGTTGAATATAAAGCAGGTACAGACACATTTACAGCAAGCACAAGATTCGGCGGAACACTTATATGTAAAAACAGAAGAATTAATTGAAAATATCATGTTGGTAGAAAAAGTGATTCAATATGGGAATCGATATCGGCGCAGCCATCATTCGGTTGCAGAAAGGTTAAATGCAGCAGAGCAGTCGTTCAGAAGCTATGACTATCGCCTAGCATTAGAACAGGCGGCGACGGCGGTTGAGGAAGTTGAACCTGGTGCTCTAAGCCGTATTGAAGCAATCGTCAATGAAGAGATGGAGAAGATAAAATAAAATTTCATTTATAGGGGTTTTTCATGCTTCCCTAAATAAGAAGCAGAACAAAGGTTAAATAAAGGAAAAAAGAACCGAATGCAAAAGTTAAACTGTACCCTATAAGATAGACACTTTAAAAAAAGTCTATCCTATAGGGTACTTTTGTTTATAATGAGAAAAAAGATGTTGGAGTAGAGTGAAATGACCAAAAGATATTTTACGAGAAAGGAACAAAAACAGCTCAAATGTAATCCGAATGTGCAAGCAGTTAGTGAGAAAGCAATCACATATACGGACGAATTTAAGCGTCATTTTATTGCGGAAAATGAAAAAGGTAAATTACCAAGAGAAATTTTTGAAACTGCTGGTTTAGATGTTGAATTAATTGGTATAAAACGAATCGAATCTTCAGGAAAACGTTGGCGAGCTGCTTATCGTAAAGCAGGTGTAGAAGGTTTACAAGATACACGTAAAACAAATTCAGGTAGACCTTCTGAACGCGAATTGACATTGGAAGAGAAATTGAAGCGATTAGAGGCGAAAAATCGATTACTTGAAGCAGAGAATGAACTGTTAAAAAAGCTCGATCTACTCGAAAGGCAGATGTTGAAGAAGAAATAAAAATCGCTACGGCACTAAAGTTTGAACTCATCCATCACACGATGAAAAGTATAAATTAAAGCGTTTAGTCAGCTATTTATGTGATGTGATGGGTGTATCTCGTTCTGGCTATTACAATTATTTTTTAGAAAAATCAGCACAGAAACGTGTGGCGCAAGAACAAGCAGATGAAGGGGTAAAGGAAATCATTTTAAAGGCGTATCATTTTCGGGGGCGCAAAAAAGGAGCACGTTAAATTAAAATGACGTTAGAAAATCAATACGGGATTACGTACAATCTGAAACGTATTCGCTGCATAATGAAAAAATATCAGATTATCTGCCCGATTCGAAAAGCGAATCCAGCTCGACGTATGGCAAAAGCGACAAAAGAACATCGTACATGTCCAAATGAATTACAACGCAATTTTAAACAAGGTGTGGCCGGGAAAGTGTTATTGTCGGATATCACCTATTTAACGTATGGAGGCAGTAAACGCGCTTATTTATCAACGATTAAGGACGCCGAAACGAATGAAATTTTAGCGTATGAAGTGTCGTCTTCGTTAAGTATCGACATTGCCCTTAATACGCTTCATCAATTGAAGAAACACCACCATTTAACAGAAGATGCTTTTATTCATTCGGATCAAGGATTTCATTATACCAATCCACAATTCCAAAAACTTGTGAAGAAAATGGGGTTAAGACAATCCATGTCACGTCGAGGAAACTGCTGGGACAATGCGCCACAAGAATCATTTTTTGGGCATTTTAAAGATGAAACAAATATCGAGGAATGTGAAACGTTAGAAGAAGTCAAACGAGAAATTAAGAGTTATATGATGTATTACAACCATTATCGAGGGCAATGGCATTTGAAAAAGCTGGCGCCTGCAAAGTACAGACAGCAGCTTCAACAAGTTGTCTAGCTTTTTTAAAATGTCCTATACAAAGGGTACAGTTTAAGTGGTGCTTCGGCTCTTTTTTGTTTTTCCTATAAAATGTTTGATCGCACTAAGAAAGAGCGGCAGCAAGGATGTCGCGTCATGTAATGAGAGCTTTCTAAACTGGTTCACTTTATTTTCTGAAAATAAAGTCAAGGATCAAGCCGATTATTCCGCCGATTATCGCAGGAAGCAGCCAGCCAATTTTCTCATCAAAAAGTGGAAGCAAGGAGAAAATATCCGTTACAAGTGAGATATCTATTTTTGTTTTGCTAAGCCCGTCCACAATACTAATGATTCCTGTTGGAATTAATGCCCCTGCGTAAACAGAACGCTTCCCTTTAAAGATTGGATCAAGAAAAGAGAGCAGGATAAGCACAATGCTTAGTGGATAAATCATCATTAAAACAGGCAATGAAATGGCGATTAGTTCTGTTAACCCTACATTTGCTATCATCATGCTAAAAAGAGACAGTACAATAACAAAGGCGCGATAAGATATCGGTTTAACAAGCTTCGAAAAATAAGTTGCACAGGCGGAAACGAGTCCAATAGAAGTTGTCAAACAAGCAAACGTTATCGTTAGGCCGAGAATGATTGCTCCAAGTGAGCCATATAAATGTGCGACTGACGCTGATAAAATAGCTCCGCCATTTTCTTTTAAACCGATCGCTTCTGTACTTGTTGCCCCAATAAATGCAAGTGATAAATAAACAGCGACTAAACCTGCTGCTGCAATGAGTCCAGCATAGACACATGTTTTTATTTGTTGTTTTACATCGATAATGCCTTTTTCACGGATTGAATAAATAATGACAATTCCAAATACTAATGCAGCAATCGTATCCATTGTTAAATAACCGTCGATAAATCCTTTGAAAAATGGGAAATCTACATATGCTTTAGTTGGTTCCTGTAAGCTTCCCATTGGTGTTAAAAAGTTTTTCGATACTAATAAAGCTAGAACAATAATTAGTATCGGTGTAAGGATCTTGCCAATACGATCAACAAGTTTAGAAGGATTGAGTGCTAGCAAAGCAGTTAAGGAAAAAAAGATAACAGTATAAATAATAAGAGGCCAGCTGTTATTTTGGATATTTTCAGAAAGAAAAGGGATGATGCCAATCTCGTAAGCAACAGTTCCTGTTCTCGGAATTCCAAAGAATGGTCCAATCGCCAAAAACATTGTAACCGAAAAGATAAGGCCAAATACTGGATGAACGCGGCTGGCTAAAGTTTGCAAATCGCCTCCACTTCTAGCGACAGCAATCACAGCGAGCAGCGGCAGGCCAACCCCTGTGACAAGAAAACCAAAGATAGCAATCCAAACATTCGTACCAGCTTGCTGCCCAAGCAACGGAGGGAATATTAAATTACCTGCGCCAAAAAATAGGGCAAAGAGCATTAAACCAATAACAAATATTTCTTTTGCAGAAACGTTTTGTTTTTTTAGCATAAAATCACCTTTCTACTTGCAAAGCTTATATAAACATTGGTATCGTACCATAGGAAGATGCAAAAATGTTGGATGTGTAAATAATCAAAAAAGTCTAACAACATTTTGCTGGCAGGTGCAATAAGAATGTTTAAATAAATGCATTGTTATTTAAGAACATTCCCATTCTACCTTAAGACTTGAAAAATTCATAGCACTTTTTTATAAGTGTTAGAAAAAATTCTTATAAAGATGAAGAACGTACTGGAAACTTGTAAAAAAGCTAGTTGCAGATCATTCAACTTGTGATAAGATTTAACATTGACGAGGTGGAAATGAAGGTGTTAATATGATTTATTTTGATAACAGTGCTACTACGAAGCCATTTAAGGAAGTATTGCAGACGTTTGTACAAGTTGCAGATCATTATTATGGAAATCCATCGTCCCTGCATGGCTTTGGCGGCAAGGTTGAACAGCTTGTCTCCCAAGCTAGGAAGCAAATTGCTGACTTATTAAACGTGAAAGCGAAAGAAATTTACTTTACTTCTGGTGGGACAGAAAGCAACAACTTAGCAATAAAAGGGGCAGCGGTCCATCACCAGTCGCGAGGGAAGCATCTCATTACAACGAGTATTGAACACGCATCAGTCATTGCAACATGCAAGCAGCTGCAAGAGCATGGCTTTAAGATTACCTATGTACCGGTTAATCAGAAAGGGCAAATAAACGTTGATGATGTGATGGCAGCAATCACGGAGGAAACAATCCTTGTATCGATGATGCATGTAAATAACGAAATTGGAACGATTCAACCAATTAAAGTAGTTGGCCAAATGCTCCAGAAATATCCAAAAATCCTTTTTCATGTCGATCACGTGCAAGGCTGTGGAAAGGTTCCTCTTCATTTTCAGGAAGCACATATAGATCTTTGTTCTATATCTGCCCATAAATTCCATGGTTTGAAAGGAAATGGCATCCTTTATATAAGAGAAGGACTGCGTTTGGCACCGCTTTTATCCGGCGGAAGCCAAGAGTCAAATGTGCGCAGCGGCACTGAAAATACAGCAGGAATTGTGGCAATGGCAAAAGCATTGCGGATGATAGAGGAAAAAAGGCAAACAAAGATGAGCAGTATAATGGAGATTAGGAATTATTTATGGAATACGCTTCAAGAGATCCCAACTCTTCAAATGCATACACCTTTCTCCCATGCAGCCCCACATATTATAAACTTTTCATTGACAGGTTTTCGTGGGGAAGTGATTGTTCATGCCTTGGAGGAAAAGGGCATTTTCATTTCTACAACGAGTGCTTGCTCCTCGAAACAAAAAATTGCGAGTGGCACTTTGAAGGCGATGGGGCTTCCAAATGATGAAGTTCTTGGAGCTGTTCGGGTAAGTCTTTCCTATGAAAACACATTGGAGGAAGCAGAAATCTTTGTGGCAGCCTTGCGAGAAGTAATAGCAGAACTTGAAAAAACAATGAGGCGATCAAAATGAAATACGATAGAATTTTAGTGCGTTATGGAGAATTATCATTAAAAAGAAAAAACCGAAAAAAATTTGTTGGCAAATTAACCAAAAATGTCCGCGACGCTTTAGAGGCATTTCCAAGCGTTAAAATTCATGCAGATCGTGAACGCATGTTTATCCATTTACACGGAGAAGAGAGTGCTCCTATTGTAGAGTGCTTAAAAAATATATTTGGTATTCAATCGATTAGTCCAGTAGTAAAAGTGGACAAAGATATTGATGAAATCCAAAAAGCTTCCTTGCAATTGGTTCAACAATTTCATCAGGCTGGCGGATCTTTTAAAGTGGTTACAAAACGCTCTGATAAAAGCTTTTCACTTGATACGAACGGTGTTAACCATGCTGTTGGCGGCTATATTTTGAAACATATAGACACGATTCACGTTAATGTAAAACGACCAGACATTAAACTATTAGTGGAAATTCGCCATGAGGGTGTGTTCCTTTCTTGTGAAACGATACAAGGAGCGGGAGGGCTTCCTGTTGGCTCATCTGGAAAAGCGATGTTAATGCTATCAGGCGGCATTGATAGTCCAGTTGCTGGTTATTTAACAATGAAACGTGGTGTGGAACTGGAAGTTGTTCATTTCCATAGTCCGCCATTTACGAGCGAACGTGCAAAGCAAAAAGTAATTGATTTGGCACGTCAGCTTTCTTTCTACAATGGAAAAATGACTGTTCACCTTGTTCCATTTACAAAAATTCAAGAAACCATTCATCAGCGGATTCCAAGCGGATATACGATGACATCAACGAGAAGAATGATGCTGATCCTAGCAGATCGAATTCGTGCCCAGCATCATGGACTAGCAATTGCGACGGGAGAGAACTTAGGGCAAGTAGCAAGCCAAACATTGGAGAGTCTTGAAGCGATAAACGATGTAACGACAACGCCAATTTTACGTCCGCTTATTTCAATGGATAAAAATGAAATTATTGCTATTTCTCAAAAAATCAATACGTATGACATTTCGATTCTTCCTTATGAAGATTGCTGTACGATTTTCACCCCTCCTGCGCCTAAAACGAAGCCAAAAAAAGAGAAAATTAAAGCATATGAAAGTTCAATCGATTTTGAAGCATTGCTTGAAGAAGCTTTGCAATCAACACAAACGATGACGGTTCATATAAATGAAACCGCGATAGATGAGTTCGCGGATTTACTATAAGGGAGACTGGATTATTTCGGGCAATCATTGTTGTTGCAAGTACTAATAAAAGCGGCACTACTGCCATATTTTTTGTGGCATGAAGGCATTTGTTTTCACACACGCTAATTGTTACAGGGAGGTGAAAACAAATGCCTAACAGAAGCTCAAATAAGTTAGTAGTCCCTGGTGTGGAACAATACCTTGATCAAGTAAAGTATGAAATTGCCCAAGAGTTTGGGGTTCAGCTTGGCTCTGATACAACTTCTAGAGCAAATGGCTCAGTTGGTGGAGAAATGACGAAACGGCTCGTCCAAACAGCGCAGCAGCAGCTTAGTGGATTAAAACGATAAAGTGCCAGTTCTACAACATCATAAAATATGGCTACAAGAAGCAGGTTTTGACCTGCTTCTTTTTTATCCCACATCTAACTGGCAGTAATACCCCCCACCTCGGGGAGTAAGAGGAATCAGAAGCGCTAGGTGGGGGATAACTGAAAGTCAAATGTCCGATTGGTTCGGGCCGACAGGATAAGGAAAGTTTCTTGAATCAGCATCGCACGAAGAAAAAGTGCTCTTCTTTTTCGAGGATGTCGGTCACAAAGGCGTTGCAACAGGACGTTGCGACCTTAGCCTTTGTTCTACTTCTTATCAGTGGGGGATAAGAGAAAACCCCCACTGATGGAAGTTTCACTTTATCAAAAAACACCCCGATGACCTACTGCGGTAATATTTAATGGAACGAATCATAGCATTAACCCTCGCACTACTCCTTATTAAGACGGAACAGATATTGTTTTCTGAAAAAATAATCTTGACATAACAATTAAATTATTCTTACTATTAGAATAGATAATGATGATTGATTGTCTTAGAAGGTGAAACCTTCCAACGTCATACTGAAGTATCATATGGCAAATGAAAAAAGAGGGGGAAGGACTATGAAGCGAGAGGATTTATTGGCTCCAGAGCAATATAATATAATGGAGGAAATAGAAAAATACGCAAATGATCCACAGAAAAAAGCTTTAATTTGGGAAAATGACAAAGGCGATACGCAGGAAATCACCTATGCGCAATTAATTCGCCATGCGAATCAGATCGCAAATGTGCTTATGCAAATGGGATTGAAAAAAGGGGATACGATTTTAATTATGATGCCGCGCTTGATAGAAGCGTATCAAGTATATATTGCTGCTTTAAAAGCAGGCATGGTTGTCATTCCGAGTGCACCGCTGCTAAGAGCTAATGATTTAACGTATCGTATGTCGCACGGCGATGTAAAATGTGTTGTTTGCTATGCTCCTTATCTCAGTCAATTTGAACATGCAGCCGTATCAGGAGATGTAATAAAATTTGTATTTGGCGAAGCGAGAAAAGGCTGGCATGATCTTGACGCACTCATGTCCGAACAATCAACGCAATTCTCCATGTGTCAAACATCTAAAGATGATACGGCATTTTTATCCTATACGTCTGGCACAACAGGAAATCCAAAAGGCGTTGTCCATACACATGGCTGGGGCTATGCACATTTACGGGCAGCAGCACCGAACTGGCTCTCCATCAGAGAGAATGACGTTGTCTGGGCAACTGCAGGGCCTGGTTGGCAAAAATGGATTTGGAGTCCATTTTTATCTGTACTAGGATCTGGTGCCACGGGATTTGTTTATGACGGCAAATTTGAACCGACAATCTATTTACGGCTTTTAGAACAACATCAGGTTAATGTCCTTTGCTGTACACCGACGGAATATCGCTTAATGGCGAAAGTAGATAATCTTCACCAATATGAATTAACAGCTTTACATAGTGCAGTTTCTGCAGGAGAACCATTGAATCGTGAGGTGATCGATACCTTTCAAAAATATTTTCAAATAGCAGTTCGGGATGGGTATGGCCAAACAGAAAATACACTTCTTGTTGGGATTACAAAAGATATGGATTTGAAGCCAGGTTCGATGGGAAAACCAATACCAGGAAACAAGGTAGAAATCATTGATGAATATGGAAACGCTTGCAAAATTGGAGAAGTAGGTGATATTGCTGTTCATATTGAGACGCCTGCCCTATTCAAATCATATTACAAAGATCCGGAACGGACAGCAATGCAGTTTAGGAATCAATACTATATTACTGGCGATAAAGCAAAACGAGATAAAGAAGGCTATTTTTGGTTTGAAGGACGCGGCGATGATATTATCATTAGTTCAGGCTATACAATCGGTCCTTTTGAAGTGGAAGATGCACTTGTCAAGCATCCATATGTCAAGGAATGTGCTGTTATTGCTAGTCCAGATGAGATACGGGGCAGCATTGTTAAGGCATATATCGTCTTAAAAGAGGGAGTAAATGAGGAACAAGATGATCTTGTTGAAATGCTGCAAAATCATGTAAAAGAACAAACTGCACCGTACAAATATCCGCGGAAAATCGAATTCATTGAAGAACTTCCGAAAACCGCTTCTGGTAAAATTAGAAGAGTTGCCTTGCGAGAAAAAGAATTGCAACAGAAGGTATAATAGCGTTTAAAAAAACCGTCTGTATTGACAGACGGTTTTTCGTGTGCGACGGGCAGTCGCACCTTGTGTAGCTTTGCTACACAAATGAATTGTTAAAGGTTGGAATACGTTACCTAGGTAAAAACGATTCCCGAATC
>NZ_JAUSTT010000015.1 GCF_030812995.1 Bacillus chungangensis | reverse complement strand
AATCGTTTTTACCTAGGTAACGTATTCCAACCTTTAACAATTCATTTGTGTAGCAAAGCTACACAAGGTGCGACTGCCCGTCGCACATGAAAAAATCAGGGAGGCGCATCTCCCTGATTCATCTTATCGTGTACATTGCTAGACCCACCTTATTTTAAACTTTCTTCCTCCTTTTATATAAGGTAGCAGTGGAATATCATCCTCAATTACTTTTCCGATTACGTTCACCTTTTCATCAGATTTTAAAGAACGTTTTGTAATTTGAATTTCTCCTTGATAGCGGCCATATTTTTCATTATCAATGGTAATGCTTCCTATTTCCCGATCAATTGTATTGAAAGGCTTCGCTGAACGATGGCCCATTAGTCCATATTGTCGTGATTCCATTGAACGGATACAATCCCTTGCTTCGTCAAAGCGATTCGTCTGTATAGTGGTTAGAACATCAGTAAGCTCTTGATCCGCATAAGCTTTTGCTCTTAATAAGAAAAACCCTTCTTGCATTGCAGAAAATTGTTCCAAAGAAGCATCGCTTAGTTCAACGTCGCCTACTAAGATTTTATCAACAAAGCCAATCTCTTTTAAATCCATATAAGCAGCAAAAGGAGAGGCGCAGCGATGGTCTTCTAACGTTGGCAATCCTTTAAACAAAGGGCCGCGCAGCTTTTCATCCCCAGGAATAAAGGCCATGGTTGCTAAACCTTTTTCCTGCAGCCACTTGTTGCGTTCTTGTACATTTTCAAGGCCCAACCCTGTTTCAGGGCGTGGATAAAAATTATGCCAAGCTTCTGTGTTAGAAAAGTTAAGACCAGCATGTTTAAGCTTTTCCAAGCCTTCTTCTGTTAAGGTGCTCGCATTTAAAGCTACTTTCATTTTTTTCGATAGCTGTGCAATTTTCTCATCTTCAATCCCATAATCAATGCGCAGTCCAGTTACACCCCAATGAAGTATTTCCTCTACGTTATCCCAAGTATATCCTAAATATTGAAGTGATTTCGGGGAAATGTCCGCCATCAGTTCCATGCCATATTTCTGCGCAAGCTGCCCAAGCTCTTGAAGTCTTTCTTTATAGACTGCTGGATTTGCTTCAGGAATATGCAAAGAGGTAAAAATAGACGTAAATCCCTTCTCACTCACTTTTTTAAAATAGAACTCTTGTTTTTTCATCGATTCTGTTGTCAAATACGCTGAAATGCCAAGCATCAAGTTCATCCTTTCTTCGCAATTTAATAGAAACGTAAACAGATGGGTCTTTGCCCATCTGCAGCTTTCCTTTAAGAAATATTATCTGCCATTTCCTCTTTAAAGCCGAACAAGTACGTAAAAATGAAGCCAAATAAGTAGGCTAATACGAGTCCTAAAAAGTAATACAAGTATTTATTGTCTACAATCAACGGAGTGAGGGAAATACCAGAAACACCAATGCCTGCAGCTGCTGTTTTCATAATTGCTTGAAAAGCGCCGCCAACTGCTGCGCCAAAGCAAGCGGTAACAAATGGGCGGCCAAGCGGGAGTGTAACTCCATAAAGCAGCGGCTCGCCAATTCCAAGGAAGCCAACAGGCAGACCACCTTTAATAATATTCCGCAATTGTTTATTTTTTGTTTTAGCATAAATCGCGAGCGCCGCACCGACTTGACCTGCACCTGCCATTGCTAAAATTGGCAATAAAGCGGTGCTGCCAAAAGAATTAATCATTTCCAAATGGATAGGTGTCAGGCCATGATGAAGCCCAACCATTACTAACGGAAGAAAGAAGCCTGCAAGCAAAGCCCCTGAAATAAATCCACCGATATCTAAAATACGATTAAGTCCAATTGTTATGCCGTCTGATAAAATACCTGCAATCGGTTGCACAGCATATAAAGAAACAAATCCGACAACGAGAATCGTAATTAAAGGGGTAAAAATGATATCGATCGCATTTGGCATCACTTTTCTCACTTGCTTTTCCACAACCGTCATAAGCCATGCTGCAAATATGACACCAAAGAGGCCGCCCCGGCCAGGAGTAAGCGCTTGCCCGTAAATGGTGATATCCGCTAGCATCGGATTAAATAAAAACATCCCTGCAATGGCGCCTAGAACAGGCGTCCCCCCAAATTCCTTCGCCGTATTCCAACCAACCAAAATACCTAAATAGGCAAACACGCCGCTTCCTAACAAGAGCAGGATCTGCATTAAAGTAGTTTCTGGATTCACGCCTGCATTCTTCGCAAAGTTGGCAGCACCATTGATTACTCCTGAAGCGACTAATCCAGGAATAAGTGGGATGAAAATATTAGCAATTCGCCGTAAAAAATTCTTAATTGGTGTATTATTCTTTTGTTTTCGATTCGCTCTGTCCATCTCTGCTTTTTCACTAAATGTTAGTTCATCTTCTGTCAAGGCCGCTTCTTCCCCTATTGCCAACCCAGTTTCTGTACTTAAAACAGCGGTAACTTTATTCACCGTACCAGGTCCGACAACAATTTGCAGCGTATCATCCTCAATAACACCCATGACGCCATTTATCTTTTTCAACTCAGATATGTCCGCCAGATCATCATTTTTCAATTCGAGGCGCACTCTTGTCATGCAGTGTGTTAGTTTTCTAATATTGCCTTTGCCGCCGATATGCTTTAAAATCCCATCTGCAATCTGCTTCTCCTTACTCATGGTGACTCCTCCTTTTTGATTGCCAAAAGCTTGCATTATGGCTTTTTAAGATGAGTGATTGCTATGATTCGTTTTGATTGCTTTGCGAACAAACCCTTTGGAAGCTTGAAGCTTTTCTTTTGCTGTTTCGTATGAACATTGCAATAGAATCATGACAATTGCTGTTTTCACATGATGATGTGCCTGCTCAAAATATGATTCTGCCGTCTCATAGTCGACATCAGTTGCTTCCATGATCATTCGTTTTGAGCGTTCCATCAGCTTTTTGTTCGTTGGCCGGACATCTACCATCAAATTTTCGTATGCCTTTCCAATTCCAATCATACTTGCTGTAGAAATCATATTTAATACTAACTTTTGGGCAGTGCCCGCTTTTAAACGTGTCGAACCTGTCAACACTTCAGGGCCAGTCTCTACCTCGATTGCAGCATCTGCATACTGACTCATTGGAGCTTGTTTATTGCAGGCAACGCTCACCGTCTTTGCACCGATTTTTTGTGCATATTTCAGCGCTCCGATCACATAAGGAGTACGTCCACTTGCTGCCATTCCAACAACGACATCTTTTGCTGTTAATGACACCTTTTTTAAATCCTCTTCTCCGAGATTGGCGTCATCTTCTGCCCCCTCGACCGCTTCTGTCAACGCTTTCACACCACCGGCAATAAAGCCTTGAACCATATCGGGTGAAGAACCAAAAGTTGGTACACATTCTGCTGCATCTAATATACCTAGCCTCCCACTTGTACCGGCTCCTAAGTATATTAATCTTCCTCCTTGCTTAAATGCAGCTACGACAAATTGAACTCCCTTTTCAATATGATAAAGTTCTTTTTTTACAGCTAATGCCACTGATTGGTCTTCCTTATTCATCACTTCTAAAATTTCCATTATAGACATTTCATCTAAATGCATTGTGGAGTGATTTCTCTTTTCTGTTGTAAGATTGTCAAGCATTTTATCACCCTTAAAATTTGTATTGTTATCTTCATTGTACCTAAAAGAAATTTCGTGTCAATATAATATTCTATTTTTATGAATCATAATTTCATTAAATACAAAATAATTTCATCCCATGCAAATGATCGTCTGCGTTTACATGGGAATATCGACAATCTTTATCTGCGCAGATGGACAACTTCATTTCTTGCTTCGCGATAATGTTCAACAATATTTTCTCCGATATTATTAAAAATGCTTATATATAGTGCATCAATGATCGTTAACTGTGTCATTCTTGATGATAAACTGCCGATTCTAAAATCGCTTTCCACATTTGGTGTGCAAAGCCGGATATCTGCTTCTTTATAAAGAGGTGATTTATCAATATTTGTAATCGCAATGACCGTTGCTCCCTTTTTCTGAGCAAACCGCGACAACTCTAACACATCTTTCGTTTTTCCCGACATACTAATAGCGATAAAAACATCTTTTTCTGTTAAATAGGCAATATGTGAGAGCATATAGTGAAAATCAAATGCTGTATTCGAATGATAGCCAAGCCTTGTAAACTTATAATGGGCATCAAAAGCAGCAGTAGCTGAGCCACCAACTCCAAAAAAGACAACGCGATTAGCGTGCATTAAAGCTTCAAATGCCTTATTGTACTCTTTTTTATCTAAGGAAGCTAATGTTGATTCTATAGCAGATTTATTCACATATGTTACTTTATGCAGCAAATCATACGGGGAATCCTTTTTTTTCAAAATTGAAAAGTCTGTTAGGTTCATGTCCGCTAGCGTTAAGTCTTTGACAAGTTCTAATTTAAATGATTTAAAACTGCCAATTCCAATAGACTTGCAAAAACGAACGACACTTGCTTCACTGACGCTAGCTTTTTTAGATAATTCTTTTGTTGTCATGTTTGGGATTAATTCTGGATGTTGAACAATATATTCGCCGATTTTACGTTCGGCAGCCGAAAGGCGATTTAAATCCTCCGTAATTTTCTGTATCAATGACCCCAATGATTATTCCCCCATCTACGTATTTTTCGTTTTAACGATTACTCATAATCATAAAATGGTGTAGACATTGGGTCAACCTTTCTGATAAAGTGAAACTTCCATGAGTGGGGGTTTTCTTTCATTCCCCACTGATAAGAAGTAGAACAAAGGCTAAGATCGCAGGCGTCCTCGAAAAGGAAACCGCTTTTCTTCGTGCGATGTATCGCTGCCTAAGCTTTCCTTGTCCTGTCGGCCAGAACCAATCGAACATTTACTAAAATTGAAGGAAGAGGAGATAAAGAAGTTCCCTTCCCACTTCTCACTTCTCATTACTCACCTCTAGAGTAGTTAGATGTGGAATAAATTGTATTTTCATAAAAAAAATAAAAGCGTTCTATGGATGCTCCAAGAACACTCGTAAAAAATCATAAGATGATGAATCCTATCTTTAACATCATCTTCTATCAAAAGAAATGAGGAAGGGCTTTACAGATTACATGTTTTAGCAAATGATCCCTCTTTGCTGAAAAAAGCAAACTCGGGGAGCTGCTAACGTCAAAGCTCCACATTATCCTTTAGGAAATGGCATGAGTATGGCACGTCAATTCAACATGCTTCTAAAAAGAAACTCATAGAAATTATGATTTGGCCAGCCGCTCTATCTCCTCTTCAATCTTCTCATACATATTGTCAATAACAGCAAAATTAATCGCATCGATATAAATGTGTTCCAATTCATCGTGCAATGATTTCGCCTTGCCTAAGTTTGCTACGCCTTCTTTCTCTAAAGCTCTGTATTTATTCGCAACAACTTCAATTTTATCGGCATATTTCTCATCAGTGCCTGGCGTAATCGTTTTTTCGTACATGTCGATCACTTCGTCTTCTGGCTTTTCCGGAAAATATTCATGTGGGGCAGTACTATCAAAAATTGCCCAGCCTAGTTCCCGTACGAGCACCATATCTAGGCTCTCTGGATCTAATCCACAATGATAGATTTCGATGTCAAATCCGTAGCTTTCTGCGGTTTTGGCAACTTTTTTCAAGATCGTTGATTTCCCCGTTCCTGCTCTCCCTTTTAAAAAGTATCGCTTATCTAATCCCTCTGTGATGTTTGGAAGAAAATCAACTGGTCCTTGTGGCGTTGTAGCACCTAAAAAACGTCGGCGAATAGTGGACTGTTGTCTTGTACTTTTCACATTTGCAAATAGATCTTTCAGTATTTCATCAGTAACTTGATTTGCTTTTTTAATATCCATCTCACTGATAAAAATCTTTTCTAATTCATCATGAACCGTTAACCCGCTTGCGAAAACATCGTAAGCGTTTTGATACGCACATTTAATTTTCTCCTGATAACGCAGTATATCAGTTCGCCGCTCCGCTAGCTGTGTTGAATCCCACGCCTCTCCTAAATTCACATATTCTTCTATTGCTCCTGGTGCTTGCGGTTCAATGACGTGAGGAGCAGTCCCATCTACTATACCGAATTTCAATTGAGGAATGATAACACCGTCTAATGAACTATTGTCAGATGCACAGTGGATTAATTCAAGGTTGAACCCTCTACTCCCCCATTTATTTGCTATTTTCTTCATTATGTGCGACTTTCCTGTACCAGGTCCGCCCTTTAAAATAAATATTCGCTCCAAACCAATTAAGTTAGATTCAAATAAAGAATAAAAGCCTCTCGCCGTATTTCCACCAGCATAATAATTTAAAGTATGATGTTCCATTTGTTGCCTCCTTTTCATAATCTTATGGACACTTTATTGTATCCAACTTTTTTTCATTAGGTGAATACTTTTATCTTACTCTTTCCCTGAATGATGAGAAGTTAACCATAGATGGTAGTAAGCCGTTCTTTCACTTTCAATGTTGTAAGCGTTTAATCTTATCTAAAAATACGATAAAACCCCAGATCATAACCAAAAAGCAGCTTATCTTATCAATTTATTTCCATCATGTAAAAACACCCTATATTGACAGCCATTTGCAAAATTGATAAATTAATGACATGGAAAGATTTAGAAATGACATCCAAGGAGGCGAATAGAGTGAGCAACAAAACTGTTTTTCCGTACATGCCGAATTCTGTTCCTGAAATGAAGGAAACACTGTTAAAGGAAATCGGCATCGATAGTGTAGAGGATATTTACAAAGAAATTCCAGAACATTTACGCTTCAAAGAAAAGATGGACATCCCAGCACCTATTCTATCTGAGTATGAATTAAAGAAACACGTTGAATCTATTCTTGAAAAAAATATTTCCTGTTCAAAGTACTTGAGCTTCTTAGGCGCTGGTACATGGCAGCATTACGTTCCTTCCGTAGTCGATACCATTGTGTCGCGGGATGAATTTTTGACTGCGTATGTTGGCGACTTATATGGCGATCATGGAAAAGGACAAGCTTTATTTGAAACCTCCAGTATGGTCGGTGAACTAGTGGATATGGATGTTGTCAGCACCCCTACATACGACTGGGGAAATGCGATTGGCATCTCGTTTCGAATGGCAGCGCGGATGACGGGGCGCAAAGAAATACTTGTTGCTGAAACAATGAGCCCTAGTCGGTTTGCCGTTGCTGAAAATTACTGCCGGCCTGATCTTACGCTGAAAAAAATTCCATTCGATCCGCAAAGTGGATTGATGGACCTTCATTATCTTAAACAAGCATTGTCTAAAGACACTGCTGCTGTTTATATTGAAAACCCTTCCTATCTTGGATTTGTTGAATTACAAGGTAAAGAGATTGCTAGTTTAGCGCATCAATTTGGTGCGGAAATGATTGTCGGAGTCGATCCGTCTTCGTTAGGCGTTCTCACCCCTCCAGGACAATATGGAGCTGATATTGTTTGCGGCGAATTGCAGCCTTTTGGTAATCATATGCAATGGGGCGGTGGATTATCCGGCTTTATTGCTAGTAAAGATGAAGAAAAGTATGTTGCTGAATATCCGACATTAATGTTTGGGATTACAACGACGCAAAAAGAAGGCGAATATGGGTTTGGCGATGTCTTTTTTGAAAGAACGTCCTATGCCGTTCGCGAAAAAGGAAAGGATTTCGTTGGTACAACAACAGCTTTATACGGTATTGCAGCTGGTGTTTACTTAGCCCTCCTTGGCCCCCATGGAATGCGGGAATTAGGAGAAGGCATCATGCAGAGAAGCACGTATTTAGCAAAGCAGCTTGCCAAGCTTCCAGGAGTAAAAGCGCCGGTTTTGCAAAATGCCCACTTTAAAGAATTGATTGTTAATTTTGATGATACAGGCAAAACGGTTGCAGAGATTAATAAATCTTTGCTTCAATACGAAATCTTTGGCGGTAAAGATCTCAGCGAGGAATTCCCTCAATTTGGACAAAGCGCACTCTTTTGTGTAACAGAAATTCATACGCAAGCAGATATTGAAAAATTGGCTCATGCCTTAAAAGACATTCTTGAAGCGTAGAGGGGAGGAAACATTGATGACGAAAATACGAAAAGATTTCCAGCAAGCACGATGGAATGAACCAATTATCTATGAACTATCTTCACCGGGCGAAAGGGGCATCCATGTACCGAAGCCTGAAAAAGAAATCATTGAAGAGGCCGGCGATGTTTTTGCTCAGCTTCCTGAACATATGAGACGAAAAGAAAAAGTAAATTTGCCAGAAGTATCGCAAAAACATGTTCTTGCTCACTATTTGCATCTTTCACAAGAAACGTTAGGCTCGAATATTGCGAATGATATTAGTCAAGGTACTTGTACAATGAAATATAACCCAAGAATCAATGAAGATTTCGTTAAAGATCCTCGTTTTTCTGATTTGCATCCTTGCCAAGACGAAAGCACAGTACAAGGCATTCTCGAAATCTATTATCGATTCGAACATATGCTGAAAGAAGTTTCAGGCATGGATCGCGTCAGTTTGCAGCCTGGCGGCGGCAACCAAGCAGTTTTTACAGCGGCAAGTATTGTGCGAAAATATTGGGAAGAAAAAGGAGAGCTTGATACGAGGGATGAGATCATCACAACGATCTTCTCACACCCTTGTGATGCAGCTGCTCCGGCAACAGCTGGTTTTAAAATTATTACTCTTTATCCAGATGAAAATGGCATTCCTGATATTGAAGCACTTAAAGCAGCTGTTTCAGAACGGACTGCAGCGATTTTTATGACAAACCCTGAAGACATCGGCTTATTCAATCCAAAAGTAGATGAGTTTGTCAAAATTGTTCACGATGTCGGTGGACTTTGCTTTTATGACCAAGCAAATGCCAACGCATTCCTAGGTGTTGCACGTGCGAGAGAAGCCGGTTTTGATATGTGCCACTTCAATGTCCATAAAACATTCGGTACACCGCATGCCTGCTCCGGCCCTGCCAACGGCGCTTTCTGTTGTACAGAAGAACTTGCCGATTATTTGCCAGTGCCACTCGTTGAGTATGATGGCGAACGTTATTCCTTAAAATCAGACAATCCGCTTACGATTGGGAAAGTGCGCGACTTCATGGGGACAGCTGGCGTTATTTTACGAGCGTACGCTTGGGTTATGAGCTTAGGTGCAGAAGGACTACGCGAATGTGCAGAGATTTCGGTTATTAACAATAATTATTTAGAGAAGAAGCTTTTAAGCATTCCGGGATTATCAGAAGCATTTGCAGACAACGGCGTGCGCCGGATGGAGCAAGTTCGCTATACATGGGAAGAACTGACAGCAGAAACAGGTGTCGGAACAATGGATATCCGCAACCGTGTCGCTGATTACGGAATTCCACATTATTTTACAAGCCATCATCCGTGGGAAATTCCCGAACCAATGACTTTAGAACCTTGTGAAACATACTCAAAAGCGGATATGGACGAGTATTACGAAGTCTTAAAACAAATTGCCCAAGAAGCCCGCGAAAACCCTGAACTTGTGAAGAATGCACCTCATCGCGCTGCTTCTCATAAGCGAAACAACGAAGCTGCCCTAAATGATCCAAAGCAATGGGCATTAACATGGCGTGCGTTTTTAAAAAAGAGGCATAAAATGAAAGTTTAAAGGAGAAGGCAGCGGCGTTTCTGTTAAGTGCCCTGCCCTCCTTTCGTTTCAGCATAAACATGGATTCCAAGCAAAGTCATTCCATCGAGGTGGTTACATGAAAAAACTAGGTTTTATTTTAAATCCAATCGCTGGAATGGGCGGCAAAGTTGGATTGAAGGGAAGCGACGGATTAGAAATTTTAAAAGAAGCAATCAAAAGAGGCGCCATACCGGAGTCAGCAAATAAAGCAAAGCAAGCACTTGCGCAATTACGTTCCATTAAAGATAATTTTGAGCTTTGGACTGCACCGCATGATATGGGAGAAACAGCTGCACTTGAGATGGGATTTTCACCAAAAATCATTCCCCTTTCAATCGAAGCAGGGAGAACAACTCCACTTGATACGATGAATGCAGTGAAAAAAATGCTTGAAATGAAGGTAGATCTATTATTATTTGCAGGAGGAGATGGCACAGCCCGCAATATTTGCAAAGTGAATGAAGATGTCATTCCCGTCATTGGCATCCCTGCAGGAGTAAAAATTCACTCAGCTGTTTACGCAACGAATCCTGCCAATGCAGGAGAATCAGCACGAAAATTTTTAACAGGAAATATAACAAAAACAACGCTTGGAGAAGTGATGGACATTGATGAAGAAGCATTCCGCTCAAATCGAGTAACCGCAAAGCTGTATGGCTATATGCGCGTTCCTCACGATAACCAACTTATCCAAACATTAAAATCGTCGCGTGCTGAAGGCGAAGAAAACATCGTTCAAAACATTGCATCCTTCATCATTCAAAAGATGGAACGGGACACAATTTATTTGATCGGCCCTGGTACGACGACTGCGGCTATATTGGATGCATTAGAACTTCCTTGCACCCTTCTCGGCATTGATGCAGTATGCAATAGAAAGCTCATAGGCACAGACCTAACAGAGAAAGAGATTCTCACATTAATAGATGGCAAACGCGCTAAAATCATTGTCACGATTATTGGCGGACAAGGCTATATATTTGGGAGAGGCAACCCGCAGTTAAGCGCACAAATCATTAAAAAAGTAAAAAAAGAAAATATCATGATTGTCGCACCGCAGAGCAAATTAACAGGAATTGGGATGCGTTCGCTTTTAATTGATAGCGGTGAATCGACTGTCAACGAATATTTAGCAGGCTATTATCGAGTGATCGTAGGCTTTGAACGCTTTATCATGAGAAAAGCGCAGTAATCAACAATCGATTCATTAGATGAGAATTTGCTTCCCAATTCAGAAAAGGAGCAGCTGCTCCACACCAACAAGTTAGAGTAGCTGCTCTTTCCCCCTGCAAACATTAACATGTAATATCTATTTTCTCTACATTTCTAATCGTCAAATAGGCGATAAAAGCTCCTATAAAAGCTAAGGTGAGAGGAACTGCAATAATGTCATTGAAGGTAACGCCGCCGCTACTAGAGGTAACCATGGCAACAATCGGCAGAGAAGTAACAATTGTCATTTGAATAGAATATTTTTTCATGCCAACATAAAGAGGAATCAAGCACATACTGCTGGCAGCTAAAGCATTCATGAGCATTTTGATGCTATTTTTTATCACAAGAGACGTTGTTAATGATTCTGGTACGAAATGGAACTTTGTATCTAATAAGTAAAAGCTTATGTTAATAAAGAGATTAGCAGTCACAATTGCTAAAAATGTAAATATCACGACAATGAGTATCTTTGCCATCATCATTTTCTTTCGATTAATAGGATACATAAAGAGAACCGTGATCACTTGATTTTTAAATTCACCAATGACAAATCGAGATAAAAGAACTGCCGCAAACACGATAAACGTACCTCTTACTAGGGAATCAATGACTGAAAATACCTCTTGATAATCTTGAAAAGCAAAACCGCCTGCTTTTGTAAAATCAAAACTAATTAGAAGGAAGAAGCCAAGTAGGATGGCATTTGCAATGATAGCACCTCTTATAAAACCACCTATTTTATATTTCCTCATTTCTAAATGCAGCAATTTAAGCACTTTTCTTACCCCCATTTAATAAGGCAAAAAAATAATCTTCTAAAGAACTATTTTTCTTGTGTATCGATTCAATCAACACATCATGGAGAACGAGTGTTTTCATGATATCACTTTGAGGTACTTTGGAATCGTATAGTCTGATAATCTGATTGTCAATCACTCTAAAATTGGATAGCTGCAAGTGATGATCCAAGACGAATGTCGCTTTCTTACAATTGTTCGTTACTAATTCAATATACTCGGTATGCTGTTCGCGAATATGCTCCATCGCCACTTCTTCTATTAATCTTCCGTGATTGATCACGCCTATCGTGTCCGCCATTTGTTCGATTTCGCCTAAAATGTGGCTAGAAACCAAAATGGTGATCCCATATTCCTTGCACAAATGTTTAAATAATTGGCGAAACTCTTTAATCCCAATTGGATCAAGCCCATTAATCGGTTCATCTAAAATCAGCAATTCTGGTTTCGTTGTAATCGCTCTTGCAATTCCAAGTCTTTGTTTCATCCCAAGGGAAAAATCCTTGACCGCTTTCCCTTCAATATCTTGTAAGTTGACGAGCTTGAGTGCCTCATCAATGGCCTGTTTGTTATAATACCCCATATATTCACAATGCAAATCCAAATTTTCCTTTGCGGTTAGTTTGTCAAAAAATACTGGATAATTAATAATCGTCCCCATTCTTCCTAACAGGTGATAAGAAGTATTCGTTAATTTTTCACCAAAAATGCTGATCTCTCCGCTCGTAGGTTTCACTAAATTTGTGATCATCTTCATGATCGTTGTTTTACCAGCACCATTTGGCCCCAAAAAACCATAAATCTCGCCTTTTCTTACGTTCATACTGACATTTGATACTACTTCTTTGCCATTAAACACCTTTGTTAATTGCTTTGTTCTTAAAATATAAGTCATCACATTTCTCCTTTCGTCTCTCACCTGCAAAGAAACTCCCATTAGCAGCGTGTTCCTCGCTTAAAACTTTCCATATCCTTACTAGCGTGAAAAACGTTCTTGCTTAGAGCCGTAAGATGTGAGGGCGAAATTCTTGTATCACTTTATTTTAATGATTGAACATCTCTTTTTTCTTAATCAAAACTTACAAAATTTTTAAGTCATTACTCAAACTAATCAGAACGAATGATCCATTCTTTTTAATGTGAGTGAAAAGGATGTTTTTACATAAGGTTGACTAGATAAGTGGATCGTTCCACCTAATGTTTCTACAAGCCGTTTCGTAATGGTAAGACCCAATCCACTTCCTTGGGATGCTTTGTTTCTAGAATCTTCAAGGGTATACATACGCTCAAACACTTCGTCTTGATAAAGAGCAGCGATGCCTTTTCCCTTATCCCAAATGTCTACATACACGGCATGTTCATCGCTTTTCAACGTTAACCCGACCGTCTTGCCTTCTCCGCCATGCAGGATCGCATTCGCTATTAAATTGTTAAAGATTCTATTCAGTGTTTCTTCATTGCCTCGTGCAAATACGGGCTCATCAGGAATTTCAATATGAACGTTAAACCCTTTCACTGTTAGTACATCATAAAAAGCCAGGATGTTTTGTCTGCAAATTTCATTCATATGAACCTTTGTTATTTCTAGCTCCTGATCTCCTGCTTCTAGCTTTGCCAAATCAAAAAATTGCTCGATCAATTCCAGCACTTCAATCGTTTTTTGATATACTTTAGAATGCAAAGCAGTTGTCTCTTCTGCACTCATCTTCTTATCTATCATCATCATTTCAAGATAGCCTAATACGACTGTGAGCGGCGTCTTCAAGTCATGAGACACATTAGAAATCATTTTCTTCATTGATCTTTCTGTTTTGGCATAATCGGCTAAAACCTTGTGATGATGGTCTAAAAGCTGATTGATTTCGATTAAGAGGGGAATAAGCGCTCGATCGCCAGTGAACACAAGCAATTTCTCATTTGAATGCTCAGTAGTGATTTGCTGCAGTTTATTATGAATAAGCGTTAAATTTACGGTTCTAGCTTTATACTTTTGAAATTGGAAACATAGTGCGCAGATCAATACAAGAATAATCGCGAGTAAAAAAATTGTCATTTGTTATGACCTTCCCATTTATAGCCGATTCCCCATAGCGTTTTAATATACTTAGGGGCAGAAGGCTGATCTTCGATTTTTTCTCTTAGTCTTCTTATATGTACATTAATAACGTTCTCATCGCCAAAGTAATCGTCTTTCCATATAAGGCTGTAGATTTGTTCCTTGGTAAACACACGATTTGGATGGGAAGCAAACAATTTTAATAATGCGAATTCTTTCGATGTCAGTTTTATCTCTTCGTTATTTTTCATTACTGAAAAGTTATCTATATCAATTTTTAATAGACCGCAAGTAATCACATTTGATTTTGCTGCTTTTTCATCTTGAATGGAATATGTTGTCGAGCGTCTAATAGCAGCTTTGATTCTTGCTAATAACTCGATCATTGAAAACGGCTTTGCAATATAATCATCCGCTCCAAAACCTAACCCTAATGCTTTATCGACATCACTATCCTTTGCGGACATAATTAAAATGGGAACGGCGCTTTGCTCTCGTATGCGCTTTATTGTCTCAATGCCATCTAGTTTCGGCATCATGATATCAATTAAAATTAAATGAAAAGACGTATTCAAGAAGCGTGCAAGCCCCTCTTCGCCATTAACAGCTGTAGATACATGAAAGCCTTCCTTCTCAAGGAAATGTTGTACCATCTCACTGATGGCAGGATCATCGTCCACGAGTAAAATGCGATGCTGCAATTTATTCACCTCTTTATCTATAAAATTGATTCTTTTTCTTCATGACTCATATTTCTGAATGCTTTCATTATGTGTGAAATTCCTTTCCACGTCTATCCTTTTTTAGAAAATGCATAAAAAAACACCAGGAATGTACGCCTGATGTTTCGTATGGTAACTTCTCTTCATTTTTCCAGTGCTTCTAATTGTTGATAGAGCGAACGCAATTCCTGCTCCATCTCTTCCAGTATTTTTTCGCCTTGATGAGGATTTGCTCCAACATTCACAACCTTCTCAAGATCAGCTTGAATACGAACGTAGTCTATTTTTAATTCTCTAATTTTTAATTCAATCTCCCGTTTATCCATCTCCGGCACCCCTGTTTGACAAGATACTTTTACCGTACCACACTTGAATATGATTCTCAATTGAAACTTCGACTGCTATTCTCTTATTCTATTTGTACCTAATCATCTTAATAACTGTTCTATATCGGATGAAAAAGAGGTCATTTTCCCATTTTTCATAAAATACATGCTATAATTTTTATAGTGTATTTAGTATTAAAGAGAGGCTGCCTGCCTCTTTACAACATCATCAACAAGCATATATTTTGAGGTGATATCATTGGATCAATCAACTGTTTCTTCCATTATGAATGTCGTTAGTGAACTTTTTCCCCAAGAAACATCCATTGCGATCGCTGATGAAAAGAACTGGATTTATTATCAGCCAAGCAAGCAAGTAGACTTGAAAATCCAGCCCGGCAAAAAAGTAGATGAAGATACAGTAACGTTTAAAGCCTTAGCAGAACAACAACGCATTTCAGAATATAAGGATAGTCATGTATTTGGAACTCCTTACTATGGAATGTCGATCCCGATCTTAGAAGACAATGAACCAAGAGGAGCTGTCACTGCTATTTTACCTAGAGAGCCGCTGACATTTCCGACGCCGTTTTTAACGGTCAAAACGACAGATCGCTGGCTGCCAATTCCCTATGATAAAATCACGTTTTTAGAAGCGCAAAATCGGAAAACTCATGTCCAATCAAAGCTTGGGAATGGTACCCATAAATTTAATTTAAGTGAGATCGAATATTTTCTTCCTAACGATATTTTCGTTCGCTGTCATCGATCTTACATTGTGAACATTCATCATATCGCAGAAATTCACCCAGATTCTCACTCTACCTTTCTATTAATCATGAATGACAAATCAAAAGTGCCAGTCAGCCAAAGCTATGCAAGTTATTTTCGCAAACTATTATGTTTTTAATTAAAAGCGCAGTAAGCGCTTTTTTTTCGTGTGTTTCGTCTCTTAGCTGCAGTATTCTTTAAAGGAATTCATTCTAACAATGCTACATTATTTGTTTGCATTTTTTCGTAATCATCTAACGAGTTGCATTATTTTTCACTCAATTTAATGCTGCCTAATTCCAAATTAAAGCCTTTTCATTCCAATATACATGCATGAGAAGTAAGACACTGATAGAATATTTGAAAAAATGGGATAGGTGGTTAAAATGAAACTGAAAAAGGATTGGGATACACTTATTCGAAATGTACAGTTGCAAGATAAAATTGTTTCGGCTGAAGAAGCAGCTTCTTGGATTCAAGATGGTATGACTTTAGGTTTAAGTGGTTTTACACGTGCTGGCGATGCGAAAGCGGTTCCTATTGCCCTTGCTGAACGGGCAAAAACGGAGACGCTCAAGGTGAATGTTTATACAGGAGCTTCTTTAGGGTCTGACGTGGATAAAAAATTGGCGGAGGCAGGCATCATTGAAACGCGAATGCCATTTCAAGTTGATGCGGTTATGCGAGGAAAAATTAATGAAGGTGACATTCATTTTGTCGATCAGCATTTATCGCATTGTGCGGAGTGGGTCCGCTCGAAAGTATGGAAGCCGATTGACTATGCGATTATAGAAGCAACTGCTATTACAGAAGACGGCATGATCATTCCAACAGCTTCCGTTGGCAATTCACCTGTCTTCGTTGAACATGCAAAGCATGTCATTATTGAATTAAATGTTGCTGCTCCATCAGGATTTGAAGGTCTTCATGATATTTATTTCATGGAACAGCAAGGGATGAGAGCCCCGCTGTCTCTTCAAACCGTTGATGAACGAATTGGGAAAATTGGCATCCCTGTTCATCCTGACAAAGTAAAAGGAATCGTTATTACTGATCAGCTCGATTCACCATCGACTATCGTTCAACCTGATGAAGAAACACAAATAATTGCCAACCATCTGCTTGATTTCTTTCGCAAAGAAATCAAATTAGGCCGCTTAACGGAAAAACTGGCACCAATCCAATCTGGCATCGGCTCTGTTGCAAATGCAGTATTGAATGGTATGCTGCATTCAGAATTTACTGATCTTGAAGTATACTCAGAAGTTTTACAGGACGCTATCTTTGAATTAATTGATGCTGGAAAGGTAACTTTTGCTTCAGGATGTTCTATTACCCTATCTGAAGAGAAAATGAAACATGTCTATGCGAATTTCGATCAATACCGAGACTATTTAGTTTTCCGGCCTCAAGAGATTTCCAATCATCCTGAAATTATTCGCAGACTTGGCCTTATTTCTATTAATACGGCATTAGAACTTGATATTTACGGGAATGTGAACTCTACCCATGTGCTTGGGACAAAAATGATGAATGGGATCGGAGGATCTGGCGATTTTGCCCGCAATGCTCGAATTGGCATTTTCGTGACGAAATCAATTGCAAAGGGCGGTGATATTTCTAGTATCGTTCCTTTCGTTTCTCACGTTGATCATACTGAACATGATGTCGATGTTGTTGTTACTGAACAAGGGTATGCGGACCTTCGTGGCTTATCCCCTCGCCAACGGGCAGCAGTCATCATTGAAAATTGTGCCCACCCAATGTATCGCGAACAGTTGCGCGCTTATTTTGAAGAGGCGAGATTGAGAGGCGGACATACGCCGCATGTGCTAGAAAAAGCATTGTCTTGGCATACAAACTTCGTAGAGAAAGGAACGATGAAAGAAAAGTCGCTCATTCATGCTTAATCGCATGCAATGACAATCTAGCAGAAAAGCGGGAAGAACGGTTCCCTAAAAGGAAACGGCTTAATATGGCAATTTATTACGTTTGCCATCGTGTATTTATTAAAAATAAAAAAGTCTAAGGGGCGGCGAAAAGAAAGTTTTCTGCCGCCCCTATTTTTAATATAAATGACAGGCCGTATAGTGCCCTTTTTCTACTTCTATCCATTCTGGCTTCAGCTTTGCACATATATCCATTGCATGCGTACATCGTGTTCGAAACACACATCCACTCGGTGGATTGATCGGGCTTGGCACATCTCCCTGCAGCACAATTCGTTCCCGCTGTAAATTTGGATCAGGTATTGGAACTGCGGACAACAGTGCTTTCGTATATGGATGAAGCGGATTGTCATATAACTGGCCGCTCTCAGAAAGCTCCATCATATTGCCTAGATACATAACTAAAATGCGATCAGAAATATATTTTACCATGGATAGATCATGGGCAATAAATAAATAGGTGAGCCCCATTTCTTGCTGTAGCTCTTTTAACAGATTAACGACTTGGGCTTGTATGGAAACATCGAGTGCGGAAATTGGTTCATCACAGACAATAAATTTCGGATTCAATGCCAAGGCGCGGGCAATGCCAATCCGCTGGCGTTGGCCGCCGCTAAATTCATGCGGAAAACGGCTAATATGCTCTGGATTTAATCCAACAAGCTTTAGTAACTCTTCTATACGTTCCCGTCTTTTTTTTCCTCTTGCGATTTGATGAATGGCGAGAGGCTCTCCAATCAGTTCCTGTACTGTCATGCGCGGATTTAAAGATGCATATGGATCTTGAAAAATCATTTGAATATCACGGCGCATCCTTGTCATTTCTTTGTCGTTATAGGAAAAAATATTTTTTCCATTATAAAACACTTCTCCATCTGTGGGTTCATATAATCGAATAATCGTTCTTCCCGCTGTTGATTTTCCACAGCCGCTTTCACCAACAAGACCGACTGTTTCACCTGGATAAATGTCAAGGTTTAATGTATCGACAGCTTTTAAATCATGTCCCCCTACTGAAAAGTACTTTTTTAAATTTTTCACCTGAATAAGGGGAGTTGAGGAGGTCATTGTTTTATTTTTCGTTTCTAGGTTATCGATTTTCATTTACTCTCCCCCATTCCTTGACTGATTACTGCTGGTTTCTGATTGTTTGTTTTAGCCATCGGATGATGAAGCCAGCATGCTGCGATTTGGCCGTCTTCAACCTTTTCTAGCTCTGGACTATGTTCTCTGCATATTCTCATCGCATCTTCACACCTTGGAAAAAAGGAACATCCTATCGGGGGATCTAACAAGTCAGGAGGGGTTCCAATAATAGGCGAAAGTGGTTTATTCTTTTCCATATCTAACCTTGGAACCGATTTAAGTAATCCTCTCGTGTAAGGATGCTGTGGCTTTTCAAAAATTTCCCTTGTTGTACCTGTCTCCACGACCTTTCCTGCATACATGACGATAACTCTATCACACATTTCCGCGACAACACCAAGATCATGGGTAATTAATATAATAGAAGTTTCTGTTTTCTGCTGAAGTTCCTTCATTAGCTCTAATATTTGTGCCTGTATCGTTACATCTAATGCTGTTGTCGGCTCATCTGCAATTAAGAGCCTTGGCTGACAAGCCAGTGCCATTGCAATCATTGCCCGCTGCCGCATCCCACCTGAAAACTCATGTGGATATTGATTGGCTCTTTTTGACGGCTGAGGAATGCCAACTAATTCAAGCATTTCTACCGCTCTTTTATTCGCTTCTTTTTTTGAGATCCGATTATGCTTCATCACCGCTTCAACAATTTGATAACCGATTTTACTAGTAGGATTTAATGATGTCATTGGATCTTGAAAGATCATGCTGATTTCATTCCCACGGATTTTTTGCATTTCTTTCTCTTTCATTTTAATTAGCTCTTTGCCATTAAAAATAATGGAGCCTTTTTTGTACGATGCAGGAGGCGTTGACAGGAGCTTCATAATTGCTTTTGCTGTCACACTTTTCCCACAACCAGATTCTCCTACAATCGCAACTGCTTCACCTTGCTCTACCTCAAAATTTACTCCTCGAACAGCTTGCACTTCTCCAGCGTATGTGTGGAATGAAATGTTTAAGTCTTTTACTTTCAATAAACTTGCCATGCTGATCCTACTCCTTCTCTATTATTTTCGCAATCTAGGATCAAGCGCATCTCGTAAGCCATCTCCAAGAACGTTAAATCCAAACATTGCTAACGAAATAAGAATTGCAGGCACAAATAATTGATAGAAATTACCGATCAAAATACTGCCAAGCGCATCACTAGCCATCGTTCCCCAGCTCGCCTCTGGAGCAGGAATGCCCAAGCCTAAAAAACCGAGCGTTGCTTCTGCAAAAATCGCACTTGGAACAGTGAGGGTTACATTCACAAGAATTGGTCCTAATGAATTAGGTATTAAATGCTTTCTTAATGTCCATGTCGTATTAGCTCCCATCACTTTAGCAGCTTGGACAAATTCGTATTCCTTCAGCTGCAATACTTGCCCACGCACGAGCCGCGCCATCGGTATCCATCCTGTAATCGTCATTGCAATAATAATGGTCCATAAACCTCTGCCTAATACGACCATCATTAAAATAACCATTAACAAATACGGAATAGCATAAATAATCTCTGCAATTCTCATCATCGCATTATCAACCTTGCCGCCTTTCATTCCCGAAATTCCTCCGTATAAAACCCCGATTGCAAAGTCAATCAATGCTGCTGCCAATCCGATAAACAAAGAGATTCTTGCTCCGTACCAAGCGCGGGTAAATAAATCTCTGCCAGCTGAATCCGTGCCAAACCAATGCTCTGCATTCGGTCGCAGATTTTTCTTCGTATAATCTTGCTCATAATATGTAAAGTCATTTAAATACGGCCCGATAATCGCCATCATGACTAATAGAATAATAATAGCGAGACCAACCATTGCAAGCTTATTCATTTTCAAGCGCCGCCAAGCGTCTGACCAATAGGAAACAGTTGGCCGCGTAATTTTTTCTGCTTCTTTAAAATTCTCCTCTGCTGGCAAAAACATAGTTTCTGTAAACTTTATTTCCTTTTTCATCATTTACTCTCCCCCGCCACCTTAATTCTCGGATCAATCCATGTATAGGCAACATCTACGATAAAAACCAATAAGATGAGAATAGCACTATAAAAAACCGTAGAACCAAGTATGACTGGATAATCGCGATTGAAAATCCCTTTAACAAACATTTCTCCCATACCAGGAATCCCAAAAATGCTCTCAATAATAAAACTTCCAGTTACAATGTTCACGGTCAATATTCCGAGCATTGTCACAACTGGGAGAATGGCATTTCGGATTGCATGCTTCACAATCACTGTACCCCTGCCTAGCCCTTTCGCTTTTGCGGTTAAAATATAATCGTTGCTAATGACTTCAAGCATACTGGAACGTATTAAGCGAGCAATATGCGCCATTGGCATCATGGCAAGCGCAATAGTCGGCAATATCGTATGCGACCAAGACTTCCACGTTGCGACTGGCAGCAGTTTCCACTCAACAGCAACATAGTTAATTAAAAAGGTGGCAAGAATAAAGCTAGGTACAGATATCCCGATAATCGCCATTATTGTAGCAGTATAATCGGGCCAGCGATTTCGATTTAAGGATGCAATCACGCCAAAAATAAGTCCGAATACGACAGCCACCACCATTGCCTGCAAACCTAGGTGCAATGAAACAGGGAAGCCTTTTTTAATATAGTCATTGACTGTAAGTGTTTTAGATTTTAACGATGGGCCAAAATCTAACTGTACAAGCTGTTTTAAATATAGGCCATATTGAACGACAAGCGGCTTATCTAAATGGTAATAACGTTGCAGGTTTTTATATACTGCCTCTGGCATCGTCCCTTCTTTCGCAAACGGATCACCTGGTATGCTGTGCATGAGAATGAATGTAATCGTAATGACAGCCCATATCGACACTATCGCCCATAAACAGCGCTTGAATGTATATTTCAGCATAAACATCCCTCCCATATTAAGATGAAACTTTCCTCACTGGATGAAAAGCAGCTTCGAGAACGTTCATTCACTTGCTTATCCAGTTGTTCCGAACACTCTGACATTTTGTTTTAAGAGGCAATAGATCATACTTTACCCTTTCATGAAAAATCAGGGTATGCTCAATTGAGCATACCTCGATTTCATCTTCTCCTATTCAATGTCAGCGTATTTAAATTGAGGGTAAGAATTAATTGGCGTGTATACACCTGTTACATTCGATTTCAGGGCATACGGCGTCGTATAGAAATAAATTGGGATAATCGGCATTTCATCCATTAAGATTTTCTCCGCATCATGCATCTTTTGCATACGTTCTTCTTGATCGAGCGATGTTCTTGCAAATTTCACGAACTCATCGTAATCTGGGTTGCTCCAATTCGCATCGTTGAATGGACCATCTGTTAACCACAGGTCGACAAATGTCATTGGATCTACATAATCGCCAACCCAGCCGCCACGAGAAATTTCAAAGTCTCCAGCTTTTTCACGATCAAGCTTCACTTGGAATTCAACGTTTTGAAGCGTTACTTCAACACCTAAATTTTTACGCCACATTTCTTGAACTGCCTCAGCAACTCTTTTGTGTCCTTCGTTCGTATTATATAGGATATCTATTGGCGGGATTTCCTCCAGGCCTTCCTCTTTTAGTCCTTCAGCAAGCAGCTTCTTCGCCTCTTCAAAATCTTCTTTAAATAATGCTCCGGTATTTTCTTGGAAATCACCTTGTGCATCATCTATTCCTGGAGGAACGACGGAATAAGCTGGTTTTTGACCGCCTTGCGCGACGTTTTCAACAATGACTTTCCGATCGATCGCCATTGAAAATGCTTTTCTGATCTTTGCATTATTGAATGGCTTCTTCTTCGTATTAATATTGTAATAGTAAACTGCTAGATCTTTATCCTTATGAAACTCAGGATCATTCTGCTCGCCTAATTGACCTTGTACATCTTGCGGCAATGGGTAAGCCAAGTCTAATTGTCCGGACTGATACATTTGCCATGCTGTATTTTCATCATCGATGATGACAAAATCAACTTCGTCCAAATGAATTTTATCTTGATCATAGTAATGTTCGTTTTTCGCAAGCTTCATGCCTTCTTTATGTTCCCACTCAACTAATTTAAAAGGGCCGTTGGACACATACGTTTTTGCTTCCTCTGCCCATTCTGGATTTTCTTCCTGTACTTTCTTATTAACAGGATAGTACGTATAGAAAGATGTTAAATCCAAAAAGTATGGTGTCGGCTGCTCAAGCGTTACGACTAGTGTCTTTTCATCTTCCACTTTAATGCCAACAGCATCCGCTAATGTTTGTACATCAGCGCCTTCCTCTGCATTATTATATTTTTCTCCGCCTTTTATATAGTAAAGCTGATAAGCATAGTCAGCAGCAGCCTCAGGACTTAGCGCATATTTCCATGCAAATTCAAAATCTTCAGCTGTTACAGGGTCTCCATTAGACCATTTGATGTCATCTTTTAAGTGGAACGTCCATGTCACACCATCATCAGCTAATTCCCATTTTTCTGCCATCCCATCCACAATTTCACCTTCAGGCGTTTTCTTTGTTAAACCTTCAAAAGCATGTTCCAAAATCCATGAATCATGTGTACCTTGTGCTAATCCTGGATGCAAAGAACCAGGCTCTTCATTATTATTAAGTCGCAGAACTTTTTTTGAACCGCTGCTCCCCTTCGTTTCTTCTCCTTTTTTACTGCCGCCAGCCTTCTCTGTAGTACCAGATGAAGAGTCATCTCCACCAAAACACCCCGTAAGCGCCAACAGTAAAACAATGAATAAAGCTGCTAAAGAAAACGTAGATTTTCTCAAGCATATCCCCCCTTTTTTAAATTCAAAAAAGCATTTTGGATGGTCTTCTTTGTAAATCCATCCAATACTTGCATGATGACATCTTTAATATATCAAAATGGGCATGAAACATTCAACTAAATATATAAAATTTTTAGATGTATGACACAATTTGTTGATTTCTGATAATTTTCTGCGTTATAGGTGCAAAAGCTATCTATCTATGTCCTTTCTCGTTAATGCAATGATATGCTTTTATAAATATCCTCCAAATAATGACATGCTGCTGTATGATTCTCCTTCATCATTGTAGCTGTTCTTAATATTGGCGCTTCGTGACGGCAGCGTTCAGTCGCATATAAGCAGCGCGTATGAAAACGACAGCCAGATGGCGGGTTGATTGGCGATGGCACATCTCCTTTTAGGACAATGCGTTCTTTCTTTTTATCTGGGTCTGGAATAGGAATGGCAGAAAGTAATGCTTGTGTGTAAGGATGTCTTGGGTTTTCAAACAATGATGTTTTATCTGCTACCTCGACAATTTTCCCAAGATACATGACAATGATGCGGTCAGAAATATGCCGAACAACGCCTAAATCATGAGATATAAATAAGTAAGTAAGCTGGAATTCTTTCTGAAGCTGTTTTAATAGGTTAAGTACTTGTGCTTGTATAGAGACATCAAGCGCCGATACGGCTTCATCACATATTACGAGCTTTGGCTGAACGGAAAGTGCTCTCGCGATGCCAATTCTCTGACGCTGTCCCCCGCTGAATTCATGGGGATAACGGTCGGCATGAGAAGGAGAAAGCCCAACCTTTTCCATTAATTCAATTGCTCTTACCCGTCTTTCCCGCTTTGGAGCCACCTGCTGGATTGCCATCGCTTCCTCTAAAATCTGGCTGACAGTTTGGCGAGGATTAAGAGAAGCATACGGATCTTGGAAAATCATTTGAATCTCTTTTCGCTTTTTTCTCATCGCCTTTCGACTTAAAGAAACTAAATCAATTCCGTTAAAAATCATTTCACCGGCAGTTGGCTCATCCAATCGCAAAATTGCTCGGCCTGTAGTCGATTTCCCACAGCCGGATTCACCAACGACACTTACCGTCTCCCCTTCATGAATAGCAAATGAAATATCATCAACTGCTTTCACATGATCAACAGTTCTCCCTAAAAAGCCGCCTTTAATCGGAAAATATTGCTTCAAATGATTAACTTCCAACAGGACGCTGCTCGTCATTTCTATCCACCTCCTGAACTCCATCCCACACTTCTGAATACATCCAGCAGCGCACTTGATTTTTTTTATCTTGGCAAATGAATGCTGGATGTCTTTCATAACAAATAGTTCGTGCATGTGAACAACGCGGCGCAAATCGGCAGCCCGTCGGCATTTCCGCTGCGTTAGGTACTGTACCATGAATCGCCTGCAGCTCTTCTTGCTCAACATCATGCCGTGGCAATGACTGTAGCAGCCCCACTGTATACGGATGTTTTGGGGTCCGAAAAAGGGTTCTAACATCTGCATACTCAACAATTTCGCCGCAATACATGACAGCAACATCATCACATGTTTCTGCTACAACACCTAAATCATGCGTTATCATCAGAACAGACATCTGCAATCGCTGCTGGAGATCATTGATCAAATCTAAAATTTGTGCCTGAATGGTGACATCCAAGGCGGTCGTTGGTTCGTCGGCAATTAAGAGCGCTGGGGTGCATGCTAAGGCAATTGCAACCATCACACGCTGTCTCATACCGCCAGAAAGCTCAAATGGATATTGATTCAACCGTTTCTCTGGAGAAGGTATGCCGACCATCCTTAACATTTCTACTGCTTTTTGTCTCGCTTGTTTCTTTCGCAGGCCTTGATGAACTTGAAAGACTTCAGCAATCTGCATGCCCACTGTATAGACGGGGTTCAAAGAGGTCATCGGTTCTTGAAAAATAATCGACAATTGATTCCCTCTTAGTTCTCGCATTTGTGCTTCTGATTTTTCCAGCAGATTTTTTCCATTAAATAAGATTTCGCCGCCGACAATCTTTCCAGGCTGCTGTATCAATCTCATAATCGATAAGGAAGTAATGCTTTTTCCCGAACCTGATTCACCAACAATACCGAGTGTTTTGCCTTTTTGCAATTGAAAACTAATGCCATCGACCGCCTTTATTTCTCCTTCATCAGTAAAAAAGGAAGTGCGTAATTGCTGCACTTCAAGAATAGGTTTGACCCCTTCCATAGATTACACCTCTTTTTCCCTATAATCTGACCTCATTTAACCATTTAGTTCTATCCGCTTATTCAAAGCACGATAGGAAATATCGACAAATAAATTGACAATGACAAATATTAATGCAATAACAAGGACAGCACCTTGAACGACTGGAAAATCGCGCATTCTAATCGCATCAATAATCAACCTTCCCATCCCATTAATCGCAAAGACTGTTTCCGTTAAAACTGTTCCCCCGAGCAAAGCGCCAAATTCAAGACCAACAATAGTTACGATAGGAATGAGGGCATTTTTGAGTGCATGCCTGTAAATAACGACTCGTTCTTTGACACCTTTCGCCCTTGCTGTACGAATATAATCTTGACTAATGACCTCCAGCATGCTCGACCTTGTCATTCTCGCAATAATTGCCGCTCCCGCTGTTCCAAGCGTAATGACAGGCAAAATCGCTTGCTCCCAGCTCCCCCAGCCTGATGGTGGAACAAATCCTTGTTTTATTGAAAAAAACTGGATCAGCATTAATCCAAGCCAGAAATTAGGCATCGATAAGCCAAAAAGAGCAGCAATCATGATGCCAATATCTGATAGCGTATACGTTCTAACCGCTGATACAATGCCAGCTATCAACCCTAGAAAAACACTTAGAATCGTACTATAAATTGCTAATTCAAGCGTCACCCAAAATCTTAAACTAATTTCCTCTGCCACTGGCCGGCTGCTCTTTATCGAGTTCCCTAAGTCGCCTTGAACTATTTTTGCAAGAAATTTCCCGTATTGCATTGGGATTGGCTCATTTAAGCCTAATTGTTCACGCATCTGTTCCACTTGTGCTGGGGAAGCACTTTCCCCAGCAATAATTTGCGCAGGGTCTCCGGGAATTAAATGCATCAATAAAAATACTAAAATCGTCACTCCCAACATAACCGGAATCGTCTGAAGCATCCGTCTGACAATATATTTAAACAATAGGGTTCACCTGCTTTCGCCTTTTTTCATTTTAGGATCAAGGGCATCTCTAAGTCCATCTCCGAATATATTAAAAGCTAAGACGACAATCACAATCGCGATTCCTGGAAAAAATGCAGCGTGTGGATGATCAAACATATAACTTCGCCCTGCACTTAGCATTGCCCCCCATTCAGGAGTAGGCGGCTGTGCACCTAGTCCAAGAAAAGAAAGGCCAGATGCTGTTAAAATCGCTGTTGCAATTCGCAGCGTTGCTTGTACAATGATTGGTGATAAAATATTTGGCAAGATATGTTGAAAAATAATTTTCATATCTGTCGCCCCTAATGCTTTTACAGCGTCAATATATTCTAGCTTTCTGACAGCAAGGGTTGAACCCCGGACGATGCGGGCAAAAGTTGGAATGGAAAAAATTCCAACAGCAATAATGACATTTGTTAAGCTTCCACCTAATACACTGACAATAGCAAGCGCAAGCAAAATCCCTGGAAAAGCTAGCAGTACATCCATCACACGCATCAGAACAGCATCCATCATTCCGCCATAATACCCAGAAATAAGGCCAATTCCGATCCCAAAAAATGATCCGATCAACACAGAAACGAAACCAACATAAAATGTAATCGGCATCCCATGAATAATTCTTGTAAAAATATCCCGTCCGTGATGATCAGTTCCAAACCAATGTACTTTTGATGGACTTTCTAGTTTCGCAGTGTAATCAGGTATGGTAGGGTCATACTGGGTAAAATAGGGTCCCAAGAGGGCAGTTAAAAAAAGGAATAGTATCAAATACCCTCCAGCCATTGCAGCTTTATTTCGTTTCAATCTTTTGTAAAACGAAGACAAATTAGCAAGTTTTGTATTTCCTGATTGAACCTTTACCATTGATGTTTCTGCCATATTACCTTTCATCGGACACACCCTTTCCTTCATTAAAATGACACTTCCAGGCAAATATTCTTTAGACATTGGAATAAATGCCAGTTTTATCCCACATCTAACTGGCAGTAAGACCCCCACCTCGGGGAGTAAGAGGAATCAGAAGCGCTAGGTGGGGATAACTGAAAGTCAAATGTCCGATTGGTTCGGGCCTACAGGATAAGGAAAGCTTCTTGAATCAACATCGCACGAAGAAAAAGCGGTTTCCTTTTTCGAGGACGTCGCGTTTTTAGCTTGAGATCCTTTTTTTATGGGGGATGAGAGAAAACCCCCACTGATGGAAGTTTCACTTTATCAAAGTCTATTTTAGCTTAAAAATATGGTGAATGGTGATATATTTTTCTAATTTTTAAAAAAGTTTTACTTGTTAAATTTCTTTCCATACGTTAACATATAGTTATTATTTTTTCTAAATATTCCAAAAGGGGGAATTATAAGTTGAAAAAGGAGAACAAAACCATTCTGTTTGTTTTCTTGCTGGCTTTCTCACTCCTCTTGACAGCCTGTGCCCAAGAAAAAGTCGATTCAACTGGGAATATAAAAGATCAGGAAGGGAAAAAAGAAAATGGCACACAAAAGGATGCTAGTAATGAATTAATCTTTGCGCTTTTATCTGACGCAGTATCTCTAGATCCGCATAAAGCAAACGATGTTCCATCTGCTAACATCACATTTAATATTTATGAACCGCTCGTTTCCCAAGATGAGAAAATGACCATTCAACCTAGACTAGCTGAAAGCTGGCAGCAAATAGATGAGCTGACTTGGGAATTTAAGCTAAAAGAAGGCGTCGTCTTTCATGATGGCTCTGATTTTAATGCGGAAGTTGTAAAAGCAAACCTTGAGAGGATTACAGACCCAAACATTGCTTCACCACGTTCATTTTTGTTTACAATGGTTTCCGAAGTCAAAGTTATCGATCCCCATACTGTACAAATTATGACGTCATATCCATTCGCTCCATTGCTTACACACCTTTCACACAGCGGCGGCCAAATGATCAGCTTAGAAGCGATAAAAAAAGATTATGAAGGCATGAAAAACGGAGACGATCCAGGTGCTTATGTGACATCAAATCCTACAGGAACGGGTTTTTTTAAATTTGATCAGTGGAAATCCAATGAATTTATTAGACTTGTAAAAAATGATGACTATTGGGGAGATAAAGTAAAAGTAGATTCTGTATTATTTAAAGTCGTACCAGAAGGGTTGACTCGAGTAGCTGAACTCGAAACGGGCGTTTCCCACATTGCAGATGTGATTGCGCCTAGCGATATGGCGCGCATCGATAATCTTGACAAAGCCCATTTAAACCGCCAGCTTAGCATCAGCCTCGCCTATATTGGCTTTAACGTACAAAAGGAACCTTTTGACAACGTTAAAGTACGGCAGGCCATTTCAATGGCAATTGATAAAGAAGGCATTCTTCAAGGAATATATGAAGGAACTGGGGTTCCTGCAAAAAGTCCAATTGCACCAGACGTTTGGGGTTATGACGATTCAGTCGAAGCACTTCCATACGATATTGAAAAAGCAAAAGCGTTGCTGGCAGAAGCAGGTTATGAAAATGGCTTCTCTACAACAATTTGGACAAATGACAACCCTCAGCGCATTGATATTGCCGAATTTGTCCAAGCAAATCTAAAAGAGTTAGGCATTGATGTGAAGATTGAAGTAATGGAATGGGGAGCATATCTTGATCAAACATCTGCCGGAAAACACGATATGTTTATTCTCGGTTGGTCTGCGTCTACCGGTGATGCCGATTATGCCATGTCACCGCTTTTCCATTCTGAAAATGCTGGAGAGCCTGGAAACAGGACATTCCTTGCTGATCCAACATTAGATGAGCTATTAGAAGCAGGGAGAGAAGAGTCAGATGAGGATAAACGCCGGACTATTTACAGAGATGCACAGGAGAGATTAGTAGAGTTGGCGCCGATGCTCTATATCCACCATCAGGAATATTTAACAGGTGTCAGCGACAAAGTCAAAGGCTTCAGCATGCATCCAACAGGCATTTATCAAATTCAACATGCATCTATTGAAAATGAATAGCAGGGCTGACTGCCCTGCTTCATCTACGCCTGATCGACACGAGCTGTGAGTTGATCATATACTTCTTTATCCAGCTCGCCTGTTGCTTTTCCAGTTAAAAGACCAGCTGTCATGCTGCCGCTCACATTTAACGCTGTACGTCCCATATCGATTAAAGGCTCAACTGAAATCAGGAGCCCAACAATCGCAATCGGCAAATTTAAAGCAGATAAAACAAGAAGCGCTGCAAAGGTTGCCCCTCCTCCAACACCAGCCACTCCAAATGAGCTAATAGCAACGACAGCAATTAGGCTGACGATAAACGATGGGTCTAAAGGATTGATGCCAACTGTTGGTGCGACCATTACCGCCAACATCGCTGGATAGATGCCGGCACAGCCATTCTGGCCAATTGTTAAACCAAAGGAACCAGCAAAATTGGCCACCCCTTCCGAAACGCCGAATGCTTTCGTCTGTGTTTTTATATTTATCGGTAATGTACCCGCACTTGAACGAGAAGTAAAGGCAAATGTTAAAGCTGGCATCGCTTTTTTCAAATAAGTGATTGGATTTATTTTCGCAATCGCCAACAATACTAAATGAATCAAAAACATAATAATTAATGCTAAATAAGAAGCGATCACAAATTTACCTAGCTTGGCAATAGCACTATAATCACTTGAAGCCGTCACTTTCGTCATCAATGCCAACACGCCATATGGTGTCAGGCGAAGAATCAGTGTCACAACGCGCATAACAATCGTATGAATACTAGAAATGATTTTTGCAAAAAATGCAGCTTGCTCGGGTTCTTTTCGTTTTATCCCTAGATAAGCTAGCCCAATGATACTAGCAAAAATAACAATCGCAATTGTTGAAGTCGGTCTTGCTCCCGTAAAATCAAGAAATGGGTTCCCAGGAAGCAGCTCAATGATTTGCTGAGGAACGGTCATATTCTCTACCGTATCGACTCTTTCTACTAAAGCCGCATTGCGGGCAGCCTCAGCCTCCCCTTCTTGAAGTTCAATTGCTTCTAAATTCAAACCGAGAGCGGTCACGATCCCAATGAAAGCAGCAATTGCTGTTGTACCAATCAAAATCCCAATGATCAACGCACTTATTTTTCCAAGATTATTCGTTAATTTCAGCTTTGTAAAAGCCATGACGATCGAAATAAATACAAGCGGCATCACGATCATTTGCAACAGCTTAATATAGCCAGTGCCAACGATATTAAACCACTCAAGCGATCCATTTGTAATGTCAGAAGTTGTTCCATATATAAGATGAATGACAAGGCCAAAAACAATTCCGATCCCTAGTGCTGTAAAAACACGGACGGAAAATGAAACATGCTTCTTTTGCATCACAAATAGTCCGAACACCAGTAATAAAAAAACGATGATGTTCCCTATGATTAACAGCGTATTCACCTTCGTTCTCCTCCTCTTTTTAATGTAAGCATCACTATACCTCAATAATACCTATTGGTCAAGTAGGAATTAGATGTCTAATAGTTTAATACGATATGTGCAGAGAATCAAATGCCAATGAAGGATACAGATGTCATTCGTGGTAATAAAGTGACGCCAGAAAATGTTCAAACAGTGAAAGATTTAGATACAGCATTAGCTTACAAACGCTTAATTTCCTACGGTGGTTTGTTGAAGAAAATTCATAAAGAATTGAATCTTGATGATGTGAAGGATGGTGACTTAATTCTTCTTGATGATGATAATAACGAAGTGGCAAATGGTGCTGTTGATGTGATGGCATATTGGCATGTTGGATTAAATAATTATGTGCATAAAAGTGAGGGTTGGGTGTATGTGTGAAGAACGTGGTCGGTATGTGGAAAAAGAACGGAAATCTCCAAGTGAAATGGTTAATAAAGAATTGTTAGAAGCGTATAGTCTATAATCGTATCTATTTGCGTTCACCAGAAGAACAAGATTATTGTGCTTTGTTGCGAAGTGAAATTTTAAAACGAATGAAGAAGAGAGCAAAGGAATAGCGAAAGCTACTCTTTACAAGCTTTCGCTAAGCGATATAAAGTAACTGGCCCCTTACTCGTAATATCGCAGGTTAACTTGGTTAGACTTGTTACTAAATAGAAAACCAAATCAGAGCTGCATTACGAAAGAAGCCATTAATATGAAGGATACCACAAAATACGTAGGTTTAGACGTGTCAAAGGAAAAAATTGCTGTTGCTATCGCAGATGAAGGAAGAAATGAACCAAGGTATCTTGGGATGATTTCTAATACACCAAATTCTATCAGATAGTTAGTTAAAAAACTGGGTAATCCAGATCAATTAAAATTTTGTTATGAAGCAGGTCCAACGGGATATGGTATACATCGTCGTAGAGTATTTTTACCTTCGTGCCGTGTGCTTAACCAATGAAGGTCCGTGAATAAGGTGCTTCGTCGAAGTATAAAAACTTGACACGGAGTCCTCTGCGGGCATGAGTCTTACGCCAAGACGCCAATTAATAAGATAAATTGGCTACACCCAAGAGGTTATCATGCCCGCCACTCCCTATAAAGTTTTTTGTGAGAACACTAAAATAGTGGTTTTTTCTTAAGGTTGCCCTAAAACAGCACATTTTTAAAAAATTAGGGTAGGGCCTTGAAAGTTACGTTCATATCCTTCCATAGTGGGGTTCTCTCCCCTACTCAAAAAAATAGAACAAAGGCTGAGCTGTTGCAACGCCGTTGTGACCGACATCCTGTCGGCCTGAACCAATCGGACATTTGACTTTCAGTTATCTCCAACCTAGACTTCTCGATTACTCTAACCCTTGAGGTGGGAGTCTTGACTCGCAGTTAGATGTGGGATAAAAGACTAACATTAAGTTGTTCTTTTTTGATTTTATCAGTACAAGTTATTATCTTCATGTAAAAAATAACCTAAAAGTAAGTAAAATAAAATGGAAGCAGGGGTAAAGACGAAAATTATTCTAATTAATCTTGAATCTACTCCGAAATAGTTAGCAATGCCTCCACATACACCAAGTAAATATCTATCTTTTTTTGATTTTGTTAATTTCTTTTCCATAAGTATCTCCTTTCTTTTGATATTTTTATTTCACATAAAAATAACATAATATTTTTAATTATTTACTTTTTCTATATTTTTGGTATAATTGGAATTGAAGTGCAAATAAAATATTAGGGAGGCTGTCAAAATGAAGAAAAAAATTGGGTCGTTTATTTTGAGTATTGCGATGTTCGTGTTGGTTGTCCCTCAAGCTTTTGCATTCGGTGATTCCAATAGTGATATGGAAAATTGGGTAAATGAAAATGAAAATGAAATCAGAGAAAATTTTTCAGCACTTGGTATTGATGAAAATGTACAAAATAATTTAATAAAAAAATTACAAGACGGTAAACAGATTGATTCTATGAAACAAGCGAATTTAGATAAAGCATTACAACAACTAGATACTATTTCTGTAGGTGAATCTAAAACTCTTACATTTGATGATGGTTCAAAGATATTATTTGGATCTGAAAAAGTTGAAGATAAAGAGAGTGCTATTGTTCCTTTTATCTCAGCAGGTAGTTACCAAGTTAAGTCTTACTGGTATATGGGGTTATTAAATGCATCATATCTTACAGATTTTGTGATTGTAAGTGGTGCTAATAATGATTATATTGTTAGTTCGCATTCGGAATCGGTTTCTATTATTGGTGGAAGTTACAGTAATGTCAATTTAAGTACACCGAGAAAGTATGAAACAAGCTCAAGATTAGCTTACTCTCGTTTGTATTTCGATTATTCTGTACCTACAGGAAGTGCTAGATTTAATTTATATTTCCATGTAGGTGACAACGATTATAACACTGCATTAAGTTTGAATGATATTAAGTAAAATAATTAAAAGAGTAGCAAATGCTGCTCTTTTTTCTTTTTGGTTCGGCGTTCGGCGGGCACTAGAGGGAGATGGGCAATACGCGACGGTTGTCAATCCAAATTTGCGGTACCGGAGCGAAGGAAAGGCGCCCACCAACTAATAACGTCAGAATCATTATAATATGTTGTAAGTATATCAAAATCTGTAGGAGAAGCCTGAGGAGATACTTTAATAGATTGAGTAAATTCACGAGGTTGTTGAAGGGCTTTGATAAATTGTTCAAATTCTTCACCTGAATCAAATTTAAAAATTTGATCTTCTGGAATCGTACTTAAATCCACTTCTTCAAAACCATACTTTTTCTCTAATTCATTAACTTGTTTTTCAACTTCTAATAAATCCACTTTGTCTGCAGCATTAGTTGTCAAAGGTGAAAAACCAAACAACAGCATTAATGACATTACAAGGAAAGATATTCTTTTCATTTCCACTTCCCCCCTCGTTTGTAAATTTATACTCTAATAAAGAGTACAATATATAACCCATATAAGTCAAGTTATTCTTTTTTTGATTAAAAAAGGATAAAATTAATCATGGATTAAATTTTCTCGAAAAGTGAGATATTATGTTAAAACTTAAACTTGCTTTAGGAAGTATCATTTTATCTTTCATTTCCATATTTATTTTTCCAGTAAGTCAAATTAACAACCATACTTATGCTATAGGTTTTCCTTTAAGATTATTTGGTATAGAAATTATGAAGGTATGTTAGAAACTCGATTTCACCTTTTCAGTCCAGATAACTTTATAAAGTTATCATGAACGAAACTGGCCCCTTACTCGTAATATCGCAGGTTAACTTGGTTAGACTTGTTACTAAATAAAAAACCAAATCAGAGCTGCATTACGAAAGGAGCCATTAATATGAAGGATACCACAAAATACGTAGGTTTAGACGTGTCAAAGGAAAAAATTGCTGTTGCTATCGCAGATGAAGGAAGAAATGAACCAAGGAATCTTGGAATGATTTCTAATACACCAAATTCTATCAGACAGTTAGTTAAAAAACTGGGTAATCCAGATCAATTAAAATTTTGTTATGAAGCAGGTCCAACGGGAGTACTTGTGGATGATAAGGAAGCGATGTATGTGTTTGACCGTGGATATGTAGACTATGAGCGTTTCGACAGAATGACAGAAGATGGATTTTTTTCGTTTCAAGACTAAAGAAAAACGCAGTCTTTCGTGAAATAGAATCCTTTACTCTTCCTAAAGAAAGTCCTGCCTTATCAGATAAGATGGTTTTTCTAGGTACTTCACAAAATCGTGCTGAAAATGTGTTTCGTATTCTTGAAGTGGTAGACACAAAAGGAACGATTCTATTTTTAATCACGAATAAATTCGATCTTCCCGCCGAAAAGATAGTGAAATTTATCGTTCACGCTGGGCCATAGAGTTATTTTTCAAATGGTTAAAGCAGCATGTTAGGATCAAAAAATTTTATGGTATGAGTGAAACGGCTATTCAAAATCAAATCTTCTTGGCTCTGATGTATATTGTTTACACGTGCTTATCCGTTTAGAAATGAAAAGCAATAAATCCATTCTGCAAATTAGTCGTTGGCTGAAAGCATCAATATGGAAGCCAGATTACATTTGGCTGCGTCAAGTCTCGGCAAGAGCAGCCCCTTAATAATGCAAATGTCGTAGTTGCTCAGTATTTAAATGTATATATTTACCAAATGTACGGTGTCACCTTTTCTTTAGGTTTTGTCTTTTTGGCAAAAAATGAAGAAAAGATATTGAGGAATATTATAACAATATTTATGCAACGCTACTGAAAAATTATGAATAGGATAAAAGGGTTCACTAGCTAGTAGTTACTCCAATAATGTAGAAGACAGACTATAATCCACCAAAAATGAGTTCGCTAAGGGGATAATAGTCTGTATTCTATAATTACTTACTAGAACTCCTCTCTTCTCAGCAAGCAGGCTAACGCCATATAATACAATTTCTTAAAAGCACGAGTGTCCTTCGTTAAATGATCAAACTGTCGGCAACGGATCTTTTTTCTTATCTAATAGCTTTTTGCCCGCGATTCCTGGATCTGTCATCTCCAACGGGTGTAAAATCGCTTCCAATTCTTCGGTAGTGAGGATGCCATGCTGTAGGCACAGCTCTCGAACTGAAGTGCCTGTTATTTCAGCTTCACGGGCAATTGCTGTGGCTGCTTCATAGCCAACGTGTGGATTAATAGCAGTTATGATTCCGATGCTATTCTCGACATAGCTTTCTAATGTTTCTTTATTTGCTTTAATGCCAGAGATGCAATGCTTTTGGAAAACTGTAAATACATTTGTCATGATATGAATGGATTGCAGCAAATTAAAAATAAGAACAGGCTCCATCACATTCAATTCAAACTGGCCTGCCTCGGAAGCAAGACTAATCGTATGATCATTCCCAATCACTTGAAAAGCTACTTGGTTTAACACTTCCGCCATGACGGGATTAACTTTCCCAGGCATAATAGAAGAACCCGGCTGACGAGCAGGCAATGTGATCTCCCCCAGCCCTGCTCTTGGCCCTGAGGACATCAATCGTAAATCATTTGCAATTTTGGACATATTGATCATACAAACTTTTAAAGCAGCCGATACTTCTACATAGCTATCTGTATTTTGAGTTGCGTCTACGAGGTGTTCTGCCCCTCTTAACGGCAAACCACTTATTTCACTTAAATGCACCACTACTTTTTCAATATACTTCGGGTCAGCATTCAAACCAGTTCCAACAGCAGTTGCACCTATATTTACTTCATATAAATGTTTACGGGTTGCTTTTACTCTCTCAATATCTCTTTTTAACACACGTGCATAGGCTGCAAATTCTTGTCCAAGTCTAATCGGTACGGCATCTTGTAGGTGTGTCCGTCCCATCTTAATCACTTGATCAAATTCTTTTGATTTCCCCATAAATTCAGAATAAAGGTCCTTCATCGAAGCTAAAAGCTTTTCTAATGTTTGAAGAACAGCGATATGTATTGCTGTTGGAAAAGCATCATTTGTCGATTGCGCCATATTTACATGGGTATTAGGACTAATTTTTTCATAGTTTCCTTTTTGTTCACCGATTAATTCCAATGCTCGGTTGGCAATCACTTCATTCGCATTCATGTTAATAGAAGTGCCTGCTCCCCCTTGGATCGGATCAACGATAAATTGATCATGCCATTTTCCTGCAATTACTTCATCTGCCGCTGAAGCAATGGCGTGTCCAATTTTTCCATTCATCTGCTCTGTCTCCATATTTGCTAGCGCAGCTGCTTTTTTAACAATTGCAATGGCTTTAATTAAATGAGGGTCCATTTGATAGCCTGTTATCGGAAAATTTTCCACAGCTCGCAATGTTTGGATTCCATAATAAGCAGAAGCTGGTACACTTTTACTGCCAAGAAAATCTTTCTCGATGCGTTCCTCTAAGCTAGCACTCATTATTAACAACTCCTATGTAAATAGTCCGGTTATTCGTTTAAGATGCGCTTAAACGAGATAAATCAGCTGGAGACTTCGCCACCTGATCTTTCAAAAGCATATCCTCGCTATCGTACCATGATTTCACGATAGAATCCATACCTTTTCCCGTTAACTGGCAATTATTTCTCATACTAATGATTGATCAATCAGTGCGGTTTATTTTGTCAAATCAGCGAGAACAGCGCTGGCAGCTGTTATTAAATCCGCAGGTGCTAAAGCAACTTGAACGCCTATTTTACCTGCACTAACATATATGGTTTCCAAATCATTTACATGATGATCAATAAATGTTGGATAATGTTTTTTCATCCCAATTGGCGAGCAGCCTCCGCGAACATAGCCAGTATATTTCGTCATATCCTTTACAGGAAGCATTTCTATTTTTTTCTCTTTAGCCGCTGATGCCGCTTTTTTTAAGTCTAGCTCCGCTGCTACCGGAATGACAAAAACATAAAGTTGGTGATTAGCTCCTTGAGCAATGAGTGTTTTATACACGGATTTTGGGGATTGTCCAATTTTTTCGGCAACGGATACTCCATCTATTTTTCCATCAGTTGCTTCGTAGCTGCTCACCTGGTAGGCAATTTTTGCACGATCCAGTATGCGCATCGCATTCGTTTTGATTTTCGCCATTTTCATCATCTTTCTTTTGTTGGTATGTGTCAAAAATACTAGACAAACGGATTTCATGTCAAATAATTTGTAAGAAGATGAAAACGTCATGTTTTTGACTGTTTTTCACAAATAATTGCTTTTCATTTCTTTTATTCCGTTTTCTCGTTTCCTCAACTTCTTAACCTTTTATCATACAAATTATCCTATCCTTTTTGATCATACATTTTTTTATCAGCAGCACTGATGATTTCTAATAAGTTCATTTCATCATTTGGATAGGTCATCATGCCAATGGCTGCATCAACATCTATTTTCAACTCTTGGCTTAGTGCTTCCAACTTGCTAAAAATACTTCTTTGCAGCTGCACCATTTCAACTTCCGCCATATAGAGCAATACAATAAATTCATCTCCACCCCATCGGACAACATAGCCAATTTCTTCAAAAAGTTCATTTAAAATCCGCCCTACTCCTTGCAATACTCGATCTCCAGCATCATGGCCAAAGGAATCATTGATATGTTTAAAATTATTAATATCGATAAAAAATACGCCTATTTGCAATGATTGTTTTCGTGCTTTCTTTTGCATTTTAGGAAATGCACTTAATATAAACCTGCGATTATAATTTTTCGTTAGCATATCAATCTCAGATGCATACTTCACCCGATCATATTGATAACCAAACCACCATGCTCCAGCAAGTATAAAAACCGAACTGATGAGCAGCACTATCCGGATAGAACCTACAATCATCATAAAATAGAGATTTAAAAGAAACAACGTTATGAGAGTAAAAAGAAATAGAATAACCCGGCCTGTATATTTCATCATTCTCGCTCACCTCATTGTTGTGATTATTCCACAAATCGCTTTAATCTATTTATAAAACACAACATGACTGAACAAATGCTGAACTTGAATGGATATAGGGAGATATTGCATCTGATGTAAAAATCGTAAGTAGGAACGTTGATATATTTCAGGATTACTGTCAATCTATGTTATCCTTGGGGATCTTGAATGTGATTTCTGTACCGATGTTTTTCGTCGTTTTAATAGATAAACCTGTACCATAAAACAGTCTTAAACGCTGATCCGTCGTATGTAAACCAATACCACTGCCCATTTGATGCTTTAAAATCGCTTCAACACTTTCATTTGTAAAGCCGACACCATTATCTGCTATAGTAATATGAATGAATTCTTTTTCTTCCTTGACACTGATCCATATATCTCCACCTTCTATTCGTTTCATAATACCGTGATGAACTGCATTTTCTACAAGTGGCTGCAGCGTTAATGGCGGAAGCATGAAGTTCAGATTCGAAGGTATATTCATGTGCACTCGAAGTCGATCAGCAAACCGGGCTTTTTCAATATATAAATAAGACTTGACTAAGGCTAATTCTTGTTCAAAAGGAACTACCTGCTTTTGGTTTTTTTTATCGAAGCTTGTTCGTAAATAATTGCCAAATTCCATTAACAAATCATGTGTTTTATCAGAGTCAACTTCACCAAGTGCGGCAATTGTATTTAATGTATTATATAAAAAGTGCGGTTTAATTTGAGCATGCATCACACTTGATTGTAATCGAATTCTTTCCAGCTCAGCAGCTTTCATTCGCAAAAGTGTTTGCATTCTAGCTGTTAATTCGACTTCTTTGATTGGTTTAGAGATATAGTCATTCATTCCCGCTTCATAGCCTGCCTGTATGTCAGTTGCTTGTACTTGAGCAGTCGTCATTAGAATTGGCAGTTCAATCATTGAAAATTGTTCCCGAAGCCGGCAGCACAATTCATATCCTGACATGGTTGGAAGCATTACATCAATAATCGCTAAATCCCATGGCGACTTCTTTTTTAATGCTCTTAATACTTCTTCTCCCTCTGACATAATTGTCAGCTGATATTCTGGCTGTAGCGATGAAAGAATAGCATCCTTGCTAATTGGATCATCCATTACAACCAATATGCTTTTTGCCGTCGGTAAAACGAGATGATTGCTTAAAATCTTTGGATGAGCTATACTTTCGCTTTTTGGTAAAGTCTTCTTCTTAATTGGAATCGTAAAATAAACACTCCAGTTTCTATTGCCTGGTGATTGTATTGCTATTTCCCCACCAAGCGTCTCTACTAGTTTTTTACATATATACATTGATTCTTCTACTTCAATTAGATTCCCTGCAAGGGAACTGTGGAAAGCTTCCGAGGCTAAAGATGTCTTGGCATCACATATTCGGACAAGCATCATCTCTTCTTCCACACTTGCACCAACAACAAGCTGATTTGTTGTTGATAATTTAACTGCAATAAAGAATATTTCAGAAAGCAATTGCGTGAGTTGCTGTTCATCTGCATATACCTTGGGCAAATGAGATGGTACATGATTGATAAATTTGCATGAACGAACATCTTCTTGATACTTCATTGTCTCTAACAAAACGGATACGATCGTTTGCAAATTAAGATAACGATAATGAAAAAAAGCGGTGTCCTTAGTCTTTCTTACTTCTTCTATTTCATGTAACATCTGCATGAAACGCAACCCAACATATATCATCAGTTCATCATTTTCCAATTGTTTGCCATTGCATTTTCTATTTTGCTCGTTCATCGTTGATTGTGTTCTATTCATGATGTCTTGGATCGATGAGAAAAGCTCACGAAATAAGCTAGACAGCATTTCATCTTTTATTTTCTCCATTTTTATCAATCCTTCACAAATGCTCTCACATCTATCATTGTTATCGTAATGGAGTTATGGCATTATTTCTTCAATTCCTCCATTTTCTATTAAAAGTTGATCTATTCATTAAACTAAAATAGTCTGAACATTTTCTGAACATAAAAAACAAAGATATGGTATTTAAAAGCAATTATTCAAATTTATAAAAGTTATGCAAAAAATCCAAAAATATGCGATTTATCTAGACTTCCAGTTAGATACAACGAATATTCTCTTTCTCTTCTCGTTTTTCTCTTTTCTTTACAATAACTAAAATGCAATTTAAAAAAACGGTCAAAGACCGTTATTGACTTTGTCTATCAGATTGATTTCAACCAGTTGCGATACCAAATAATAACCTCTTTCCTCGGATCAATTCCTAAATCAAAGTGAAAACGTTCCATTAAAGCTTGATACTCTTTTATAACTTTACTCTGATATCCAAGGATTGCATTCACCTTCATTAAACCAAGGTAGCCATCCTCTAAATATGGATTTTTCGCTTGAATTTGTTTATAAATGAGGATCGCTTCCGTATATTGTTCATTCTGTACAAAAAAGCTGGCCACTTGTTTTGCATGTTCAAGCCAAATAAACAATAATCTTTCCCGTTCACCTTCCGCCCATATATAAAGATGCTCAGCTAAATAATCGCCGCGATATAACTTCATCAATGCTTGATGTTGTTCAATTGTTTCTAAAGATACTCGGGGCAGCGTTCTTACTCCTGCTTCCCACTCCTCTATATCCAACTTCATTCCTTCCATTTCAATACGATATCCTTCATCCATATAGGAAATACGTATCGCTAAACCGTGTTTTTTAATTGTACTTCTAATTTGATAAATAGTTGTATGAAGATGTGGAATCGCCTTCTCCAAATCACTATTCGGCCATAATAAATCAATCAGTGCCTCTCGATGAATGGTTCGTCCTCGATTCTGAACGAGATATGCGAATAACTCCTGTGCTTTCATCGTTCTCCAGCTAATTTTTTTCGTTCCAATCGAAGGATTTGTATAAGAAATATGTTGAAACAGGCAGAGCATTTTTGTTTCAATAACCTCCTGCTTAATTTTTGGTTTCTGTTCACCTTTAAGTATACGTGATAAAGTCTTTGCCAATCGTTCTTTTTGCACAGGTTTTAACACGTAATCTAATGCATTCAGCTCAAAAGCTTCAACCGCGTATTCATTGTAAGCAGTGACAAAAACCAAAGAAATATCAGGTTTTTTCTGCATCAATTTATCTGCCAGCATCATCCCATTTACTTCTGGCATATCAATATCTAAAAAAACAATGTCTATTTCTTGATTGGATACATATTGCAACGCTTTACGAGGATCTTGAAAGGTCTTAACGATTTTTATTCCGTTAAATTCCTTCAATAGCCTTTCTAGCCTTTGCAAAGCAAGAGGCTCATCATCTACAATAATTGCTTGCATGTTTCTATACCTCCTTTGGAGCAAAATCCTAATCATCCTCAATGAGAAGTGCTCTATATTGCTCATCCAGAACAATCAACAACGTCATCCGTTTTTATGTGATAGGCACCTCATCCTATGTTAGGATGCATACAATTTTTTCACATAATGGAGAGAGAGGGAATTTCCTTTTACTTGAAGTAAACCGTTTTCAATTCAATAAAAACTATTTTATGTAAAATTGTTAAGACCTACTTCATGCACACTTCCTTTCCTCTCACTCTCATTCTATCATAATTCTTTTGTATTATATTATTAGTATTAATCTTATTTTATAGGTATAAAGTTATTTAAATCTTTTCCTTTCGTTAAAAGAAAGTAATATTTTTTCATAAAGATGTCATTGTAACACTTGCTATTTTGCTATTTTGTTTCCCTGCTGGTTTTTATGGTATTTTTTCAGTTTACTGCATTCGCTTGATGTATTTTCCATCGCTGGACATTGCTGCTGTCAAGGCAGAATTTCATCAAATTTTGTTGCTAAAAACTCAAACCTAGCAACAAAGAATCATCCTTCATATTCAGTCATATAGGACATTTTTATCATGAACAATTCTGGCATTATTACATTTCTTATGAACACCGTATTATGAAACGCTCAAAAAGAAGGGTGTATGAGTGTTTAAAAAAGGCGATAACGAATGGAGCAAACGATCACATACAAAAAAAGAGATGGCCAGAAAAGAACACTTGACACTCGTTTCTGTCATCCCTCATCAATCCACTCATTTATAGAAACTTAATCATATATTACTTTCCAATTATGGTTTACTGTTGCTTTCACTACTTTTTTCTCTAAAAAGTAATTAGCAATAAGCTCGGAAACATCAATTGGAATTTCTTTTATAACAGGTTTATTCTGGTACATGAAGTAGTCGCCGCCGCCCCCAGCCCGATAGTTGTTCATGACAACATCAAATTGTTGATCCATCGCAACTGGTTTTCCCTGATATTCCAGTTTCACAATTCGCTCGCCAATTGGTTTCGATATATGAATAAGGTAATCTATCCCTTCCCACATATCGTAGTTGTAGTGCTGCGGCTTAGGAGTTGTGAAAGACGGATGTACTTCAATAGTACCATTGCCATCATATTGTTTAAAATAGGATGCCGAGCGCTCTAATGCATCTTTCATATCTTGTCCAGTAATCCGAATTACTTTTAACGTATTCGGATAAATATAATTGGATACGACATCTCGCATTGTTACATTTTGTGGAAACCCCGGTGATTTGTTATCAAAAAGAGCGGTCGTAGATATATCGACTTCTGCAGCAAGCATTTGTACATAGTTAATAAACTCGATAAATGGGTTATCCTTCATGCGGATTTCCATTGGATCTTTTACCGTCATATCGCCTTCAATTTTCCCAATTGGTTGGTCTAGCCATTTTTGTGTTGCTCGTTCATAGGATTCCGTTAAAGACAATATATGAGGGTCAGCTTCAACTGTTTCCGTACTTAAAAGCATAGAACAAGCATCAACACATTTCCAGCCAGTATTCTCTTTTTGTAGCTTAAGCGTTGCTTTTCCTAGTGCAATACCATTGCAGCCTGGTTGGAGAACAGCTACCCCGTTGATTTTTTTTCCTGCAATTGGACGATGTTGATGTCCTGTTAATAATAGATCAATTCCCTCTACTTCTTCACAAAGCTGGTAGCCTTGATTCTCTCCGGTAAGCCTTTCAGTCGGCTCTCCAGTATCAAGATCGCGTTCAAAACCGCCATGATAAGAAATGATTACAACATCCGCTTTTTCTTGTTCTCGTAAAAAACGCACCCATTTTTTAGCTGATGAAACAGGATCCTCAAACTTCAGCCCTACAATATGCTCCGGCTTCTCCCAGTTTGGAATGTAAGGAGTTATCAAGCCAAGAATACCGATGCGAACACCTTCTGGAAATTCTTTTATGAGATAAGGCTGCCCATAAAAAGGTATTTGCGTTTTTTCATCTAAAATATTGGCAGATAGCCATGGAAAATGAGAATCGCTTATTGCTCTTTTTAAGAGCTCCTGCCCGTAGTTGAATTCATGATTGCCAAAAACTGCGGCATCATACTGGAGCTCATTTAGTAGTTTTACCATTGGGTTTGGCTGGTCTGATTGATATTTAGCGTAATGATATGCAAGCGGCGTTCCTTGAATCAAATCACCATTATCAATAACGAGAACATGTTTGTTTTGTTCTCTTTCTTTTTTTATTAATGAAGCTATTTTCCCCAGCCCAACATTTGCATGCTCATTCGCTGCATAATGAAGCGGGTATATATTACCGTGAATATCACTCGTCTCTAGTACTGTGATTGATAATGATTCCATCTTTTTTTCTCCTTCATTTTTTTCCTACAAGTCAAGATCCCTCAAAATTTTAAGGTAGCGAAGAAATCTTAACTGAAAGTCAAAAGTCCGATTCGTCCAAGGAAAGCTTCTTGAATCAGCAGCGAACGAAAAAAAGTGGCTTCCTTTTTCGAAGATTGTCTCGATCTTACTTAGCCTTTAGTCTTATCACTATCATAGCTGACCGATTCCATTCATACGAGGTGAAATCTACATTTATTTTCCTCTTTTTTAGAATATTATTACTCAGGCATTTTAGTACTGAAAGACTCTGATTTGAACTACTCACCACTTAACACCCTTATGGGTTGTTTGAAGTGGGAGATTCCTAAGTAGTATTTTCCACTTGGATTCCGTCTAATAGTCGCATTAAGAATACGACCTTCAACTTCACGACTTTTAGCAAAACGAACAAGACCAAGTTTAGGCAACTTCATTCTATTACCTACAATGGCAATTTTCCGTTTGTATACTTGGTTGTGTAAGATTGAACCTTGTTCTTTATTAGTGTTCGTCCGAAAATAGGTACAAACAGCGCTGCCAATAATAGCCCTGGAATCGTTCGAATGAGATTCATTAAAATCTGGAAAGCTTCAGCATCAATACATCACCTTTTCTTTTTGAAAACAATGCTTTTTTAGCTCAGGGAGCCTTTATATTGAGAAGGTGCGCCTCTATATAAAAGTTTCATTTTCACTCTCTTTAAATATGCTATAATAGGGAAAAGTTTTATAGCAATCATCATCTTACTCTTGCCTATGGCCTAAGGAGGTTTTCTATTGTCATCTGAATATATATTTATTATTGCTTCGATCGTTGCAATATTCTCGATCTTGACTATTTTTAAAATTCAATTAGAGAAATTAAAAGCGAATCCTGAAAATATGCAAAAAATTCAACTTACATTTTTTATTGGCATTGCTATCGCGGAACTAATTCCAGTCATCCTCCTCTTTTACGGAATAATGAATATTACACCAGTTGCTGCGCTTAGCGAGCTGTATGTACCGGCTTTTGTCATTTTAGCTGTTATGGCATTTGGTTCTTTTTTTGTTTATCTCCAAACAAAAGCGGATGTGTCGGAAGATGCAAAAAATCTAGTAACTAGCTTTGCTTTTGTAGCAAATGCCGTCGCAATGTCAATTCCGATTATCTCCCTCGTTGGATTATTTATGATGTTGCCGAAATAAAGCCTTGTTTTAAAATAGCTTGATCCTCGATGCGGTTTTTGATCATGCCAATAAGGAGGATCTCAAGCTTATTACTAACTTGCAAGACCCGTCCGATCCCTTATGCGACCACTTCAAGGCGTCCATTTCAACCGCTTTACACCTTGCACTAGAAGCAGGTTCAAGCGGTTTTTTATCACTACTTTTTTCCTCCCTTCTTTTTTCTATCTGTTAACTGCTCAAGCTCATTTTTTAATTTCTTGTTTTCATCCTCCAGCCTCGCAATTCTGCGATTTATTCGGTAAAAAACTGGTGTATAAATGATCACGATAATGACAAGCGTCAGTAAAAAAGAAACAGTCGAATCCTGCACTTTGCACATCTCTCCAATCTATTATTTCTTTTATCTTAACAAGGATAAGGATGAATTGAAATAATCTTTTTTCCATTGGATTTTTTTCTAAAAAAATAGCATTGGATTCTTCATAAATATAAGGCGTTTCTGGAACTGAGCGCCAATTATTCCTCCCTTTCTCAAAAATATATGCGACTCCATTACTTTCATTTGACTAAAATTCGAATGTAATACATAAAACTAAACGGATAAATGAAAGCAAAAATATTTTGATAAAATAGCGTACTTAATCCTCTACCATTAATGGAAGTAGGAAAGAAAGGGAGTAAAGCGTGAAAAATATTTTTTATATTTATAAAAATGACTTGAAAAGCATCATCACCAACTGGGTGACAGCGGTGATCATTGGCGGACTGATTGTCTTGCCCTCTCTCTATGCTTGGTTCAACATAAAGGCATCATGGGACCCTTACAGCAATACACAAGGGATTCTCATTGCTGTCAGCAATCAAGATGAAGGAACGAATATTCGTGGACAGGTAGTAAACATTGGCAATGAAATTGTCTCCTCGTTAAAAAAGAATAAAAATTTAGGCTGGACTTTTGTTAATGAGGAGGAAGCATTGAAAGGTGTAAAGGAAGGCGATTATTACGCTAGTTTAACAATTCCAGCTGATTTTAGTAAAAAAATCGGAACTGTGTTAACGGATGAATTATCTAAACCGACCATTCATTACTATGTAAACGAAAAAACAAACGCAATTGCGCCTAAAATTACGACTAAAGGTGCAACTGGGGTCGTTGAAGAAGTAAGTGCTAATTTTGTTAAAACTGCCAATGAAATGATTTTTAAAATTTTTAATGAGCTTGGCATTGAATTAGAAAGAGAATTGCCATCAATCCGTGCGATAGAAGAATGGATATTTAAAGTGGAAGAGCATTTTCCTGGCTTTGCAACAGCAGTAAATAGCGCATTGGAAGATGCACAAAAAGCAGAGGAAATCGTCGGCATTGCTCAAAAGAACCTTCCAATCGTAGCAGAAATAGCCCAAACTGGACAGCAGCTGACCGAGAGAATCAATCAGTTTTTAGATAAAAGTGAGGCCCATGCAAAAACAATCGGACCTAATATCAAACAGGAATTATCATTAATAGAGGAAATGGCTGCATCTAGTACGCAAGTAATTGATCTATTAGAACAATCAGACTTAGAACCAAACGTAACAGTGAAAAGCATCGATCAAACAATTGCAAAACTAGAAACATCCATTAGTATCATAGATGCACTTCTACAGTTGTTCAATAAAATAAATGAACTTGCTGGCAGTACAGTGCTGGAACCAGAAATGAATAAGCTTTCACAAGCAAAAACAAACACTTCAGCTCAAATTCAATTATTAGCGACCATCAAAACAGCTATTCAAAATGGAGAAAAACCCGCATCCGATCTTATTCATACAGTAAAAACACGGATGGATGAGACAACGGGCATTATCAAAGACATTCGCAATTTGTATGAGGCAGAAGGCCAAAGTATACTTGAGAACTCTTTTGGGCATGCACAGAAAACATCTGCTGAAGTCCAACAACTACTAAATGAAGCAACGAGTACGATACCAACAATTGAAAAAATGTTAGATGATGCTGTTAAAGGACTTGCTATTGGAAAAACAGAAATTGCTGAAATTCAAAAAAGGCTCCCCGAATTGCAAGCAAAGGTAGTCGAGTTTGCTAATAAAATACGTGACTTTAAAGCACGGGAAGATATTGATGAAATTATAAATATTTTAAAAAATGATTACGAAAAGGAAAGTGACTTTTTCGCTAATCCTGTCCTTCTAAAGGAAAACAAATTATATCCGATCCCAAATTATGGTTCTGCGATGTCGCCATTTTTCACCACTTTATCTTTATGGGTTGGCGCCCTATTGTTAATCTCTCTTATCCATGTAAATATTGCAAAGGGAGAAAGATACAAAAGCTATGAAATATATGTGGGAAGGTTCTTCACATTTTTAACGATTGCTTTACTACAATCATTCATCGTGACGATGGGGGACATCTTTCTTTTGAAGGCATATGTTGTAAATAAGGGATTCTTTGTTCTATTTGGTTTGTTGATTAGTACAGTCTTTATGTTAATCGTCTATACTTTTGTATCTGTATTTGGAAATGTAGGGAAAGCACTGGCAATTATATTGCTCGTCCTGCAATTGGCAGGCTCGGGAGGCACCTTTCCAATTCAAGTGACTCCACCATTTTTCCAAGCAATTAACCCCTTTCTTCCATTTACCTACGCGATTAGCCTCTTGCGGGAAACAGTAGGTGGAATGCTGCCAAATGTTGTAATAAAAGATTTATTCATGCTTGGCATCTATGCTATATGTACGTTACTTTTTGGACTCGGCCTAAAAAAGCCAGTCAACCGCTTAACTGCTAATATCGCGAAAAAAGCAAAGGAAGGCGACTTGATTCACTAGACTAAAAAACATCTGGTGGAAATCCTGCTCCACCAGATTACAACTTATTTCATTAATTTCCTGTTTTTAGACATCATTAAATAATCGCGAAATACTTCGATCATTTCGTTAAAGCGATCTTGAATGTCTTCATCTATAATCTCTCCTTGATCAGAAAGATGTTCTGGATTTACATATATATAATTTGGTGTGACATAAGACCGAAAATAATCGAGAATCGGCTTCAATTGGTTCTCAACCACAAGATAATGCTGGTATGTTCCGCCGTTTGCTAAAATCGATACTGGCTTATATTTCATTGCGGTCGGCGGAATCAAATCAAACACATTTTTTAAGACGCCTGGTATCGAGTTTTGAAAGATCGGTGTTGCAATAATATAGGCGTCATATGCAATAAAATCCTCAATCAATTGCCTCGTATCCTTATTATAATCTGCAATAGCCCTGCCATCACAAAATTCTAATGAGAGTTCCTTTAAATCAATTATTTTGATGTCATCAACCTCTTGTAATACTTCTAGCTTTTTCTTCGCTATTTGCAACAATGCAGAAGCGGTATTACCGATGATCGTTCCACTTACTAAGAGAACCTTCATGAACAACAGCGGTACTTTCACAAGAGAAACCGCCCTTCACTTCCTTTCTAAATTGATTTCCCATGCATATTGTTTCAAACATCTTTGTCTATGTAAATGCTCTATCAGGCTGAAATCAACTCCTACTTTCGGATGAGGTAAGCTTCAATGATGTATTTCCCTTCATCATACCCTAAAAAATGAACACGACAAAAAACTTGTTTTATCCATCTAATTTTCCTTCCATCTTCACATATTTTATTTTGCATCTGACAAAATCACTAAAATTGGAACCTTTTTCGATTTCAATCGTCTATATATATATGGGATTAATACATGTAAATGATTAACGATAGGAAAACGATCAATTTTTTAGCTGATCACTTACACATACATATTGGAAGTTGGATGAGATACTGCCCTATTTGATTTGAACAAGCCCCTAGATAGAAGCGAGTCTGACCCATTAAGATTACGAATTGCAATCCAAAAACATAAAGTGAAACTTCCATCAGTGGGGGTTTTCTCTCATCCCCCATACAAAGGATCTCAAGCTAAAAGCGCGGTCGCAACGCTTGAGTGACCTACGTTCTGTAGGCCCGAACCAATCGGACATTTGACTTTCAGTTATCCCCCACCTAGACTTCTTTGATTCCTCTTACTCTTGAGGTGGGTGTCTTACTGCCAGTTAGATGTGGGATAAAGAAAAATTTCTTCAAGTATTGGATGAAAGAGGGAAAATAAATGACTGCTAGCAAAGAATTTATTCATATTTGCAACCAATATAAACATCCTTCTTTTTATGTTGCAAAATTCCCCGAAAAAATAAATAAAAATGTACGAAAAGCATTTCGTCTCCCAAAAGATGAACAACTTATTGCATTCTTAGACTCTTCTATTCTAAGTAATGGCAAAAGTGGTGTTGCCTTCTGTACATCAGGAATTTTTTATAAATGGATTAATGAGAAATACGTCATGTCCTGGGAGCAATTTGATCAATTAGATTTCACACTAAAAGGAAATGCTTCTAGTATTATGTTTGAAAATGGCTTCGAAATGAAGTTATCTGGCAGTAATTTTGAAGCGGAGACGTTTTCAGCCCTTCTAGAAGATATAAAAGGCTGGTTAAATGAGGAGACTAAAAAAAAAATGCTCCCTCTCGACAGATTTACTGAAACCTATCCGAAAATAAATATCAGTGAACATACTTTGCTTGCCATCTGTTCGAACTATCAAAACGAAAAGAAAAAGTGTTTTGCCCATCCGAATATTCCTATAAAAATGGTCAAAACCTTAGTAAAAAAATATGCTGTTCCCGCTGAAGATAAGATCGTATTAGTGATTGATACGACTATTTTTGGTTCTAGCAAACAAGGTATCGCGATTTGTAAATCAGGTATATATTGGAAAAATGATTTTACAGTTGCTTCTTGGGAAACCTACTTATCATGGGAAGCATTTCTGCAAACAGACATTCAACTAAATGGTAAATATTATATCGAGATAGGCGAAGGGAATCTGATCTCTCTTGCAGGTGCACGTATGGAGAGATATGACGTATGGAGACTGCTAACCTCTCTACAGTATGAATTAAATGAATTTAACGAGGCATAGCTACACAACCTATCAGTCTCTTATGTATTTTTACTTTTCATTCTCTCATCTAAAACTTCCATCATTATTTGTGACGATATCCTATAGTTTCTAAGAATGTTGAAGAAACTTGCAAAAAAATCAGGTGGGGAATTTCCCCCATCTGATCGGAAGTTTAAGCTTAATAGTGTCTAAAAAATTTTCGAGACAGCCCCCAAATTTGACCTTTTTAATATTTATACCCAGCGTACGACTTCTTCAATAGGCAAGAAAGCACGGTCATCAACTTCTTCAGCTGGCCAGCCAAACGGCATTTGTGCAATCATTTCCCATTCACTTGGAAACGCCCATTTTGCTTTCACCTGTTCGTCTATCAAGAGATTATAATGGTGCAAAGAAGCGCCAAAACCATTAGCTGTTAGTCCCAGCCATGCAGCATATTGCAGCATCCCACTGCCTTCATGGGACCATACTGTAAATTGATCTTTGTATGTAATATATTTTTCACGCAATTGTTGTATTGTTTTTTCATCTTCAAAAAAAAGAAGCGTACCGATTCCACTTTGAAACCCTCTTATTTTTGATTGTGCAGCCTCAAAACGATCTGGAGCCGCTTTCTCTTTTAATGCTTGTACGACCATTTCCCAGAAATCCACATGTTCTTTTTCTAACAGAACAGCTATTCTCCCGCTCTGCATATTAAATGCAGATGGAACATGAAGTGCCATTTTGACCACATCTTCAATCTTCTTCCTATCTACTGCTGGTTCATTCCCTACCTTGCGAATAGAGCGCCGTTCGCATACTGTTTTGTACAAGCTTGCTGTTTTCAAAGCATCCATTCATATACACTCCTTCTTTTCATAAAGTGAAAATTTCTCTTCTCCAATATAATTTTAAGCCTGTTCACCCTACGATTTCAAGCAACATAACATGATATATCGTGATTCTGCTTAAGTAGGAAAAACGATAAATCTCAGTGATAAGTGAACCTTCCATCAGTAGGATTTTCTTTGAAAACAAACATTGGTTCATCTTCGTCTCGATCGATCTTTTGCTAGAATAGAGGGACGCTCACTTCCCATTTATAAGAGGGATAATTACTACAAGGCACAGCCCTTTAGTGGACTGTGCCTTTTAAATATTGCTATTCCTCTCGACCTGTACTAACAATCCGTTTTACTCTCCCAATTCGCCCGTCTTCCAAGCGCACTTTTACGCCATGGGGATGAAATGAAGTATTTGTTAGAATGTCTTTTACATGGCCACGAACAGTTTTACCTGTCCTCTGATCTTTTTTTAAGACTATCTCAACTTCGGTTCCTGTTTGTATGTCTTTTCGGTATTGTCCTTTCATTATGCTCATGTATTGCTCCTTTGAGGGGTAATTGACTCTCGCGGATGAAACAATGTATTAAGTTTTTTGGCAGGATACTGCGTCTGTACTAGCTTCAATGAAACAATAGGTTTATCCAGCGCAAACGAATATATCTTTGCTTTGCCAACGATCCACCTTTGGTATGTATAGCATATTGATTGTATTTTTTTCGATAGCGCGTTTAAACGTGCAATTGTTTGTACTTGAAAGCATAAAGATGGAATCGTTCGATTGTTGCATATGAACTGGCAATTGAATAACCAATGTAGGATCATTTGTCCAAAGTGCATAAGCAACAATTTGTGCTACTGTCTCTACATCATGATCTGCAGCATCTGCTGTTTCCAAATGTTCTTTTTTCTTTAATCTTTTTCTTGCTCGATGCAGCATTGATTTCACAGCAACTTCGCTCATCTTCATTAACTCGCCAATTTCTTTTATTTGAAAACGAAACACGTCTTTTAAAAGAAAAGCTTTCGTTTGCTGCAATGTAAGTGTTGCTGCTAATACTTCGGATATTGCCCATAGCTGTTCAAAGCTGCTTTCCTCACTGCATTTTTCTTTCAAGTTTTCCGTCATTATCTCAGTGTTTTTCCTCAAACGATCAATCCATAAATGTTTTGCTGTTTTTTTAACATAGGAGGATGAGAGAGATTGTTTCATCAAGTTCTTTTTAAAAAGAAGCTTTAACATTGTCTCCTGTGCTAAATCTTCCCCATCCCATCTCGAACCAGTTAAAGCGATGCAGTACATTTTCAAGGAACGATAATGAAGATCATAAAAATCTTGAGCTTGATGCTGAACGTGTTCCATTCCTTTCCTCCTCGTCTATGTATCATAGCGATACTTATTCTCTATAATAACGAGTTAAACACAAGAAAAAGATACGGGTGCCATAAAAAAAAGATGGTGTTGATAAGTTTGAACTTCGATTTATCATGTTTCTTCATTAATAATATATCCATCCACGGCGAAATTAATTTTTGGCTCTATATGCTCTATATCTTATCACAACAACCTATGGTTTTCATTTTTCACTCCTCAATTAAGATGAGAATGAGTGTTTCCTCTCTTCAGCATACTGAGCAAATGATCATAAGTATACGTTGGTTTACTATGATTCGTATGATAAGCAGTCACGCCGCTCTTTACTAAAAAGGTGTCCATACCTAGTGCCTGACCAGTCGCTATGTCAGTAAATGGCGAGTCCCCAATAAACAAACAATGTGCGGGGAGACTTGTGAGCTTTCTGCGTACAACTTCCTGCATCCACAACGATGGCTTCCCTACATGAATCGGTTTTTTTTCTGTACATGCTTCAAAGATTTTACTGATTGCACCAGTGTCAGGGACTCTGCCAAAAGGTGTTGGGCAAGATAGATCAGCATTTAGTAATACAAGCTTCGCACCGCGATCAAGCATTTGTAAAGCAATAGCAAAATCATGATACTTCAGATCATTATTCATCCCTAATATGACGTGACTGCAAAAAGAATTGGCTTCATCAGGAGCTACAACGTCCCATCCTTTTTTTACAAAATGTCTTCGTATTCTCGAACCTACTAAACCAATCATTGTACCAATATAATGTTCTGCTTGCAGAAAAACTGCTAAACTGTCAATTGGTGTGATTACTTCTTCTTGATAAGCCCAGATGCCCGCTTGCTTCAACTTTTTTACAATTGATCTATGAGTAGCCAATGGAGTATTGGTAACAAAAAGAATCTTTTTTTTACGTTGTCTTAAATATTGCAACACCTCTATTGCCCCTGAAATGGGCGTCTTTTGAAGCAAAAGTGTCCCATCGATATCAAAAATGTACGTCTCATAATTCAGCATTGCTATCTCTCCTCCCAACTGAACCATTTTTAACGATAAAGGATTAGGGAAAAGTACTTTATCACACCTGATTCTATAAGATCTACAAAAGTGAACGCTATGAAACATAGCGACAGCACGTCTACATGGCAGATAAGAGAAAGTCTATACTGATGGAAGTTTCACTTATTTTTAAAATATGATTTTTGGATGCAAACAGTGCCTTAAATATTTCTTATGTGAAAAATTGAACTTTCATTAGGAACGTGAACAGGTAAAATACTCCTATTTTATTGATTTATTTGCGAAATATTCATAAAATAAAGACGAAAAGTCTTCATTTTGTAAATAATTTTCACGTTAACTCGCCATTGTGTCATCTTATATCGATTTCCCGACTTCTTTTTGTCCACTTTCCTATTTTTTGTTTAAGTCTTTAGACCCTAGTTCATTTAAGCTACTTTTTGAAGGCAAACAACGAGAAACCCCCATCGCAATAGTATGCGCTTTTAGTAATACTATCCTACAATAAATATCCTGTGTTGACAGTATAAAAGTCATTCCTCTCTTTTTTCAAACTATGTCTATCGGTTTGCTTTTTACGTTAATTTCCCTGAATTTACACTATATATAAAAATTTTTTTTTATAAAATGGCCCATTTTATCGATTGTGTTAATGCGTATTAATCGCTTTATTTGTATTGTGGAAGAAAGTATTTCCATGGAAAATTGCGGTTTTTCTTCCTTTGTACCCTGATCCTTGTTATCCATGCATCACTAAAAAAAGAATACTTGCATCAGTAGAGAGTTTCTCTCCTCTCCCTATGCAGAGGGCTCAAGGCTAAAAACGCGGCGTCCTCGAAAAAGAAGGACATTTTTTCTTGTTGAAAGCTTTCCTTCTCTTACTAGCACGAATCAATAGGGCATTACCGAATAGAGGTGAGAAAAATTTGCGGCTACTGTTATTACTCACTTCTACAAAGCTGGGATATGGAATAAACATTCGGGAAATTCATTTGACAAGAATCAATCTTTACAAACTGATTTTTTAAAACGGTTAGTTTCCTGAATATTTATTACGTTACAAAAGATATTTCTATGTAGAACCCCAAACATCGTTTTGTAATTCCCTATTCTTTATGATTGGGTTTTTATACTGTTATTCACTTAGGGAGGTTTGTTATGTTGTACAGCAAAAAAAAGAAAGAAATGAATATTGTTGAGTTTTCTAGTAACGAAGATTTGCGGGAAAGCATTTTAACTGCTTTAACAAAGGTTATGGGTGCAAGTAAGGAAAGCGAGGATGAGATTAAAATAATTTATAATCAGGAGGATTTCTTTGAGGCTGATATTGTCATCCTTGGACTTAATGCTTCACAAGAAGAGGATCATCGTCTTATCAAAGAGGCGAAATTATATATGCCCTCGGCAAAAATATTGGTTGTCTCGAGTGGCGGCCAATCGAAGGAATTAATTCATTTATTTCAATTAGGGGTCAACGGCTACATATATCAAGAGGATCTTCACGTACATTTATTTAAAGCAATCATGTCTATTGCAAAATACGACTATTTTCTATCGTCGAAAGATCATCATACCTTTGTCAAAGAAATTTTGCGATTAAAAGAAGAGTTAAGTGCTACATCTGAGTTTACTTTAAATAAGTATGTCGCGAGCAAGTATTTATCTAATCGGGAATGCGAAGTATTCGAACTCATACTGCAAGGGAAAACATCCGTTGAAATTAGCAAAAAGCTTTTTATTTCTTTATCTACTGTTGCTGATCATACGAACTCGATTTTTAAAACGTTTGAAGCTAATAATAAAATACAAGCGATTGTTGAAGCAATTAAAGCTGGGGTAGTCTCTAATATCAGATGAAATGGAAGCGATTCATACGGATATAAAGGATCATGGCAAGATATTTACGCCTTTTTTAGTCCAGAAAAGTAGGTGTTCATAATGCAAAAGATGAATATTCAAGAAATGTTAAGCTTCCCTTCATCTTTTAAAACTGGCAATCTAACATCACTCTCATGATTAGATTGTAGGATGAGGCGGGAGGCTTAACAAGCCCCCCCCTGTACTTCTCTTAGCCAAATAAACCTTTAAAGAAGCCTCCGATTGCTTCAAAAATGCCTTTAAAAAATTCGCTGACACGATTCCAAAAACCTTCATCCCCTACTACTTCTTTCATACGTTTTTGAATGTCCTTCGTTATATCATCTAATTGTTTTTTTACATGATCAAAATCAATATCGAGCGAGCGCATTTTCTCAAAAAGATTAATCAAAAGCTGGCGGTCTTCTTCGTTTAATTGAATCTTTGCTTTCTTTAATTGCTCTTCTACTATTTTTTCAATTTCCTCTTTCGTAGCTGGATTTTGTTCCGCAATTGCTTTTTTAATTTCCGTTAATAATTCACTAACTTTCTCTTGATCTAGACCCTCTTTTTCAGCTAAATTAGTAGCAATTCCCAGTTCCTCATTTGCTACTTCCATTCTGCCTTTATCCAGTGCTTCTCCACTTACTTCATATGCTTTATAAATGCCAGCCAATGCGGAATGTCCGCTCACTTTCACTGGCGATGCCACTTCTACATTTGCATCTTCTACCCCAGCTGTCAATAAAGCATTTGCATACATTTCATTGGTTACTTCAGTAATATTTTCAGGTGTAACCCTCGTAATGACGAGACCTTGCCCTTTTTCCTTGCGGGTTATTTTAGCAGAAGAAAACATGCGTGAGTTCCTGTCTTCACCATCGATATAAGTGACAAGGTCTTCTCCTGTAACAATCACTTCTTCTACTAAATTTTTATCCTTTACTTTTAATAGCTTCCGCACTTCTTCCTTTTGAGCATCGGTAAGCGTTCCTCCATATACCACAATCGGCAATCCAAATTTTTCATTAATGCTTTCATCATTATCTGCTTGGTCAGCAGCTGCTTTTCCAGTCATACCAACGCTAAGCATCACAAGGAAAAGACATGCTATTATATATTTTCCTAACCGTTGCATGATCATCTTATAGTCTCCCTTTTGGATAGAATGTTTTTTTACGATTGATGTAGAACATCAAAATATCAATATTGATTCTATCTTATCAAATGCCTTTATTTTTTCCACCTGTTTTTTTCGATCAATATAGAATTCCTTTCGAAAAGTTGACATAAATAAGCGTTAATCCTTCAAAAGGGATGAAAATACGTTTTAAAACACCGTGTACGGTTATCGATCACCAGAAACAACTTGAATATCTTTTCCGTTTATTTAACCCTATTTCCTTTTTATTTTGGTCCCCTATGATACATCCCTCTAAAAAGACCTCCATCTCAGGGAGTAAGAGGAATCATGAAAGTCAAATGTCGGATTGGTTCGGGCCGCCAGGATAAAGAAAGTTTCGAATCAACATCCCACGAAGAAAACGTTTCCTTTTTCGAACGCTTGTAACTTTTTTCTACTTCTTATCAGTAGGGGATGAGAGACCTCCCCCACTTATGGAAGTTTCACTTGATTTAATTGCCTTGTCAAATGAAGGATGAACGTGTTCTTTTGGAGCATCCTCTCGTTATCACTAGGATTTGGATGGGATAAGCTAGAAGACATGTGAAAAACTTATCATAAAAAGCATCTTCCCCAAATATGGCTAAATATGACTGTTAAACCATTTTGAAATTTTCACCCTATTAGTATAGCGTTAATAAAAAGCAGTTTCCTTTAACATTAAGCTGCTTTCAATTATTTAGGGGGTAGTTATTTCCGTGAATTATTTGAAAAAAAAATTGTTTAAAAGTATTTTCATTGTTTTTATTTTTACACTTGCTGCCTGTAGTGCTAATCAAGAAAGCAATTCTAATAAGGCGGCTGGAGAGAAGGACAATAAAACATTTATGTTTGCTGATGCAGGGTTTGATAGCCTCAGTTTTCATAATGAAGTAGCTGGATTTATTCTTGAAAATGGATTTGGCTACCAAACTGATAAGATGCCTGGCTCGACTCCTGCCACAATACAAGGCTTGGGGAATGGAGATATTGACATCTATATGGAAGTCTGGACAGACAATGTGATAGAACATTACCAAAAAGTGCTTGATAGCGGCGATGCGATCCAAGTTGGCATTAACTACGATGATAATGCTCAAGGAATCTATGTACCAACTTACGTCATAAAAGGTGACCCTGAACGTGGAATAGAACCGATGGCCCCTGATTTAAAGTCTGTCGAAGATTTAAATCAATATTGGGAACTCTTTGAAGATCCTGAGGATGCAAAAAAGGGGCGAATTGTCGGTGCTATTCCAGGTTGGGAAGTCGATCAGATCGTAGCCAATAAGGTCGAAGGCTATGACTTAGATAAAAATTACAATCTTTTCCGTCCAGGTTCTGAAGCAGCTTTAAGCACTTCAATTGTAACAGCATATGAAGATGGAAAACCGTGGGTTGGCTATTATTGGGAGCCTACATGGATTATGGGAAAATACGATTTAACATTACTAGAGGAAGATCCATACACTGAAGAAGGCTGGAAAGCGGGAACAGTTGCATTTCCTCCAATGGATCTTGCTATTGCTGTAAACAAAGAGACCTATGAAGCATATCCCGATGTTGTTCAATTTCTTGAAAAATATCAAACATCGAGCAAATTGGTCAATGAAGCTTTAGCTTATATGCAAGAAAACGACGCATCAACAAAAGAAGCTGCGGTCTTTTTCCTCCAAGAGCACGAAGACATTTGGACAGAATGGCTGCCGGAGGATATTGCATCCAAGGTACAGGCTGCGCTTTAATTTTCTTGCTGCAGTTTTATCCCACATCTAACTGGCAGTAAGACTCCCACCTCAAGAGTTAGAGTAATCGAGAAGTCTAGGTGGGAGATAACTGCCAGTAAATGTCCGATTGGTTCGGGCCTACAGGACGTAGGTCACTCAAGCGTTGCGACAGGACGTCGCGTTTTTAGCTTGAGATCCTTTTTTTATGGGGGATAAGAGAAAACCCCCACTGATGGAAGTTTCACTTTATCGCAATCATCAGAACCAAGCTTATATTCACAGATCAAATTTTTTATCGATAGTGAGATTTCTATTTTTAGAAATCTCACTAAAGAAGACGGGAGTGAGATGTCTGCATATTCATGCAGCTTTATAATGAGTAATTTTCCTGATATAAAATGGGAATTAGGAACCTATATCGAAACATTTTCCAACTGGGTTAAACATACATTCAGTTCGCAATTTCAGTCTATTTCTGATGCAATATTATGGTTTTTATTGAAAATCGAAAGCGGGCTTTTGTGGGTTCCATGGTGGAGTATCATTTTGCTCGTGATCATAGCGGGAGGTTATTATCGAAACATTTTCTCTGGCATCATTTATGGCTTTTTACTATTTTTAATCGGAACGTTTGGATACTGGGAATTGATGATGTATACACTAGCAATTGTACTAGCATCTGTGTTCATTTCTATTGTCCTTGGTGTCCCATTCGGCATCCTGCTCTCCTATAACAAAAGGCTAGAGACAGTCATGCGCCCAATTCTTGATGCGATGCAAACAATGCCTAGCTTTGTTTATTTGATTCCAGCAATGATGTTTTTTGGAATGGGCAAAGTCCCGGCAGTGTTCGCAACGATTATATATGCCCTGCCTCCTGTGATCCGTCTTACAACCCTTGCAATTCGTTCAGTATCAAAAGAAATGGTCGAAGCGGCTCAATCGTTCGGAGCAACGACTTGGCAAGTCTTGAGAAAAGTCCAATTGCCGCAAGCAGTCCCAACGATCATGACAGGCATTAGTCAAACGACGATGATGGCGCTCTCCATGGTTGTCATCGCCTCTATGGTCGGTGCCAAAGGCCTCGGCATGGAAGTATTAACATCTATTAACCGCATTGATATTGGGCAAGGCTTTGAATCAGGCATTGGCATTGTGTTTTTAGCAATTATTATTGACCGAATATCACAGGGCATTGTCAATAAGGCACAGCTAAAACGAAAAGCAGATCATCATGGTTAACATTATCGAACAGCTTTCATTAGCAGAGGGTTCTTAAGTTTAAAAAACGCGGCATAAGAAATGCGGCGCATCTCTTTAGTTTCTGAAGAGAAGTGTGATGCGAGAAGTGAAAGGTGAAATCCTACTTCCCACATCACACTTCCAAATTTTTTTAAATGTAAAAGTGAGCCTCTCGTTTATTGTGCAAATGTATGATCGATTTTCATACACAAAGAACCGGGTTGAAACAATCGGAATGATACAATCTAGCTTTTCCGATGAAAAAGTGTGCAGATCCTGATCTTGTTTCTTCCAACCATTCGTTACATCATATTAAACAAACCGCCCAACTTATTTCCAAACGCTTTTGCCTCAAATATCAAAAGATTATTTACTTAAACCCTATTTAAAAATTATCGCCACTATGTGATAATACAGATGATCGCATGAAAAAGAAAGGAGTAAAGTTGGAAATGGTTGTCAAAATTGATTACGAAAATGTCGTAAGTCGAATAAATGACTGGTACATTTTAATCAAACAACGAAATGTTAGAGAAGCGAAGACCTTGCGTACAGAAATCATGCAAGCATTTGAGCATATGACAGAAAATCAAGATGTTTTATTATATTTCAGCCTCATTGATTCCCGTTATAGAATGATGCTTGAACAATATAACGAGACAGGCGAACTACTAAACTCAATCAGGACAAGTGAGATAGAACAGCAGACAGACAACATGATTCAGTACTACTTTTATTTTTTCTCTGGAGTCCATGCTTTTTACAAGAAAAAATATGTACAAGCTATCCATTTTTATCGGATCGCTGAAAATAAGCTGCATAACATTCCAGATGAAAAAGAAATTGCAGAATTTCATCATCAGGTCGCCATTGCATACTATCGAATTGACCAACACTTATTTTCTTTAAATCATGCTATAAAGGCTTATGAAACTTTTAGAGCGGATCCCTCATATATAGAACGAACTATCACGAGCAAAATGGTGATCGCCGCAAACAAACTTGACCTGTTCCAGTACGAAGAGTCTGAAAGACATTATAAAGAAGCCCTCGAATTAGCTAAGCAATGCAATCGACCGTTTACTCTTGGACTCGTATACAGAAACCTCGCTCTTCATTACTCACGTAGAAATCTATTGTCAAAAGCCGAGGAAACATTGAAACAAGCTTTGTCTATTCCAGAACACTATGATTCAATTGTTGGTACAAAATCTATGTTTGATTTGTCTTATGTTTTGTATAGAAGCAATAGTCGATGTGAAGCACGACAATGGCATGAAACAGGGGTAAAAAAAGCGATCAAGGAAGACGAAAAGGAGCATATAGCAAAATTTAATCTCCTAGAAGGATTATACGAAAAGCAACAAATAGATAAAGTGGAAGAATCACTTAAATACCTTCGAAAATTAGGCTTATGGGCTGAAGTTGCAGAATTAACGCTGGACGTAGCTTTTCATTTCAAAAAGCTTCATGATATGCAAAGCGCAGCTCATTTTTTTGAAAAGGCACATGAGGCAAGAGATAATACTTTAAAGATGACGGAGGAGATACAATGAAAAAGTCTATTTTAAAAACTTTTATTATTACAAACTTACTAGCTATTAGTCTTGTTACTTCTGCAGGACTCCTTTCGAATGGAGTCGGACTTTTTAGCAAAGCTGATTTTGGGTTCATTATGGCAAAAAGCAAAGCTGATTTTGGATCTATTTCTACTAGCAGCAAAGCCGACTTCGGCTAATCTTTCTGCTCCTATACAAGCTGGTCATCTGAGCTGAAGCTGCAAGGCGAAATTGACGTTCAGAACTCTCTTTCAGCAAACAGATAAATATGAACCCATTGAACTATAAACCATTTCCAATTTTTCATTCCTCTGAATGCTTCGTCGGGCATCATTTATTTCAAAAGCCCCCTTTCTCAGGGGGTTTCATCCTCTAGTGTACTTCGAGTAAAGAAAAAGGAGTGAGGGCAAGTACTTTCCTCACGGCCACTTCAATCATTATGCCCAAATAGTTAGGCGAAAAGCATAAAGAAGTTATCTTATTTTGATACGTACACGGCATAATCAGCTAACAAGCGAGCGCCGTATCCTGTTGCAGACTTCGGATAATAGCCTTCCGCTTTCCCACTATCCGTCGTGCCTGCCATATCCACATGCAGCCATTTGCTGCCTTTCGGAACGAAGCGGCGCAAGAATAATCCCGCCGTAATAGAACCAGCTTCACTCTTTGAACTAATATTGCTCAAATCAGCATAATCACTCTCTAAGTAACAATCATATGCATCAACAAGCGGCATTGGCCAGACGTGGTCGCCATTCTTTGCACCAATTTCTTTTAATACTGAAGACAACGTTTCATCTCCAAAAACGCCAGCTATTTTAGAACCTAATGCATTTGCTATTGCTCCTGTTAGAGTCGCAATATCTACTATGTATGAAACATTCCATTCTCCTGCACGAATCAGTGCGTCTGCTAAAATCAAGCGCCCCTCAGCATCAGTATTGCCAACTTGGACAGTCAATCCATTTTTGTAGCGAATAATTTCCGATGGCAATACAGACGTTTGATCTGGCGTATTTTCAGCGATCGGAAGCAGTCCAACAACATTGACTTTTGCTTTCATTTTAGCCAATAGCATGAGCGCCCCTGAAACAGCAGCGGCACCTCCCATATCCATTCGCATATCGCTTAAATCTTTGCCGATTTTTAAGCTAATGCCGCCAGTATCAAATGTTACCCCCTTTCCAACTAATGCAACTAGCGGCTTTGATTCGTCTCCGCGGTACACGAGTTCCACAAAGGATGGCTCATATTTACTCCCTCTTCCGACTGTCAGCACACCGTTCATTTCTAATTCTTCAAGCTTTGCTTTGTTAAAAGCATTGACTTGAACTCCAGTCCCTTCAAAAGCTTTCTTTAATATTTCCGGAAATGTTTCTGGATTTAGTACATTTGGGATTTCATTCATTAAATCACGTGAAAACGCTGTTGCTTCCGCCCGCACTTTTCCATTATGGACAAAGGATTGAATATGTTCACTTCCAGATACTTCTAAAGCCGTACGAAATGCTGCAGCACTAGATTTATAATTTAAAAATTGATAAGCTCCTAAATCCCAGCCTTCGACAAATGCTTGGACTGCTTCACCAGGATCTAGATTTGGCAATCCGGCAGCCAGCACCTTTTCATCTACATACGCGGTTCCGATCTTCCGTGCACTTGCCTCCCTAGCAATTGATCCAGCTATCATCCGCACTTTTTCCAAAGTCGCATCTGTTTCATTGTACGTTTTTATTACTACGAAGTTTGTTTCATTAATTAAAGTAAAGCAATAGCGATGAGGACTCGCCTCGACAAATCGCTTTAATGCTTGATTTTCTGCAACCAAAGCATTACTTGCAAAAATAATTTTCACTTTATTTGACACAATGACATGCCTCCCATTTCTTGTTGATAAGTATGCTCAAAAAATTAGAAAAGCAACTGACAAATGCAAAAACACAAACAAATAGATGCCCACTTACTGAACATACATCTCTAAACTCTATGCCATTTGTCCGCCTTTTTTCCTTCTTTTTTAAACATCTATTAATCAATTTCGCTATAGTGGGAGTAAAATCCTGTTATTATTTCGGATTTCGAAGGAATTTATTGTTTCATAAAAATAAAAATATTCTGCACCACATTTTATGCTAGTTGTTAGCGTTTATCGAGGTATAACGCAATTTTGTTTCCAATGAACTGAACCAACTGGACAAGGACAATAAGGAGAATAATCATCGATACCATTACATCCGTCTGAAAGCGATAATACCCGAAGCGAATCGCCAAGTCCCCAATGCCACCGCCTCCTACAACACCAGCCATCGACGAATAGGAAATAAAGCTCACGGTTAAAACTGTGATATTCAACACTATTCCTGCTCGTGCTTCAACGAAAAGAACTTTCCATACGGTTTGAAAAGTAGATGCTCCCATTGCTTCAGCTGCCTCCATTACACCTTTCGGTACATCGCGAAGCGTCTGTTCAAGCAAACGTGCAAAATAAAAAATGGCAGCAATAGACATCGGAACCGCAGCTGCTATTGGCCCAATCGTTGTTCCTAACAATAACCTAGTAAATGGGATCAGCGCTACAAGTAAAATGATGAATGGAAACGATCGCACGATATTAACAATTCCGTTTGTCACACTTGAAAGGAGCGCTTGTTTGCGAGTTTGGCCATTATTCGTCATAAACAAAACAATCCCGAGCGGCGTCCCGCCTAAAACTCCAAAGCCTACTGCAATCGTAACCATTAACAATGTTTGCCATAAAGCAATGCCGATTTCTGGAAGCAGTGGAATAACATTTTCAAACATGAGATACCAGCCTCTCTTCTTCTAAATAAGGGGAAGCGAAGAGCATTTTTCCAATATCCGTTTTTGCTTGCTGACGCTTGTTTTCTAATGAAAAATGCTCTATTATCTTGCCTTCCTCCATCACTGCAGCTTTGTTGCAAATTTGTTGAACGACATGCATTTCATGGGTAACAATGACGATAGTAAGTCCAAGCTGCCGATGTAAATCACGCAAAAATTGCAAAAATTGCTTCGTCGTTTTGGGATCTAATGCAGAAGTAGGTTCATCACATAAGAGTACCTTTGGTTGATGTGCCAATGCCCGAGCAATCCCGACGCGCTGCTTTTGGCCGCCGCTCAGCTGAGCGGGATAATGTTGTCTTTTTTCCTCCAAGCCAACCATTTGCAAGCACTCTTCCACACGCCTTTCGATTTCTTTCCGTTCCACCCGAGCTAATTGCAGCGGCAGCGCAATATTATCAAACACCGTTTTATTATGCAGTAAATAGAATTGTTGAAAAACCATTCCAATCGATTGTCGCGCTTTTCTTAATTCTTTTTTCGCAAGCTTTGTTAAATCTTGGCCGGCTACTTCTACCGTCCCTGTAGTCGGCCGCTCTAACAAATTAATCAAACGCAGCAGCGTTGATTTTCCAGCCCCGCTAAAACCAACAATTCCATATATATCCCCTTCAGCAATATGTAAAGAAAGAGGGGCAACAGCTTGAAACGTCCCTTCCTTCGTTGTAAATTGTTTGCTGACCTGATTGAGCGAAATCATCCTTTCTCTCCTCCCTCTCTACCTTCTAAAGCCTTTTTTGCTAGCTTCATAAACACAAGATCCTCCATTGGCGGATTGCTGATTCCTGCTCGTACATTCAAATAGTAGCGGTGCATTTGATTGCTTTGTGATAGGGCACGGGCGCCGACAATGCGCATCGCCTTATCAACTACGTCTATTGCTGTATTTGTTATCATCACCTTTGCAACATCGAGCTGATCTTGAATAAATTCATCATCATTTCCTTCTTCATAAAGAGAGGCAGCCGAATATAAAACATGACGGGCACTCTGTAATTTCAGCTCAATTTCTCCAATGGCTTGACGAATATTAGGAAGCGTTGCAATTGGCTTTCCTAGCGAAGTAGGTTCAAACGAACCAGCAAACGAAATAGCATAATCACGAGCTGCACCAGCAATTCCTAAATAACATGCAGGAATGTGTAAAGACCAACCTTTCGCGAGTTGTTTTGTTTCCAAAGACAAGTTCTCTAATAAAAAATGCTTCGGAATCTTTACTTCGTTCATCACTAAATCATGGCTAGCCGTTCCTCTCATTGCAACACTGTCCCACGTTTCTCGAATTGAAACTCCTTCCGCTTTTTTCGGTACGATAAAACGAGCTATTTCTCCACTTGAAACAATCGTTGCCGACACGAAAAAGTAGTCAACTGCTGGTGCCATTGAAGTATAGGTCTTTTCCCCTGTGATGATCCATTGATCTCCCGATAAGGATGCTGTTGTTTGCGGCTTTGCGCCTCTTGTTGGACTGCCTGCATTGCGCTCCGTAATGGCGCTATTTACGAGCGCTCCTTGTTGAATTTCTTTACAAAGCCACGGAGCAGCTTTCGGATTCCAATGACGACGCTCGCGATATTCCAAAGTATTGCCAAGATGCCAGCCAATGGACAGTGCAGTAGACCCGCAGCCTTGGGCAATTTTTTCTTGCATTAGTACAAAACTATACAATCCCATTCCTTTGCCGCCATCTGCTTCAGGCAGTGTTAGCAAATGATAGCCAATCTTTTTTAGATCGTTTATATTTTCTTCAGGAAAGGAATTCAATTCGTCCAACAGTGCTTCACGTTCACGAAAAATGGGAATCAATAGATCAAGTTGTTCCATCATTTCTTGCTGTGCTTTTGTTTTCATAAAATGATGCATGATCATCCTCCTATTTCATATAATCTGGTAAAATAAAGCCTTCAAAATGCGGATCTGTCTTCACAAGCTCTTTGAATGACGCTGATCGGTAGGCTGCTTTTACTGTTTCCGCCCATTCTGCATCTTGGTCTTCACTGCGTATGACAGCGACAACCCGATGCTCCATTGGAGTTTCTTCTAACATAAACGCTTCTGACAGCTGATGTCCAGAAGAAATAACGAAGTTGCCATTTAATATTGCGTAATCTAAATCATCCATGGCTCTTGGAATTTGAGCAGCTTCTAGTGGAACAAACGTAAGCTGCTTTGATCCTTGTATGATATCTTTCTCGGAAATGGTTAATATATCAACATCTTCTTTCACTTTGATCCAGCCGAGTCTTTCTATCATCCTTAATGCCCTTTCCATATTAACAGGATCATTGGGGACGCCGATTTTCATATGATCTTGCACTGCTTCTAATGATGTATGCTTATATGAATAAAGACCTTGTGGTGCGGAAGGAACATGTGTAAGGACCGCAAGATCATAGTTATTTTCCTTCGAAATACTTTGCAAATAAGCAGTACTTTGATGCACATTAAGGTCAATCTCTCCCCTTGAAAGGGCCTCAGTTGACTCATTAGAAGAAGCAAATTCTATTCGTTTAACTTGATACCCCTCATCCTCTAATTGCGACTGAATTCCTTTTGAAACCTGATCGCTATACGGGCCTGGGGTAAACCCAAAAGTAATAGTCTTTTTTTCTTCATTGCTAGTTGTTTTTGTACAACCGGCTAAGAAGATTATTAAAACTAATAAAACAGATAAGATTACTTTGTTTTCACGATAAAAAAAAACACCCATCGTCAAATCCCTCTCTTTCCAATAAGATTGTTCATCATTCTATCACGATATCTATCTATATTCAATCCCCAAATGATGCGTGCTGAAAGGTATGATCATTGATATGCGACATGTAAAATAGTTATTATAGAAGAAGCGTTCAGCAATCATTGTATTTTCAAAGAAGAGATTGCAGCGCTACGAGTTGAAGCATCAAAATTGACCTGTTTTCACCTTTAAGAAAGCACTGCAATAGAAATAGTGGAGTGTCATTTCTTTTTTAAGTGCTATCACATCGTTTTGTCATGCTTTCTTCCTGTTTCCTTCTCATGCAGTCTTTTAACAGTGCTGCTTTTATCTACTTCCTTCTGATCTTTATACGTTCCTAAGAGGAAATCACCAACAGGGTTTGACACTCCATACCAATAGTTTTCATTTTTGAAATGATGCCATAAATGATATTTTTTCATCCATTTCCCCCACCTTGTCAGTGGAACGATTGGCCGATGGGCAGCATAATGCTTCCATTCATAGTAAAGCAAAGCAGCAGCAACTCCTGCCATCCAAGCAAATGTATACAATAGATGATTCGTAATCATGTAAACGATCATAAAAGCAGCTCCAAAAAGCGGAAGCGTATACCATAACGGCAAAAATAATAATTTTAAGTTATTGGGATTTATGTGATGATCATAATGCAGCCGCTTGATAAGACTGTAAAGCCATTTCTTGTTTGAAGGCTTCATATGGAACAAAAAACGATGAGTTAAATACTCATTTGCAGCAAAGGCAATCGCACCTCCTATAAATAGAAGAATCATCATCCATTTAAATGAGTAAATGATAGGAACAAGGAGGCAAAATAATAAGATGAACATAAAGGCAATATCAGGATAAGTGAAAAACTCTTTCAAATACTTTTTCATGTTATTCCCTCCTTGTCTTGGATTTTTTCGGCCCATAATTGAACCGTTTGTGCCATTGTTGACTGAACAAGTGTTTCAACTTCATGGAGATGATCATTTAGCAGCAATTGAAGCAGTTTCGTATAAAAAGAGTAAGAAAGTTTACGATGAGAAGGATAAGCAAAATACTGACAAGCGAAAGGAATATAAATCTGATCGAAACTATTTAAAATAAACAGATAAAGTGGATTGTCGATCAAGCCTGCAAGCTGCTTTTGCAAATGCCAGTCAAATGCTGCATAATCCTGCTCGCAATCTGCTATATTTCCTAATTGAGAGAATATAGCAATCCCCCGTTTCGGATTTTTTTTCAGCGCCTCGGAAAAATATTTTGGAGCAATTGCCGCACGCAGCTCTAATAAATAAGTGACAAAATCCTTTGAAAGGCCTCCGCTATTCAAAGCAATATTCGTTAACGTCATCAGATTGCCGGTTTCCCAATAATTATTTACCATTGCCGGACTATTTTTCCTCACAGTAATCCAACCGTCTCGTTCAAGCTTTCGCATCACCTCTCTAATCACTGGTCTGCTAGTTCCATAGTACATAGCCAATTCTCTCTCTGATGGCAGCATTTTATTCATTTGAAAATGCTTCGTCAAAATGTCTTGGATCATACGTTCTTCAACAATGTCAGAAATTTTCTTTTTCCTCCCTGAAGGGTTTTCCATTTCCGTTCCCCTTTCCTTGGTATGACCAAAATTGATACTGGTAATACCAATATACTCCATCAACAACAAAATATCCACTGAATATTTAGAAAATAAAAATTAGGTGCAAGAGAATCATTCCATAACGAATTATTTAGGTAGAAGCAAGATGTGAAAAATCAAATTCTATCAAATCTCTGATAATAAAGTGAAACTTCCATCAGTGGGGGTTTTCTCTCATCCCCCACTGGTGGTTAGTAGAACAAAGGCTAAGACCGCAACGTCCTCGAAAAGGAAACCGCTTTTCTTCGTGCGATGTATCGCTGCCGAAGCTTTCCTTGTCCTGTTGCAACGCCTTTGTGACCGACATCCTCGAAAAAGAAAAGCACTTTTTCTTCGTGCGATGTTGATTCAAGAAGCTTTCCTTGTCCTGTCGGCCTGAACCAATCGGACATTTGACTTTCAGTTATCCCCCACCTAGACTTCTTCGTTCCATCTTACCCTTGAGGTGGGGGGTCTTACTGCCAGTTAGATGTGGGATAAGTGGAAAAAAGCATATAAGAGTAAAAACGGTGTGATTTTACCATCTTTCATCCTTCTCAGTATCAGTTATTTAGTTTATAATGAAGAAGATCATGCAGCACACAATTGATGCATGATCAATATGAACCAAAATGAAAGGAGAAGAAACAACGTGAACAAATCAGGTGTTCAAGAAATTTTAAAAGCATTACAACTACACTCAAACCATGTCGAGAGCAAAATAAACGACATGAATGAGAAGTTTGAAAATCAAATGAATGTATTGAAAGAACATCTTGAAAACAAGATGGACAACATGAAAGAACATCTTGAAAACAGGATGGACGACATGAAAGAACATCTTGAAAGCAGGATGGACGACATGAAAGAACATCTTGAAACTAGGATGGATCAATTAGAAAACAGAGTGGACAAATTAGAGGGGACAATAAATAATCGCTTTGAACGATTGGAAAAGAAAATGGAAGGCCTTCGCATTGAATGGATAGAGACACAAGAAACCGTTGAATATTTAGCAAGTAAAAGTGTACAGCATGAAAGAAAACTGCGTCAGCTTTCATCATGATCACAAGAACCCCTAGAACTAATACCTCTTTCTTATGTGCAAACCTATAAGAGCAGCAATGCTTGTTGCCATTTTTTAAGAAGCAATTCATAGAAGCTGCTCTCACGTTCATTTATATGATAAACGCCTCTTTCTTCAGTGAACAATATAAGGCTTCCACTCCCATGTTTGAACAATCCTTTTCCTTAATTTGATAATGATACCACAATATATGCTACAATTTACGTAATGGTAGTCTTAACGACTATTACTAAGTGCCGCCGGCTATTCATCTCAAACACATACTTAATCGCATGTTTTAGGATATTTTGTGTTCCCTTTTTTTGACTAGATACGAATTGCAAATTTTGTCTATTCAGCAATGCACGTTGATCGAAGAAACGAAAGACAAGTACTATTGTTGAAAACAACATATCGCTCCTATTTTCAATATATTTCATAAAAGACAACCAATGAGAAGAAATCGTTTTTTTGTCAAGATTCCTCATAAAACAACGAATTGGGTTTTACAGCAAATCCATTAATGGAATAATGTTAAGTGTAAGATGATTTCAATCTTTTATTGTTGGCTGATTAAAATCAAGCGTTCAAAAAAGTGAAACCTTTTAGTCTAGATGAAAGTAAATGTAGTAAAGTTTACATGCATGCGGAATAAGAAGTGTAGTGTAGGGAGTAATAAACAAGCCATGTTTGCATACAAAAACCGACTTTTTATTCGAACGATATAAATTCAAAAAGGATGTCAGTAAGCTGACCTTCCTTAAAAAAATGCACAATCGGTCTTTTAGCATTAGCTTGTCATCGTAAAAAAGGAGAAACAGCATGGAATCAATGATCAACTATATAGAACATTATGGATACATCGTCCTATTTTTAGCACTGATGATTGAGTTAATTGCCTTGCCTATACCTGGTCAAACGCTGATGAGCTATGTAGGATATCTAGTATCACAAGGACAATTGCATTGGGGATTATCTATACTAATTGCTACAATTGGCAGTTCGACTGGTATGACCGTTTCTTATTGGATAGGATATAAATTAGGCACCCCGTTCTTTCAAAAATATGGACACCGATTTTACATGGGAGAAGAGAAGCTAGAGAAAGTATCACGATGGTTTCAAAAGTATGGGAATAATATGCTGATGATCGGCTACTTTATTCCGGGTGTCAGACATTTTACAGGATATTTTTCCGGCATTACACGCTTGCCTTTTCGTATATTTGCTATTTATACGTATGGAGGAGCGCTTATTTGGACAACCACCTTTATCACTATCGGCAAATTTTTAGGTGATCAATGGTCTGTTTTGTATATTTATTTGAAAAAATATTATGTCATTAGCAGCATTATCTTAGCTGTTGCATTGATCGGCTACTATCTGTATCGAAAAAAAGCAAAAAAATATAAAAGGATGAGAATGAAGTAAGTGCTGCTGTCAGCATAAATTGCTTCAAAAAAACGACTGCCTCAAATGGGCAGTCGTTTGTCCAATGAATTATTTCACTTCTATCTCGTGTGTTTCATGTTCATGCAGCCCATCATCATTCTCTACATGAATTTGCAGTTGATATGTCTCAGCTTCAGAGAATGGATGGTTTGCGATATATTCTCCTGGCTTTGATTCTGTAGCATTGACCCATTCACGTTTATCTTCTTGATTATTGCTCCAGATTTCAAATCTTACTTGCGCCTTTTCCAGTGGAGCATCACCGTTTTGAAGATGAACCATTAATTCTGTATCTTCTCCAGCCTTCGGATCTTTTGGCTCCATGAAGTGCATGCTGAATCCATCAGCCCCATGTTCATGGTCGCCATGATCATGCCCACCGTCATGAGAAGCCCCTTCGCCAATTGTTATCGCCGTCTTCGGCATGTTGTGCTGATCTCTTGCAGTTACATGCACTTGGACAACATAAACGCCATCATGCTCGAAAACTTTTTCTGCAGTATAGACGCCGTCGCCTTCATTCTTCGCTTCAATCATTTCGCTATTGTCCTTATTGCCTTCTTCCCAGACTTCATACTGGACATCATTTGCGTCGCTTACTTTCTCATCGCCAAATGTCACTAGCGCCTTAAACGGAACGGCATCTCCCGCATCTGCTTGTTCAGCAACCTCAAGTTTTACTTCAAGGATTTGAAGAGCCTCTTCATCGTCCTTTTTTTCATTATTTCCACAAGCTGCAGCGAATACAACTACAAACATAAAAACAAATAATGATTTGATCGTTTTTTTCAAATAACTCTCTCCCTAAAAATTTTTCATGCACTACCAGCCAGTTATAGTGTAATACAAAATTGTGTGAGAAGTATGAAATAATGGGTACTATTTTTCGTCATCATCTATTGAGATAACTGGAAAGCAGAAAAAAGATTGCCTTACATACCCTCCATCAGGCAGAAGAATAAAGAAAACATTTAGAAACTGGCTAATCTTACATCAAATTTCCCTGTGAAATTCATTCGTCATTCTATAAAATATCGCAATTTTTCAAGGCTGCAAACAACTCAAGCATTGCAACAAATGCTTCACATTTGCTCCTGAATAGATGTTCTCCATCAAAATACAATCGTCTTATTTTGATGGACAATAATACGATCTTCTAAATGCCATTTAACAGCGCGGGCTAGTACGCTTCGTTCAATCGAGCGGCCTATTTTTTTTAGCTCATCGACGCTGTTGCGGTGGTCAACCCGCATTATATCCTGCTCAATGATCGGCCCTTCATCCAGGTCGTTTGTCACGAAGTGGGAGGTGGCTCCGATTAATTTTACTCCGCGTTCATATGCTCGTTCGTACGGACGCGCCCCTACAAATGCCGGCAAAAAGGAATGATGGATATTAATGATTCGATTCGGATGTGCTGCTACAAAATGAGGCGTCAATATTTGCATATATCGTGCCAGTACAATAACATCAATATCATATTCCTTTAAAAGCTGGAGCTGCTTTGCTTCTACTTCTGCTCGATTTTCTTTGCTGGCAGGAAGATAATAAAATGGGATTTGAAGTGATTCGACCACCTCTTTCGTATCTTCATGATTGCTAATCACTAAAGCAATATCTGTCATTAGGTCGCCGCTTTGCCATTCCCATAGAAGCTCCAACAAACAATGCTGCTCCTTCGATACTAAGATCGCTGTTTTTTTCACATTTGGTACATAAGTCATTTTCCAGTCCATATTAAATGTGTCTGCAATAGATTCAAATTGTTGCTTTAACTGCGGAAACGATGTTTTCAATTCCGGACATTCAAATTCAATCCGAATAAAAAAGTCCCCTCCTTCTGGGTCAAGGGAATATTGACTAGATTCAATAATATTTGCCCGGTGTTCTAGTAAAAATTGCGACACACTTGCGACAATTCCTGGTTGATCTGGACAGTTTATTAGTAGTCTTCCTCTATTTTTCTTTTTTTCTTGAAATGCTTGAATTGCTTGAATTGCTTCCATATATTTTTTCATTTGTGTAATACCCCTTCAACTGTGTAATTTATTTATTATACTGCAACAGTGCAAAAATGAAAATAAAGTGAACTAGTTTGCTAGAAGAGACAAAGAAAAAACAGAAAAAGAGCATGCACTTCTCTGGATGTTGTTCATCCAAGATGATGCATGCTATTAAGCCTTAAAAGCGAGGGGGAAGGGGTTTTCTACAGTCAAATCAATTTTTAATCAATTTATAGTGACAATAGAATAAAAAAATCGTATCAGATTAAATCTGATACGATTTTTTTAAGAAAGAATAGTTATACAACTGACATATAATGATCCAAAAATACTTCTCCTAATTGTGTGATCGTTGTACCAGCCCTTCCTTGGCGAACGTGTAAAAGTCCAAGTGTTTGCAGGACTTCCATCCGAATCCGAAGCTGCTGTTCTGATAACATAATCCCCTGTTTATCTAAAATTTTTTTCAATGTCATTCTTCCAAATGACATGCGTTCTTTTTTTCCTTTTTTAAAAGCTTCTAGGATTTTGATGCTTTCTACTAAAAACCCATGTTCCTCGATTTTTGCAATAATATCCTCCGCTTCTTGTTCCGACAGGAGTTGATTATTTTTATCTGGTGCTGGAATTCGCATATATGGAGGCAAAGCATCCAAATCTATGACATTTTTATTTAAACACGATAAATACGTAATCGCATTATAAAGCTCTTTTACATTTCCAGTCCAACGATAGTTTTTTAACACTTGCAATGCGTTAGGTAAAATGGTTAGATGGTTTCTATGCAAACGTTTTTTGATCGCTTCGATGAGCGGCTCGAAATCCTCTTGTCTCTCTTTCAATGATGGCAGACGAATAGAGAATGAGGCAAGCTGATAGAAAAATGAACGAAGCAGCAGTCCTTTATCCACCAGATGCTCTAATGGCTGCAAGCCGCTTGTAATAAGCATGAACTGGTTTCTTTCAGATCCATTCTCTTTTGCAATGTTTTGCTTCTCAATCCATTGGCTAAGCCGTTTCTGGACAGAATGAGGCATTTCTTCAATCTCTTCCAAATAGATTGTACCATGCTGTGCTTGCTCGATTAATCCGATTGTAATGATGTCCTCATTTTCTTCTCCGAATAATTCTGTTTCTAGTTGAAGAGGCGGCAAAACAGAACAATTCAGGCTCATAAACGGCGCACCACTTTGGTTTGCTTCACGATGAATGGCATGTGCCAACATTCTTTTTCCAGTGCCGATTTCTCCTTGCAAATGGATGACATGCTGAGTATGGGCAAAATTTTTTGCCAACTGAATGACTTGTTTCATCGCTTTGCTCTCGGCGACCATCTTAGAAAAACTATATTCCGCATTTTCATTAATTGTCTTCACTTGAATCGTTCTTTTTGTCGTCAGATTGTAGGAAATCTGAGACAATGATACTTGCGATTTCATAAACCGTTTAAACAAACTATTATGGTCCACTTCACAGTGAATAAACTCGGCAAGCTGAATAAACGTATCAATATCCAAAAGGCGCGGGCCAATATCAATTACTTTTTTAAAGTATTGCGGCACTAAATGACTTTCGCCAGGTGTAATAATGCAATCAACATCTTCTGGAATCGGATGGACTAAATCATAAATATCATATTTGTGTTCAAAAAAAGTAGACCGCAGCGATTGTACGGTTTCTTCAGCGTTCGTCCTCGTATCGTTAATCACCAAAATCTTTTGTCCCGGCGGCATATCCATAAGCGCTTTCGTATTGGCAAAGTTAATATCACGCTTCGCAACAATCGATGGGCAGGACGCTGGGATAAAATGAGATGCGATGCCTTTAATCATTTCATTTGATAAAATGACAATTTCCCCAGGTTTAATGAGATCCATCTCTAAGTCTTTCATCGTTAAAGGGGAGACGATAATCAAGTCCCCCATTACTTCTTTCACTTGTTTTGAAATAATTGTTAAATATTCTTCCTGGATAGAAATAATATGAACCTTTTTCTTCAAAATTCACGTCTCACCTCTACTCTCACCTTACTCCGTTTCGACTAGATGGCAAGCAACAAAATGCTGTTCTTTCACCTCTCTGAACACAGGCGCAGTTTGCTTGCATATGTCTGTTGCATATGGACACCGTGTATGAAAGGTGCAGCCGCTCGGAGGATTAGCTGGGCTCGGAATATCACCCTTCAACAAGATTCTCTCTCTTTTCACTCTTGGATCGGGAATCGGAACAGCAGAAATTAACGCTTTTGTATACGGATGCATCGGTTCAGCATAGAGCGCATCACGGCCAGCTAATTCTACCATTCTGCCAAGATACATCACCCCGACCCGATCTGAGATGTGCTCAACAACACTTAAATCATGGGCGATAAATAAATAGGTCAAGCCGAACTTTTTTTGCAAATCCTTCAATAAATTTAAAATTTGCGACTGAATAGAGACATCGAGTGCTGATACAGGCTCATCGGCAATAATAAGCTGAGGATTGACAGCAAGTGCTCTCGCAATGCCTATTCTTTGCCGCTGCCCGCCGCTAAATTCATGAGGAAATCGCTCAGCATGATAAGGATCAAGTCCGACGATCTCTAATAACTCATGAATTCTTTCGAGCCTTTTATGTTGCGCCATTTCATGGACAATCAAAGGCTCTCCGACAATATCTTTCACTTTCATCCGCGGATTTAGCGACGCATATGGATCTTGAAAGACCATTTGGAATTGCTTTCGCAGCGGTCTAATTTCATCTTCGCGAAGATGGGTTGTTTCTTGTCCTTGAAAAAAAATTTGTCCCTCCGTTGGCTCCATCAGCCTCATCAACATCCTTCCTGTTGTTGACTTGCCACAGCCGCTTTCGCCGACAAGACCGAACGTTTCCCCTTTATCAATATGAAAAGAAACACCGTCCACTGCTTTCACATATTGCTGCTCTTTACTAAATAATTTCTTTTTAATAGGGAAATATTTTTTTAACTGCTTAACTTCCAGCAACGGTTGGTTCATGCGCTTCTTCCTCCTCATACAGCCAACATCTACAAGTATGCTGATCATTCAAATGCTTCAGCTCTGGCTCTTTCGTCCAACAAATATCTTTCGCTGCTGAACACCTAGGGGCAAACCTACATCCCTTTGGCATTTTACTTGGGATTGGAACATTGCCAGGGATCGATGTTAAGCGTGATACTCTTTGGCCTAGCTTCGGAGTCGATCCTAACAGCCCTTTAGTATAAGGATGCTTCGGATTCTCAAAAAGCGTGAACACATCCGTCTCCTCTACAGCTTTTCCAGCGTACATGACAACGACACGGTCACACATTTCGGCCACTACACCAAGGTCGTGGGTAATAAGCAAGATCGCTGTTTCTCCAGTATCTCGCAAATTGCGCATTAAATCTAATATTTGTGCCTGAATGGTGACATCAAGTGCTGTCGTTGGTTCATCGGCAATTAATAGCTTCGGATTGCAAGCCATTGCCATCGCAATCATGACACGCTGTCTCATCCCGCCTGATAATTGGTGGGGAAATTCATCCACAATCTCATCTGGACGCGGAATCCCTACTAAACTTAACATGTGAATTGCATGGTCTCTCGCTTCCTTTTTATCATAGCGAAGATGCAAACGAATCGCTTCTTCCAATTGCTTTCCGATTCGGTAAACAGGATTTAACGATGTCATCGGCTCCTGAAAGATCATTGCAATATCATTGCCTCTGATTTTGCGCATTTCCTTTTCACTTAGTTGCACGAGATTACTTCCCTCAAATAAAATGTCGCCCCCGACAATTTTACCAGGAGTATCTTTCAATAATCTCATAATCGATAAAGAAGTAACACTTTTCCCACAACCTGATTCTCCAACTACACCCAATGTCTCGCCTTTTTTTACAGAAAGAGTTACTCCATCAACGGCCTTTACGACACCTGAGTCACTATAAAAATATGTTTTCAAGTCGTTCACTTCTAATAGATTGCTACTCATAAAAGCACCCCTTTCTGAAGTTATCAATCTTTCATTTTTGGATCGAGTGCATCTCTTAAACCGTCCCCCAGCAAATTAAATGCTAACACTGTCACAAAAATCGCAAGCCCAGGGAAAAGCGTTACATGTGGGGCTGTATTCAAATAATCTCTGCCGCCGCTTAGCATCGCACCCCATTCTGGTGATGGCGGCTGAGCACCTAAACCTAAAAAACTCAAGCTGGCCGCTGTTAAAATCGCTGTGCCAATACGCATCGTGAAATAAACGATAATACTAGAAACTGTTCCTGGAAAAATATGCTTCCATATAATCCTTCTATGTTTTGCTCCAATCGAACGCGTTGCTTCCACATAAAGCGTAGATTTCACTGTCAACGTCGTGCTTCGGACAATTCTCGCAAAGATTGGAACACTGAAAATCGACACCGCAATAATGACGTTGCCGAGACCTGGCCCCAAAATAGCAATAATCCCAATAGCAAGAAGAATACCAGGAAAGGCGAATAATACATCGCACATTCTCATAATCAAACTATCAATCCATTTGCCATAGTAGCCGCTGATGACGCCGAGGATCGTGCCGATAGAAGCTCCAATGAAGACGGAGACAAGACCGACAAATAAAGAAATCCGCGTTCCTTCAATAATGCGGCTAAAGATATCGCGGCCATATGCATCTGTTCCAGCCCAATGGGCAAGACTAGGCCCAGAAAGCACATTGCTATAATCAGGCTCTGATGAATGATAAGGAACAATGTAAGGTCCAATAATAGCTAAAACGATTAAGAGCAAAATAAAGAAAAAAGATGCCAAGGCAAGCTTTTGCTTTTTAAATTTACGCCAAAACTCTGAAAGAGGTGTTTTATTCTTCTCTGGTTTTTCGCTTAATACAAGTGTTTCATCTTTGTTCATTTGTATTTCTGTCATCACTTCGACCTCCCTACTCGTAGCGTATTTGAGGATTTAAGACACCGTAAAGTAAATCAACAATTAAATTGATTAAAATAAATTCCAAAGCAAACAGAAGCATTTCTGCTTGAATAATTGGATAGTCCCGATAAGCAACAGAATCAATCAATAGTTTACCGAGGCCCGGCCAACTAAAAACCGTTTCAATCACAACAGAACCGCCTAACAGAAAACCAAATTGCAGACCAGTCATCGTTACGACTGGAATCAGCGCATTTCGCAATGCATGTCCCCAAACAACTTTGTTCTCTGCAAGTCCTTTTGAACGTCCTGTCCTAATATAATCCTCATTCAATACATCCATTAATGACGAGCGGGCAAATCTAGCAATAACTGCCGCTACACCAGACCCTAATGTGATAGATGGAAGAATGTAACTTTTCCAAGAATCGAGGCCTCCGGTTGGAAACCAGCCAAGCGTAACTGCAAATAATTGAATCAACATCAATCCAAGCCAGAAGGAAGGCAAAGAAATACCGGAAACGGCTCCAAACATTCCTACATAATCTTGCCATTTGTTGCGTTTTGTCGCGGAAACAACCCCAATGATAAGTCCAACAATGACTGCCCACACCATGCTCCAAACTGTTAACCAAAAGGTCGGCATAAAACGCATTCCTAATTCTTCCATTACAGGTCGTTTCGTTTTTAAGGATGTGCCTAAATCACCTTGTAAAAGGTTTTTCATATAATGTACATATTGCTCATGCATCGGTTTATCGAGACCAAGTTCTTTTCTTACAATCTCAACGTCTTCTATTGTCGCATCTTCGCCAGCTACAAGACGTGCCGGATCGCCTGGTATCATATGGACAAATAAAAAGATCAGGATGGAGACCAAAAAGAGAATCGGAATAATTCCGAGTATTCTGCGAAAAAAGTAACGTAGCAATAGCTATCCCCCCATTTTGTCAGAAAGAGCGCTATCGTCATAGCGCTCTATCATGATTTTCCTGCTTTTCGAGAACCCCGCTCTTACGCTGGCTATGCCAGTCGTTTAGCACAGCTTCAAAGCAGCACTTCATTTTCACTTTATCCCACATCTAACTACTCTAAAGGTGAGTAATGAGAAGTGAGAAGTGGGAAGGGAACTTCTTATCTCCTCTTCCTTCTATGTTGGATGGTTCGGGCCAACAGGGCTTCTTGAATCAACATCGCAAGAAAAAGTAGTTTACTTTTTCGAGGACGCCTGCGGCTTTAGCCTTTTTTCCAATTCCCATGAGCGGGGGATGAAGCCCCCCTACTCATGCAAGTTTTACTTTATTTCAATGTTTTCGACACTTAAAGAACCATCAGGCAACAAATAGATGCCATCTAAATATTCTTTTTTGCCGGCCATCGTATTATCTACAGATAAGAAGGCCCATGGTGCATCGTTCCACAAAATTTCCTGTGCTTCTTTATATGCAGCTTCTCTTTTTTCAGGTGCAGCTGTTTCGATTGCCGCTTGGATTAAAGATGTTGCTTTTTCATCATCATAGTAAGAAACGTTAAATGAATTTGGCGGAAAATTCTCTTTGCCGCCTAACAATGGACGGAATCCCCAGTCAGCATCTCCTGTTGATGGCGACCAGCCAGCATAATATAGTTCCACTTCTGCGTCTTCTGGATTTTGAACAGACCAAACTTTATCTGCCATTGTTCCAGATTCCATCGGAACAACTTCTAATTTGATATCTATTTGTGCTAATTGCTGTTGTAAAAATTCCATTGCTTTAACAGTAGAAGAGCTATTTCCGCCCCAAACTTTTGTTTTAAAGCCATTTTCATAGCCAGCTTCTTTCATTAGCTGCTTCGCTTTTTCAAGATCGAAGTCATAAATCTTTTGTTTGGAATAGAACTGGGTGTTTGGCGCAATGATTGAATCCATCGGATCACCGTAGCCGTTCATAACGACTTGAATGAAAGCTTCTTTATCAATCGCATGGTTAATCGCTTTTCTTACTCTTACATCGTTAAATGGTTCTTTCATCGTGTTCATTGCCAAATATCTCACGATGATAGATGGATTGCTTTCCACTTTTATCCCGTTTTTGCCATCAATTTGATCTGCTTGTTCTGTAGGAACAGGATAAATAAAGTCCGCTTCACCTGTTTGAAGCATCGCAACACGCGAGCCATTTTCGGAAACAGGTTTGAAAGAAATAGAATCGACTTTAGGCAAATCTTCTTTCCAATATGCATCGTTTTTTACAACGGTTAATTTCTCTCCGGGATTCCATTCTGAAAAGACGAATGGCCCAGTTCCAACCGGATGACGTGCAACATCTTTGCCATTTTCCTCAAGAGATTTCGGACTATGCATCATCGCCGCCGGGTGTGCAAAGTTATTAACCATTGCACCAAAAGGCTCTGATAAAATGAACTTCACTGTATGCTCATCAACAACTTGCGTTTCCTTTACTAATGCAAAAAGACTGTAGCGTTTTAATCCATTATCAGGATTAGACAGCCGATCAATATTCGCCTTTACTGCTTCAGCATTAAACGGTGTACCATCATGGAAAGTAATGTTTTCTTTCAGTTTAAAAGTAAACTCTGTCGCCTCATCATTTGCTTCATAACTTTCTGCCAATACAGGCACGACCTTCATCTCTTCATCAAAACCGACTAAACCTTCCATCATTGTTTTTTGCGCCGAATAAGAGAGTGTATCATTTGTATCATGCGGATCCAGGCTGACGAAATTATCTTGGACCGCAATCACGATATCTTTTCCTGTTTTTTTAGCTGGCTTCGATGTTTCTTTCTTCCCTTTTGAATCTCCACCTGAACAGCCTGCTAAACCAAGACTAGCAATAATGATAAGTGCTATAATCGACATCCAAAGCTTTTTCAATGACATTTCCCCCTCTAAGTTATGTTCAAAAAATCTGAAATTAGCGTACAAAGGAAAGTTCAGAAAGTTTTCGAACACCCTCTTTAAGAATTTTGTGTTTCTTACAAGTACGAACAGCATGTGATGCTTTCGCTCTCTTTATAGAAGATGCTTTTACGCATGATCTAATTGAAAACTAGGTTTTAATTGCCCAATTATTTCTTGGCGAGCATTTTTAAGTTGTGGATAATGATATGTTTTTAATTGTTCAAGCTGCTCCTCATTGAGCATGCCTAGCTGTTTCAGCACTTCAACTGCAACCGGATATGTCGCTCTCCCCCCGCCATCATCAATTTTGATGGCAATGCCAATTCCTGTTTCTAGATCACCTATGCAGTAGACAGCTTCCGCTCCAGCTTTGCCAATGGCTTTTCCAGCAGCGACTCTCATATAATCAGTACAAAATCGATCCGTACCGCCAACCATTTCAGGAGCTGCCATCATCGCCTGTGTAATTCGCTTTGCTGCTGCTGCTCTCTTTTCAGACATTCTGCTAGGATTGGCTAATTTTGCATAGCAATAAGCAACCTTTTCAAGTGGTATCCCATGGACAGGAACGCCACAACCATCAATGCCAATTTCAATCTCACTTTTTGGAATTTCCGCTACATCACTAATTACTTCTAGAATTCTTTGCTGAACTGGGTGATGAAGCTGATAGTAATCTGCTATTGATTCTTTCATATAAGCAGCCGTTGCCAACATGCCGCTATGCTTCCCCGAACAATTGTTGTACAACGCTGTGACAGGCTTGCCTGCACGAATTAACGCTTTATAAGCGTCTTCCCAGCGTGGATTATGTACGCCGCATTGTAAGTCTGTTGTCTGAAGACCTGCTCGTTCTAATATAGAGACGACACGATTCGTATGCTGATCCTCTCCGCTATGAGAAGCACATGCTAACGACAAATCCGCTTCATTGAAATGAAAATAATCAGCAGCACCTGTTTCGACAAGTGGAATCGCTTGAATCGGCTTCATAGAAGAGCGTGCATAGACCTTTTTTTGCACATCGCCTTTAGAATAAAGCAGCTCTCCTTCCGCATTGACAATCGCAATATGTCCTTTGTGAATACTTTCAACCATGTCTCCTCTACAAACTTGCACCAATGTCTCTGCTTCCAACTCTATATCCCCCAATACTATCTTGCTATTATTTTTAATTATCTTAAAACATATTACAACCAATTACAACCTATTATTTTTAAAAAATATTGGATAAAAGTGAAAGAAAAGAAAAAATCACCTATTTATCAACAAATTTAACAACCTATTAGAACCTATTAAAAATTGCATTGTATCGCTTCTTCACTTCGTAATCATGTCAGATGTATCAAGCATCAAAACGGCAAAAATGACAATCTATTGAACATGTAAACAGCTATATAGCTAATCGGAGCATATCGGAGCATGTAGCGACTGTTCTAATCGAAAACAAGATTTTATTTAAAAATTCTAAACGTTATGATAAAATGAATGAACAACCATTCATTTATGGCGGAAATGTCGAAAATACTAGAAAAGGAGAAGAGGAAATGGGGCAATCATTGTCTTTATTTAGGTATATTTTTCGTACCATCGCACTTGCTGCTCCAGGTGGAGCATTGATTAGCTGGGGAGCGGTTTTCTTTACCATTCATTATGGAGCAATCCACACCATTATTTTTTCCACTATTTGTGCAGCTTTAATGGGAATTGTTATTTCATCATTGAATTTTCGGCGCTTCGTCCAGCCAATGAAAAAAATCATCGCTAACATGAACGAAATGGCAAACGGCAATTTATCAAACACGCTTGACGAGGAAACGGTAGGAGAACTAAAGCCAATTGCAAAAGCGGTAAATCATATGAGCAAGACATGGTCAGAACTGTTGGATAAAGCGAACGAAACGACTAGAGATGTGATGCTGCAATCTTCCAATTTGGCAACGGTTGCATCGGAAAGCAATGATATTTTTCAACAAGTTTCAGACACGATGAATCATGTCTCAACATCTGTCACGACGCAATATCGCGGGGCTACTGAAAGTGTACAAGCGATGGAGGAAACAGCAACAGCCATCCAAAAAATTGCCGGAAACGCGAAAACAGTCGCTGATTTATCAAAAGACACGTCCTCCCAAGCAGAAAAAGGAAAGCACGCCTCTCAACAAGTGATAAGGCAAATGGACGCTATTAGCCAAACCGTACAACACACCTCTAGTTCTGTCCAACACCTAGGCATTCACTCTCACAAAATCGTTGAAATTGTTCAAATCATTAGCGGCATCTCTGAACAAACATCTCTATTAGCGTTAAATGCAGCGATAGAAGCTGCTAGAGCAGGCGAACACGGAAAAGGCTTTGCCATTGTCGCCTCAGAAGTGAAAAAACTGGCCGAGCAGTCTGAACAATCCGCTTCTGAAATCGCCGACCTTGTAAAAGATGTCGATCAAAACATTACCCTATCTATAGAAACGATGACACAGCTTGAAAAAAACGTAAAAGAAGGAATGGACATTGTCCAAACAACCGACGCCATTTTTAATCATATCGCCCAATCTACAAGCCGAGTTGAAAACGAAATATTAGAAGTCTCATTAGCAGCAGATGCCCTCTCGGCAAACTCAGAAGAAGTCGTCGCTGTATTAGCAGACATGAGCGCCTCATCAAAGCAAGTTGCGGCAAGCTCCAATGACATCACCGCGATTATCGATACACAATTAAACGCCATTCAGGATATTTTTAAATCGGTGCGTTCTCTTGAAAATCATGCGGCTCAATTACGAGCGATTTTGAGGAGTTTGACGAAGTAAGATATGGGTGTGGAGAAAAATGAAGTGTTTTTCTCCACCTGCTTTTTATTCTGTAGCTGTTTATTTCCTCGGATAAGATAACTTGCCCGTTCAACTTATAAATCGACGCAATTGGATAACTTCCCCACTCCCTTCTTTTCATTACTTAGCTGTATTTAAATAAAACTGAACAATCTCAAGAAATATTGTTTATTGGCAACACGCATGTGAATAAGTAGCTCGCTTAACATTTCCAGACATTTTCTCATTTTTACCCATAAAAAATACACCTCTTCAAAGGTGCTGCTACTCTCCGTTATTAGTCAAAAGCATTTTCTTAAATTCCTTCAACTGCTGGCCAGTAATATCATGCTCCATCCCATACTGTTCAAACAACTGTTTTTTTGCTTCGGCATCATCTGGGATAGCGCCTAGGTTTACCCAGACGTTATTGTAATAATAGGCTTCGTTCTCGTATAGAATGAAGGATTTATACTGAACGGATTGTAAGTGTCCGACAATATCATCCTGCTGATTCCATTCAAAACCAATGGTAGGCATTTTATCACCTCTATAAATTCTATAATGTAATCTAATATTGATTAACAAGCAAGGCGGGCGCCGAGTTCCAATCTCGTATTTGAAGTGGAATGAAGCAGGTGAAGACTGAAAACCCCAGTATTCGAGCGACTTGCCCGATGACCACCGAAAACAGCAACGCTTGAAGAATACAAATAAACATAATTATATAACTTAGTCGTTGCTGAACCTCCCCCCTCTTTAATTAGAAATCCAAGCTCTTGATTATCATGAATATCCCCAATAAAGCTATTTACATTATTGGAAAGTTCCATGACATATTTCTTATATCCAGTACCGTTATTATTAAAATTAACGTTGCCTATTAACACATTTCGATTCGAATCACTGACAATACCATCAATCCAATAGTAACAATTTCCCCAAAAATCCTCTATCCCACGATATGACAATTGATGCTTGCCTGTCGTCTCTCCGAAAGATTTATTGCCATACCGATTTGTTTTACCTGTATCTACGACTTCTGAATTTCCTTCCACGTAGCCACGTCCAATTTTCGTTTTAGAGTCGAAGTGTCCGTATTCTAACAGGTAAAGCAATTGCACAGCATGAAGTAAATGATAATCGACTAACCCCCAACCTTTACCTCTTTTCTGTGCCTCAGTTCTAAAGGTGCTAATAGTCTTTTGGCCAGTAGGGATAACACTAGTCCTACTCATTAGCTTACCACCACTAGAAAAACCTAAGTAAGCACCGTAGTATCTTTCATCTACTTCCTCAGCTATACCATCGCCATCCCTATCTCTATAGAAAGCTGGATGCACTGTAAATCCGTCTTTTGGTCTGTCTGAAATCCACCATCTAAACGTCCTTTTTCCTTTAATCGTTCCAACTTCCCACTTCCACCAAAACTTTTTTATCTCTACCATCACTTGTCCATCAGAGCCAATCAAATTTGCTGGTGTACCATCTTCTTTTTTAGTAGAGTCATTAGGATGAAGATAATAATTCACTGTAATATTATCACGCACAACACACCTTCTCATTTCACTCCAAATTGGATATTTATCAAACTCAGAGCGAGGGATAGTGGTGTGTGGGATTGGTTTTAATTCTACCATTCAATTTCACCTCTCATTAGAAGAGTAAAACTATATAATTGTTTTCATCCAGAGTCATTTGGAAAATAAAATTTTTTTGTTCCCTATCAATGCTGCAATTTTCATGACACCTTATTATCCCAACAGCATTTCCTTTAACTCCTTCAACTGCCGGCCAGTAATATCATGCTCCATACCATACTGTTCAAATAGTTGTTTCTTTGCTTCAGTATCATCTGGGATAGCGCCTAAATTTACCCAGCCGCTATTGTAATAGTAGGCTTCACCCTCGTATAGGATGAAGGATTTATTTTTATTTTTAGGTTCGATTAATAGAACGGGACGAAACGCTCTTGAAGCCACTATACTTGAATTACTAGATGCGCGACTTTCTACGCTAGTACGTCCCCTGATTACTCGGAGTCCATTATGATCTGAGGTTGAAGTCCAAGAAAAAACATTTTTCCAATTCCAAACATTATTATCTCCTGCTTCTATTGTCCCGTTTAAATCAGAATTAACAATATATTTATCCCATTCATTATCTTTATTTCCAGTTGAGATGCCGCCAGTTAATAGTCGTGATGTAACGGTAAAACTTTTGTCCATCGTATAATCTATGCTAAAGTCTTTTAGTAAATATTTCCCATCTAGATTATCATTGGAGGTTAATTGTATGTGCATCACGCCATTGAATTCTACTAAATCAAATGGCCGTGCTCCTTTTAAAGAGTGAATGTCTCTACTATTTATCGGAACAAATGATTCACCATTTAAAATTTTACCTCTTATTACATACCCTTCATTTTCTTTATCAGAACGCTCTCTCCAGAATACATAAAGTCTATCATTATACACATACGTTTTAATTTCTTGAATGCTATTTCTGTTTGAATTGTAGTTTAGACTATCAGAAAGTAGCTTCCATTGATTACCTGAAAGCTTTTTACAAACAAGTGATTGTGAACCCTCCATAAACTCGTCAATAAAGAAAACATACAACTCATTTTTATATACTACTAATTTAGGTCTAAATGTATGTTTTTCAGTATCTAAATTAAGAGGAGATGAGAAATCAGCTGTTTTCCAACTACCTCCACTTAATTTCTTCCCTCTAGTTATAGAAGTTTGATTGTTATTCCTTTCGTTCCAAAAGAGATATAACTCATCGTTAAAGACAATAGAGTCTACAAACGCATTTGCTTCAAAGGAATTAAGCCTTACGCCATCATCTTGGTGCCAATAAATTCCATCATATTTTTTAAAACGGAGTCGCTTGTTTTCTCTGAAAAAAATATAAAGAATGTTGTTATAAACACAAACAGACTTAATTTCTGAATGCATAGTGGGATCATAATTTAACGGAGAACCTAAATTAATCCATTTATTTTTCACTAATTTCTTTGCACGTAGAATGGATCTATTTGACCATTCACTCCAGAAAACACAAAGTTCACCATTAAATACAACAGGAAAACACTGTCCGGGATTGCCATTAGGATCAAAATTCAAACTTTCTCCATCGCTAGCGTCTACCCATTTGGTACCATTAAACTTCTTGACCCTTAATAATCTTTTATTGAGTCCTCCGTCAGTAGCTTCGCTAGTAAATACATATAATTCGTTATTAAAAACTATGCTAGAAAGATAGGATACGTTTTCTTTAATATCATAGTTTAATAATTTCCCATCTTGTAGGATATAATTCTCTGCAAGATAATCTAATGTTAATCCACTCCCTGAAGCAATCCCTTCACTATTCAACGTATCCCAACTAATACTATGCTGGATATTCCTATCAGCAATTAACTTCCACCTGCCAAGGTGGTCTCTATCTACACAAATAAAATAAAAATCTCCACTAGGTTCGGCTGAACTTTCAGGAGGAATAAAATCACTTGTCCCTTCACCTAAACCACTGAACACTCCAACCTCATTTGATTTTGCTTGATAATGACAGCGAATGCGTTTTCCTATTGTTAAATCTTTAGGATCAATTACTTCGTCTGGATGTAAAGTTCGGATATTAGATGTTGTCATACTATTCACCTCTATTCTCTATATTCAAAGACTGGCCTAAACCCGTTAATGATAGATCCTACATAATTCAGATCAAATCTATTTAAAGCTTTTAATGATGATCTATCTCCTCTCGTAATTTTAGTGTTCTTAGAGTTCCCTGTAGGAGGATTTCCATCAATATAAATAAACTCGTCAGTCCCTGTAGTGTCTTGACACAGTGTCGAAGCAAGCGTCCAATGGAATACATCATCTAATGTTTTACCTTTTTGTACTTTATTTAAGGGGAAATTAACAATGAACCTGTCCCATTCATTATTTGTAGGCCATGCCCCGAAAACACTTCCGTATCTACCTCCACCTTCATATCCTCTCTTTGATTTATTCCCATTTTGATCTGCATAAGCCACCCCGCCTGTCAATGATCGGACAAATATTTTAGTTCTTCCATCAAACGGATCTGGTTGTAAATGTCCTTGCATAAGCATTTTTGTATTAAAGTAGCTCCACGATATTGATTTGATGGTAACTATTACTCTATCCGCAACTAAAAGTCCTTTAGCTACCTTTACAGCGTAAAAATAAAAATTATTACTGCGGTCGAGTGATTGGGGTATTTGAGTGTATGGTAGCGGCAGTTCGCTTCTACCCGCATCTCCGCTAAAATAGCCTTTATTATTAATGCCGTGAACTTTTATATAATCTCCAATCTGCATATCTTCTATTCTTTTACATCGTTTACCTGTTGTTGCTGGCTCTGCCATTCAATTTCACCTCTCTAAAAGAGCAATTTTATTGTAATTATTTAGAAACATAGACTGTATTGATCTTTCCGTCCCAAGAAATCTTATATCCTAAAAGCAATATTACGTACAGGAGCATAAGCTTTAGTCCCAATCAGCATTCCATTTACGATACTTCCATTCAAAATAGCCTGCTTACCGTTCCACCCAACAGAAGATACTGAAACATCTCTCCTTTGATAAAATAAAAAAACAACACTTGTGAATTTTAAGTGTTGGTGTACTTAGACTTATTTTCATAACTTCATCGTTATAATTTTTATTTTCATATCTTGTGAATGGTTATACGGTTTGTATCCATCAGGCATCTTATATCGGAATGGAGCAGTACCAAAATTAGCAGTCACTGTGATAAAATCTGTATTTGATCCGAATCCAGTGGCTAAAACAGGGAATTTTTCACCTTTTATTTCATGCAAATCCGTATGAGAAATTCCCATACGTTTACCATTTTTCCAGAACTCTAAATTTCCTTCGTCTAAGTTTAAGAGAGTGCTTACTATATCCCCAACTTCACAATCCTCTCCATAAGCGGCGCTCCCTGGATATTTCCTACCGCCAACAAATGGGTAATAGGCTCTAAAACTCTCATGAGTAGTTACAAAGGGAGGATGCAATGAACCATCAAGTATCCCAATATACGCTGGAAATCTGTCTGGTGTGTCACTTGTACTATCAAATTTTACTTCCCAGTACCATTTACCTTTATCTTTTCCTTCGGTCGCTCTTATTGATTCTTTGGGCACACCGCCTCTTATTTTCACAGTCAGATTCTCATTCGACAATACAGGGCTGCCCTGCACATCATTTGGATTCCACGTAACTTCCTTCACTTCTATTCACCATCCACATAATTAAAAGTATACGTACCACTATCATTAAACTGAAAAGTCAACGTTCTGCTTCCAGCATCGTAGCTATAATTATATTTCTTCGTATCAGCAATAACATTGTATCCCTGCATCGTTACGACAATTTTTAGTTTATCGTTATAAGCCACATCACTAAAAGCATCCCTTGATAATAAATAGGAAAACCTCATATCATTGCTTTCCCCACGTAATTCTCTTAAATGTGCATTACTAAGTTTGTTAACCTCATCTTTGTTCATTCCCTTTTGAAGAAAGTCGGTAACACTATTAACATTAACTACAATCCACTTTCCTTGTTTATAAGCATGATAAGAAGCACCGCTATCAAACGAAATGGCTAGTAATGCTTGTCCATTGCTTTTTGATTCATTGATCAATTCCATTTTATCAATTGATTCAACGCCAGCGATGACAATATCACCACTAGCTTTAATAATTTGAGTATGCGGTAGCGCTGTTAATGTCACATCATTATCTACGCTTAAATTACCAAAATCAACATAGTCATTTAAATTAATCTCTTCACTTTCAAGTAACTCATAATCTTCTTCGACTTTTTCAATTGAGGTTAACACATACCTGTGATTTTCTTTTAGCTTCATATGACCGTCAAATTGCACAAACCGTTTATCGTAATCAAAGTTCTCTGATTCACCGTTGTTATATTCTGCTTCATAGTGAGTAACGCCTACTTCATCCCCAACATACTCCAGCACTGAAACAGCAACATCTTCTATTTTTAAAGGCTGCTCTAATGTAATCGTATGTTCATATGGGGCTTCAATATTAAGCTTAGTAATCTTTTTAAGATTGCCTCCAATGGTCACATTTGGAATACTTTTAACCTTATTTACCATCTCATTTAATGTGTTGTATGGATAAGCAATAACTCCTTTACCCATCAAATTGGATGCTAACGTGGTTTTTATCTGCTGAATTTTTGACAGTATTTCTTCTCTAGTGTCGTTATTTTGTAATGGTAAGCCAATAGTGCTTACGACACCTTGTTTAAAACTATTGGCAAGCTGAAAAAGCTCTGATAAAGCATCTCTCACATTCTTAGATTTCATCTGACCATTAGGATCTGAGTATGATACTTCTTGAGATTCAGGAGATTCATAGCGTCCTTTTTGAAGCATTCCTTTTGTTTCTGCATTGATATCCAAAGGTTTTTCCTTAAAATCTCTAATCTCACCGCCTTTAAATTCTCCCGAAAATTGCCAAGATGAACCTGTATAAATGTAGATGGTCGACTTATCTTCTTTGGCTTCATCAGATAAAACGATAACCATATCATTTGCTTGCATGTCTTTAATCGTCATTAATTCCCCAAAGCTAGCAACACTTTGTGTAAAATTACCGATGTTTGATAAAGCGTCTATTTGTGCTTGCACATTGCCTGTAACGCCTTGAAGCTGATTGATTTCTTCAATAGTCGCCAATAAGTCTGACAAAAGAGCGACAGATAATTTATTATTTCTAAGTTGAATTGTGTCATTGTCAATTTTTTCTTCAAGGAATCCTAGCATATCTTCATGATGAACCTTGATACGACCATCAGATTCCCCAATAACGCCATTTTCTTCTAATGATGATATCCTCTCCAGTACCGATTGAACATCGCTTGTATTGACATCAATTTGCGCTTTTTTATCAGCTGAAAGGAATTGCTTTTGGCGAGTTTCAATAACATCGTCAGCACTGATTGGGCCTTCTCCATTCCCTCCTATCACTTGTCTGAATCCCATTACCTCACCACCTCGATCTGGACCTCGGCTTCATCATCGCTTACAAGATGAATGCTTTTAACACTTTTTACTGGCCTTGACTCGTAAGCGACGCCTTTTTTTAATTTAATATTATCGACATTCTCAAAGGAAGCTGCTTTATCTAAAGCAAACACGACATTGCCAGGACCGTAATTGATAATATCGATTCCGCTTTGCGCTTTTTCGAATTCAAAGATTGTTTCCTCTGTTGTAACAGTTGCCCTTTTTACCTTGCCAGCGTCATAGATTTTCAATCATAACCTACTCCTTTCTTTATCTAATGTGTTGCTAATCCATCTCTTAACTTATCCGCTTTATCTATTTACCTATCTACATAATTAAAACTGTATGTGCCCGCTTCGTTAAAATTAAATACCAACGTCTTACTCTCAACATCATAACGATATTGATATTTTTTTGTATCTGCAACGATATATTCACCTGCATGGGATGTATATATTTTTATAGAAGAACTGCTAGCTTGATCATCAAATGAAGGCCTGTTGATCAAAAATGCAAACCTTAACTTATCACTACTCTCACGAATAAGATGGTATTTGGTGCCGTTAATCTCATGAAGATTTTTAGCATCAATACCATTTTTATAAAAGGCATGTATATCAAAGATGTCTAGCTCTATCCATGATGATTCATGAAGACCGTACCAAGTCCTGCCCTCGTCAAAGCTTAGAGCAATAAGACATTCTCCTAATTTCTTTGTATCAACTTGCCAATTGATCTCTTCTATAAACTTAACACCGCTTAAATCAACATCGTTTTTCTGAGTGATAACCTGTGCTCGAGGCAGCGCTTTCAGCTGTACATCCTCTTCCGTTGCACGTAAAAATTCGAAGTCAACAAAATTGTTCAAGTCGATTTCTTCACTTTCAAATAATGCGTAATCTTCTCGCTCCTCAATGGAGGTGAATTCATATTTATAGTTTTCTTGCAACCTTAAACGACTGTCTAAGGTTACAAATTGATGATTGGAATCAAAATGAACCTTGTCTTCATTGTTAAATGTGACAGTATCATGCAAAACGCGATTTCCAACATATTCAAAGACAGAGACTGCAATATCTTTCATAAGGAGTGAGTGGTCCAATTTAATGGTATATTGAAAAGGTGCAACAATATTAACTTTTTCCAGATGTTTCAACCCTAAGTAATTGGTAGAAGATTTGTATTTCCTTAGAATCATTTTAGTTCCTGCCATATGATCATCTCCTACTCGTGATTGATATCAATATAAAATGTCGGCAGATCGATGCCGATTGTATCATTCTGCAGTTCTACCTTCATCATAAAGTCAACGTATTCACCTGGTTCGATAGATGCAAAGGATAGTTCGGTTACATCATGAAGTGGATTTGTCGTATAAGAAAGTTTGACTTGTTCGTACCCAAACCTATCTTTAAATTGCTGCACTGTCACTTGGATGTTTTTAGCTGGTACTGTGTTAGGATTGTAAATTCTCAGCTGCGCTCCATTCCTATCGCATAGTTGTTTCATAAAATTTAGGTCAACACGGTCTAAATGTTTACCTTCATGATGTAGTTCTAAAAAGGTTCCATATTGGAGTACATCTCCGCCATAAAAGACACCTGTTAAGGAATCAATTACCTCCTCTCCTTTTAAAATTTCAATTTTTGCATTGATATGAAGGGAGTCTAGTTTAAATTGAACCCCTATTTGCTGCCCATCAAGCGTCTGTGATTGATATAACTTTTCTTCTATATAAACGTTTACTGTAGAGCCAGGGTCAAGATTCGTAACGGTGAGCAAATCAGATGATGTTAGCGTTACTCTTTCAACATCAATAGGGAGCAACGCACCTGTTGCTCCCTTTGCTACAATTCCTATTTTTTTGGAATCTAGTGTTGCACTATCAATTAACTCCCAAGAACCGTTCTTATATGCACTAAAATGATATTGGCCACCATTTTTAGATACTCTCCACCTTGAATATTCAGTTTCAGTAGTATCGGCCGTTTCTAAAAATTCCAGTCTTTCTTTATCATTCTTCCAAACAAGCAGACCCCCAAAGTCGCTTTCTCTTATCGGGACATAGTCAGCATCCACTTCCATGATGAAATTTTCCTGCTCTGGAGTTTGCATGAGCAGAAATACATCATTCATATTTCGATTTAGTCGTGCAAATCCCTTTCTTTCTTGCCATGTTACAAACTTAGAAGGGGATGCTATCCATTTCGGATCAAGCTGTTGATTGAATTGATCTTCAAAGATCAATCCACTTGAATGTCTATACAATCGCAAGTTATCACCTCGTTTTTCTCCAATTCCAGCCACTCCAAAAATACGGTCTCCCCATTATCAGCCAAATTCGTTTCCGTTCTTCTGACGGTAGTTTCGGAAGTTTATTCACGATCATTGGGTCTAAATACGTGTAGAAAAAGGTAATCAGGTCAGCCCAAGTTGGTTGTTCAAGTTGCAACGTCAAGTTTGGCGGTACCCATTCAACTCCGCTAGGTTTCCCTAAATGCAATGAGTGTGTTGTAATAAATTGAGCCAAATGAGGGTTGTCCAGCTTTACAGCAGCCGTTGGTGAGTCCTTTCCTAAATGATAAATTTGTTTTAAAATTTCGAATGTCGAAATAAACTTCCCATAATCGGGTTCGTCAGGGTCAGTGATGAAGCTGCGGTTTATCATTCCCTTCTCTGTTGGCAGCAAAATACTGTTATAAACCGCAGTAATTGCACTTCGTTGCGGCTTGTCTAGATAAGCAATCCGTTGGGTTTCCGATTGCGCCCATGCTGGCATCTCCTTATATAGGTCGAATGATGTGAATACTTGACCATTCTGAAGAGAATGAGAGTAGACATTTAAGGATTTGTCAAAGGTTCCCCATCTGGGAATCGCTTGTTTTATGAAGAATGCCGTAGCGAATTTACCCCATGTAGGAGACAGTAATTTCATCTCATTTTCAGTCATTAGGTTCCCATAAATAGGCCTGCAATTCATCAGTTGATCACTAGTTTCTATTGATGATTGCTCTAGTTCGTTAAGAATAACAGCAATATTTGTGGACATTCTTGCCGATAAAGGAAATTCACGATTATCAAGGTTTTCTATCGTTACTAACCCACTTGCCGCACTTTTTTCTACATTCATTCCTAATATAAATTCCTTAAAGCTATGCATTCCCTTTTCACAATGCAAATCAAATGCAAATAATTTACCATTTACCTTCTCGACTTGTTCCATTTGAATTCCGACAGTATCCTTACGATCTGGAATTACTAATTTGTCAATTTGAATGAATCGATCAGGTAGTCTTACTTTAGAAGACTCTCCAATATTGACTTCTATTTCAGGTATTTTATCCACTGCGGATATCTCTACTATTTCGGTATCGTGTTCGAACGGAAAGTTAATTTCATTTAAGTTCTCGATGGCTACACTTTCGTGATGGTTAGCACCTATCTCTTCCCATTGTTCGATTAGCACATCTTCAGAAATCTGTAGCGTTTCCTCGTATTGCGTTTCTATCTTCGTTTCCAGCTCCGCATTCGGTAATGCTGAATCTGCCGCACGGTCGATTTCCATCTTGATTTCATTGGGTATTTTAGTTTTTACGCCTTTTTGAATATAAAGAAGGGCATGAGACGTTTGAAATGGATGCTGCTCGATGATTTCAATGTGCTTATCTGAAGGAAACATTGCTGATGTCCGACCAAGGTTGAGTTCATTAATGTTATCCTTTTTCTTAAATGTCATTGACGATGCTACGACAATGTCAATCTCTCTTTCAAGTTTAATCGGCGAAAACCTTTCAATATTTGTTTCAAACTCACAGTGAGGATCAACAGTGATTAGAAATTGCAAATTCAATTCTGACCATGTTAATTGAGGCCAGCATTCAAATGCATATCTTCTAGTCAGTGTGCATGGTTTGGTAGAAATTAGGTACCGCCTTTGCGGTTTTGGTTTCCATGTAATGGCGTAGCGATGATCTTCACACTTATTCGTTAGAATGCCATAGCGCTTATTTTTGAACTGGAGGTCACAAGAAATGGCATATCTCCCTTGCGACCGGGTGGTAAAGGTAAGTGGATAAAAAGTCTGTTTCACTTTCGCCACCCCTATCAACTTAGTTAACCTTTTTTAGAATCGCAATTCCAGAAGGATGATATGGTGTCAAATTACTTAGTAAAAATGGTGTTATCGGAGTAGTCGGTGCATGGAACTGGTACATTTGACTAAACCCATAAGAGGCCACAACTTCATCTCCTGATTCAGGTGGAGTGTCCATCGTGATTGCCTTCGTCTCAAGGTTAAAAACATATTTGGTCACTTGTTGACATCCGACTGTTAAGTTAAAATCAGTTTTCGGCCGATGCGGTGTATGGAACACTCGTCGTGATCCAGTCCCTGTTCCAATAAACTCAAGCTTTACCTCTTCTTCCACTGTCAATTCATCAAACTGGCTGAGTGACTTTACGTGAGTTGCATACACATCATCCACCAGCCCAACCTTGCCGTCGTTTGGATGAGTGATCGCTAGTCTGGATAAGTGGTAACTGTCAGTATATGCTGATGGATTGTATGAAGCATCTCCATTAGCAGTTTCAGCGCTAATATCATGAGTAATGAATGAGAAATAATGTCTCTGATAATAGATGCCGCCAATTGATTGATGCAACTGAACACCGCTATTCCCATTTGTAGTATGTTCACCATAATCAAGATTTGATTTGCCTAATGTTTTTGCTTTAATTTCATCTTGTGACGAACAGCCCCCAAAAATAGCTGTATTCCTCATTGGTTTATGATCGCCGCCGAATAACCACAATCGACCGAAATAAAATGGCGCAAAGAAAGCTTTATCTGCATTTGCACCTCCATCAATCCGAGCGAACAAAATGACTCGGTCACGATTCATGTTCCCCCAATGCTTGAATAAAGAATCACGTTTATAAGCTCGTCCCATATCAGCTTTGTTTGCTAGCAGTGATATAACTGTCGGCGGCGATGGCATCATAAATGTATAATGATCAAAGACTGCATCCATCATCGATGTTGGAGAATCACCATCGAATGATTTTGCTGTCTGAACGTCGATTAGTCTACCAAATGCTTCATCAACAGGACTGTCAACAGGGGCAAGGAAATGATAAGTAAAAACGGTCATGCTTACGCCTGGTTCGATTGCGTTATCTGCTGCCTTATAATCAGCCGTAATAACTGTACTCGCAGGAACAGGATTGTTAAACGTGATAATCCCTTTCTCCGCATCAATGGTGTAGTCATTTTCTGTTAAGTGCACTGTATCTAGGAACAAATCAAAGAAAGTTGTATCTACAGGGTAGATCGGTATTTTAAATACAGTTTTTTCTCCATCCCCTACGCCAATTTTTCCAAGTGGAGAATCTCTTGGGATCATTTGATGATCTCCATATTGCCGATTGTCTTTGTTATAGCCAATTACTAATCCAAGTTTACGTATTTCATCATCTGACCCTTGTGATTCAAATAATCTAACTTCTGCATAGTTTTTCCCGTTATGCAAGCGCTGTTTAAGCCTCAGATTCCATCCGTTCTTCTCTAGCTGACTGCCTAAGTCTTCCCCCATCAGGACAGCAGGGATTTCCCTATCGTACCATGCCATTATTCCACACCTTCTTCCATCATAATTCCTAAACCAGCTGGTCTATACGCTGTACCAGGACGCTTCGTTATCGGTGAAACCGCAGTAGGTAGAATAAAGCGGTAAACATCAAATAGGTCTGGACAAGTTTGAATTCTATTTCTCAATTTCGTTCCATTTCTGAGTGAAAGGCTGTTCATTAAAATGGACTTTTCTAAATAACCCCGTGGGCCTTCCTCTGGATGCATAACGTAAGGAACTGTTGAATGAACTTTATTGCTATATCTTGATGGATTGTGCTGATAATTGAATGGACTCGTATTAAATTGGTTATATGCATCAGGATACGTTCTGCCTTTGTTGTCACGAACGGGTGGCATACTATTCGGATCTGCACTCCACGAGAAGTAATGAGCTTGATACTTAGAACCGAATTTTGTCTTATGAACAGTGATGGAGTCAATACCATTTCCTGGATAATGCTGATACCCCTTTTTAAGCGGCATCATTGATAGGTCGCTTTGTTGGCGAAGTCTCGTTGTACTGTTATAATCGAAGTTCTCAGATTCGGTATTGATTGCAGTCCCAGCGAACATTGCTGACGTGCCTTTATCATTTTCATCAAATGGAGTAATTTTCCCCCAATACCAGGGAAACGAAGGGACATTATTCTTATCATACGCACTTGCAGGATCAGCTTGCGCTACTAAGATAAATCCATCTTCTGAATCAATCCATCCTTCGTATCGAATCTGGCTATCCGGCCACCAATTCGCTTCATAAACGGTGCCTTTTCCGTCAAATTCCGTTTCAATTTGGTATTTGTCACTCACTTTTTCTAATGTAGGTACTCTAGTATTCACAATAGTGAATGGTGATTGATAGACTGTTGGATCGGATTCAACAATCTTCACTTCCTTTTGAGCAGGGCATCCATTAGATGAAACAGGCAAAGATTGAACTCTCGTTTCTATCACTTCAATATCAAGGGCAGCACGCCGTAAATCATTGTCCCAAACAATTGAAATCGCGTCGTTATCTGCAATGCTTGGCAATTTCTCTGCCATATACATAATAATCTGTGAATATCGTTCCCTGCCTTTAGCAATTTTTGATATCCATGGGGCAAAACCTTCTAACGGACCTTCTGCATCAAGCAGCTCTGCAGGTATTTCAGGTCTTTTTATTGAAAAACCCGCACAGCGAGCTAAGCCGTAGTACATCCCATAGGGCGATTTGAAGATCGCATGGGTAGCGACTTCAATCGCGATCGGTTGATGATGATATGCATTTATTGCACTAGTGCTGGGATTCGGACAAGGGCGCGGTTGAAACCAATCTAAAGCAATCACTGCCTTTTTAAATGTTAATTCCTTCTTCCAGCCATATTCAGAGATGGTTTTTTCAACATCTTCCAATAAGCTTCCTTCTGTCCAAACTCCTCTGATGTAAGGCATGTTTTGACCTCCTAATCTCTTAAAAATTGTAAGTTATACCAAACACTTTTGGATATACCACTTTTATTGTTAAAAATAAATTTAATTTCTGCACCTCTACTAACAGGAATAACAGCCATAAAAAAAACACCTTCAGGAAGTTCCTTGGTGTAAATAGTTTCTAAAATGAGCTCATCGTTAACTTTGAGACTCCAATAGTCTTCATCATTGTACTTGTTGCAAGCTACTGCGATGCCCGTCAATTCAGCATCAAACGGCATCATATAAGAATCGCTGATTGCCTCCCCTTCATTTGAAACCTCAAATCTATTTCCTTTAATATAAGGAACCGGCATTGATGGAAAAAACGGATATTGCAACCTGCCATCAACCATATAAGTAGAGTTAAATCTCCCCAAAATTGTCATCTCCTACGCGTCGATCATATGAATCGTATTTATTGATCTTTCTCTAGCATGATTTTTACTCATGACATCTAACTTTGAGTTAACGCCATTCGATTCAACATGTATATTGATGATTTTATACCTTTGATATTCAAAAGTAACAATCTCTTTGTATCCAGTTGCACATATAGAAGTGATTTTCTCGATTAATCTATTTTTTCCGTATTGAAACATCACTTCATATAAGATCTTCCCATCTTTTATACCTGTCAGCTTTGTTATTCGATTTCTTTTCCATTCAGGTGTTAAATGATCAACATCAACATCTAAGCATGTACAGCAAGAATCTGAGTTTCCACTATTGTCTTTGCTTCCACTTCCAATTGTCTCTTTATTTAACCGCTTCAAAATATACACAATAGGGTCGTATAAATTCCTACTCTCAGGAATCATCATGCAATCGCTCCTTTACGGAAACTCTAATTCTATCAAATCAAAGTAACCTTGCTCTGAAAAAGTAGTTCTTATTGCTTTAATGTAGTAGCGTTGACTCGCAGTCGAAATATGATCCCGAACACCGCACAAATCATAAATTTCTAGTGCAGGATGTCCTACTGCAGAGACAGACATTGTTCGATAACGCTGGCGAAACTTTCTAAATAAAGCTTTTGCTGCTAACTCACGCTTTGCAAAAGTATCAGCCCAGGGAATGTTTATAATATCTTCTCGAACCTGGCCTCCGCAAAATACATCTCTAAACGTTTGATTATCAAAAGACTCATAGCGAGTGATTTTTGTTGTCTTGTCCTCGTTTTCCTGTTTGTCAACCTCTTCAGTTTCAACTTCTTCTTCAATTTTAAAAGTTAATCTGTTGTAAATATCGTAGTCCGTGATTTTATACCCTAGTTTCGTAAGATTGTGTGCCTCATCTAAAATATGAACTGCTTTGTCCACAACTTGGTCATATTGTGGAATTTGTTTTAGAATGCTTGAACCGTCATAACCCGTTTTGATATACGAATATGTCCCCTCTAGCAGTTTACTAACTGCACTTTCCCATGCTTCTGCTCGTTCAATTTTAAATTCTTTGATTTTATATCGTTCGCCAGTCGGCAGCAAAATTTGATCGGCAGTAATAGGAACCCCAGCTCGCTTATGTAGATCCACAATGATTTCCTCAGCATAATGATCCTTGTACGTAATCTCTTCAGGAGCAGTTCCTTCAATGATGCGTTTATATAATGACCTTCCTTGTACTGAAATAGTTGCAGATTCAGCATTTATTTGAATGTCATCGATATACCCAACTAATTGCGGCAACTGCTCATCCCCATAACCTAAGTGTATTTCTACTTTCGTGTTAGGCCAGAATATCTTTTTCCCATTCATACTAGCCCAAGGATTTCCCCACGGATTCCCACGATTAAATATCTTATTAATAACTGCATCATCAAGCTTTTTAGGATCGTAATCAGGAGAAAGCCACCCCGATGTGTTGTCAGCTGAAAAACGAAAGCTCATAGCCCGCGCTTCGGCATCTCGGTCAAGATCAACAGAAAAAACGCGATCAACTCTCATTCGTTCTCCACTATTGGGATTTATGATAAAAACACTGGCACTCGGCTCACGCTCTGCAACTTGATGCCTCATCGATAGAAACTGAAGGAGCTGGTGGTTTATTGGCCTCAATGCCCTACACCTGCCTTAGAATCAGACAAAAATGTACATTTCACCAAATACAAATCGTGTCCTTTTTTTATCGTTTGCACATCATCGGTTTTTATTATTCCTCCATATAGACCTTCGTTGCTTTTTAAAATATAGTAATTCAAGATTTTGTCCATAAAGTGTTGCCAATTTTTTGTCTCTTTTATTATACAAGTAAATTCTTGCTCACATCCTCGAATACTAGAAGATTGGTAACGGTCATACCCATTTAAAACTGGAATAGAGTTGACAGTCTGCAATCCTTTAGGCATTGTGGCCTGTTCAATCATCGCTATTTCACTACATAGATGAAATTCTGTAGCATTGATATGACGAATTTTCGCAACATCACCTTTTTTATATCCTTCCGTTTCAAACGTATAGGTATGTGCACCGCTATCAACATAATGATAGTATCGAGTCCATGGCCAATCTGCTCTCCAGCGCATTTTTTCAACACCATCAATTTTAAATAGCAAATTGGCCTTTGGCAACGCACCGTCAGGATTCATCTCAACATTGCAAAAAAAATCAAAAGCAAGCCACCCAGGGTAAACATGGTGGTAGGTAGCCTCATGCTTTTTTGGAAACTCAATCACTTCTGGTTCATCAACAAAATTTACGAACCTTCTATATAACTGCCTAAATTGATATTGTTTATTTAACATCAGACTCACCTCTACAATTTCCTAACCGCCTCTCCGAATAAATCATCAGCAACAACTGTTTGTAAAGTTCGACGAAATTTATAAAAATCCTCAGCGTTTTCTAATTTATCAATGTTTACCTCGAAATTCGCATTTTCAATTACAACCGACTTACTAGTTTCTTGGTTATATGTGCTGTTTTGCACCTGCTGTAAAAAATGTGGTTGTCTTTCTATTCTTAAATTTGCATGTGAAGCAAAAGCCATTTCGCTGCTTGGCATTCTTGAAATAGAGAGCCCTAAATGGTTTAACATACTAAGGCTTTCCTTTATTTTGCCGGCTATTTTTGCGATGCCTTGACCCATTATATTCTCACTGAGAGGCTCTCTTCCATCTTCCACGACAGCATCTCCAGAAACGGTAAGTCCTAATTGCCCGATTGCATCAAAGCCATCTTTCACTTTGTTTGCCATCGCTTTCGTTGCATTTTCGATTTTAGGCAAGTACTGTTGCATTCCTATTTCTAACCCTTCGCCAATGAATTGGCCATATTCAAAGAAGACCTTTGAAGGAGATTTAATTTTAAAAAGTTTCTTAAATTCTCGTTTTATGTTTCCACCTATATTGGAAACGGTATTCATTACACTTTTCATCTTAGATTTCATTCCATTAATCAATCCGTTGATAATGTGTTTACCAATCGAGGCAAATTTTGTACCAAATTTTGATAATGATACTACCGCTTTGGACATTTGTTTTGATATGGCAGTTGGAATAGCCTTTAATACTTTGTTTATCGTCTTCAACACATTGTTCCAGGTCTTTGATATGATCTTATAAACTGCATTCATTGCAGTAGAAACGGTCGTTTGTATTCGTACCATTCCGCTCACTAAATCTTCTACAATGCTAGCGACTGTTGTGAGAATAAATTCTTTGATGTTTACCCATATGTTCGAAAGAAACGCACCTATAGCTGAAAAAACTCGTTCTGTTACTTCTTTTATCGCGTCCCAATTAGTAACGATTATATAAACTAAGCCAATAATTAAACTAACGATTAATGCAATACCAATGACCCAAGGATTCGTTAACAATCCAGCAAGGTTGGCAATAGCGCCGCCTACTTTTCCAAGTATCCCTGTCACACTTGACAATCGAGTTACCAATTTCATTACTTTTTCTGGAAAATCGAGCAGCTGATTCACTTTATCTATAAATGAATCTAAAGCAAAGATCGTTTGAATGATGTCATTTGCAAAAACACCAATTGTGAGAATGACATTTTTCGTTTCACTGTCAAGGTTGGAAAATGCCCTCGCTAAATAGGCTACTACCTCAAACGCAACATCCTTTATTGGATTTGAAACTTGATCTATCTCTTGCTTTACATCGTTTAATACAGCTGTCATACGGGTAAAAGCATCATTTACACCGTTATTTACTTGGTCAGCATCTGCCTTTACAGAAATAGCAGTTGCTGCAAGTGCTGCGGAAAACTTGATGAATTCGCTAGGAGCAAGTTTTACGATCATCAGCCATGCAAGCATCGCTTCTTTGCCAGTGATTGCCTCTTTCTGCATGAATACAGCAGCTGTAGAAAAGCTTTGAGAAGTACTCGCCAACTTCAACATAGTCGAAAGCATGCTGCTCATGCTGCCTTCTGCCGAGATGATGGTTATACTTAGCCCATTCAATGCAGCTGCTGCTTCTAACGTTGGAGCTGCTAAGCTTCTGAAATGATTATTCATTGCCATGCCAGCCTGCTGGCACTTTAAGCCGGCTTCAGCCATCATTGCTGACATTGCGACGACATCTTTCAATTGAATGTTCAATTGTCTCGCGATATTGGCTGTATATACGAACGTCTTCGCGATTGTTTCCAAGACTGTATTCGTCTTCATCATTGCTGTTGAAAGCTCATGAGCTGTTTCACCAGCCTGCTTCACTTGCAATTCGATCACTTGGATCCTATCAGAAAGCGCTTCAGCAGTACCCGTAAGATCGGTGCTGCCTGCTGCTGTTCGGTTAAACATATTAGGAAGCTCTCCCAACATTTGTTCAGCTCCCATGCCGGACATTTCTAAAACACCAAGCGCATCAGCTGCCTCTTCTGTACTATTTGCTGCAGATGCGCCTATTCCACTGGTGAATGATTGCAGTGTCACTAATTTGGTCGTCATTACGCTTGATGTTGCTGCAACACTAGACATCATGTCATCAAAATCTGCACTTGTTTTAACAGCTAATACACCCACTTGTTCCAATTGTTTGGAAATCATTGCTGTCTGCTGCATCGTTTCTCCAGAAAGGTGGAACGATTCGCTTATTTTAAGTCCCGCTATCGAGGTGCTTGCCGCAACTTGAGACAATTTTTGAGAAAAGAGATCCAAGTCCTTTATTGCTTCATTTGTGTTAATAGCAATGGTTCCAAACAGCTGAAAAACTTCTCCAAACATACGCTACTTCACCTCTCCTTCGAAAAGCTTTTTAATGTTCGCTGCGATTGATTCGGCTTCCTCTCTTGTTGTCGGATCAGAAAAGGTGGATTCATCCACTTTTTTCTCTCCAATCCCTAAATGATGCAAGTATTGTTCAAAATTCATATCCTCTTGTGGAGGATTCACTAAGTAAGCAATCATCGCTGCGCGAATATCTTTTTGCTTTTCTGCTTGTGACTTTTTCGCCAAAATCACTTCAGTAAGTTGAAGTGTCCGAGCATAAGGCAAGTTCAGTACGTATTCATCTGTCCAGCTGTAACGCATCTGGATTTCATCGATTGCCGAATAGATAGCCTCTTCTATTTTTTCTTGCGAAGGTTGCTGATCAGCACTGTTAGTGCCTTGCCACTGTCCAAAAAACGCTTCATACCTTCATCTTCCAGCACCATTTCCATAATTTCGGTCATCACATATGGCGGCATTTCCCGAAATGCATCTCCGCTTACGCCGATTAATGATCCTAAAAATTTATTCAATTCCTTTTCAGTGCTTTCTGATCCGACTAAACGCATAAAGAGGTTGAAGCCTGCCTCCTTCACGTCGTCCTGTTCTTCCACATTCAAATCAGCAAATGCCTCCGCACCAATTTTTCCAAGCATCGATAAGCATGAAAAAACGTCCGCATTTGTTAACTTACGGACGTCGTACTCTTTTCCTTCTACTTCGATTGTTTTTGCTACTCGCATCATTTTTTCCATAAAAATCACTCCTTGCCAATAATATAATTAAATTCGTAAACAGGGGAACGTCTATTGTCATTCGTTACAATGACAGTAGAAATCACTTTCGATTCTGATAAAGAGATTGGCTTTGTGTAAACACTACTTGTTAGTGTAGGACCAGCCTCTCCCGGTTTATCGTTTAACACATAGTAAATTTTTGAATTTGGCTCAGTTGTTATCAGTTTGATACTTTGTGTTCCATGATAATTACCCTCAGGTGGGTCTGCTTCAGGTGCAATGATGGCGCCATCTAGTCTGTAATCATCAAGATCACCTATCTCATCTTGTTTAGTACATCCACATGGATCAGGCGCACCTTCAAATCCAGCCAACTCCTCAAGCGGATAATAAATGCAATAAGGGACATCGTAAGGATTTTCAGGGGCAAAGTGGCCAACAAATTTTACTTTTAAGACAACGTCTTCCTTCCCTGTTCCCATATTGATTTCTACTGGATCAACAGCCATTGCATTTCGAATTCCAATAATAACAGGCTCTTTTTTCCCGGTAATATTGCCAATCAACGCAACATTTCTAAATTGCGATGGAAATACCTCTCCTTCATGTCCTACAACTTCATATTTTCCATCTGGACAAGTCTTGAAGACGGAACCAGGAAGTGCAGCCATAAACGACTCTTTTGTCATTTCCATCAAATTCACTTCAATAGATGGAACCATCTTTGTCAACCACCGCATCCCAAGCACAGGACCTAACAAGCCATCAGGTTCTGCAACATGCCATTCTGTTTCTAAGTTAAATTTATTGCCGCCTTTAGTCGCTCCAAGGGATGTACCCCATTTGCCAGGATCAGGAGATGAAAAATCAATCATCACCATTCCTGGCCCAATCGCTAAGTTTTTAGGTGTATCTTTTGTAATCCCTGTCAGCATTTGATATGCCATAAAAAAATCCCTCCTCAAATAAAGTGTACTTCTATCAGTGGGGTTTCCTCTCATTCTCCACTGATAAGAAGTAGAACAAAGACTAAGATCGCAGGCGTCCTCGAAAAAGAAAACCGCTTTTTCTTCGTGCGATGCTGATTCAAGAAGCTTTCCTTATCCTGCCGGCCCGAAACAACCAGACATTGATTAAAACAAAAGGAAGAGATAAGATCAAAGTCCTCTCTTCCCGTTTCTCACTTCCCATCACTTACCTCTAGAGTAGTTAGATGTGTGAAAAAAGGTCCGTTCTAAAGTGACGAACCAAAAATTTCATATGAATGTGCACGATGCCTGGGTTATCAGGTATGACAACTTTACTTTCGCGAAAAATACCAATTCCTATTGCTTGCAATCTTTTAAAATGCAGCGCTTTTTCAATGCTCTTTACAATCCAGTCTGCCAGTACGATATCGCCTCTATCTACATATACATCAACGTGATAGATCATTCGATCGTTAATGCCAGGATCTTCCTGAACGTTTGATTGTGTGCCGAGTATGATATAGGGCATGGCGAACGCTTCTGGAGCAGCACCAAACGCGATCCTTTCTGCAACAGGAACGTCGAAATGGGATTGGACATGCTCATCCGTTGTGATCAGCTCATTTAATTTACTTAAGACGTTGATCATGTTTTCTTACCAGCAAGCAAGTCTTTTATTGTCTGCAACTGCTCTTCTTTCACAGGATGAAAAAAAGGGCGGGCAGCCATGCTGCTCGTTCCATATTCTACAGATGGAGCAATTTCGCTATCTGTTCCGATCGCACTGATGAGCTGCTCTTCGTCATCGTTTATCTGATATTGCATGCTGCTTTTAAGTGCTTCGAATTGAGCTGCCGTCGCTTCTCCTGCTGTAGCTCTTTGCGTTTTACTTCCAGAATGTTCCCGTGATAGTTTCTTCTGTGTTTCCTTTACAAAATGGATAGATGCTTTTTTGAGCCTTTCCTCCATTTCTTCTTTGATCCCATTGATGGCTTTTGAAATATCATTTTTATATGTGATATGGAAGCTCATGCTTCATCCCTCCTCTTTCGCAGCACTGGAATTTCAAGATGATGGCGTTTAAGTGAAGGTTCGAACCAACCAGTTACTTCAAATAACTGATCGCGAATCGCCACTTGATCCCCTTCTTGAATATCTACATCAGGTAAACAAAAGATCACATGATCGGCTTCGTAGTTTTCTCTTTGCTGTTCAATTTTTTGTTGATTACCGACGCGGGCAGAGCTGACGCTTGATAGACGGCAAGGAGTGTCTGCAGCGATTTGCATGTCAGTTTCTGTCCATCCTCCAACAGGATTCTTCACTCGTTTTTTTCGGACTATCGCCATTGTCTCATTTAGCAAGCGTTGGAAACTCATAGGGCAACAGCCGCTTTCACACCAATATAACTGCTCAATCTATCAAGTGTCGTTCGCACGAACACCCTTTTACTATCGACATCCTCATATACCGAGCCACGGACATATTGATAGTCTCCTATCTTCTCGCTCTTCAGATCGACTCCGTCTGCAGTCTCGTTGTTTTGCATGATAAAAAAGGCGGACAAGTCTGCACAGACGCCGCGAATGACAGCCATCATATCCTCAAAATGCTTGATTTCATATGCAATTTCATATCGCCCTGGTCGAAGCCCTTCCACGATGCGATAAATGAACTCGTATCTACTTGGATGAACTACGACGTTTTTTCGCGTATCTCTTATACTGATAATGGAAGCAGGCTCAAATGTGAGCCATGCCTTACGGTCAACCTTCATCGTTTCCGTCATTGGATTGGCAGGTTTACAGCCTAAATAGGCGTGAATCATGGCCGTCGATTCCGCAATGACTTGTTCGAAAACTTCATCTGGCAGATCAGACTTGATTCGGCTTCTCAGTTCCACTGCCGTTATATACATGATGAATCTTCCTTGTTCTCGGCTTGCAATTTCTTTGCTGTCTGTTTAGCGGCGGTGCGAGATTTTTGTTTCTTTATTTTTTTCCCTTCATTACTTGTTATTGCATCCGTCTCTGTAAAAGAGCCTGTAATTGCTTCGTCTTTATCGGCAAGTTCAAAATAATGAGTAGCTAATAAAAAAGCCGCGGCTTCTTTTTCTAATTCTACGACCTGACCTTTTTTAATTCCGTTATAGCTGCCTATTTTCGTTAGTTTTAACTTTTGCATCTTCCTTTGCTCCCTATACTGTTTCTAATTGACTTGTATCGACGTTTTTAATGACTGCTATTGCATCCATTTCTTGAATGATCACATCGTCATCGACATGGACAACGTAAAAACGTTTATCCTCCATAATGGCTTCTCTGCCTTCGGTTGTTTTTCGAATCCGAATATCATACGTATTTACCGCAATAAAGTTTTGCGGGTCGGATAAAACGATCATATCATCTGGCATTTGCGGAATTTCCACAATTTCATAGCCAAGCGGCGTATTTACTTGGGCGCCGGCTGCCAGCAGGGCGTTGTCACCAGCGCCAGTCGCACGATGTGTCATATATTCAATGTATTTCATGCGATTTAATGGCGACATCAACCACCGCAAGTTCTGGCCGCGATATTTATTTGGCAGCGCATTGACAGCGCCGAATAGTACTGTTTTTCCGAAGCCAACACCATGATATGGGGAAGCATTCATATCAATTAGATGAGCGCCCGACCCTGGTGCCAAGATTTTCTTCCGCCATCCGTCATTAATGGAAATAAACGGATCACTTGAATCTGTGTCGCCATTCCAATGTAAATCTTCAATATCGATGCCAAATTGCGTTGTCATCATTTCCATGACAACATCTTCAAAGTTTTCCCCCTCAATATTTTCCCGCAGCGTTTCCTCGGTGATTTCCCAAGGCAAACGGATTGGAACCGTACTATATTCAATTTTTGCTGTTTGAACATCAGCACGGTATCCATCATCGGTGTTTTCCGTTTTCTTTCGCAGCAAACGGCCGCCAATCGCGATTTTATCAATTTCACCTTTTTTCTGCGTACGTTTGACTTTGCGATGCAACTTGTTAAATGGCGTCGCTTCATATGCCATTCGCAAAAATTTATCGGCTTGATATGGATTCAAGTAGCCTGCCCCAGGGGATTTCAAATCACCAGTTGTGATCGTTTTTAATATTTCTTGATTCGTCTTTGCCATCACGTTCTTCCTCCTTCTTTACAGTAATCCAGACCATACGGATGTTTCTTGGCCTTCTCCTGATGTATACATTGATTTTTTAATGCCTTTTAATCTCTCCATACGCTCGATGCGCTCGTTAATTGGCGCCATTTCTGCTTTCATCACAGCTCGTAATGCGGCCGTGAGATGTTCTTTTTTAATCTCTTCTGTTTCATCTGGTGCGCCTATTTTATCTTCAAGCATTGTTAAGCGCTCCTGAATTGGTTCGAGCGCCTCTCTAATAACTGCTTGCAATTGTTCCTCTGTCAAAGCGATTACCTCCTCTAATGCTGTTTTTTTAATGGCATTTTTACGTTTTTCCTCATCCTGTTTCGGTAATGCTCCGTGCTTTTCGATCTCCAGAAATGCCGCCTCCATCTTCTGAGCAGCTGTAACGAGACGGTCGAAGTTCGGAGCTTTAGAAGACAGCTCTTCATTATAAATAGCTGCAAATGCAGCGAACTCCTCCCTGCAAGCAGAAGATACATTGTCAGCATCATCTTCCTCGCTTTTTGAAGTGGAAAGAACTTTCTTGATTCCTTCTACAATAGCAGCGACAATGCTTTTCTGTTCTTCCTCGCTTTTCACGACGCGTTCACCAAAGCCCCCCATGCTAAAAGAGGTGATTTCCCCTTTTTTAATCCGATGCCAAGCATCATCATCGATGACATAAACGGAAGCGACCCATGAGCCCTTTTTTACGAGCTGGTTTCCGACATAATGATCCGATTTCGCAACGTATGACTCGATTACCTCGCCATACCCGCTGGCAAAATTATGGGCTAAGTCTACATTGCGGGCATCTTTCATAAACTGATGCGCTGTCTTCTCGATTTCATCTGCGGTCATGAATTCTCCATGGCTGTCGGGAACATTGGGTTCGTAAACAACACCAGTGACGAGCCGTTTCTCTTCATCGTGCTTCAAGATAGAAACTTGCTTTTCTATCGTTGGATCTCCTTCCGCTTTTATAATGGCAAAAGTGCGGCCATTTGCACCTTTGTCAACGAGCGAAATATGACTAATCTGGACATTCCTTAGTTCTATTGCCATCACGATCACCTCCTTTAAAAGCTAATCATCATCGCTGTTATTTGCATCATGCTTAATCACAACATCTTTTCCTGTTCGTTGAAAGGAGGATGGCATGTAAAATAGATCACCTTCAGGGTAGCGCTCATAGCCAATATTTGCCCGCGCTTCATTTGGCGACAAGAGGCCGCTCGCAACGCCTTTCACATTGTATTCCAGCTTTTTGTCGTCATCATCGAGATCAATTTCATTCAGCTCGAATTTCCAATCTAATCGATCGTGAAACAATGAAAACAACTGCTGATTTAAGCGATCCTCTAATATTTCCTGCCCAGGCTCGATGACAGATCGTTTGTAAATTTCGTTCATCTCCCCAGCTGTACTGCCTCCCAGTCCCCCGACAATCGGCCAGCCAATGCGATATGGCGGCACACGATGCGCAACACAAATTTCAATCGCATTATCATGGCGATATAAACGGAAGGATGCTTCTTTTACGTCTGGCGTTATTTTTTGAAAATTAGCCTTGACGGGACTGGACGTATTCCCTCTCAAAGGCAAAATCGCGAGCTTATGGTGCTGTCCTTTGACTGAAGAGCTGAAAAATGCTTTTAATTCAGCAGACACTTTATCAGATACGCCATCAACGCCTTCTAACGTTAATACGGTATCAGGTATTGTTTTGCCGCTGAAAAATTCTAAGTTATAATCCCTTACTGCCTGCGAACCGGCAATCGTGCCAAGCGCCGTCACATAGTCAGGGACACCATAAAAGCTTGAGCGGCTATTGTACTTGCGGATAACCAATACTTCGCCAGCAGCCTGCTCATCTGACACATGCTGAACAGGCTCACCTGTTTCCATATCAAAATGCTGCTCAGTGCCGATGCGCTTAAACCAGCGATATGTACCATCCACATGCAGAGCAAAGCGAATGCCATCGCGGTGCGCCCTCACTGTATGTCCTGGTACATGATACAATTCAGCAGGTGTCCCATCGCCATAGCGAACGATTTCGATGATGCCCCATCCAAGTGTTTCATAGTCATCCCAAAAAGCGCGCAGCAATTCTAAAAAGGTCATATCATCATTTGCACGACGCGTGAATTCCTTTAACATTTGATACTGTGCTTGATTTGGCTGCGCAATTTCCTCTTCAGGGGCAAAATAAAATCCCATTCCGGCGATATCGGCAACCTTTGCATCGATACAAGCACCATGAATGGGATTTTCTTCTCTCATCCTTAACAAAGACTCTAAAGAATATAGAGGCCTGACAAGCCCTTTTTCCATATACAGGTTCGAAAAGGCGTCCGCTTGCAGCTGTTTGCTTTTCGGCTCTTCCCTTTTCGCAATATGAACGTTGTCGACAATCACTTTTTCTCTCATAATATCACCACACTATCTATGACGTTTTCTTTTTTGGAAACAATGGTGTTGATGAAATATCGATCACTATCCATATGATGATCGTTTTGTTTGACAGGCTTATCTTCGCCGCGCTCAGCCGCTTTCGTATCCCATATATAGGACGCAAACTCTCTGAACGTTTCCTGGCAGCAGTCATTGTATTTGATTTTCCCTTCACTTAGTACAGTCGCCACGTTGCGAATACCGTTTTCGACATCATTGACGGCACGGATGACGGCAAAACCATCTTGCTCTAACTGGGCTATAAACGAAGCGGCTGAAGGATCAACAATGATGCCGTTCGGATTGATTCCTTTTATAAATGCTTTCAGATCATCGCTATATGCTGCATCCGTCTTCTGGCGCTTCTTGTCCCTGCCGCTGTAATGATACTCCTTCACTTTGTACCAAATGCCTTTGTGCAATCCCCAAAGCCCGAAAGTGGTCGGGTTTTGCGTACCATAATCAATGCTGACATAATAGGCTTTATACGGCCTTTCGATTGTTGGAACAACATGCTTTTCCTGATCAAACATGTCATAAATGACTCCTTCCGCAAGCACCCACAAGCCTAAAATAAACCGCTGATAGAAGATGCCGTTATACATGCGGCGATAACGCCTTTTCGTCTCTTCAGCTAATGAAAGGTTGTCATCCATTGTAAAATGAAGATGAATTAGCCGCTTCTCCGTTTTTTCATCGAGCCATTTTTCCTTAAACCAATGATAAGGGCCTTCAGGGTTGCAGTTAAACCAAAATTTGGCCCCTTTTACTGAGCAGCGGGCTGTCGCCTGTAAAACAAAGCTTTCTGGCATGAGCGCCACTTCATCGAAAAACATGCCAGCGAGTGTCATTCCTTGAATGAGGTCTTGTGAGCTTTCATCCTTGCCGCCGAAAATGTAAAAGTGATTTGTTGTACCTTGAAATGTGATCGATAACATGTTATCCGCCCGCTGGTCCTTTACTTGATAGCCGCGGGATATGAGCATCCGTTTCAACGGTGCAGCCACATTTCTGCGAAACACGCCGATCGTTTTTCCAGCCAACCCGAAATGTTCATCTTGAAAAGTTTCCATCGCCCACATCACAAAAGAGAGCGACATGACAATCGTCTTGCCCGCTCGTACAGAGCCGTCGCAAATGATGCCATCTTTATCGTTGACAGGAGAATGCTTCCTCCACCATGTTAATACTTGCAGCTGTTTTTTAGAGAAAAGACGGAATTTGAATGGTGCAGGTTTTCTTTTTTTATTCATCGCTATCGCTCCAAACTTCCTCTGTCTTCCCGTCTAAAGCATGAAGAAATCCATCGTCCTCATAGTCTGCTTTTTCATCGTTTAGTTTATGATGAGCAATTTTCAACTTTTCAGCTTCAATTTTTCGTTTGAACGCATCAGGGAACAGATCGAAATAGAGAGACAATTTCTCCAGCGCCTTCATCTTATCGGCAAGCTTAATCGACACACCGTATTTATTTTGCTTTATTTCGGTAATAATCGTACCATCAACAGCTGAAGGCTCCTTTATATCAACGTATTGCACAAGCTTCGTCACCGGCTTCCCATCTTTATCCTTTAGCGGACCAAACTCATCCATCGCTTGCACTTCTTTCTGATGGAAGCTCATATAATCGGTGATATCGGCAAAAGCAATTTTAATATATTTGTCGAGCACATCGATCGCGCTAACTGCTAGTTCATTCGTCATCTTTTGTTTCATCCGCTTAATTTCTTTCAAAACGTTCGGATGTTTTAACAATTTATTTCCGGTTACATGGGCACTATCTACCGCATATCCAGCCTTGATTGCTGCCTGTGTCGCATTAAAATTTTTCACATAATAAGTGCAAAAGAGCTTTTGCTTGTCTGTTAATTGTTTCGGAGGGAATTCTTTTTTCTGTGCATCCCTCGACCACTTTTCACGGCTTTTCCTGCTTTTTAATGTTCCCAGCTTCACATTGTGCTTCTCTGCTAATGCTTTTAACGTCAGCTGAGATGTTTCCCATTCTTCTCTTATTTTTTTCCAATTGACCACTTCACATCACCACCACCTCCGGCAAATTTTGCTTGCGTTATGTAAAAGGTGAGAAGTGAGACCACTTCTAATCTTCTATTTTTGTAATAGGGTTGTGAATGAATCAAGCTACCGAGACTTTTTTACTGATCATTTTTACCCTTCACTATATGGTGGCATTCGTAAGACAACCGTAAAAAAATCTCTTTTTTTAAATAAAGACCAATCCCCATAAAAAAACGACAGCTGCAATCGCTGCCGCACTCTAATTCTCTTTTTTCACAGAAAAAAAATCAACGGCGAACGTCCGTTGATACTTGATTTATCTCGCTTTTAACTTTTCATATACGAAGCGCTGTTTGATTTTTAGTTGGTTGAAATTCATATCAACTGCAAGATGTCTCAAACCACTTTCAATAGCATTTAGTACAAAACTTCGTTAACTTTTTCACAATATTTGTGCTGCATGCATACCCTCACCTAACAACTAAGCAATGCCTGGTTTCAGCCTTCTATTTGCGCTTGAGTGTTATTATTTTGAGATAGTTGATCAATTAACAAGTCAATGATTAAGAAAAAACCAATTCTAGAGATTTTATCATTTCGCTTCGTATCTGCCGAGTCAGTGTAGCAATATAAGTTATTCTTTGTATAATTGGACAGCGTATTAGATTGGAAAGACGTCATACTAATCATGTTTGCTTTTTTCATTTGCACTTTTTTCGCTGATTCAATGATTTTTTTCGTGTTTCCAGACATGGAAATGAATATAACCAAATCATTTTCTGTTACAAAATTGGTGAATAATTCCGATAAATTATAATCCTTAATAAAGATACATTGTATGCCAATCGATAAGAGTAAATGTTCCAAATAATAGCCTGCAGCTTTACTCGTTCCTCTGGCCATAATAAAGACATTTTTTGACGAGCGAATCATCTGTGCACAATTTTCGAGAACATTCGGATCAACTAATGAAATCGTTTTAAAAATACTCTGTTGCAAACTATCTTTGTAAGAAGTTTTATGATTCACTGTCTCGGTAATTTCATCTTTGAGAAGACTGCTTAGATGATATTTTAATTCTTTAAATCCACTATATCCCAATTTCTGAGAAAGGTTAATAATGACCGTTTTAGAAACAAACGTTGCTTCAGCCAAATCACTAATTTTCAAATAAGGAATCAATTCTGTATTTTCTACGATATATTTTAAAACTTTTTTTTCACTCATTGTCATATCATCATAATTTTCAAGATAGTTGAGCATAAAAAGTTCCCCTCTTTTATATTAAAAACGCTTTATACGTAAAATTTGTGAGCGATAAAGTGAAACTTCCATCAGTGGGGGTTTTCTCTCATCCCCTACTGATAAGAAGTAGAACAAAGGCTAAGATCGCAACGTCCTGTTGCAACGCCTTTGTGACCGACATCCTGTCGGCCCGAACCAATCGGACATTTGACTTTCAGTTATCCCCCACCTAGACTTCTGGATTACTCTAACTCCCCGAGGTGGGGGTCTTACTGCCAGTTAGATGTGGGATAAAAATTTTAATAACTGAACGATTGTATGGGTTTACATATTATTGGAATATATGATGCCATTCTATGTCATGCAGCAATTGTAAACTAAATGTTTTGTGTGGTTATCATTTCTTTTTATCAATTAAAGTATATCACATAAAAATAGAAACTAGCTATGGTGTAAATATGGAAAACAAGGCTTTTGCACGCTATCTTGCAAGAAAAAAGCGAGGGAAGAAAAAATATGTTTTTCTTCTCTCGCTTTTATTTTAGGAACACTTAGCCATCATCATTCATCTTTATATTTTTCAAAAATCGTTTTGGCTGTCTGTTTCGCTCTACCAGCTTCTAATTCTGCTAATGTAACGGATAAGCCAATATAATTTCTTGGATCGATCATTTCTTTCACTTCTTCTTCTGAAAATTCACTGGCAATCAGTTCATTAGCTCGCAGATTTGTATAGAAATCTTCACCTTCGGCTGCTGTTTTCATTGCAATTTCGTACATTAATGAATGTGCTTTATCTTTTCCTAGTTTTTTAGATAATTTCATCATCACATACTCACTGTTATCTAAGCCTTTGTTGCGCATGACATTATGAAGCATGCGCTCTTTATGAACGACGATCGTCCGTGTTAATTCTTCACAGCGCAATAAAACCTCGGTTGTTAATTCTAATGCCTCTTCTAAAATACCATCAAACAACATATATGAGCTGCTGTCGCCTTCATAAGGACGTACAGCTGAATACATTCCTACAGCAGGCAAGGAGTATAGTTTTTGTGAATTGGCAATGATGCCTTTCGCTAATTTAGGGTTAATTTTATGCGGCATCGTACTGCTGCCAACTGTCCCTTTGCTAAAGCCTTCAGAAACCTCGGCAATTTCCTCTAAAGTTGTACTATACACTTCTTCCGCCATTTTATGGCAAATATTAGCTAAAAGGGACAAATTCATCATGTATTCAATTTTATGTGTACTAATATTTCTAGAAGGGACTTCCATTGGATACATGCCTACGAGTTCTGCCACGCGTTTTTGTACTTCTATCCCTACTTCTGGCATCGAACTGAAGGTTCCAACAGCACCGCCCATCATGATTTTAAAGACTCTCTTTTCTGCTTCTACCATGCGCTCGTAGCAAGCAATTAAATCACTAATCCAAACAGATACTTTATAGCCGTAAGTAATCGGTATCGCATGGCGGCCATGTGTACGGCCTGGCATGACAGCATCTTTATTGTCTAGCGCCAATTTACTAAGGTTTTCAAGGATTTCACCTATTAATTGCATATACTTTTTATGGACATTTTTCACCATATAAAGTTGGGAACTTTGTTGGATGTTTTGCGTTGTAATGCCATAATGTACATACTTGCCACTATCTCCTGGGCATGCTTTTACTAACACTTTTAAGAAAGGGACGAAGCCATGCCCAATTTTTCTATAAATGCGATCCATTTCTTCAAAATCAATATTTTCAGTTTTAGCGGCCTCTTTAATATCTTTTGCTGCCGAAGCAGGAATAATACCGGCCTCTGCCTGTGCTTGTGCTAAGGCTGCTTCGAATAATAGCCATGTTTTATATTTTTCTTCTTGCGAGAAAAGCTGCTTAATTCCCCGATCATCAATTGTTTTGCTTTTGGAATCATAAAATGCTCTCACTTTGTTCGACCTCCAGCATTGATAGCTATCTTAATTTTTCATCGACTGCATTTTTTACAAACTCAACTTGCGGCCCATATACAATATGGATATGCTTAGCTGATGGGAAGAAAAATCCTGTACATCCCGATGTTTGTAATTGATCTTTGTTAACGGCACTGACATCCGCTAAATCAATCCGCAATCGTGTAATACAGTTGTCTACGTTTGTAATATTCGCTTTTCCTCCCAATGCTTGAACAACAATGTCCGCAATTTCACCGTAACGTTTCTCTCTGATTAATTTGTTATCAAGATTTTGTTGTTCTTCTCTACCAGGAGTTTTGATATCAAACTTAATAATTGCCCAGTAAAAAATGAAATAAGTGATAACTGCTAATATCGTTCCAATCAGTACTAAGAAGATCCAATTTGAATGTTCATATAATAATCCGAAAATAGCGAAGTCAAAAATAGTCCCGCGGATGTAGCCAATTGCAACACCTGCGAACGACAATAGTACTGCTCCAATCCCAACGATACAAGCGTAAACAACATATAATAACGGTGCTAAGAATACAAAAGTAAATTCTAATGGTTCTGTCACGTTTCCTAATACTGCTGTTAACACCATTGTAATTAACATGGACTTAACAACAGGCCTATTTTCCTTATAAGAAGCTTTATACATCGCAGCAGCAATCGCTGGGAATAAGAATAAAGTAACCAACATTTGTTGTTGCGCCATAAATCTTGAAAGCTTCGGCATTAGTTCCCAATATTCACTGTTCGGCCCTTGATTAAAGAGAACCTCAGTCATTGCTGGTACAACACCAACATACGTTTCACCATTTATGACATAACTGCCGCCGGCTTCTGTAAATCTAAACAGAACGTTCCATACATGGTGAAGTCCGAATGGGATGAAAAGCCTTTCACCTGCAGCTGTAAAAAATGGTCCAACACTACTGAGAAAAACGACCGAAAGATGCATTAATATACCGACAAAAAATGACCAAATAAATGGAAGAATAAGGCCAGCGCCAATCATGATACCGATTGTAATAATTGGTACAGATTTCTTCCCTGAAAAGAAGGCAAAAGCAGTGGGAAGCTCTAGGTTATAATAACGATCCGTAGCCCATGCGGCAATCAATCCTGTCAGAATTCCTCCTGCCGCACTAATATTCATTGTCTGGATCCCTAAAACACTAATTTGTCCAAATTGCGTCATTACTTCAGGATCCGCCATCTTACCTGTAATCGTCAGCCATACATTCATCGTGATAATCAACGTTAAATATCCAGCTGTCGCAGCAAAAACGGAAATACCTTTATCTCTTTTACTCATACCATAGGCGACACCCATTGCAAACAATAAGGGAATATTGTCAAAGATGACGCCGGCGATCGTTCGAATACTAGTAAGAGTAGTATTTACAGCATCATTACCTAAAAAAGCAAACCTTTCAATCATATACGGTTGAACGAGTGCACCGCTTATTCCCAATATCATCCCAACTGGCGCTAGAACACCAATTGGCAAAAGCAGCGTTCGTCCAAACTTTTGAATCGAGTCACTCCATTTTTTCTTTTTCATGGTGGCCTCCTTGCTGATTATTTACATGTTCATCTTATCAATGAAGTACAATATGTAAAAGCGCTTCCGATTCTTACTTTATTACATAGGTAAGATAAAATGACCTAGGTCATTTTGTGGGTTAAAATGGTTGGTTAGAATTAGCTTTTATTTGATCATATTTGACAAACTTATCAATTTATCGTAATAATTTCCTTAAAGAAGACGAAGAGATTTTTTCTACCATTAAATTATAAATCAATTTACCTGAAGAAAGGATGGTATAGTTGAATACAAAGATCGTTACAAAAAAAGGTATTATGAAATTACTGAATGATTGGTATGTCGAAATGCGTTCACATCATATTATTACCGCAAAAAAATTGAAAGTAGAAATTGACACAAAAATAAAAAAGATTAAACCTACTCAAAAAATATTGAATTATTATTCTTTATTAGTATTCCGCTTCAACATGTTGATAGGGGAATATAAAAGTGATTTAAATTCAAGTATCGACATTTCAGCGGAAACGGATCATTCCATAAAATATTATTATCATTTCTTTACATTTATCTATACGACGGAGATTAGTAACTATAGCGAAGCAAGGAAACACCTGGAACAAGCCGAAAAATTATTAACGTCCATCCCTGATGAAGCAGAAAAAGCAGAATTCAACCATCGGACATCCCTCTTCTATTACTATATTGGACAAGAAGCCGCTGCAGTCATACAAGCTACAAAAGCAAAAGAGTTTTTTACTAATAGACCTGGCTATGAAATCAAACTTGCCGCTTCTAATAATACGATCGGAATGGCGTGTATTCGTTTTAAGCAATTTAAAATTGCAGAAAGACACTTCATTGCCGCTCTCCGTATCTTAAAAGAACAAAAGGACGATTCGTTCTTGTCACTAATCTTAAAAACGAATTACAATTTAGGATTACTCTATGCAGAACAGAACCTCTCAGAATTAGCAATCCGATACTTATCTCAATCATTTGAAGACGAAGAAAAAGACTACAAAACGATGTTTTTATTGGCTCGTGAGTATTTCAAAACTGGAAATAAAGAAAAAGCTTCTATATATATTAAACAAGGATTAAAAGTTTGTGATAAGGAGTACATGTACCATTTTACGATTCTAAAGACGTTAAATGATTACTTACCTGTAGAGCAGTTAGAGGAGGTAGTAAAAAAAGCGATTCATTATTTCAAAGATAAAAATCTATGGACTTATATACAAGATTATGCAAAAGAACTAGCTATTCAATTTTACCACTTAAGTAATAAGAAAAAATCTTCTCAATACTTACAGATGAACAATGAAGTAAAAAAAATATTGGAAATCATGCTCCATCAAGCGATGAATGGGAACATATCCAAAAAAGAAAGATGCCTTTAAAAATGAGGTGTCAATCATTTTTATTAGAACTATGTTGTCCTATTAAAAGTGATATTAGTTGTTATATAACGTATTGTTAACGCATATTGATTGTGATAACATACTAATCATCAGAATTGTCGAAAATGGTGAAATAATGAATATTTTGAAGTTGATGAGCTCGGGGTTTTTATTAAATATCATCATTTATTTTTTTATGTTGGGAATAAAAAGGGGTAAACAAAAGGCACTAAAAGCGTTATTCATTTCTACAGCCGCTGTACTATTATTTTCTTTTCTTATTGGAGGCTGGACAGGGATGGGAATTGGAGTCATAAGCCTCGGAATGTTCATGGCATATTTAGTTGTTCTCGTGTTTGTAAAAATCATCAAACGAAATCCTTTGTAGCAGGTCAAATTTGCTTGCTCATAAAAAATCGTCCTCGCTTAAAATGTAGTAGTGGTCACTTCATTTTACAAGCTTGGACGATTGTTTTTGTATGTTTTTATAAAGGAAGTTATTGCATCCTTGGAAACAATGAAGCGCTATATTTCACATGCTCCTCCAGACTGTTGGATAACCTTCGCGGATATATCGTTCCCAAGCTGACATGCTGCTTCTATTGACAACCCTTGTACCAATCCACTGATAAACGCTCCTGTATGTGAATCACCAGCGCCTATTGTATCAACGACTTGCACTTTTTCAACAGGAATGATGCCTGCATGATTTTTATCAACGAAATAACAGCCTTTCTTGCCCATCGTGACAACGACAGCTTCTCCAGTTACACCTGCAAGTTCGTTAGCTGCTTCTTCCACATCATGATTTGGAAATAACGCCATTAACTCATCACGATTGCAGTGAACAATTGTTCCAGCACTTAACATACAATCCAGTACGCTCTTAGATAAAAACGATACTCTAGGCCCCGGATCAAAAATTACCTTCGCATGCGGTGCTTTTCGGTTTTTAATCTCTGTTGCCAATACTTCACCTGAAGCGCCTTCCAACTCGTAGCCAGATACGTAAATAAAATCGTAGTCTGCTAGATGAATGAGATTGAACCATTCCTTTTTCCAACATGTCTCAATGCCGGGAACAGTAAGAAATGTCCTTTCACCATCTGCTTCTACAAACGATATATTCCACCCGTTATCTTGTGATGGGTCTTCTAACATCATTGGTATGTCTTTTTTAGACAATTGTTCCCTAATGATATCTGCATAAGGACCTTTGCCAATCGGAACAAATAAAGTGTTTTTCAAGCCAAACTGTTGAATGACTTGCTGAACATTGTACGCACACCCTCCTACCATTGTTGTCTCATGATTTCCATAGACATCTTCGCCCGTTTGCGGCAGTCTTTCTACCCGCACAATGATATCTATTACAGCTGCTCCAACAATTAAAACATGACTATTTTGCGCTTGATTTTGTACCATCTCCATGGCCCTCCTTGTTGAAAAAGAGCTGAACAATAACAAAGCAAACATAACTACTGATGAAAGCTAAAAGTAAACCTAAGCTATTATCTTTGAAAATGCCTTTCGCAAATGGTCCACTAAAGAAATCTGTGTTCGTAAAGAGAAAACCGATCGTTATCCCGAGAAACCAGCTAATAACGCCATTTCGGTTTACTATATGAGCGCCATTATTACTTAGCAATGCAATGTCATATCCATCTTTCCGATTAAAATAATAATCAGCAATAAAAACCGCTGCCCACGAAGCAATGCCAATCCCAAGCAACCCAAGGAATAGTTGGAAATTATATAAAAAATCTTGAGAGATAAATAATACATATATAGGAATCAATATCATAATAGCACCGTGTATCGTTAATGAAGTTCGATCAGATACACGAATATTTAATGTTTCTAAATTAACCCGAGCCGATTTAAGACTAATAATACATTGTGGAACTAAACCACCAACTGCCGTAATAAAGTAAATGACTGTAATCCATGATGGCAAAGCTTGTCCAATTACATCAATAGGGTTTGCGGAGACAGCAATGTCTGGCACAGATGTGCTTAATAAAATGCCAACGAACATAATGACAAATAAAGGGATGACCGCACCTAATACAACGCTATTCATCACACTGGCGTTTTTACTATTTGGTGATTGGTAGGCACTATAATCGGCACCTGCAATCGACCAGCTAATCCCCGTTCCAGCCATAATGATGGAAACGGCTGGCAAAAAGCCCGTTAACCAGCTGCCATTAGGCATCGTCATTAATTGATGCCAGTCTGTCTCTGGAATAAGAATGACAAGAATCAATAATGTTAATCCACCAAAAACATACGTAAAAAAGGTTTGCAGTTTCGCCAATTGATCTTGATTCAACAAACCTGAAAATAGCACTAACGTTGCAAAAACAAGTAAACAAATGACTGTAATAATATGATTTTGACTCATATGAAGCACATTAGATAGGGAATTCAAAATCAATGTCCCTGTCACAACATTGACAGAAAGCCAACCAACTAAATTTAACCATCCTAGAAAATTCGGAATCCAGTTCCCTTTCATACCAAAAGCTGCCCTAGAAAGTTTAAACGTTGTGATCCCGTTGTTTTTTCCAATGATGCTAATATAGCCTACCAATACAAAAGAAAGCGCTGCAACCAAAGCTGCCAAAGCAGATTGAAGAAAGCTTAACTGAAAACCAACTATCATTGCTCCATAGACAACACCTAGAATCCCAATGTTAGCAGCAAACCAGATGAAAAATAAGTCTTTTGGCTTACCATTTCGTTCGTTCATTGGAACAGAAATAAACTCTTTTTTTGATTCCATTCTAATGACCTCCATGTAATTTTTTTCTAGATTGTAATAAATGGTCTGCATAATGATTTAAATTTACAGGGTTGCTTTCATTGATTTGTTTGATAAAATCATCCTCTATTTTTGAGAAGCCTTGTTTAGCTCCACAAATAGCTGTTGCCATTGCTCCGATTGTATCGGTATCGCCGCCAATATTCGCGCATAATAGCGCACAGTTTTTAACTGTTTTGGCGTAATACGCAATACTTAACGCTGCTGGCACCGATTCGCTCGTCAATACCCCACAGCCGATAACATCATAAATATGAGCAGCAAAAGCTTCTTCATCATCAGCGTATTTTTCTGCATATGTGATCCCTAGCTTTAAACGTTCCTTTAAAGAGGCACTAAATGTATCTGCACCATAAGATAATGATTCATCGTACACTTTCATCACATAGGACATGACTTCATCCCAACTTTTTTGCTCGATAGCTGCACTCACTGCTCCCGCTATCATCGCAGCTCCAGCGATCGCAACGTCTGATGCATGAGTAACCTTGCTGATTCGCCAAACATAATCGATCAAGGCACTTGTTTGATTGGTATTAAATAAACAACCTATTGGAGCAATTCGCATTGCAGCTCCATTCGTTTCTGCTGTTGCAGTAATAGACGATGGATCTTCGCCGTTTTTTACAGCTAATAAAGCCGCTTTTGAACTAGGGCCTAAAATATTGTTATCAAAAGCATGAATGTTGTTAGCCCATTCAATTAACTTAGATGCAATTGTTTGCTCATCTGGCTGGAACTGCTGCTCGATCAGTGCGTCTAACACTAACAGCGCTTGTGTCGTATCATCCGTGTACTGTCCTTTGGAAAAATTTTTCGCTACATCATTCGATTCAGGTCCATCTAAAAACGTCTCAATTGTCCCAAAGTAAGATTTTACTTTTCTTCTACTCCATAATTCAGATGGCATTCCCATTGCATCTCCAATTGCCAATCCGTATAGTGTGCCTAAAATATGGTCTCGCATGCTATGTCCTCCTTGTTGTCCATTCCCGAAAATCAAATATTGATAACAAAATTAAAATCAGCATCCTTGCTATAGACTACATTGACTTGTTCAACCGTTCTCCCCTGTTGATCCATCACATTTCCTTGGACATTCAATAATGGCATTGGAGTTGTTAATTCAAAAATATCCATTAGTTGTTCATTTGCTAACATTGCCTTGACATTTAAGCGAGCATGATCAGGTTCTGTTTTATATTCATTTTTTAATGTTTCATATAATGACAGCGTGGAAAAATCATACTTGTCCAGTCCTGGGAAAATATCTAAACTTAAAATAGACGTATCCAACGTAATCCACTGATTTTTATTATGTTTATGAAAACCCCGCAACCGGACTAATTTTAAGTATTTTCCACTTTGTTCTTGATATACTTCATGCTCGATTACCTTTGTAATCGGGATTTGATTTGTTTTCTTTGCGTAGGTAGAAAACCCACTAAAATTCCAAATATTTTCCCGCACAGCCCGCAAGCGGACAAACGAACCTTTTCCATGAATCCTTTCAATCATTCCTTCGTTTACCAATCCCGCCAATGCTCGTTGAACAGTTGTCCTCGTCACATCATATGTTTTAATTAATTCACTCTCAGAAGGCAGTCGATCCCCTTCTCGATATTTCCCTGATAAAATTTGTGATCTAATGTCCTCCTCAATTTGAAGATAAATTGGGGTAAAGCTCTCCCTATCCACCCCCATAACCTCTCCTCCTTCACTTGTTTATAAAATCTCCACAACTCGTATACTTGAGTAGACAAGTTTGCATAAATTTGATAACGTTTGCAAATCCAGCATATTACTTCCGACATAAGTTGTCAATAGCAACAATGCTGTTTTTTACTACTATTTTCTGGGAACTGAACGATAACTTTTAACGATGGATTATAGCTAATAACGTACCTGATTGTACATTATATAAGTGTAAAAGATTACGAGAAGATTTGAGTGGAACTTGCAGACAGGGAGAAAATAGGTGCCCCATGATAGATAAATTATTTATTGAAGATAAGAAAATCGGAGTGGAAGGAAACATAAAAAACTAGGGGCTGGTCGTAAACTGTACCCTATAAGATAGACACTTTAAAAAAAGTCTATCCTATAGGGTACTTTTGTTTATAATGAGAAAAAAGATGTTGGAGTAGAGTGAAATGACCAAAAGATATTTTACGAGAAAGGAACAAAAACAGCTCAAATGTAATCCGAATGTGCAAGCAGTTAGTGAGAAAGCAATCACATATACGGACGAATTTAAGCGTCATTTTATTGCGGAAAATGAAAAAGGTAAATTACCAAGAGAAATTTTTGAAACTGCTGGTTTAGATGTTGAATTAATTGGTATAAAACGAATCGAATCTTCAGGAAAACGTTGGCGAGCTGCTTATCCTAAAGCAGGTGTAGAAGGTTTACAAGATACACGTAAAACAAATTCAGGTAGACCTTCTGAACGCGAATTGACATTGGAAGAGAAATTGAAGCGATTAGAGGCGAAAAATCGATTACTTGAAGCAGAGAATGAACTGTTAAAAAAGCTCGATCTACTCGAAAGGCAGATGTTGAAGAAAAATAAAAATCGCTACGGCACTAAAGTTTGAACTCATCCATCACACGATGAAAAAGTATAAATTAAAGCGTTTAGTCAGCTATTTATGTGATGTGATGGGTGTATCTCGTTCTGGCTATTACAATTATTTTTTAGAAAAATCAGCACAGAAACGTGTGGCGCAAGAACAAGCAGATGAAGGGGTAAAGGAAATCATTTTAAAGGCGTATCATTTTCGGGGGCGCAAAAAAGGTGCACGTCAAATTAAAATGACGTTAGAAAATCAATACGGGATTACGTACAATCTGAAACGTATTCGCCGCATAATGAAAAAATATCAGATTATCTGCCCGATTCGAAAAGCGAATCCAGCTCGACGTATGGCAAAAGCGACAAAAGAACATCGTACATGTCCAAATGAATTACAACGCAATTTTAAACAAGGTGTGGTCGGGAAAGTGTTATTGACGGATATCACCTATTTAACGTATGGAGGCAGTAAACGCGCTTATTTATCAACGATTAAGGACGCCGAAACGAATGAAATTTTAGCGTATGAAGTGTCGTCTTCGTTAAGTATCGACATTGCCCTTAATACGCTTCATCAATTGAAGAAACACCACCATTTAACAGAAGATGCTTTTATTCATTCGGATCAAGGATTTCATTATACCAATCCACAATTCCAAAAACTTGTGAAGAAAATGGGGTTAAGACAATCCATGTCACGTCGAGGAAACTGCTGGGACAATGCGCCACAAGAATCATTTTTTGGGCATTTTAAAGATGAAACAAATATCGAGGAATGTGAAACGTTAGAAGAAGTCAAACGAGAAATTAAGAGTTATATGATGTATTACAACCATTATCGAGGGCAATGGCATTTGAAAAAGCTGCCGCCTGCAAAGTACAGACAGCAGCTTCAACAAGTTGTCTAGCTTTTTTTAAAATGTCCTATACAAAGGGTACAGTTTATCGTAAGCCCCGGTTTTTATTTCTTTCCTTGTATCAATGGGAGCATATTTTGTCTTAATCTATTTACCACTACCGCCATTTCCTCACGAGTGATGTTGTCCTGCGGACGAGTGCCGTCAAAGTATCCGTTAGCGACAGCTTCATCCCAATCTTTTTTCGCCCATGCAGATGGCTGTGATTTGTCCACTGTTGGTTCCTCCTTTGGCACTGTAGGGGTTGCGATGCCGCTTTTCTTTTTTAGTCCAAACGCTCTTGCCAAACCGTTCACATGCCCGCGAGCTACTTTGTCGAGCCATGCAGTGCTTTTCATTAGTGCGGCATCACTAGCATTGTCAATAAAGCCATTTTCCGTTAAAACGGCATGCATTTTCGATTCACGAAGAACATGAAAGTTCGCTTTTTTCTTGCCGCGGTTTCTCATGCCAATGAGTTTGGCAATCTCTTCATGGATCACGTTGCGTAATTTCGCTGTCGAGGAGCTGTCAGAAAGCTTGTCATAAATATAATCTTCATAGCCCGTTCCGCCTCCAGAGTTAATATGAATAGAAAGGAAAAAGTCGGCTCCCCAAGCGTTAGCCATATCTGTCCGCTGTTTAAGCGACAGTGTTTGATCGCCTGTACGGCTCATGTTGATTGATACGTTTTGGTATTCATTTTGCAGCATATTACGTACACGATTCGCAATTTGCAGTGTGACATTTTTTTCTTTCAAACCATTCCCAACTGCTCCTGAGTCAGTACCACCATGTCCAGCATCGATAAAGATTTTCGTCATTTTATCCACCCTTTCCGGTATTTGATCATATTTGGTTAAATTGTACTTCTCGATCACATTCACTACTTTACTGACGTACGCAGGATCGGTCGCATAGCCAGCGTCTTTCACAGCTTGAACAGCTTTTCGATAGTCTTTTTCACCGACGACTGCTCGGTATAAATCCCGATTCCATGACACACCGTTTACGTATTTGTTTGCTAAAGCTTCGATGCTTTCGCGCCAGCTTGGATATTTGCAGAAAGCTGCGCTTACGTTGATTTTTTCTCCATTAACAAATTCTGTCGTTAAAATCGTGACAGACTCGCCATTGTATGCTCCTTTAATCCCGAACAAATTATTCCCTTTTTGCGCCAATTCTGATTTACCAGAAGCACTTTCAAGAATCGCCTGCCCAATTATCAGCGAGGGGAGAATATCATTCTCTATGCCGATCTCCTGTGCATGAGGGGCAATCTCATCTATGAAACTCACTTTTTCACCTCCTTTTGATTCAGCATTTCAATCGCTTGCCGAATTTGACTTGGAATCGGTAGTCCAATACGCCCGCCGTTCTCTGTAATCGAGAGCAGCTCATTGATAATGTAAAACACAATGACCGCCATCATTAAGAACGGCTCTTCTCTAATGCCCGATTCTATCAAGACAATATCTACTAAATTAGCAACCGCAACCATGAGGAAAATCAATACTTTCCTCGCAATCCCTACTAGGCCGACTTTTGATCTCAGCCTTCCTTCCACAGCTGATGCAATGAGTCCTGTTACGTAATCGATGATGACAAAAGCCAACAAAATCTTTAGCAAAATACTCCACTCACCCCATAAAAAAGAGACAGCAGCCGCACTAGCAGCTGCCACCGTTTTGACGATATTTTCTAGCATTGTGGTTACCTCCTGTAAGAATAAAGGGACCCGGAATGGCTCCAAAAAAAATACACCTTGTTTAAGGTGTGGGCTTATTGTGATTCTTCTTTCTGTTGCTCTTTTTCTGCAATAATTTTCTTTTTAATGGCTGCGATCATGTCAGCTTCTTTAACCTCGAAAAGCATCTCTTCAGGTTTGATTCGAAACAGTCGCTCTTTACCATCTATAAGAGCAGTGATTCTTCTACCATTGTAATGTTCCTCAACTGATCTTGTAGGCTGTCCAATGTTAGGGTTCTTAAATTGTATATTGGAACGAGTAATAATTACATTCATTATTCTACTTCCTCCTTCATCTCTTTTGTTTCTATTATTTCATCTACTTCAAATACATATGTTTCTCCTAGCCAGCTTTCTCCTACCTCACGTTCAACGCCTTTTACATACCACTCTTGTACGTTGTCATCGTTTCTAGTTCCAATTACAAGTACATTATATTCTCCAGCTTTTTCACATGTGACATTGAGAATACCACCTTGAACTTCTCCAAATGCATGAGCAAAGTGTTTATGAGCATTTACCCACACATCAACATTTGCATTAAGGTGTTCAAAGTAGTCAGGTAATTGGTGTTCGATTACTTGTCCATCTTCTGTTGCTTTTATTGTATAGCGATACAAAGTATCCCCAGGGGTAGGAGACTCCACAGCACCATGCCTTATAACGTGTGTTGCTTTTTTATGTGGTGCTGGATGAGGGATTTCGAAGTTTTTTGAACCTTGAACGGAAAAATTACCTGGTACTATCCATTTATTTGCCGAAATTGGGTATGTTGAGCCTAAAACCCCTTCATATTTATTAAGTGAGCGAGAACGGTAACCCAAAGCAACACTTCCAGTCCCACTAACTTCTGCTTCGTCGCCTAAAGCGAGGGTAGCGAGGTCTGTTGCTTTTGTATCCCTACCTATAGCTACTGAAGTTGATCCTGATGCAAGAGCATCCATTCCTAAAGCTATAGAAGATGTTCCTACAGCTTGAGCTCTATATGACAAAGCTACAGATCCATTAACTCCATCTGCTTTTGATTGAAGTCCTATTGCAATTCCCATATCTTGTTTTACTAAAGCTCCAGCACCAATTTCTACATTACGAGAGGATATTTTATCATACACCTGATTAACCGTACTGGCTGTAGCCGCTTCCGTTATACTTGTACTACCTAAACTACTATTTAATTGAACGACACCTTTTCTTGAAGTTGTTGCATCAATCAACTGTTCTGCTGGTACTTTCCCATCAATTCCAAGTGAAGCTACTCCATTTGCTTTTCCCTTTTCAGCTAAGGGAATAGCCCCTACTTGACTAGCTGTGACGCTATGGGGATTCATTTTATTATCTAAATGTACAGTAACTTTTTCATTTACTGCTTTAACCGCACTTGGTGTTACAGCTTCCGCTGTACTTGTGCTATTAATATCATCAGACAGTTGAACGTGTCCACGTTGTGTCAATGAAGCGGTTGTTTTTGCATGTTTTTCTATTTCTTCTTCCACCCATTTTCGCGATGGCATGGCGATGGTCGGGTCAATTTTTAATTGGACAGATGCAGCGTTTGTTACCTCGATAATCATGCGAACATATAGGTCTTTTGCTGATCCTTCCGTTAGAATCGGCTTATACGTTTCAGGATATTTCCCTATTGCAATTAAATTGTCTTCATCATCAAATACTCCGACCTCTCTAACATTGAATCCTCCTGCATTTGAAGGGATAGTAGCCTCCAGAACAATCCAGTTCGGATTCTCTAAGTCTGTGTCGATAGAACCAATATGCCCACGCCAAACCTCGTTGCGAAGCGCTGTTTGATTTTCTATTGGGTTATAATGCATCCCATTGCCATCACCAACTGCGAGATGGGTCATTACCACTTTTTCACCAAACACTTGGGCATTAGCTATTTTCGCCTTCCCAACATTCGTGAGAATCGTATAATAATTTTCTGCCACGTCATTTCTCCTTTCTATATAAAAAATTTTAAAAAACTTAACAACATTCTTGGAGTTAAATATCTTATCCTCTTGACTGAAATCAATTGACTCCTACTATCATGGCATCTCGTTCATCTAACTGCTTTAAGAGATGGCAAATTGAGTAGAGGGAAAAGTTAAGAACTTTTCGCCCCTCTCCCACCACCGTACATACGGTTCCGTATACGGCGGTTCAATTTATATTACAGTGTGTACTTTTAGATAATGGTCTAAGGCAGAGGGGATTCCCCTTTGCCTTAATTGCTTGTTGGACAATGCTTTCTGTACAACCTTCGAACACATTCCGAAGTTTATCTTTCATGCATTCATGGTGTAGAAACACTATAAATTGTTCAGCCCTTCCTGATTTTCATCAGTGTAGAGTCGAAGGAGGTCGGCAAAAGCCTTCCTCCGTCCGCTCGATTAAACGGATCGTACAGTTTTCCCGTAATCCGCTTTCCTTTATGTCATCCTTTGGATGCAACTTTAGATTCTAAATCTGGAATTAATGAGATAAGATTTACAAGTTTGTAATCCAAATAAAGTTTAGACTCATGAAGTCTTTTCCAACCCATGTTTCGCCATCTTTTAAATCTGTGGCTCCATATTCGTCTTACTATCCAACGTTGGAGTTTGTTGAAGAGCTTCCGTACATGAGCCTTTTCGATAATAGTTGCCCCATCCTCTGATGACTGGATTTATACTCTCAATTAGCTCAAATAAACTTAAAGGAATCCTTCGTTTTGTACGGTTA
>NZ_JAUSTT010000014.1 GCF_030812995.1 Bacillus chungangensis | reverse complement strand
TATTTGTAGGTGTTTTAGAAATGGTTACAGACTTAATCAAGCCAAAAAATTGTCTGTGTTGTTTTATTTTCACAAGTGTTTTTAGTTTTGGTAGTATTAGCAAGAATATAACTGAAAAACTGCATAAAAAAAAACATTCATGTAATGAAACTAGATATTGTGGAGATGAAGAATGATGCCAACTTAACTAATGATAAAATGGTGAACATGTCTAGAGAAAAAATTGCTGATGCCGTAAAAAACAACGTTGATGCTCATATGTTCCTCGACATTCAACAGGAACCTTCTTTTATGCCAAAAGATAAAACTACTGCTAAAGTAGAAGGAAAAAATGTGGCGAGAATTCTTTTTATCTCTATAAAGATCAGAATCTTCATTTTACTCAACAACTAAGTGAGACATTTCAAGAAATGTATCCTGAGGTTTCCAAAGGGATATTAATGAATAATGAAGTTAAAGACGAATACTATTACAATCAAGACCTTCATCCTCATGTCGTTGTAATAAATATTGGCGGCCCCAAAAAATACACAAAAAGAAATTACCAGAACGATAGAAATGCTTGCGGTTGTAATCAATACAATAATAAATAGACAATAAAGAAAAAATAACAAAAAAGTTACAGAGAAAATAAATATGGATAATTCTGTAACTTTTGTTGTATGAAGTTTTTTTAATGAGAAAAAGGCACCCATACACTTAGTGGTAAGCTTTGCTAAGTGTATGGCAATATTTTTCATGTTCTGGCACGCTGAAGTGAGTAATACTTGCTCACTTGCTTTGTGTAATCCCCTCAACCGACCGAGATATATGTGCAGCTGAAACTTCAGTTTCAAGCCACTCTGGAACAGGTCTTTTCAGAATACCGAGGGATTTTCGGCGATTTATTTTCTAAGGTGTCCCTTCATTTTTGTCAAAGTATCCGACATCATAAGCTGTTTTAAATATTAGTGATGAGGATATAACAAAAGCCCCAAATTGTGTCTTTCACCATTTGACGGTTACACATCTGTTGGGTATAAGCAAAAAAGAAAAAACGTCAATTCAGAATAGATTTTTGCCTAAATTACAAAAACAGAGGCACTTCTTATTCATCTTACATATATTGATTTTAGATTAATAAAAAAGGAGTGATTTTCATATGACAAAAGATTCTCAGGACAAAAACAATGTAATTGATAAGAAGAAGGAAAGAAAGGCTGAGACTTTGGCTAAGAAAGAAAAAAGAGATGCTGAGGCTCAGGCTAAGAAAGAAAAAAGAGATGCTGAGGCTCAGGCTTTGAAAGAAAAAAGGGATGCTGAAGCTTTAGCATTGAAGCAAAAGGGAGACGATGAGGATTTAGATAATAACTAGTGGGCGACTTCGGAAAATAGATTAATGAATGATCGTTAAATAAAAAAATGCCTTGTTCCAAAAGTGGAGCAAGGCAATTTTTTTCTAATTTTCAGCTATGCAAGTTGTTAATAATAGCAAGATACGTTTGTTAAAATTCCGCTTTTTTTTGATGAACCGCCCGAACAAGCAATGGCATCTCTTAATATTATAAAAGTAGTACGCAAAGGAGGGATTCATTTTGGACAAAGAAAGTAAAGAAAATAAGGAAAATAAAAAAAGAAGGAAGAAAAGAAGGAAAAAACTAATAGACTTTCTAAATGAGGAAGACTTATATGATGATGATGATTATTTATACGGCCTCACTTCAGATCCAACAGAATATCCAGAGATAAACCTAGATGTTCAAGCAAAAGCCGACGCGGATGCCAATGCGGATGCCGACGCTAATGCTGACGCGGATGCGAACGCAGATGCCGACGCAGATGCGAATGCGGATGCGGATGCCGACGCGGATGCTGACGCAGATGCCGACGCAGATGCCGACGCAGATGCGGATGCGGATGCAGATGCGGATGCCGACGCGGATGCTGACGCTGACGCGGATGCCGACGCTGACGCAGATGCGGACGCAGATGCGGACGCAGATGCAGATGCAGATGCGGATGCGGATGCAGATGCTGACGCGGATGCAGATGCCGACGCAGATGCGGATGCGGACGCAGATGCAGATGCGGATGCCGACGCAGATGCTGACGCGGATGCGGATGCGGATGCCGACGCAGATGCGGATGCGGATGCGGACGCAGATGCGGATGCCGACGCGGATGCGGACGCGGACGCGGATGCCGACGCAGATGCGGACGCAGATGCAGATGCAGATGCGGATGCAGATGCTGACGCGGATGCAGATGCCGACGCAGATGCGGATGCGGACGCAGATGCAGATGCGGATGCCGACGCGGATGCCGACGCAGATGCTGACGCAGATGCGGATGCGGATGCGGATGCCGACGCTGACGCGGATGCAGATGCCGACGCAGATGCGGATGCCGACGCAGATGCTGACGCAGATGCGGATGCGGATGCCGACGCAGATGCGGACGCGGATGCAGATGCCGACGCAGATGCGGATGCCGACGCGGATGCAGATGCTGACGCAGATGCAGATGCGGATGCCGACGCGGATGCAGATGCTGACGCGGATGCAGATGCCGACGCAGATGCGGATGCGGACGCAGATGCCGACGCGGATGCAGATGCGGATGCCGACGCGGACGCCGACGCGGATGCAGATGCGGATGCCGACGCAGATGCCGACGCGGATGCAGATGCTGACGCGGACGCCGACGCGGATGCCGACGCGGATGCTAATGCTGACGCGGATGCCGACGCGGACGCTAATGCTGACGCGGATGCGAACGCAGATGCCGACGCAGATGCGAATGCGGATGCGGATGCCGACGCGGATGCCGACGCCGACGCGGATGCGGATGCAGATGCCGACGCGGATGCCGACGCGGATGCCGACGCGGATGCCGACGCGGATGCTGACGCGGATGCCGACGCGGATGCCGACGCGGATGCTGACGCAGATGCTGACGCGGATGCAGATGCCGACGCCGACGCAGATGCGGATGCTGACGCGGATGCGGATGCCGACGCGGACGCTGATGCCGACGCGGATGCCGACGCCGACGCAGATGCCGACGCAGATGCCGACGCAGATGCCGACGCGGATGCTGACGCGGATGCGGATGCCGACGCAGATGCGGATGCCGACGCCGACGCGGATGCAGATGCCGACGCCGACGCAGATGCGGATGCCGACGCAGATGCGGATGCCGACGCAGATGCCGACGCGGATGCGGATGCAGATGCGGATGCCGACGCCGACGCAGATGCCGACGCGGATGCGGATGCTGACGCAGATGCCGACGCCGACGCGGATGCTGACGCGGATGCCGACGCAGATGCCGACGCCGACGCGGATGCTGACGCAGATGCTGACGCGGATGCAGATGCCGACGCGGATGCTGACGCAGATGCGGATGCTGACGCGGATGCGGATGCCGACGCGGATGCAGATGCTGACGCGGATGCGGATGCCGACGCGGATGCGGATGCAGATGCTGACGCGGACGCTGATGCGGATGCGGATGCGGATGCAGATGCTGACGCGGACGCGGATGCGGATGCGGATGCGGATGCAGATGCTGACGCGGATGCGGATGCCGACGCCGACGCGGATGCTGACGCAGACGCTGATGCGGATGCCGACGCGGATGCGGATGCGGATGCGGATGCTGACGCAGATGCGGACGCGGATGCGGATGCTGACGCGGACGCGGATGCTGACGCGGATGCCGACGCCGACGCGGATGCTGACGCAGACGCGGATGCGGATGCCGACGCGGATGCGGATGCGGATGCGGATGCGGATGCGGATGCTGACGCAGATGCGGATGCTGACGCGGATGCGGATGCTGACGCGGATGCCGACGCGGATGCAGATGCTGACGCGGATGCGGATGCTGACGCGGATGCGGATGCAGATGCTGACGCGGATGCGGATGCGGACGCGGATGCGGATGCCGACGCGGATGCAGATGCTGACGCGGATGCGGATGCCGACGCGGATGCCGACGCGGATGCAGATGCTGACGCGGATGCCGACGCGGATGCGGACGCGGATGCTGACGCGGATGCGGATGCTGACGCGGATGCGGATGCTGACGCGGATGCCGACGCGGATGCGGATGCTGACGCGGATGCGGATGCGGACGCGGATGCCGACGCGGATGCGGATGCTGACGCGGATGCGGATGCCGACGCCGACGCGGATGCAGATGCGGATGCCGACGCGGATGCCGACGCGGATGCCGACGCGGATGCCGACGCGGATGCTGACGCGGATGCTGACGCGGATGCTGACGCGGATGCGGATGCTGACGCGGATGCCGACGCGGATGCTGATGCCGATGCGGATGCTGACGCGGATGCGGATGCCGACGCGGATGCCGACGCTGACGCGGATGCTGATGCCGACGCGGATGCCGACGCTGACGCAGATGCGGATGCCGATGCGGATGCTGACGCGGATGCTGATGCCGACGCGGATGCCGACGCTGATGCGGATGCGGATGCTGACGCGGATGCGGATTCGGACGCGGATGCCGACGCGGATGCGGATGCTGACGCGGATGCTGACGCGGATGCTGATGCCGACGCGGATGCCGACGCTGACGCGGATGCTGACGCGGATGCGGATGCCGACGCGGATGCCGACGCTGACGCAGATGCGGATGCCGACGCGGATGCCGACGCTGACGCGGATGCTGATGCCGATGCGGATGCTGACGCGGATGCGGATGCCGACGCGGATGCCGACGCTGACGCAGATGCGGATGCCGATGCGGATGCTGACGCGGATGCGGATGCCGACGCGGATGCCGACGCTGACGCGGATGCTGATGCCGATGCGGATGCTGACGCGGATGCGGATGCCGACGCTCACGCTGATGCGGATGCGGATGCCGACGCGGATGCGGATGCTGACGCAGATGCGGATGCGGATGCAGATGCGGATGCTGACGCGGACGCAGATGCCGACGCGGACGCCGACGCGGACGCGGATGCAGATGCGGATGCTGACGCGGACGCAGATGCCGACGCGGACGCCGACGCGGACGCGGATGCAGATGCAGATGCGGATGCGGATGCAGATGCGGATGCTGACGCGGACGCCGACGCAGATGCGGATGCCGACGCGGATGCGGATGCGGATGCAGATGCGGATGCTGACGCGGATGCCGACGCCGACGCGGATGCGGACGCGGATGCCGACGCAGATGCTGACGCAGATGCTGACGCGGATGCGGATGCAAAAGCCGATGCAGATGCCGACGCGGATGCTGACGCAGATGCCGACGCGGATGCTGACGCGGATGCCGACGCGGATGCCGACGCGGATGCTGACGCGGATGCCGACGCGGATGCTGACGCGGATGCCGACGCGGATGCTGACGCGGATGCCGACGCGGATGCTGACGCTGATGCCGACGCGGATGCCGACTCTGATTCAAAAGCTGAGGCAAGTGCTGGTGGAAATACCTTTACAAATGGCAACAATACCGTCATCAATGTAAGCGATAATGTTGGTTCAGCAATCGCTATATCTCTATCCACACTTACAATGTTGCAGGCTTTACAAGGAAACAATAATTCAGACAATATAGAGAAAATGATCTCAAGTCTATCTAATACACTTAATGGATTATTACAAGGAGAAAATAATAACCGTAAAGCGCTTATTGATGCTATTAATTCCCTTAAAAAAGAATAATACAAAGTTTTGGGAGGAGATCGTATGTCAAAAACAAACGTCTCACGCTGTACCATCCCTAAGAAGAAAAATAATAACAACCTATATGTGAAAGTTAAAAACATGAACGAAAACAATAGTCGTAAATTCAACATGAATGTATACGATAGTGATTCACCAACAAAAGAATTATTACCCGTTTATGTAGATAACCAACTTACACATACAGATACCTTGGAGCCTGGAGCAGAAAAAGAATATAAAATAGATGTGTCGAGTGTAGGGAAAAAAGTTGTTTTTGAGATTATTCAAAAAACGGGCGGCTCAGGAATTAAGATTTCCAGAAACAACAAAAGTAAAGCGGTAAATATTCACATTAAATAAAAATCCTGAGCCATCGGGGCTGACGCCAAAAGGATACTTTTCGTGTCCATTTGGGTCAGCTTCCTTTATCTTTATAATGCTAAAAGTATTTCGGTGCAATAATGTTTATAAAAAACCTTTTTCCTAAAAAAACCCCTCTATTGCCGCAATACTAGTAGCATGATATGCTCCCCATTAGGTAGACAGATTAAAAAATAAAAATCTTTTTATCTAAGTGGAGTATTTTTATGGATCGAAGTAAATATTCAAAAGAAGATATTTTAGCACCCCGGAAGAGTTTTTTTAATACCTCACTAGAAGCTTTTCGGAACCCTAGGCCTAGCCGAGGTTTTCAGATGGGGATGACCCACCTGATTGAAAAATGTCTTTTCCCACTTTTAAGCTAAACTTACCTGTCTCCGTTTCGCCTTCTCTTTCATATAGCGGACAAGCTCAACCGTTAATTCATAGCGTAAAAATGGCGTAATTAAATAAATGCCGTTGAAATGTTCCATAGCTGTGTCAATGAGTTCTTTAGCAATCTTGATTCCTTCTAGAGCAGACTTTTTCCGATCCTTTGCTACATTTGCCATTCTTTTTCGCACTTCATCTGTAAGGCGAATGCCAGGGACTTCATGGTGCAAAAACTCTGCATTTTCTGTAGAAGTAAGCGGCATGACCCCGATAAAAATCGGTGTTTTAAGATGTGCCGTCGCTTTCTTAATCGCAACTATTTTTTCTGGTTCGTAGACGGGCTGGGTAATAAAATAATCTGCACCATAACGTATCTTCTTCTCTAATCTTTTCACTGCTTTGTCCAGGTTGTGAACATTCGGATTAAAAGCACCAGCAACGTGAAAGGCAGTTCGGCGTTTTAATGATTTTCCGGAAAAAGATATTCCTTCGTTGAATTGCTTAATAAGTTGAATGAGTTCAAATGAAGTGACGTCAAATACAGAAGTCGCTCCTGGAAAATCGCCAATTTTAGTAGGGTCTCCCGTTATAGCAAGTATTTCATGCATTCCCAGCGTATGAAGCCCCATTAAATGAGACTGCAAACCAATTAAATTGCGATCCCGGCACGTCAAATGAACCAGGGCAGGGATCTCGACTTTTTGCTGTAAAAGAGATGCCATCACAACATTGCTGATTCTAGGTGTTGCCAACGAATTATCTGCCAGTGTTATTGCATCAACCCCTGCTGCTTTTAATGCTTTTGCCCCTTCAAAATAAGGTGCTGTCTCCAAATGTTTCGGTGCATCAAGTTCAACAATGACGGTGTATTCATCCTTTGCTTTTTCGAATAAAGGTGTGCGCTGTTTATCGCCATTATCATTTATTTCAATTGTTTCTTTTGTTTTCGCTGCCGCTTTCTCCTGCAATGGTTTCAGCCCTTTTATCCCTTCTACTAATGCACGAATATGTTCTGGTGTCGTTCCACAGCAGCCGCCAATTAATCTAACGCCTTGGTCTCGAAAAGATTTTGCATATTTTTTGAAATATTCTGTTTCTGTTTGGTACACCAATTTCCCATCGCGATACTCTGGCAAGCTTGCATTCGGATAAGCTGATAAATAGGCATGCTTCGGAAGTGGAATCGTTTCTAACGATTTAATCATATGATAAGGTCCTAACCGACAGTTAATACCAACTACATCTGCTCCTAAATCTTCTAATTGCTGTAAACCACGGGCAAGTGAAAGACCGCTCTGCAACACTCCAGCTTCATGCATCGACAAATGGGTGATGATCGGCAGCTCCGTCTCCTTACGGGCAATTGTCAAAACAGCTGAAAGCTCCTCTAGATCATAATAGGTTTCTAAGAGCAACCCATCAATCCCCTCCAATAATAAGCAATATAGCTGCTCGCGAAAGCTGCGCTTTATTTCCTCTAACGTTGTCATCGGCGCTCTAGCTCCATGAATGCCGCCTATTGTGCCAATCACATATGTGTCTTCTTTCGCCGCCTTTTTTGCAATCCTTACTGCTGCAGTGTTGATTTTTTTTACATCTTCTTCTAATCCATAGCGAGAAAGCTTTAAGTAATTCGCACCATACGTATTTGTTTGAATGATATTCGCCCCCGCTTGTAAATAAGCTTGGTGAACATAGAGCACTTCATCGGGATGGGTAACATTTAATTCTTCAAAGCAGCGATCAATGCCGTAAGAATAGAGAAGCGTTCCCATTGCACCATCGCCAATTAGAATACGATTCTTCAACGATTTCTTTAAACTCAATGTTTGCCGCTCCCTTCTGTGATCATGTTCAATGCAGCCTCCAAATCTTGAATGAGATCATCTGGATGTTCCAAACCAACAGAAAGTCTTAACAGTCCATCTGTTATACCACGCCTTTCCCGTTCTTTTTTTCCAAGCGCTGCGTGTGACATTTTAGCAGGATACGATAAGATAGATTCGACCGCTCCAAGGCTGACAGCAAAGACGGGAAGCCGTATGTTGCTTACGAAGCGATGGACCGCCTGTTCGTCTGCCAGCTCAAAAGAAAGGACAGCACCAGCAGAACAAGATTGATCGTGATGAATGAAAGCGCCCGGATGATCTGACAATCCTGGATAGTAAACGCGCTTTACCTTTGCATGCTCTTGAAGAAATACCGAAATGTTAGCAGCAGCTTGCGACGACTCTTTCATTCTGACATGCAATGTTTTCAATCCTCTTAGCACTAGCCAAGCATCTTGAACACCTAATATTCCGCCAAATGCATTTTGGAGAAAACCAAGCTGTTCCGCGATTGCATCATGACCTGCGACAGCAAGTCCAGCGATAACATCACTTGTGCCAGCAATAAATTTTGTTGCACTATGAAGCACTAAATCGGCGCCAAGTGCTAATGGACGCTGTAAAACCGGAGTCATAAACGTATTATCAACAAAAGTCCAACAGCCATTCGCTTTTGCGATTTTTGACACTTCTTGTATATCGGTAATGTTCAAAGTAGGATTAGAAGGTGTTTCAATATAAATCACTTTCGTATTCGCTCTAATGGAAGAGGCCACTTTTTCCAAATCTGTCGTATCGACAAAACTATGCTCGATGCCAAAACGAGTTAATACTTGCGAAACAATTCTATAAGTTCCCCCATAGACATCCTCGGAAATTAAAACGTGATCATGCTGTGATAACAGCATAAATGCAGTGGAGATCGCTGCCATCCCTGAAGAAAATGCAAACCCGCCAACCCCTCCTTCCAGCTCAGCGATTGCTGTTTCCAACGCCTCTCTCGTTGGATTTCCTGAGCGGCTATAATCATATTTTCCAAACTGGTCTACATCAAATTGGTGAAATGTAGAAGAAAGATACAATGGGACATTGACTGCTCCTGTATGTGGATCGATACAGGTTGATGCTTGAATCACTTTTGTTTGCACAGAGTGGTTCATGATTTGGCACCTCTTTTCTTAATGATGTGAAAAGCTTGGGCAAGATCGGCAATTAAATCTTCCGCATGCTCAATGCCAACGGAAATGCGAATAAGGCGATTGCATAATCCATATTCATTACGGATCTCTTCGGGAATATCAGCATGTGTTTGCGTGGCTGGATATGTAATCAAGCTTTCAACGCCGCCTAAACTTTCCGCAAACGTAAATAATTTTAATGCCTTTAGAAACGGTGCAACCATCCGTTCTTTTGCAATCCGAAAGCTAATCATACCGCCTCTTCCTGGATATAACACCTCGCTGACAAGTGGATGCGACTGTAAAAATGCGAGTACGGCTTTCGCATTCTCCTCATGTTTTTTCATCCTTAATGCCAATGTTTTTATTCCTCTCATTAACAGCCAACAATCAAATGGCGACAATACAGCGCCGATTGCATTGTGCAGAAGTGATAAATCTGCACTTATTTGTTCTCCTTTTGCAATCACCAAGCCCGCTAACACATCATTGTGTCCACCTAAATATTTCGTTGCACTATGAATGACAATATCTGCTCCTTCTTCAATAGGACGCTGTAAGAATGGTGTATAAAAAGTGTTATCGACAATAAATAGAAGGTGATATTGCTTCGTGATTTCAGCTACTTTAGACAAATCCGTTTGCTGCATAAGCGGATTTGTTGGCGTCTCAATAAACACTGCCTTCGTTTCTCGTCGAAGCAATGACCGTAATGCTTCTACGTCCTCTCCATCCCAATAGCTAAAAGTCAAACTATATTTAAAAGAAAGTAATTCAAATAATCGATAAGAGCCGCCATATAAATCGCTTGATGCAATGATGTGATCCCCTTCTTTAAACAACGAAAAAACCAATTGAACAGCACTCATGCCAGAGCTGCAAGCAAAAGCTTGATGGCCAAGCTCAAGCCCAGCAACTGCTGCTTCCAATACATGCCGCGTCGGATTTCCGGTTCTCGTATAGTCATACCCTTTAGCTAAGCCGATTTCCTGATGGCGAAAGGCAGTTGAAAAATAAACCGGTGTATTAATTGCACCTGCCTGTTGATCTGTACGATTTCCAATCTGTGCAAGATATGTTTCCGTTTGAAATTTCCCCATTGTTCTCCTCCCATTTTCAACATTTTTGGCTGGGGAAGGCTATGACATGCTATCAAAAAATCAAAAAGAGCCTTCCCCGATAAGAAGAAGACTCTTAATATGCTAAGTGTTCTCCTTATCTTCCAAGTCGTTTCCAACTTGCTGGAATTAGCACCTTGCCAGAAAAATGGCGGTTGCTGAGGTATCATCGGGCCAGTCCCTCTACCTCTCTTGATAAGAAATGCATCAAATTATTTATTTTGTATTACATTACACTATCTTCTGTTTTTTGGCAATAGTTATTTTTCAGAAATTTATGCAAGCCTTTAACAAAAACTAATAACTGAAAAGGGTTATGAATAATCTTAACATCAAAGAACTGCATATTAAAAAGCGGTCCTTCATCAGTTTCTATTCATCCTCTAATTTGATCATGATATCTTCTAATTTAATCTTCTGAGGCCTTTTAAAAATACTGCAAAAAATGAAGTTATCAATTAGAAATAAAAGGGAATTAAGTAAAACTTCCATGAGTGGTTTTTTTTCTTACCTCTATTGATAAGAAGTAAAACAAGGCTAAGATCGCTGGAGTCATCGAAAGAGGAAATCTCTTTTTCATCGTGTAATGCTGATTCAAGAAACTTCCTTAATTCTGTCAATCCGAATCAATCGGACATTTGACTTTCAGTTATTCCTACCTAGCACTTCTGATTCTTCTTACTTTTGAGGTGAGGTCTTGACTTGCCAGTTAGATGTGGGATAAATTCTTGTTTTAAATGATCTAATTCTGGACTTGGACCGTATTTTTCTTCGATCATTTTAATATCTAAACCTATTAATTTCCCATTTGTATCTTTTATTGCAGCTTTTTCAAAAATAAATTCTAGTTGTTCAGCAATTTCTTTTATTTCTTTTTCTTCTTGTTTTTTAATTTCTTGTGCATTTGCAATACCTGAGAAAGTACTTGCAAATAAAGTAAGAGATAAAGTCTAGTTTTTCAGGAAATTGTGGTTATTGAACAGGAACATGCTATAGACCTAGAAGTAGCTTAGGAAATGAAAAAACGTTCGTTGGTCCTACTAAGTTGTCATTCGAATAATATATAGAAAGAATACTTAACTTTTGTGATAAAAAGATAGAAAACTATTACTAAGCGTTCACAAATTGGTGATTTTCCGAACAATAAATTTTAAAAATTAGAATGATTCTAATTTTATATTATGATAACATTCGAAATATAACAAATAAATACAAATGAAGAAAGGAAGAGAGAATCTATGAAGTTTAGAGTCGAAACTCTCCCAAACTATCGCATCGCTTATGTACGAAGAGTTGGTCCTTATGGTAATGCAAATTTTAAAGTAATGGAGAAGTTAAAAAAATGGGCTAAGGAGAGAAATCTTCTTAAATCGGCAATTCTATTTGCAATTCCACAAGATAACCCTAAGACAACACTGCCTGAAAATTGTAGATTTGATGCTTGTATTGTGATTTCAAAGGATTATCAAATGGATGATTCAATTTATGAAGGTGAACTCTCTGGCGGAAAATACCTTATTTACGAGGTCAAACATACGGCAGAAGATATTCAAAAAGCATATGTTGATATTTTTCCATCTCTACAAAGTAATGGATATCAAATTGATAATAAACCTATTTTGGAAAAATACACTGGTGATATGATTAACAATCCTTATTGTGAAATCTGCGTGCCCATAAAATCATGACTTAACGGTTGTTGCTGTAGAACATCAAAAAATTATTAACAGCGTACAAATGTAGCCTTCAAATAAAGTTTGATTAAATTATCTTCATAACCTAAAAAAAAGCAAATAGAAAATCGTGTTTTGAAAAAAGATTGATCAAAACACGATTTTCTATAATCATTTGAATCATCCAGGTTTGATAATTTTTGTGATCTTTGCTTAATCAAAGCTCCACTTTTGCTGCAAAGTTTAAAACGAGTATATTCATTTCAGCTATTATTTTATGGACAAACACGCCATGACTCTTGAACGATAAAATGATTTCCTGTAAGCTCAACAACATCTTGTTTAGGTGTTGCAGTTTTTATCAAATCCGGGAAGTGAATAGCCATATATTTTTCATGGACATTTTCATTTTCCCATCCTGTTAGTACAAGATAGTATAGATCGTTTTTCTGAGAACGAGCGAATTCACCACCAAGCATACCTTCAGCTTTTTTCATTCCAGGGTTCCATACCTCCTTTTGCATTTCGACAAAGTGATCGATTCTCGTTTTCTTCACTTGTGAAAATGCTGTACGAACATAGTTAGCTTTCCGTAGGACAGATACTATGTCAGGCTCCGATCCAGGAATTCGGAATTTTTCTTGTAATAAATCAACATTGATTGAAGTATAGGTATGCTCTTGTCCGGAATTCAAGAAAACCTGGTCGTGTGTCTCATCCATAAAAAATTGATAAGCCGCTTGACTTTCCCAAAACGAAAAGATACAAGCTGTTAGTGGCTCCTTATTATCCCAACCACCAATTTGCCCCAAAAACCCCTCGATATAATTAATAGATTGCCATTGACCTTGACATTCGGAGAAATTCTCCTTCTGATCTTCCCTTACTTTGCACGTAATTTTTTTAATAATCATTGCTAATCCTCCTTCTCATTCCTTTTCTCAATATCTAAACAGTAATTTGCTTTTATATACAAAACAAAGAAATACCCTAAAATAGATATTTTTATCAAATTTTTTTACAATTTAAATGATCAGACTTTTTTATAAATTACCAAACATTATTTTAAATCCATAACAAACTTAAAGAGCATGTTTTAAAGAAGTTTATTAAAAACATACTCTTATTCTATTATGGTGAATTTTTCTTCATTTCTCACGTATCAATACTTCTTGATACCTCTTTCAAATCAAACTGGGTGATGTACATATCTCATTTAAAATTCAAATTAAGTGGCTGGCCTTTTGTTCAAAAGCCATGCCACTGCCACAAATGAAGATAGTACAAAATTTTTTAAAAACCAATGTTAAGAGAGTATCTCTTTATCTTTGCAAATATAAAACGCAGGTGGTGTCTGTTCACATAAAAAAGTTACCGTTCCGTCCTTAAAAAAAGCAAAGTCGCCGCCGTGAAACCAAGAACACCGTATATAATTACAAACGAAGTATCCAGCCAAAATTCGCTGCTTAAAAAGGTTTTAGCCCCACCTTCTAGATACGACGTAATGCGAAGGACTGGCGGAAACAAAAGCAACGGCCATTTTAGCAGCTGAAACGAGTCCGCTATTTTTTCTGAAGCCAATGAAATCATGAGGACAAGCATGGCTGACAGCCAAGCATATCGTTTCATTGCAAAACGAGTAGCAGAAAAAATGGTTCCTACTAATATACCAAATAAACCAAGTATCCAATGGCTATAAAATGAGATAACATAGTATGTACCTGACATTGCTTCCTCAAAGTTTCCCGTCAAAATTGGGTAAAACTCTGCAAATAAAAAAAGTGGAATGGCAAAGCAGAGACAAGCGGCCCATTTCCCAACTAAATAAGCTTGTTTATTGCCCAAATGTGTAAATAACATATGTTTTTCACTTTCTTGTTCCAGTGTAAACAAGGTCATCGTGATCCAAGTCATGATTAAATATAATGAGATGCTAGATACAGCATAGCTGCTTAAAATTGGGTTGTTGTTGTAAGCATATGAAATGAAAATCCAGCAAAGAAACACTGTAGATGCTGGAATAAACCGAAGTGATCTGACATAGTTTAATAGTTGATATTGGATAAACGAAGTCATAGGCCTACCTCCTTTCCGTAACTTGTAAAATCGAGCAATGCCTTTGCAGCAATGCTTGCAAGAGTTGATCCGATTGCGAAGCCTTAACGGAAAAGATAGCCGTCTTATCATCCTCCCATACAACGGATTCCGCTCCTTCTAGTGCTTTAAGTGATTGTTTATTTGCAATCAACGCCTTAATGATGCGTTTTTCTTCTTGTTTTTCTACAGCACAATCTGCAATTATCCGGCCTTTCTCGATTTCTATCATTCGATCTGCTATTTCATCCACCAAAACACTTTCGTGGGCTGAAAAAACAATCGTTTTATCTCTTTTAAAGGATCTTAGAATCTTCACTAATTCCTGCTGTGAGGCTTGATCAAGCCCAGTTATCGGCTCGTCCAACAAAAGCAACGAAGGCTCTTGCAGCAGTGACTGAATGATGCCAACCTTTTGTTTTGTACCTTTTGAACACCTTCTTAATGGCGTTTGCAGGTAAGATGAAATAGAGAAGATATCAGCATAATCAGAAATTTTTTTTCTCAATTCAGAAGGTTGCTTTCCGCTTATTTTTCCGATAAGCAGCAAATACTCCTCAATGGTGAAGCGGACACCCTCTGGAAAATGCTCAGGGACATACCCTATCTTTACTCGCCTTCTTTCCACGTTTCCATTAGTCGGCTCATAAATTCCAGCGATCAGCTTCAGGAGACTGCTCTTCCCAGAGCCGTTATGTCCGATAATAGCGATTGCTTCGCCCTTACTTATCTTCAAGTTGATTTGCTGTAAAACTGGATAGCCGTTGGAAACCTTAGATACACTTTTTAAATTTACAATCATGTTAATCATCCTTTGAATCAAACTATTTCCTACGCTTTATTATACATACAATTCTTAAAAAAAGATTCACACAAATAAATGATGATTGCAAAACATAAATATGCTATCATCATAGATTCCGGCCTTTGATTCTGTGAAAACACGATGGTATAAAGAAACGAAATTTTACAAAAATATCACTAAAAATGTTCGTCGTGCTATATCTCCTATCGAAGGATTTTTACACTAGGATATAGAAATGTGTGATAATCATTTTAAAAGGGGGACTTTCATGTGGAGACAATGATGCAACCATCCGTTGCAAAAACAAAAGGGAAAAAGTGGAGGAAAATAGCCATTATTGCCGCGGCAATTTTCGTAGTACTTGCTATCCTTTTATTCGCTTTTATTAGCATGTACGCGAAACGTTCAATACCGCAGCTAGAAGGAAAAATTACTATTAAAAACTTACACGAAGCAGTTGAGGTCGTGAGGGACGAAAAAGGAGTACCGCACATTAAAGCGGAAAATGACCATGATCTTTTTATTGCACAAGGATATACACAAGCGCAAGATCGCCTGTTTCAAATGGAAATGGCTCGCAGACAAGCGTCAGGAACATTAAGTGAAGTAGTGGGCAGCACCGCTTTAGAACGAGATAAATATTTCAGAACGCTCGGCTTGCGAAGAGCCGCAGAAGCTTCCTATGACATCTATTCAGAGGAAGCAAAGGAAATTTTGGCATGGTTTGCTGAAGGAGTCAATGCATTTATCGAGGAGGCAGCTGCCGCTAATCGCTTGCCGATAGAGTTTACACTTTTGCGATCAAAACCAGACAAATGGACGCCGATAGACTCGTTGACAATCGGCAAATATATGGCGTTTGATTTAGGGGGACACTGGGAAGAACAAGCATTCAACTATTATTTATTGAATGAATTTTCGCCCGAAAAAGCTTACGAATTATTCCCCTCCTATCCAGCACAAGCACCAACCATTATCCAAGAGGAAGAAATCGTTGATGTCGCTGCAAGTTTTAAAGACGCAGTCATCCCTGACCCATTTAACGGCAGCAATAATTGGGTCATTGCTGGAGAAAAATCTACTTCCGGAAAACCCCTTCTTGCCGATGATCCGCATTTAGGATTGGCAACACCTTCAGTTTGGTATCAAATGCATTTGCAATCCCCGTCCTTTCAAGTCGGCGGTGTCATATTTGCAGGTGTTCCCGGCATCATTCTTGGCCATAACGACCAGATTGCCTGGGGAGTGACGAATACGGGGCCTGATGTACAGCAGCTTTATTTGGAGAAACGCAACCCTGATAATCCAAACCAGTTCTTATTTGAAGAAAAATGGGAAGAAGCGAACGTGATAGATGAGCCTATTCACATAAAAGGGGAAAAAACGCTTGACTATAAAGTAGAAGAAACGCGGCATGGCCCTGTTATATCTGAATTTGCTGGTGATAGCGGCAAGGATACTGTCCTCTCATTAAAATGGACCGCATTAGCGCCAACACCAGAATTGGAAGCGATTATCAACATGAACAAAGCGACTAATTGGGAAGAGTTTGAAAAAGCTTTAGAGAAATTTCACACTCCGACGCAAAACTTTCTCTTCGCAGGGGAAGATGGCACAATCGCCTATAAAGCGAATGGAAAAATCCCAATCTATCAACATCCAGATGATGCACTGCTCCCATTGCCGGGATGGGAAAAAGCATCGGAATTGGAAAACCATATTCCATTTGATGAATTGCCAAAAGTCGTGAACCCGAGTAAAGGATTTATCGCTACTGCTAATAACAAGGTGGCTGGAGATGGTTATCCTTATCATCTGAGTCATGTATGGGCGCAGCCATACCGCTACATGAGGATTGCAGAAGTGCTGGAAGAAAAAGAAAAGCTTTCGTTAGCAGATATGCGAAAACTGCAAATGGATGAAATGAATTTGCAAGCAAGAGAATTCGTGCCCATCTTTTTAGAACAACTCAAAGAACTAGCATTAACTAAACAAGAAAAAGATGCAGTTGCTTTGTTAGAAAAGTGGGACTTCTTAGATGACAAAGATAAGCCGCAACCGCTTCTATTTCATAAATGGATAGCAGATTTTAAGACGCTTCTCTTTAAAGAAGACATACCAGAAGAAATGTTCGTTATGTTCAGCAGTCAAAATCAAGTGACAGATGAACTGATCAGGAAGGCTTCAAAAGGGGAAAAATCGATTTGGATTGAATCAAAGGGCGGACTTGCAGCTGCAGTCCATACGTCTCTAAAGAATACGATCGAACAATTAACAGAAGCTTATGGTGAAGACATGTCAGCATGGAAATGGGGAGCATTTCATCAAATTCAATTTGAACATCCGCTCGCTCGTGTGCATACTCTGTTAGAAAAAGTGTTCAATAAAGAAAAACCGATTCCAGTCGGCGGAAGCAGCGTAACAGTGGAAGCAGCTGGTTATCAGGAAGATACTGGGATTGTTCACCATGGAGCATCATGGCGATTTGTCATTGATATGAATGAGCCCGAAATAGGCTATCATATTGTTGCCCCTGGACAATCAGGGCATTTTAAAAGCGAATGGTATGCGGATCAAACCTTTGATTGGGTGAATGGCGACTACCATAAAACTTCATTGGAAGGAGCCGCTGGAAAAACGTTAGTGCTCACTCCATAACATCCGAAGCAGCTGACTTTAAATAGGAAAGCTGCTTCGATATTTTTTATTCATATTCTTCCTTATCCTATCGTTGCTTTTTCTTTTTCTATAAACAATTTACGCGGTTGAGATGACTGCGTAGAACCTCCGAAAATACCGATTCCAACAGCACAAATGATCCAACAGCCTGCAAAAAACATAAATACACTAAGGTAGCCAAATCCACCATACAACATACTGACAATAAACGGCCCAAACATATTTGCTAAACGGCCAACACCATAAGTAAGACCGTTTCCAGATCCCCTTGCTTCCGGTGGATACATTTCTGGTGTATAGCTATATGCCATTGAGCTAAATGTTCGTTCAAACATATGGATGAGAAACCCTACAACAATAATAACAATTGGCATGGAAGCGAACCCAAATAAAGCAACAAGTGCCATAATCAAAATCGAGACAACGGTAATCGCCCACTTGCGATCAAACTTATCAGAAATTCGGGAAGCAATAAAAGCGCCAAGGGGTGCTCCTATCGTAGCTAAAGCCACATAAGCGATTGACTGTTCCACATCAATCCCTTGCTTGACAAGAAGCGTCGGAACCCAAGTTCCAAACCCTTGAATAGCGATCGTCGTACTAGACCACATAATCATTAAGACAATCGTTTTCATCAATAGCGGTTTTTTAAATAAACGAGAATAAGGTACAGACGTATGTGCAGTATATTGTCCTAACATCGGCTCAGGTTCCGGCAATGGCCCTTTCTCTAAAGTGACGTGTTGTTCTATTCTTGCCATCATTTCGTTTGCTTTATCTACTTGTCCTCTTACTTCATACCAAATTGGGGATTCTTCCAGTTTTCTTGCAATCAAAGGAAAAATAATACCAATTGCACCAAAAACAAAGATGACTCGCCAGCCCCAAGGACCAAGAGAAATAACGGATTTTGAAACCCATCCCGCAACTGGAATGCCACAAATACCAATCGCAATACATAACGCTTGGTATTTCCCTCTAAATGGCACTGGGAAAAATTCACTAATGTATGTACTCGCTAAAATGGTTACTGCCCCGATGCCTAGACTAGTTAAAAAGCGCAATATTCCTAATACGAGTGGATTCCAAGCGAAAGTAGAAAGCAGGGAGAAAAATGAAAACCATGTGACCATGATGATTAATCCTCTTTTTCTCCCGAAGCGATCGGAAAACCAACCGCCAAACGTAGCCCCTAGAAACATCGCAAAATAAGAAGCTGACGTAATCAATGCAATTGTTTCCGTTGATAAATGCCATTCTTTCACTAGTGCCGCAGCTGCATAAGAAAAAGTGTTTAAATCAAAGAAATCAAAGAAATAAACGAATGAGAGAATAATCAGTGCTTTTTTATGGACTTTGGAAAAAGGCAACCTATTTATCCTGTTGCTAATATTTGCAATATTCTTCATATATGTTCCTCCTGTTTGTATGATAATCAGTTATTTACTCCTTTTAGAAAAGGTGAGGGAAAAAACGCTCATCTCACTTCTAGAATAGTAAGATACGTGAAAGTAATCGTTTTCAAAAAAATGTTTAATAAAAAACTCCAGAAAATTGAATGTACACTAATTTAAAGCAAGTTATAAAGATTGATAGGATTCCCTGGCAATCACTAATAAGAAATTTAACATATCCAATCAGATGGGGATTATCCCATCTGATCTCACATCATAAAAATATTTGTTGTTAAAATCTTTTCTTATGAATTGAAAATTCTGTTAATAATTGTTTTTATTCCCACTGAATCAATACAACCATCTACTGGCAGTTAGATGTCGGGTAAATGGATGCAGGTATATGTGCATATCCTTCCATCAATCTTCTTGCAGTTCTTCCATTTGCAGCGCGTGAAACAATCCAATTGCCATTTGCTTTTTCAACTTTCGTTTCAACATACATTACTCCTGAAGGATGTCCAATTCTAATGCCAGATCCTTCTGAAGAGATAAGTTGGTTGGGAATCGTTCCAGGAATCGATGATGCCGCAGAAAGCGCCATGGCTCCACTAACAGCATAAGCTCTATGCAATGTTCCCATTGATATATACCGAGCAATAATATCTATCTCTTCCTTCTTTAAGAGCCGATTGTCGATCGTCTTATAATCGTGCGGCGAAGAAACGAAAGCTATTTTCGGAAGGGCATGAGTAGATGGCGTCACTTTCTCTCTATCTTCTTCTTTGATCATCCCAATCATGATGCCGGACTCCACCCTGATTTCTTCCAATAGCTGCAAGGCATAACCATTATTTTCCAACTCATGGCAAAGCTCTATTCCTCTAAGGTTTAAATCTTGGGCTTTCACTATCACTACTACATTGGCGCAATCAACAATACTAACTTCAAATGATCTTCCATCTTTTAAAGATACAGTATCGACTGGATGACCAGTAGGCAGTGTTTTACCTGTAAATGTTCCACCTGCATCTAAAAAATGAAGCATGATCCTCGAGGCTGAACCGGGAACGCCATCGATCACGAAATCACCGTTATATTGTATTTGTCCATTTTGAACAGGTATTTCCGCAACAATCATTTTGTCCGTATTTGTATTATAAATATGGACGGAAGTAACCGGTTCTGTCAAAGGAACGTAACCTTCTTCTGCTGCATAAAGGCCCACAGCGGTTACAAAATTACCGCACATAACGTGATAATCGATACACTTCTTTTCAAGACTCACTTGGCCGAATGTATAATCAATATGTGCACCTGGATGGGATGGCGGGCCTACGATAGCAAGTTTGCTGGATAAAGATGTTCCTCCTCCAAGTCCGTCCACCTGGTTAGGATCAGGGCTGCCATAAATCCTCAAGATTACCTCATCTCGTACGCTCGGATCAGAAGGAAGGTCTGCTTTTCTTAAAATGAGTCCTTTGCTCGTTCCTCCCCTCATCATCACAGTAGATATTTTATGGACTTGGCCTTCATCATACATGTTTATTTCCTCCATTTTGTTGCATATACCGCTTGCTACATAAAGTTAACATGTTTTTTATGATAAAAAAAATACATATATTTTATTTAAATCGATAAAATAATTTGATTTCTAATCTTCACTTTTTTTAAAATATACATAAAGTGCTATCGATAATGGTGAAGAAAAAAGGAGGAAAAAATGGAAGAAAAAGATTGGATTTTATTACAAACGCTTTACAATCAGCAAAATATAACGAGAACAGCAGAAATTTTATTTGTTTCTCAACCATCATTAAGCTACCGTATACAGCAATTAGAAAAAGAGTTTGGCATAAAAATTTTATATCGAGGAAGGCGAGGTGTTGCATTTACGCCACAAGGTGAATATTTGGTGAAATACGCCAAGGAAATGATGCGGCAATTACAACAAACAAAAGAGTTTTTACTAAGCATGGAAAATAAAATCTCAGGTACTTTAAAGATCGGAACTGCCAGTAGTATGGCACGATATAAACTCCCTTTCATTCTTAAAAAATTTCATATGAAATATCCTGATGTTGAATTTAAAGTGACATCTAATAGAAGTTCAGAGCTGGTTCAATCCGTCTATAATCAAGATGTCCATCTCGGCTTCATTAGAGGCGATTATCATTGGGCAGAAGAAAAGCATTTAATTATGACCGAAAACATTTGGATTGTTTCAAAGCAAAAAATTGCTTTAGAAGAATTGCCGAATTTATCAAGAATTACTTACAAAACAGATGTATCTTTAGAGAATGTATTTGATAATTGGTGGAAAGAAAATTTCTCAAAACCACCTTCGATTACAATGGAAGTAGATAACATGGAAACATGTAAAGAAATGGTGTTAAGTGGATTAGGATATGCAATTATTCCAAGTATAGTTTTAGAGAACAACGAAGAAATGCAGCGAATTCAACTGAGAAGCAGACATGGAGAACCGATTATGAGAAATTCATGGGTTATTTACCGAAAAGCATCTTTACAAATCCCTTTTATTCAAGCATTTGTTGACTTTATAAAAAAGATGACATTAATGTGACTAATAGCGATGGAGACTTCCAAACTTCTTGCAAAGCAACAATTTGGCAATATTTTTTTAGTAAAATAGAAAACATTGCTGACAGTAATAAAATGAAGAAATACTGCTTGTTTTCGTATGGATAGATGCAAAAAAAGGGGATGACAGAAGATGAAAACAAAAACAATCCTCATTATCGAGGATGAAGAATCCATTTGCGATATTCTTTCATATGCATTGCGGCAAGAGGGATACCGCGTTCTTTGCGCGCATACAGGATTTGATGGCATCCGGCTTTTTGAAGGCATCCAACCTGACGTAGTATTGCTTGATGTCATGCTGCCTGATAAGAGTGGATTTGATATTTGCAAGCATCTAATGGCAAATAGTACAGTGCCGATTATGATGCTTACTGCTCGCGATGATATTGTTGATAAAGTATTGGGGCTGGAACTAGGAGCAGATGACTATATGACGAAGCCGTTTGATGTTCGTGAAGTCGCAGCCAGAATTAAAGCAATGATTCGCCGCAAAGGAAATACTACATCCTATCTAGTCGTTCGCGATACCATTCGCATCGAACCACGATCACATACCGTTTATAAAGAGGAACAAACTGTTTCTTTAAAGCCGCAAGAATATGAACTTTTGCTGCTGTTTGCCCGCAATCAAAACATAGTGTTCACACGGGAAGAAATCCTCGATGCAGTATGGGATTTTGATTTCGATGGAGATTTGCGCACTGTTGATGTTCATGTCCAACGTCTCCGTAAAAAGTTGGACACCCCTGCACAACCATCGATTATTGAAACTGTTTTTGGCGTTGGCTATAAAATGAGGGGGGAATTCATAAAATGAAATGGTCGATTCGTACGAAATTTTTCATCGGCCTTCTCCTCCTCTTTTCAATCGCAGCTATTCTTGTTCTGCACGTCGTAAAAGTGACGCTGCAAACGAACAGTGAACAAGCAATCGAAGCTGAATTAACGAAGTTGCAGCATACAACTCGTGAACATATAAAACAATTTATGTTGATTCAACCTCCAAAAGAAGATTTATTTCAAGAATACGGAGCCATTATTGCCCAACAATTGAGTAAACTTCATCAACAAAGTGTAACAATATACAATTCTGAGGGAACGTTTTTGAATGAGGCAATTCTAGTAGAACAACCGATTTTAATAACTTATCGCTCTACACAAGCGAGTCCAGATAAGTTGGAATCAGATGATTTAGCACTGGCATTTGCTAATAAATCTGCTTTTACACTCGTTGATGTTGAAGGCGGAAAGCTTGTCAACTTTTCTTACCCGCTCTACATACATGATCACTATTTTGGCGTCCTTCGTTTTACAGGCGATTATTCTAATTTATTTTCTGCTAACGAGCGGATTTTACAAGGTCTGACTCTTTTTATCATTTGCTTGTTTATTAGTGTATTCCTGCTTTCCTTTTTATTGATAAGTCAAATGCTAAAGCCGCTCCTGCGCCTGACTAAAGCAACAAAACAAATTGCCGCTGGAAACTATGACATTGATGTCCGAGCAAAAACAGGAGACGAAATCGAACAATTGATCAATAGCTTTCATGACATGAAACAGGAGATAAAACAACAAATAGAAATGATTAAAAAAGAAAAAGATAAAGTACTCCTTTTGGAGAAAAGTCGGCGTACATTTTTTAACAATGTCACTCATGAATTAAAAACGCCGCTTACAACTATTTCTGGATATGCACAAATTATTGGTGCTGACAATTTCTCTGATCAAGCGTTTCTACAAAAAGCTGCAAGAAATATTCGTGAAGAAAGCGACAGACTAAGTGATCTTGTTGTTGAAGTGATCAATATTTCCAAAAAAGATGCAGCACCAGTAAAAACAAAAGAAACGATTGATTTATATCCTTTTCTTTCAGCGATTTGTGAAGATATGAGTTTGAAAGCGCGAAAGCATGAAATGAGTATTTCATTATCAGGTGAAGATTTAATGATTGATGGAGTGAAAAATGAGCTAAAGCAAGTACTTATTAATGTACTAGATAATGCAATTAAATACGGAATAAGTGGAGAAACAATTGATGTTGCCATTTCAAAGCAGACTATCATCATTCAAAATGGAAGTCCTCCTATCGAGAAAGCGGTTCTCGAACATATTTTTGAACCATTTGTGCACACAGCTAGAAACGCACAAGAAAAAGGCAGTAGTGGGCTTGGACTCTACATTTGCAGTCAGATTATCTCCTCTCATAATGGAACGATTTCCTTTGCATATGAAAATGGGATTGCCACATTAAAGATCACTTTCCCTAAGCTGGCAACAATTTAGCAATAAGAAGGAATAGGTTCGCAACATCTATCTCGTACACTAGAATCGACAACAGAAATGAGGAGGAAAGAGCAATGATTAAAAACAAATGGACAGCTGCTGCTGCACTTATCCTTGCAAGCAGCCTTACAACAGGATGTTCATTAAACAGCGAAGCCCAAGCACAACAAACAATTGTAATGAATGATGATGTTCAGTTAGATAGCTTACTAGCAGACAGTACATTGCAGCTAACCCGGAAAGAAGATTTCGTCATAGACGACGCTATCTCTTATCGAGATGTTATGGGCATTTATCAAAATCAGCTTTATTACAATGAAGATAGTACAATTTACACATTAGATTTACAGACAAAGGAGACTACAAAACTAGCAGATAAAGAAAAAATCGATCTAGAAGAACATCTGCCAGCAAAAAAAATGTTCACTTTTTCTTCTGATGGGATAAAAATTCTTTTACAAGAAGATGGCAATGTTTATGTACAAAATATCATAAATGGAGAGAAAAAGCTGGTAGATAAAGGCGTTGTTAAAGATTTCTTCTTTCTTGATAATCAAGGCTACGATGTCGGAATAATGGATAGTGATGCCAATTTGCGTGTGATCGATACTGCTGCAAACGATACAAGCTCTTATGATCTTAGTCATCTAGAGATTACCAGCATTTCCAATGTCAAAAAAGTCGGGAATAACGTTTATCTTCATGTTCAGACACAAAAAGATGGTATGATGATTTATAAAATCCCTTCAAAAGGAAAACCAGAAGCCCTTCTTGCTTTCTCTGGAGAAAAAGATACATTGGCAACGTTTGATGTCCTCCGAAATGGAGATATTATTTTTGCTGGCTCTTATGATGGAAAAGGCGCTATATACTATTTCGATGTAAACAAAAACGAGGTAAAACAGTTGATTTCAGGCGGGACAGACAGTGAAGGAGACTGGATTCCATTTTATCAACTGTCTCCAGATGAACAGAAAATCTTGTTTGATATGCCTGTTCACGTTCAAGAGGAATACAAAAGCAATGTCTATATGGCGGAACTGAAAGACAAGCAATTGACAAACAGCACAATCATCATGGAAAAAGCTGACTTGCCAGCTGTTATTTCTTTCACTGGATTCTGGAGGAGTGATTCTCATATTGCCTATGTGATGACAGACAATGACAGCAAACAGAAACTCAGTTCATTCGCTATATACAGTGAGTAGCTGATAAGAGAAGGCTTACCAAAAATAGGGCCATCCTAAAAGGGCAGCCCACCAAGAATTCAGCTCATTTGATCAAGTGAAAAACAGATATGAGTAGGGAAGATATCAACCAAATGGTTTGCTAATTTATTGGTCTATAAGCCAAAAACAATCGCGTTATAGCTAATCTTGGTTTATCGGCCCGCATTTATCTGAAAACCGATTAAAAAAGTGGAGAAAAACGACTATTTTTCTCCACTTTTTTCATTTAGGGATTCATTGCATTCGATATGTCGAGTTCTTCTTTGCTTCCTACATGATCAAGTGTCTTATCTCTCTCTATCTTATGCATGTCTAATACGTGTTGTGTAGGTGGAATGATGAGACTAATAACGACAATCGTTATTCCAGAAATAATGACACCAGAGAAAACAGGCGCTTGCCACAATTCACTTAACAAGCCAATAAAACCATCAGATTGAATGTTTGGCCCAGGAACATAAGTAAGTAACGTAACGATATAATATACTAGTCCAACAGACATACTTGTCCAAACAGCCGGCGTACTGACCCGCTTCCAAAACGGCCCTAAAACGATCGGCCAGAATAACGTTACAAATATAATATCCCATGCTAAATAGGCTAAATCGATGACTTTTTGAAAGCTAATCGCTAGAACTAAACCTAATAAAGCACTCGCTAGAATGACCATTCTTGAGAAAAACAATAATTTTTTCGGATCTGGGTTCCGATTAACAAAATCCAAATAAATATTTTTCGTAACAATCCCCGAAGTTGCAACATAGCATGCTGCTGCAGTCGACATTCCCATCGCTGCCATTGCTGTTAAAAAGATGGCCGATAATACAGGCGGAAAATAGCCTTGCGCAAAGGCAAGCATCAACATTTCAGGATTGGAACTATTTGGGTAGATCGCTTTAAACGCTTCCCCTAAAACACCAGGAATCCAACTAATGGAAATAATAACAATACCAGCAATAATCATACTTAATTGTGCTACGCGAGGGCTTTTTGCGGCTGCTACTCTCTGTCCTAAGTCAACAGCAGGAATATCTCCTAGTGCCAGCACTAAATATAAAGTCCAGAATTCAACCCCGCCTCTTTGAAATAGTTCGTTTACATTCCACCAATCAGGGTTAAAGGTAACATCAGGGTAATAAAATAGAACAAAGATTGTGATGCCAAGGATTCCGGCAATGGCTAATGCACCTTGTACAACTTCCGTATAAGCAACAGCCCAAAGTCCGCCAATCACAGAATAGATGGCTGTTAAAGAAACGAATAATAATGCTGCGGGAATAAAATCAATTTGCAAAAGCGTTTGGATAATATAAGTTCCTCCAACAGAAAGAGCTGCGGCATTGAACACCCCGAAAGCTATTGCCATTACTCCTCCCGTGTATGCACCTAGCTTTTTGCTTCCATATCGCAAGCCGTAATAGTCGGCTAACGTCCAGCCTCTTAATCTTCTTAAAGGCTTCGTCCAAATTAATGCCCCTAAAATCATGCATGTACCTAAACCGCCCATTGTCGCTGACCCTTCTAAGCCACCACTTGTATAACCTGATCCAACCGCAGCAAAAAAGAACGGGGCTGCTAATAACGCAGCTATTAAACTTCCAGTTACAACAGATAACGGCATACTCCAGCTTGCAACAATTAAGTCTTCAGCTGTTTTGACACGTTTATACCCTTTAAAACCAATATAATAGATAAAAATTAAATATAAGCAAAATATTAATATATGACTCAATTCAAGTACTCCTCAACTAGTTCATTATCCATTCATAACGACTCCACCATTTGGACTTAGTATTTGGCCTGTATAAAAATTCGCATTTTCTGATGCTAAAAATAACACACTCTTAGCAATTTCTTCTGGTTGTGCTAATCGTTTTAATGGATATTTAGCAGATTCTTCCTCAACATAATTTTCTCCGAACGCTTGTAAAATATCCGTATGTGTTCCGCTGGGAGCCACGGCATTGACTAGAATCTCAGGCGCCACCTCTCTAGCTAATGCTTTTGTAAAAGCATTAATTCCGCCCTTTGCTGCTGAATAATGAATAAACGCTTCACAGCCTAAACTTCCAATATCTGAAGAGATATTAATGATTTTACCTCTCTTCTTTGCCTTCATTCTTTTTACTGCTTCTCGAGCATTGTAAAAATTTCCATAGAGATGAACCTTTATCATGTTATCCCATTGGTCATCTGTCATATCTGTAATGAAGGAAGCTTCAGCAAAGCCGGCATTGTTGACGAGAACGTCAATTGCTCCTAAATGATTGTCCATGTAAGAGAACATATTTTTTACTTGGCTAGAATCAGATACATCGGCATGAAACTTTACAGCTTTAACGCCATATGCCTCTGCTTGATGACAAACTAATTCTGCTTTTTGATCACTACCAATGTAGTTTATTAAGATATTTGCGCCATATTCGGCAAATGCTAATGCAATAGCTTTTCCTATTCCCTGACTAGCTCCTGTAATAAGCACATTTTTTCCTTCAAGTTTTAATTCCATTAGTCATCATTCTCCAATTTAAATTTTGCAATAAGGGTTTGCAGCTCTTCCGCTGTCTTTGTTAACGAAGCGGATGCTTCCTTCACTTCTTGCATAGATATTAATTGTTCGTGTGTTGACTGTGATACACTTAATGAAAATTCCGCAGATTGTTGAGACGTTTTCTTCATCTCATTTACAGAAGCTGCGACTTCTTCTGAAGAGGCAGATAATTGTTGTGATGCTGCTGAAATTTCTTGTACTTGATCTGCGACTTCTTCGGCAGATTGCAGGATTTTTTTAAATATGACACCTGCTTCATTTGTATAGTTCATTCCTGCATCCACATTTTCTTTGCCCTTTTTCATGACGGCAACAGATGTATTCGAATCTGTTTGGATATTATGAATGAGCTTAAATATTTCTGCAGCTGAGTGCGATGATTGTTCAGCTAATTTTCTTACTTCCCCTGCAACGACCGCAAATCCTTTACCATGTTCACCTGCTCTGGCTGCTTCAATCGCAGCGTTAAGCGCCAATAAGTTTGTTTGATCAGCTATATCTGTAATAATGTTCACAATATCACTAATTTTCTTAGAATTTTCGTTTAAGCCATCAATTGTTATATCCATCTGATCAACTGATTCATGAATTAAATTCATCTGCGTAATAACCTGTTGAATAACATCATTTCCTTGTTTAGCTGCACTCGAAGTAAAAAGAGACGATTCAGAAACGGTATTTGCTGATCCAGCGATCCGTTGTATTCCTTCGGCTGACTCTTCCATTGCCGCTGCTGTTTCCTCCGTCATTATTAAGGATGTTTCAGCATTTTGAGCGATACGATCTACTTCATTCGTCACGTATGTGGAATTATCATATGATTTTGCAGCATTCACACTTAGCTGGTTTGCTGATGTAGCAACTTGATTAGATGTATGTTTAATGTTCAATATGACATGCTGTAAATTTGAAACCATCGTTTTGATAGATTGAGAGAGTTGTCCAACTTCATCATTAGCAACCTCCAATTCCACCTCTTTTAAATCTCCGTTTGCCACTTGATTTGCCACTAATACTACTTTTTGTAGAGGTTTAAGAATACGATCAATTGTGAAGTAAAGTACTAGCAATAAGATCAGGAGTCCAATGACAGCAATGATTATTTGCTTCGTTACCGTTTTCGCGATAATGGTATCTATATAGTCCGCAGAGTAATCAAGCCCCAATACTGCGATGATATTTCCATTTTCATTTTTAATCGGAGTAAAAACAGTTCTCCATGATCCAAAAGGATCTTCAAAAATAGGCGTTACTTCTGCCTGATCATTTTTAATTGCTAGTTTTGCCGTATCTAAATGAATAGGCGCTAGGTCGTCAAACAATTCTCCCGGAGAATAAACTTCGTTCAAGTTGTTTGTAAATCCTATCGGTGTAACTGCTTTATCCTCCATCTTCCAAATATAACTCCAACTCATAATACCTTGCTTTTCTTTTATAAAATCCAGCTTATTTTGAATGTCAATAAAAAGAGGATCATCCGCCCCATTGACTGTTAATAATTTTTCTATTTCACCCTGATCAAGGTTCATAGATGTTAATAAACCCACACTTTTTAGTTCTTGTTCAAGGTCCATTTCCAACCGTTTATTCAATTGGTTGATACTTTGGGCTGTCATTATCACGAATAAAGCCATGACAATAATGGAAACTGTGAGCAAAAACTTATACTTTAACGAAATATTTCTAAAAAAACGCACGATGACTTATTCCTCCTGTTTATAAAATAAATTGATACTTCCATGAGTAGGGGTTTTCTCTCATCCCCCACTGATATAAAGGCTAAGATCGCGGGCGTCCTCGAAAAAGAAAGCCGCTTTTTCTTCGTGCGATGTGTCACTGCCGAAGCTTTCCTTATCCTGTCGACCCGAACAAATCGGACATTTGACTTTCAGTTATACCTACCTAGACTGCTTCGATATCTCTTATTTTTGAGATGGGGATCTTATTGCCAGTTAGATATGGGATAAAGTGAAACTTCCATCAATAGAGATTTTTCTTTCATCCTTCTGGATAAGAAGTAAAAACTAAGTTTAAGATCATGAGTATGCTCGAAAAAGAAAAGCACTTTTTCTGTTTGCGATGTATTGCTATCAAAGCTGTTGGCTGGCTTTCAACTTCCTCTCACCTAGCACTGCCGACTTCTCGAACTCTAAGAGGGTCGTTCTTACTGTAAAGAAGTGTGTGATACATACTATTTCTTGTAACAGTGTTACCAAAACTAAACATTACTTTAGACCTTCAGATGTATTCCTATTTTTTATAAATCCCCTATCTCAGTGGTAAATATACCACATTTTTCAATAAACAGCAATATGTTATGAGACTTTTATAATAGGTTATAGGAATTATTATCCCCCCAATCATTATGTCTAGTTGATTATAAATACCTATTATAAAAAAATCAACTAGGAATAAAGTATCATAATTCAACCAATCATTTCAAGAAAATCTTTTTTACTTCATTACTTGCATTCATTTACTTTTTATACTATACTTTTTCGCATATCATAATGTGAAACTTCGTTTCATGGCAGTACACCGCCTGCAAAGACAATGTCTTATGTCCCATCATTGGCTATTCCTGCACTCAAAGTAGACATAGCAGCTTGGGCAGCTAAATGGTGATCGCTTAAGCTAAAATGATAAGAATAGAAAGGGCGGCTCGAAAGAACACTATCGTCCTTCTGAGCCGCCTTTTTTTGTATATATAATCGTTCTTAGAGCTGATGCTCTTCCTTGATAAGCTGCAATAAAACGTCGCAGCCTTTTGTCACTAATTCGTATGTTTCTTCAAAATCCCCTGTATGGTACGGGTCAGGCACGTTCTTTCGTTCACTCGCCTCTACGATATCAAGAAGGCGCAGCACCTTTGCAGGTCCCTCTCCTATTCTTTTCACATCATCGAGGTTTTTATCATCCATTACGACGATATAATCAAAAGTATATAAATCATCTGCTGTAAATTGACGTGCTTTTAAGCCCTGTTCACTTATTTTGTATTTCTTTAATATTTTCAAAGTCCCTTTATGTGGAGGATTGCCAATATGCCAACCACTTGTTCCAGCTGAATCAATGGAAATTTTTTCAGAAAGCTGATTTTTTTTAACCAAATCTCGAAAAATTGCTTCTGCCATTGGGGAACGGCAAATATTTCCCAGACAAACAAATAATACTTTTACCATTAGAAGCCCATCCTTTCTTTCCTAAAGAATGTGGTGAACTACTCACCACTTCTCGACCTTATGGTCTGATTAAAGTGGGAGTTTCTTGGGAACTAGATACTTTTGTTAGCTATCTATACCAAGCTCTAAGGGCAGTCCCTGCCCCTAGAGAAAATACCAACTACATAGCTAGTTTCAGCAAGTTCTTACTTGCATTCACACTGCTATCAACCTTCCATATTGTATAGACTGATTATAGAACAATATCTTGGCTTACGCCAACCGAAAATTCATCTCCCACTTTCATTGGGCTACACCCTTCACATTTAGAAGTAGGAGAATTCTTTTCGGAAACCCAGTTAAATTACTTTTATCCCATTTACTCTATAGAAGTTTCAGCATTTGTAAACCATATACATTTTTATGTATTTACATGAAAAATGAGGTAAAACGAAGATCAATGTGACGAGAAACGAATAGAGAAGAAAAAATGCCGCCATGATTAGCGGCAACACAGTATAAACAATTTACTTTACTTCTCTTGCAGCGCTAGCTGTGCTTTTCTTATTTCTTTTGCCGCCGCAACCATGACCTTTAGTGCTGCGACTGTTTCTGCTTCTTTTCTCGTTTTTAGCCCACAATCTGGATTGATCCAAAACTGTTTTGGTGAAATTGTTTGAAGTGCCCGTTCGATATTTTGTATAATTTCCTCTTTCCTCGGAACACGTGGACTATGAATATCGTACACACCTAAGCCGATATCTTTATCATAAGTGAAGTCCTCGAAAGATGAGATCAATTCCCCATGGCTTCTGGACGTTTCAATCGATATCACATCGGCATCAAGAGCACTGATTGCTTCAATAATATCTTCAAAATCTGAGTAGCACATATGTGTATGAATTTGCGTATCATCCTGAACAGAGGAAGTTGCCAATTTGAAAGCATAGACAGCAGCATCCAAGTAATCCTGCCACTTTTCCTGATCCAACGGCAGACCTTCTCTTAATGCTGGCTCATCAACTTGAACCATTTTAATTCCATTTCCTTCTAAATTTTCAATTTCTTTTCGAAGCGCCAACGCAATTTGATAGGCAACTTCGTGGCGTAAAATATCATCGCGAACGAAAGACCAATTTAAGATCGTAATCGGACCAGTGAGCATGCCTTTGACTGGTTTTTTTGTTAAAGATTGTGCATACACGCTCTCCTTCACTGTCATTGGCTTGTCAAAGGATACATCTCCAAAGATGATTGGCGGTTTGACACATCGTGAACCATACGATTGAACCCAACCGTTTCTCGTTACTTCAAAGCCATTTAACTTCTCACCGAAATATTCAACCATATCTGTACGTTCAAACTCACCATGCACTAGTACATCTAGGCCTATCTCTTCTTGCATATCGATCCATTTTTTCGTTTCAGCCTCTATAAATTGGGCATATGCTTGTTCTGTGATCTCGCCTTTTCGCCATTTTAACCTTGTCCTGCGTACTTCCGGTGTTTGCGGCAGGCTGCCGATTGTCGTCGTTGGAAGTAGTGGCAGCTGAAAAAGGGCCTGTTGTTTTTCAATTCGCTTTGCAAATGGTAGGGAACGACTTGCCTTGAAATGATTAAGGTTGCGAATATTTTTTTGGGTCTGTTTATCATTGCGATATGGAGAATCATTCAGTGCCTGGACGGCACGTTTGCTTTCCTCGATTTCCTTTTGAATGGCCGCTTTCCCCTCTTGGAGCCCTCTCGCTAAAGCAACGACCTCAGCAAGTTTTTCATCCGCAAATGATAGTGCATCCTTTATAACTAGATTTAGCGCCTCTTCTAATTGCTTGCTAACTGGAACATGCAGCAAAGAGGACGAAGGCTGAACAATAAGTTGCTTCTTGTCAATATATAAGAGAATATGCTCTAGTAAAGTAAATTTTTCTTCTAGGTTTGTACGCCAAATGTTGCGTCCATCAATGACTCCTGCTGCCAATACTTTATCTTCTGGAAAACCATAAGTTTGGAACAGTGAAAGTGTATCTCCAACTGTAAAGTCAAGTCCAATTCCTTGTACAGGCAAAGCAACAATCTCTTCGTAAAAATTCACCGTTTCAAAATACGTTTGCAGCAAAACATTGATTTGCGGCACTGCTTTGTTAATCTCGGTATAGGTTTGCTTTACAAACGCTATATCTTTTTTAGACAACGTTGTACCAAGAATAGGCTCATCTATTTGCACCCAATTAGCGCCAGCTTCTGCAAGCTCCTTTAATACTTGAATATACAGCGGAACAAATTGCTCGAGCAAAGAAGCAAATGCTTCTTCTTTGTACCCTTTTGCCAACTTTAAATATGTAATCGGCCCAAGGATCACTGGTTTGCCATCAATACCCAGCTTTTCTTTCGCTTCTAGATAATAGGCAAGCGGTCGATTTTCCGTTAATGTCGGGACTGCATCTTCTAATTCTGGCACAATATAGTGATAGTTTGTGTTGAACCATTTTGTCATTTCCGATGCGACTGCACCTTCTGTTCCACGAGCAATCGCAAAATAGGTTTCTAGTGGAACTGGTCCCCTGTTATATGTGAATCGCTTTGGGACAATCCCAAACATAACAGAAGTGTCGAGAACATGATCATACAGTGAAAAGTCGCCAACAGGAATGAAATCAATTCCGCTCTTCTTTTGCTTTTGTAAAAATTGAAGCCGCAACTGTTCCGTTTCTGCAAGCAGCTCTTCTTTAGAAAGAGACCCATTCCAATATTTTTCAAGCGCCTTTTTCCATTCGCGATTTTCTCCAATACGCGGATACCCCAGATTTGCACTTCTCACTTTACTCATATCTTTCCCCTCATTTCAAGATATTTTTTGTATATTGTCAATTTTCCAATTACCTTATCTGTACCACCCCTTCCTAAAATGATGAGATGTTTCAGAGCGCATAAAGAAGAGTTAGCTATTTTTTGCAAAAATAAAAGCCTCTCTATCAAAATAGAGAGGCTAAACGCGCTTTATACATACATCCCTCTCTTATTTGTCAAAGCATAAAAGCTTTGCAGGAATTAGCACCTTTTCAACTACAACAGTTGAATGGTTGCCGGGTTTCATCGGGCCAGTCCCTCCACCACTCTTAATAAGAGTTTTCTAATTATTAAATTTTCATTATCTTAGCATCAACTTTCAATTGTGTCAAATATTTTTTTAGTGATGGGTGCAGATTGATAATTTTGACTTTTTTTATACAAAATGCAATGATCACGAAGATTTCCTCTCATTTCACAGCCTTTCCTGTAAAATATACATTTTTCATCATCAATGAAAGCTGGTATAATGAATCTATGAAACAGCAATAAGAGATTCTTACTAGCAAAGGAGGGAGTAAACAGTGACGATTGATCAGAAGTTAGACTTGATTTTAGACAAAGTGAATCATATAGAAAGTACACTAAAAGAACATAGCGATAAACTAGATATGCATAGTAATACCTTAAAAGAACATGGTGCAATATTAGGAGCACTGAAGCATGGACAAGAAGAGATGAAAGCGAATTTTGACGGCTTTAAAATCGAGACCTATAAACAGTTCGGTGAAGTAAAGGCTAAGCAGGAAAACCTCGAAACCAATTTTGAATTGCTTGCCCAAAAAACATGGAGCAATGAAAAAGATCTCTTTAGAATAAAAAAATTAATTGGGATAGAGTAATACCGACCATGTAAATAGTTGCAAAAAAGAAGATATCTGTTTAACGTAAACGCTGGCAACTAAAAAGGTGGGACACCTCCCATCCTTCACATCATTGCACCCCCTGTTCTCTTTCTCAACCTCTGCCATTTTTCGCCTTTCTGAAGCTTTATATTTCCCGAAAAAATGAAACATGGAAACAACTGCTCTTTCTATTACAAACACTGTTACCAAAAGAGCTGGATAATGCGAAACAGGTAAAACTTCATACTATCCGTTCATATTTTTTCGACATACAGAGGCAAAATAGCTAAGGTTAGCAGAGCTAGTCCCACAAGCTGTTTTCATGATGCTTATTTTCCTCTGCTCTAGCAATGCTTTGCCTTTTCCAACCTTTTTTCCCACGAATGAGACACAGTTTTCTGATACATTACTTTAAAGCCAACCTTTAAATGATAGTAATGATGCCCTAACTGAGAATGTTTTTCAGATAATAACGACATTGGGTTGTTTTTATTCATACTGTTATGATATAGTATACAAACAAATTCATCCTATGATTGGAGGTATAGAGATGACGTTAAAGCCACCGACTCGGCAAACACTTGTGGAACAGGTTGTATCACAAATGAAAACACTTATTAAGTCTGGGCAATGGCCTATTGGCTGCCGTATTCCAACTGAGCCTGAGCTTGTGGAACAGCTAGGTGTTAGTAGGAATACGATTCGTGAAGCTGTCAGAGCTTTAGTTCATTCAGGATTGCTCTTCACACATCAAGGAAAAGGGACATTTGTTCGTTCAAATAGTGAGCTTGAGACTGCAATATTACGAAGAGTACAAAGAGCAGAAGTACTTGAAACATTAGAGGTTCGTTATTGTCTCGAACGAGAAGCTGGAAGATTAGCAGCACTCCGCCGGACTGATGATGATATTGGTATGATGAAGAAATGTTTAGACGAGCAGGCATTAGCAATAGAGAAGAATGATATCAATTGTTTTCTGAAGTATGATTCCGATCTGCATCATGCTATTGCTAAAGCTTCGCAAAATCGTTTAATCGTTGATTTATATGTACATATGTCAGAAGCATTGCGCAATGCCATTGAATACGTGCAACATGAAGAAGATATTGCTGCAGCACATTTCAGCACTCATCAAAAATTAGTAGAAGCAATTGTTGAACAGAATCCCTCTGGCGCTGAAAATGCTACACATGACTATTTAAAAGCAGCACAGGCTGCACTATTGAAAAAATAGGAAGGATTAAGTAGACGATGTTAACAGAAATCAATCAACAACCGCAAAAGAAACATTTTTTCATGATGATTGGCATTATGTTGATCGCTGCCAACTTAAGGGCTGGATTAACCTCAGTCGGCCCCTTATTAGGTTTTATTAGGGATGATACAGGGCTTTCTCATTCTTGGTCAGGTTTGATCACCACGCTTCCTTTGCTTGGTTTTGCCCTCTTCTCACCTTTAGCGCCAAAGCTTGCACACAAAGTTGGGTTGGAGAGAACAATTTTATATAGTTTATTGGCACTAACAGCAGGTATTATTTTACGTTCTGTTTCTTCTATTTTTACGTTATTTCTTGGTACGGCTATTTTAGGATTGGCTATTGCTGTCGGAAATGTGTTGCTGCCAAGCCTGATAAAACGAGAATTCCCCTTAAAAGTCGGGCTTTTAACTGGAGGCTATACAATGTGTATGGGCATATTTGCATCAATTGCTTCTGGTATCAGTGTTCCACTCGCTCATGCACTTCCGATAGGTTGGCGCGGCTCTTTAGCTTTCTGGGCTATTCTTTCCTTTATCACTTTTTTTATTTGGCTTCCAAACGTAAAGAATAAAGGAAAAGCCGATTACTCCAAGCTTGAAAGCTCAAAGGTAAAAGGAGTATGGCAATCACCCCTTGCATGGAAAGTCACTTTTTTCATGGGATTGCAATCATTTGGATTCTATGTATCTATTACATGGCTGCCGCAAATTCTTCATGATAGGGGCTTAAGTTTAGCTACTGGTGGAGCAATGCTTTCCTTAATGCAGGTTGTGAGTATCCCTGTCAGCTTTATGATGCCAATAATAGCTGGAAAAAGTGAAAATCAAAAGGTGCTTGCCGCAATCGCGAGCGTGCTTTGTTTCAGCGGCTATCTGGGAATCTTTATCGGAGGCAATACGCTGATACCTCTATGGATTGTCCTAATCGGATTAGGCCAAGGTGCATGTATAAGCTTAGCACTAACCTTTATCGCCTTGCGCGCCTCTAATCCGTTTCAAGCTGCCGCTCTTTCTGGAATGGCGCAATCAATCGGCTATTTGTTGGCTGCAATTGGCCCGATGGTCTTTGGCTTGCTTTACGATGTAACAAACAGTTGGACAGGCTCACTTCTTCTTCTAATCGGAGTCACAATCGCACAATGTATCTTTGGAATTGGTGCTGGACAAAATCGAACGATTTTCTCTCACATTCGCGAAAAGAAACATTCAATCGCATCTATGTAAAAGGAACTGTCTTTATTTCTAGCGAAAAAACCTTCGTGAGCAGGAATTGCTTCCTGTCTCATGAAGGTTTTTATGATCACTGTTGCTTTTTTCGCTTCGGACGATTGATCAGCTTTCCAACGTAGAGCATCTTGAGCGGTAGACTGCGGTATTTTCGATACACCATATAGCGTGCTTCCCATCTAGGATGATATTTTTCTTTAAAACGGCGCAGTCCCGAAAATCGATAGATATATTGAATATTTTCATATACGATAGCAGCAATCCGTTCTCGGAAAAAAGAAGTGTCTGCTTTTCCTACTTGTGAAAGCGGCGCCATCCCAATATTAAAAGTATGATAGCCCTTCTCCTTCGCCCATTGAAAAAGATTGATAAATAAGGCATCCATTAATCCACTTGGACAATTTGGCGTATAACGCATTAAATCAATCGAGAGATATCCAGGTTTATAAACTGGCATAATCGAAGAAAAGGCGACAATTTTTCCTTCTTGATTTTTCATGAAAGCTATCGGTGCTTTTGAAAGATAATTTTGATCTAAAGAACCAACAGAAAAGCTTTTTTCCCGTTTCTTCCCAAGCCATTGTTTCGAGATCGACTTCATTTGCTGCCAAACATCTTCACGAATGTCTCCATTGACCACTTCAAAAGTGTAGCCTTCGCGTGCAAAGCGATTGACGGTTGCTCTTAAATTTGCTCGTTTCTTTCCCGATAGCGAGAAAGTAGTAAGATCAACAAGCGCTTCCTCTCCAAGCTTAAAAAACATATTACCGAAATCATGATACATAGGCATGAAAGATTCCTGCGTTTGGTAAAAAATAACATCGTAACCTAATCGATCAGCTTTTGCATAAACTTCATCCAGCAGTAGATAGAATGAAGTTTTTTCGCCCATTGGATCTCCTAACACGACAATCTTTTGCTGAACTGTGGAAAATTGCAGAACTGCTTTTTCATCTGAGCTGAGGAAAAATTTTAATTCACCGGCAAAAGCGAGATGACTTAAATACGTTCCGCCATAAGTGTCCAGAAGTTCTTGGATTTTTTCAATTGAAACATCCATTTCCATCGACTCCCTGTACCTGCGTTTGAAATGCTTTAAAAGCAGGACCCCTGCAACTGCAAAGATAAGCATGCTTGTCAAAAAGGTGCCGAAAAATATTTTTTTCGAATAAAAAATTCTTACTTCTTCAAAATAAATAATTTCATACGTTACAGCAAGATAGTATAAGTAATACAAGCCCATTACAAATAAACTGCTGAAGATAACCGGAATCGGTGTGAAAACACGGCGCACACGCCGGAGTTTCTTCTTCATACGAAACAAAACAAAAAATGTAATCATTAGCCATAAAAGCTCAATGACGCTCCCATCATTGAACAAAATAAGCACAGCCAGCGTAATAAGAGAAGCCATTGCGATATAAAAAGCGCGCTGTGTTTCATGAATAATCGGTTTCACATTTAACATTAATAAGATAGAAAATGCCACAATCGCTGCATCCGCAAATAAGGTTAATAGCATCGTCGCCTTCAATGAAAACAACGAAGTATCATAGTGAAAAGCACTAATGCCATAAAGAAAGAAATAACTTGCTGTTATCGCTACTAGAAAGCTAATCGATAAAAACGGAATCTTGTGCAGCCATTTTTTTTGTAAGGTAAACAGCACATTAGAGGTTTCAATCGCTGGTCCAATGATCGGCTTATCTTCAAAGCGACGCAGTGCATCTTCTCCAAATTCAATAATCGAAAAAACGAGCCCTAGTCCAAAAGGAATAAAGTAATATACCATTCGATATAAAAATAAGCTAGATAAAACACTCTCCTCCGCTAAGCCAAGAGAGGTAAGTCCAATTAAATACATTAAATCAAAAGTACCAAATCCTCCAGGAATCATACTGATTAATCCCGCAATAGCAGAAATAATAAAAATGCCTAAAACCGCTAAAATCGGAACATCCTGGCCTAATAAGTAGAGCGTATAATAGGCAACCCCGCCAGCTGCTAGCCATTCAACAATCGATACACCAGTAAATTTAAATCCCAGCCATTTATCATCACTTGCTATTTTTCGCCTCGTTGTCGTATAGAGATAAAACGGCAGAAAAGCAGCGACCCCAATTAAAGCAATATAAAGCCAGCGTTTTTCCGTTAAAATCGCTTCCGCTGAAAAGAAACCAACCAATACTAAAATAGCTAAGAAAGATAGACCACTTAACATGGAAAAAACCATCATAGCAACACTTGGGACTACCTTTTTCGGCTCTTCTGCATGCTGTTTGTATATCATTACGCGCAAGCCGGCACCGATAATGCCGCCGAAACCCAAGATCCCATTTAATGTATTCGCCATCCACGATACCCGAAACACCTTCCATTTAGACAATGGAAGCTTCATCGAACGGACAAGAAAAAAATCATAAAAATATAAGATAGAGACAGCTAACAGCCCTAAAAAAATCGATGTTGCCACTTCAAAGGTGGAGAGCGATTTAAACAATTGAATGGCATCTTTAATCGAAACATTAGCCAGCTCTTTTTTTGCATGTATATAAACAAAGGCTAAAACAGCGAGCGATATCAATACTTTTGCACTTGTTTTTAAGCGTCTATATTTTCCTGCTTTCATTATGTTTGTCCTTTCTTGCTTGCCAATTGTCTACAAAATGAAAGAACCCGCCAGCCCCCAAGCAGGTAAAAAAGGTAAGTTACTTATCGATATCGTTATGATTCTTTCGTTTTAGGGACTTTTGGCTTATCTATAAGAAGTGAAAGATAAGCTTCCAGAGAAAACATTCTTTCATTTTGCAGCAAGTAAGACGTATGCATCATAAATAAAAAAGATGCCTTTATTCATTTTATACATAGTCCGTAAGAAATAAAAGTGCTTTCTGCCTGTATGGCCATAACTTCTATTGATACCTTTTATATGAACAAAAACTAAAAATAGCCATGATTCATTGAAAAAAACCTTACTGCACCCATAAAACTCATTATTCATGGTGCATCATCATCCTATCTAATCGCTTCCTTATAAATGCCCCTCTATTTTTTCTTTTGAAAAACCGCGTCCTAATATTTCTGAAGCGTTAAGGAAGATAACAAAAGATGTTGGTTCTTTTTCTTGGAGCACTTTTTTTAAATAGACAGCTTCCGACTGCTCAACGACACACAATATAATCGTTCTTTCTAAATTAGAGTAGCCTCCTAAAGATTTCACCTTCGTTAGGCCTCTATTAATTTCATCACGGATAATCCCTTGCACTATCGCTTCTTTTTCGGTAATAATGAATACTAATTTTGTTGGAGACGTCTGAAGTTGCACAAAGTCAATTACTTTACTCGTTACGTAGATTGACATCATTGCGTATAAAGTCAATTCTAAATTAAACACAATGGCCGATGATATAACGACCAGACCATCGACAAGGAGCTGTGCAAACCCGCTTGATATCCCTGTATATTTCTTTAATATTTGAGCAATCGCTGCCGTTCCACCGGTAGAACCGTTCCCTCGATATACAATTCCTAATCCAATTCCCAGCATAATTCCCCCATAAATAGCACTAAGCAGCGGATTATCGATTCCAATATTTATGTCACTTGTTAGCCAAATCGTAAATGGCACAAAGAATGTTCCAACAAGCGTTTTTATACTAAAGTCTTTCCCAAGCAGGATAAAACCAATGATAAACAAAGGAATATTAATCAGCCACTGAACATATGCCGGATTTAGCTGATACAGTTCATAAAGAATCGTACTAACTCCTGATATTCCACCTGCAGCCAGCCGAGATGGCAGCAGAAATATATTATATGCTAATCCAACCAATGAAGCACCAATAATAATTTGAATAAATTCCATTATCAGCTTTTTCTTAGATGTCATTCTTTCCATATTAAATCCCTATCCTTTCTTTTCACCACCTTTCCTATTCTAACAAAAGAAGCAGGGGAGCGTCATCTCCCCTACTTCAACAAGCTTGTGTATTAATCAACAATTTATTTACTTTAAGAACCAGCAAATAAATTATTGATGCTAATTTTTATTTTTCAACTTTACGACAAATGGCTCGTTTCATTATAGTTTTGAACATGCCATTGCTCATTTTCACACTGTAAATTACTGAGGCATGCATTCATTAATCTCGTTTTGCCAGTACCAATTTTTCCATTTGTCAAAGTAGACAAAATCGCATTGATTACGGCTCCATGAGCAATAAGAAGCACTCTTTGCGTATTATATTTATCTTTAATTTGAGATAAACCATTCATAATACGGGTTTTAAACTGTTCCCAGTCTTCTTCCCCAAGATCGGCACTAGCTGGATAAAGACGATATCGCTCCTCTTTTGTAAGCCCCTCTGCCTTGCCAAAATATCTTTCTGCAAAAGCTGGCATTACTTCTTGTTGAATAGGCCCTAATTGTTCGCAAATAATATTAGCCGTTTCCATTGCTCTTGATAATGGACTTGTAATCACAATATCCCAAGATTGATTTTTTAAATACAGACCAGCTTCTCTTGCCTGCTGTCTTCCGCGATCATTCAATGGAATATCCGTCTGTCCCTGTAGTTTCTTAGCAGCATTCCAATCTGTTTCTCCATGTCTGACCATGCATATAAACATCAATACCGCTCCTTTTTTATCCTTGCTGCCCGTTTTTGCAAAAAGACATTGTTCGTCTTATTGTAGCATATTATTTCTTTTTATTTTAATTCCATTACCTTAGCGCAGAGTACATCTTCTATTTGTTAAAAATGATGCGATGCTACTAAAAAATGGCGCCGCTCTTTTTGCAAGAGGACGCCGGGGTTTTATTAAAAATGATACTGTTTCAATAAGCCTTCCATCTTGAGCGCAAGCCCTAAACTCCCTTTGACTTTGAGCTTTCCCATCATATAAGCAGCAGTACTATTTAATTTTCCCTTTAATAGCTTCTTAAAATCAGCCTCTTTCATTTCTAGTGTGCATTTAGGCTCCAAACGAGCCGCCTCGCTTACTGTTGCTTTTCCATCAAGCAAGCTTAATTGGTAAGTCCCCCCGTCATCGCCGTTTATATCAAACTGATACACGACATTCAAATCTTTAAATGGCGCTGGGTTTTCATTCATGACCTTTTCAATCTCACTCCAAATTTCCGAAATCGTTGCCGCTTCAAGATTAATCATTTTTACAATCCCCTTTCTCTAAAAATGAATCATCATTCATTATACACGTTTTAGAAATTTCAGACAATAAATGTTAAAAAAAACGGCAATTGAGAAAAATGCTTAAAAGCAAGAAAGTTGACAATCTAAAAAGTGAAACTTCCATCAGTGTTTTCCTACATCCCACATACAGAAGAAGTCGAAGTTTTCACTTCGACTTTTATGACTCGCCATATGGCGCTTTTTGATAAAAAAAATTCGGCTTCCTTACTTTATTTTGATAAGGCTGATGATAAATGTGAGTCGCCGCTGGTGAAAGCGGCGGAATAAGCCAGGCCCAGTTGCCAGTCACTTCTCTCCCACTTCTTTTTTCATTTTTTTCAAAGCGCTTAAATTGTTGAGCAGCAGTATGGTGATCGACAATCGCAACTCCTGCCTTTTGATAAGAATGAAGAACAGCAACATTAAGTTCGACCAAGGCTTTATCTTTCCAAAGTGTACGATTACTTTGATTTTCAAGACCCATTAAGGCAGCCATGCGAGGCAATAAATGATAGCGATCTTCATCAGCCAAATTTCTGGCGCCAATTTCCGTTCCCATATACCAGCCGTTAAAAGGCGCCATCGGATAGTGGATTCCTCCTATCTCTAATTTCATATCAGCAATAATCGGCACGCCATACCACTTGATGTTTAAATCAGAAAATGCACTGATTTCTGGGTGGTGGATAGGCACTTCCAATATGGATTCACGTGGAATCTCCCGTAATTGCGACGGCTGGTCTTTTAGTTGGATAACGAGGGGCAGTACGTCAAAATTTGTTCCCTCTCCTTCCCAGCCAAGCTGTTCGCAAACTTGTGTGAAATGAATAGATGCTGCATCGCCAACAACCTGATCACCCTTCTTATAGCCGGCATATCGGATTAATTGATGATTCCAAATGCGCATCTGATCTTCTCCATTAACCTGCGGCGGAAACACCGTAATGGTTGAACGAATCTTTCCGTTATTTGTTGCATAGTCAATATGATGTAAAAGCGCTTGAAAGATAGCTTCTGGCGTCTGTACATGCCTAGCGTCAAATACATGCAGCGTATCCCAAAAAAGTCTGCTAATGCAGCGGTTGTGATGACGCCAGGCCATCTTTGCTCCATGGGCTAGTTCTTCATATGTATGTTCATATGTTCCTGTTTCTGTAATTTCCTTTTTTATATTTGCAGCTCGTTCTCTTGCTTCTTCCTTTGTTTTTCCCAATTCATCATAGCATTGGTAAAGAAACACCTCTGCTTCTTGAATAAGTATCTCTTTTTTGTTCACAAAAATTCCCCCTGCCCAAACACCTATCTGCTATGCGCAGTATAACACTTGCAAGGACCATACTTGTCAGTAAAGTTTGAACGTTTTCGCAATCTGCCCAAACTATATAGAATCTTTACACAAAAAATCCTTTTTAGCGCTTGACAAAACAATAAAGAATATGTTAATAGTAGTTAATACTATAACGACTAAAGAGAGAAGTTGTTTCATGGATCATATTTATACAGAGTTGCAAAAATTAGGTTTCTCCCAATACGAATGTAAAGCCTATATAGGACTGCTAAAGCATTCCCAAGTAACAGGCTATGAAATCAGCAAACGAACTGGTGTACCGAGATCAATGATTTATGAAGTGTTAGGAAAATTGCTGGATAAGGGAGCAATTTATACGATCCCATCAGATCCGGTAAAATATTCACCTGTTCCAGCTAAAGAATTAATGGAACGATTAAGAAAAGATTTTGAAAGTTCCTTTGATTTTTTAGAAAAAGAATTATCTGTTTTAGAAACAGAACGTGAAGCAGACGTCATTTTCCGCATTCATAGTGAGCAGCTAGTTCTAAATGAAATGGTCAGCATCGTTCAAAAGGCAAAAAAAGAAATATGGCTATCTATTTGGGAACCGCAAGTTCAATTTATTAAAAAAGCCATTGATGCCCAAACAGAAAAGGGAATTCCCATTTTTACCATCCTTTTTGGAGCGCCTAAAACGCAATTAGGTTTTACTTATCATCATAACTACATGACACCAGATGTCGTAGAAGAACGGATGGGCGGGCATTTAACAGTGATTGTTCGCGATAATACAGAGGTACTTATTGCAAACTTTTCCGAGAGTACAGCTCCTTGGGCGGTAAAAACGAGCGATCCGGCACTTGTGCTTGTGGCAACTGAATATATACGCCATGATATTATGATCGAAGAAATAACGAAGGAATTCGGCTCAGATAAGCTAGATGCCCTTTGGAGAAATAAAAAAGATTTATTACACGTCGTCACAGGAAAACGGTTCAAGCAATGAATGAGAGCCGTATTTTCTTCGCAAGATTTATAGTAGTTAGGATCATAACACCTAAAGGGAGTTGAAAATATGAGTACGAAGGAACTCTATTTGGAAGATAGCTATTTAACAACATGTGAAAGTACTGTGCAAAAAATCGATGGAGATAAAGTTATTTTAGATCAAACTGTTTTCTACCCTACAGGAGGAGGCCAAGAGCACGATACTGGTTATCTTATCCAAGCAAACGAAGCGTTTAAAGTGTACGAAGTAAAAAAAGAAAAAGGAAACATCGCACATTACGTCAAAAATGCTCATTGTCTGCAGCTTGGAAAAGTGACTACAAAAATTGACTGGGAAAGAAGAAAAGGATTAATGAGACATCATTCTTTGCTTCATGTGCTGGGCGCAATTGTTTATAAAAAATATGGTGCACTTTGTACTGGAAACAAAATTTATCCTAATCGGGCAAGAATTGACTTTAATCACCTGGAGGATTTAACGAAAGAACAATTAGAAAGTATTGTGAACGAAACGAATCAGATTTTAAATGAGCATCACCCGATCACATCGCGATTTGTTTCAAGAGAGGAAGCTGAAAATAGCTCAGGATTAATAAAGACAATGGTCAACCTCCTTCCAGCATCAATTGCCACTGTTCGTTTAATTACGATTTCATCTATTGATGAACAAGCTTGCGGCGGTACACATGTTTCAAATACGAATGAAATCGGCAACATGAGCTTAGAAAAAGTAAGCAGCAAAGGAAAAAACAATAAACGATTTGAAGTTACGCTAACCTAAAGAAATGGAGCACGAAAATGAAAAGAGAAAGCAGTATTGTAATAAAGCAAGAAGATGGCTCGTTACAGGAAGAAAATCAATTGCTGCAAGGCGTGAAGGATTGCGTTCCCACATTATTAGGCTATTTAAGCATCGGCTTTGCAGCTGGGGTCGTACAAAATACAGCTGGATTAAGTATATTAGAAATAGCGATGATGTCTTTATTTCTATATGCTGGTTCCGCTCAATTTATTGCAGCAGGCATGTTCGCCTCCGGTGCACCTGTTTTATCTATTATTCTAACGATATTTATTGTGAATTTAAGACATTTCCTATTAAGCGCAGCCCTTGCCCCACATTTTCGCCGTTTCCCAACTTGGCAAAATATGATAAACGGTTTCTTGCTAACGGATGAAACGTTTGGGGTTGCATCAAATCACTTGGCAAGCGGCAAACAAGCAACATATAGCTGGTTGCTAGGATTAAATGTAACAGCTTATCTTAATTGGCTGGTAGCCAATCTGGCTGGAGCCTATTTTGGCAATTGGATCACAAATCCTGAAGCTTTTGGTCTTGATTTTGCCCTGCCAGCAATGTTTGTAGGTCTGTTAGTATTGCAAATGGCTGTCCGCTCTAAACTAGCAATCAATCTTTTCGTTGCAGGCTGTGCAATCCTCTTTACTATCGGAGCTAGTTTTTTGCTTCCAAAAGGAATTGATATCCTTTTCGCTTGCATCCTTGCAGCTACCTTAGGGACGGTGATGAAAAAATGGAATTAAACATGACGGTTCTACTTATTATCTTCGGGGGAGCCATTGTAACAATGCTTCCACGAGTACTGCCATTAGCGGTCCTAAGCAAAGTCGATCTGCCTGATTGGGTAGTGAATTGGCTGAAGCATATTCCCGTAGCCATTATGGCTGCTTTATTAGCACAGGAACTCCTAATTCCTACAGAAGAATTCGGCTACTTTTACGGCAATCTGCGTCTACTCGCCGCAATTCCTACTATCCTCGTTGCCATATTCACTCGCAGTTTACTAGGAACTGTTATCGTCGGCATTCTTTCCATGATGCTCTTGCGTTTTATTTTTTAAAGTGTTTTTTTAAAAAAAGCCAAGCCCGTAAAGTATCATCGCTCGTGATGAAAACTTTACGGGCTTTAATTTTAAATTGAATGTAAATCATCAGTTCATTTTTTTTGTCAGTTGAATACTGACCATTCCCCCTCTGTATGCTTAGACTAATCGTCACTATATAGCACTTTTTAAGTGTCAAACCAGTTTTCAGTAGTGGCTTTTTTCAAAAAAGGTATCTAATCAAACGTTTGTTTACGTGCAATACTAATAGCTAATGACCATTTCAATGACAAGTTGTTCGAAAGTATTGCTTCTATCCCCTAACTTGTTCACATATTCTAAAAAAAATCATCATTAAAAAATACTTGCTAATCTAAACAAATACCTGTATAATTCTAAATCGTAACTATTACGTTTTAACGAAAACTAAATCGGCATCATTCTTATTTACGTTGAAAAGGGGAGAAAAAACTTGAAAAAAGCAAGGCTATATCTCATCATCCTTTTAATTTTATCTGCTTTTGCAGCCGGCTGTTCTTCATCATCGAAAAGCCCTGCTACTACTGAAAAAGAAAAGCTCACTGTCTACACAACCATTTATCCATTAGAGGACTTTGCAAAAAAAATTGGAGGCGAGCATGTTGAAGTTGCTTCCATTTATCCGCCTGGCGCGGATGCTCATACGTATGAGCCTACACAAAAAGTCATTTTAAAAATCGCTAATTCTGATCTTTTTATCTATAACGGCGCAGGAATGGAGTCCTTTACAAATAAACTAACAGACACGCTTTCAAAAGAGAATGTCAAAATCGTCGAATCAACAGAAGGAATCTCCCTAATCGACCATTCGCACGAACACGAGGAAGAGAACGAGGATGGGCACGATCATGATCATGGAGAAGAAGGTCATCACCATCACAATGTCGATCCTCATGTTTGGCTTGATCCTGTTTTGGCGATGCACCAAGCGAATTTGATAAAAGAAGCGCTTATTGAACTAAAGCCAGATGCAGAGGAAGATTTTAAGAAAAATTATGCAGCGATCAAAAAACAATTTGAAGAGCTCGATAACAAATTCAGAGAAACTGTGGAGCATGGACAAAAAAAAGAAATACTAGTAGCACATGAAGCATATGGCTATTGGGAAAAACGGTACGGAATAAAACAAATAAGTGTAACGGGATTATCACCAACGAACGAGCCAAGCCAGAAAAAATTAGCTGAAATCATTGAAATTGCAAAAGAACACGAGTTAAATTACATTATTTTTGAGACTTTTGCAACACCAAAAATTGCCGATATCGTAAAAAAAGAAATTGGCGCTGAAATCCTTCGTATGCACCATCTTTCTTCCCAATCAGAAGAAGATAAAAAGGAAAACAAAGATTATTTTGATTTAATGAACGAAAATATCGAAACGCTGCAAAAAGCTTTGCAATAATTGCTTGAAGGTGATTATAAGACTTGTGATAATTGAATGGTCTCTGTCCCATATGCTACAACGAAAAATAGCGTTTTCTAACAATTCTTTCAGATGGAGAAAAATGAATCGTTTTTTCTCCATCTGTTTTTGTATGTTTATATACTGCAGTTGGCTGATATCAGCTACTTTCAGTAGATTATAAAGCTGATAACCTGCTCGTTTTTATAAACAACCTAATGATCTGAATCCGACTAAAATCAGACGGGGTTGTCTCGTGAATCAAATTCTAAAAACTTAGATATATGTTAATATAGTTCATGTATAAAATAATGGCAGGTGATTTGGTGCGTACGTTAACAGATCGCGGAACATATAAATGGTTTATTTTATTCATTGCAACCTTTGCCCAAGCTTGCGCAACTTTTGTAACGTATGGAATGGGCCCTTTAGCAACCTTTTATCAAAGTGAATTCCATTTATCTCAATTAGAAACTGGTTTAATTGTTTCAGCAGTGAACATAGGCCCGATCTTTTCAATGATTTTTTTTGGAGATTTAATGGATAAATACGGAGAAAGGTGGACAGTAGGGCTCGGCGCCATTTTGTTAGGATTGAGTATTACGTTAGCTTATTTTTGGGATAGCTTCGGTGCATTATTAATCATTTTGCTCTTTGTAGGAATCTGGTATGGAACTGCTCAGCCTGGCGGAAGCAGTGCAATTGTGAAATGGTTCCCTAACAAAAATAGAGGGCTTGCAATGGGAATTCGGCAAACAGGAATTCCATTAGGAGGAGCGGCAGCATCGATTGTTTTACCCTTCATCTTTTATCATCATGGATTGCATAGCGCCATTCTGATGCAAGGACTTGTTTCCATTATTGGAGGTATCATTTTTCTATTATGCTATAAAGATATAAACAGAAGCGAAAATAAAAGAAAAACTACCACTCTAAAAGAAAAGATAAAAATCATCCAGAATACCCCATCGTTATACCCAGTATTCTACATAGGCATTAGTATGATTTCTGTTCAATTAATCATTGTTGCGCACTTAATGAGTTATCTAAATAAAGGACTTCACATCGGACTTAGTCAATCGGGAATTTTATTAAGTATTGCTCTAATAGGCGGAATGTTGGGGAGAATCGTTTTGTCATGGATAAGCGATCATCTTTTTCGGGGAAATCGAAGCAAGCCTTTGCAGCTTGCCATTTATGCAACTGTCATCACCATTGTTGCTTTCATTCTAACACCTCATGGATCAAATGACATTTTCATAGGATCATTATGTTTTATCTTTGGATTTTTAGGGATGGGGTGGTTTAGCTTATTTATCGTCATGGTTTCTGAAAAAGCGCACACAGAGATGATCGCTTTAACAGTTAGCGTCGCATTGACGTTAAATCAGCTTTTTATTGTAGCGGCTCCTGCCACATTCGGGTTTATTGTTGATATAACAGGCAGTTATACAATCCCATTTCTTTTACTAGCAGTTTTTATAGCTATTGGCCCGATTTGGTTGAACAAAACAGAGAGGATGGAAAAAAGATCATCTATAAATAGGCAAGAGGAAATCGGTTAAATACCATTATTTTCAATACTAGAAAAAACCGTTGAAACTACAAAATATCAAGATTTCACTAGACATTGCCTACAACATAAATCACATCATTCGAAAAGTCCTCATCCATTTACTCTATCTCTACTAACATCATTTTTCTAGATAACTCACAATCATTCATTTTACTATCCCAAAACGATGATATTGATGCCAATTGGTTATTTGAAATAAATGTCATCTAAAGAGTGAGAGGAGCTTCAGTAGCTCCCCTTTTTCTATTGCTGTCGTATATCGTTAAGATCATGGGTTAACAGCACTTTTCCCTTGTTTCCAGGAATTTGTGTATGATGTAACGCATGTTTAAAATCTTTAAATTTATATTTTCCGTTAATCTTTGCTAGTTTAATATTCTCTTTTAATATTAGATCGATGATCTCAGTAAATTTTTGATGCCACCTTGAAGTAGAAGCAAGTTGGTTCCACCTCCGTAGAGAAAATAAATCTGGAGGGATTCCGAATTCTTTGTTTATTTTCTCCCAATCTACTTGTATACCTGAAAGCAGGCCTAGACTAAGATAACGCCCATTCTGTTTTAAACATTTTGCTAGCAATTCTCCACTTTCTCCACCAACTGAGTCGATGGAAACATCAACCCCTTTGCCGCCTGTTACATCCATCACTGCTTCATTTATATTTGCTGTGGAAGAATTGAAAACTTTCCACGCACCTAGCTCATATAATTCATTGCGATGGATTTCATTTCTTATCACTAATAGGATGCTAAAGCCTAAAATGTTTGATAACTGAGTAAAGAAACGAGCAATAGCAGAACCGCCAGCATTCATTAACAAAGTATCTCCTGGTTTTAAAGCTAAATATTCGCTACATATGATCCAAGCAGTGAGTGGATTGATATATAGCTGGCTGGCAACATCATTACTGAAACTGTCAGGAACTTGAATAACAAATTCTGATGGCGACTTTACAAATTGCTGCCAAGTTCCTTCACCTCTTAGAGGCAATGCCCTTTTTCCGATTAGTGAAGCTGAAGTGTTTTTTCCTACATCGACAATGACACCTACCCCTTCATAACCCGCAATAAAAGGAAGTGAGATTCGATGTGAATATGAGCCTCTGATCGGTATTAAGTCTGACGGGTTGATGGGACTAGCAATCATTTTCACTAATACTTCATTTGGTTGTAAAGGTGTTATCTCCATTTCATGCAATGCTAATCTTTCTAAGGGATCACCAAATTCTTCATATTGGAGCACGAGATTTTTTACTTTCATCACCCTCTTTAGCATATTGGCGACAGCATTCACGATTCAGCTGATTTCATGAAAGCAAAGAACTGATTTACATTTTTTTCACCATAAAGACTTGTTCAGCTCTCGTTGTAAAGCCGCAATCTTTTAAAAGTGCAACCACTTCTTTACTTTTTGCGGTTAAATTATAAGTCGATCTGTTACATACTTGCTGAGAAGGTCCGTACACATGATGAAGCAGTGTCTGGATTGCCGCTTTAGAATCAGCAACATCGTCCTTTACGTGACATTGATACAGTATGATCCCACGAAGATTGCCATTCTCATATACTTTTTTGAAGAGTGCATAACCAACCGCTTCACCGTGCGCCGTTTTTAAAATAAGTGCCTGTCCATCCTTAATGTTTGTGCTTTGTGTTTGCCACGGCACCAATGATTGATAAAAAGGAAGAGCAGCTGCCTCCTGTGTAAAGCATTGAGTAACGGTATAATTTCCATTATCGTAAAATGGTTCACTTCGAAAGCTATCTTTATGTTCTAAAAATAAAAGCTGATCAACGACTTCAAATCCTAATTGTTCATATAGAGCGATAGCCTTTTCATTTTTCGAAAAAGCTTCCAGCATCGCAATATCGACTTCTTCCTGTTTATAAATCTCAATAGCAGCTTCCATGAGCGCTCTTCCTACTCCTTGTCGCCGAAACTTAGAAGCAACACCTGTTCCGCCATTCCATGCTATTTTTTGATTCCCAATTTTCTTTATTCCATTCATGAGTATACCTGCAGGTTCATCTCCAAAATATCCTACGATAGAGAGAGCTGGAGACAGCCCTTCTAAGCCAATACGCGACGTAAAACGATCAGCCGTCATCGCAATATCGATAAAATATCCTTCAAAACCGCTGTTCCAAATATTAGCAGCTTCTTCAAAGCTGCACGCAGAAAGCTTTTTAATTGTCAATTCCATCTGAATACCTCCATATGTTGTTCACTAGTAAGAAATGCATCTGTCTTGCTTGTTTTATTCGATAAAAAAAGGAAAACGACTATCAATCTAGCGCTTTTTCACTTCTTTACTCCTAAAAATGATTGTCATATTTGCCTTTCTCGTTATTATAACTTATCCTTCTCTTCCCGTACCACTCTTCTCGCAATACACCCATTCGAATGGAGTCATAATATTCACCATTGTAAAACCGGCATTTACGCAGCCTGCCCTCAAGCTTCATACCTAACTTTTTCCCAACCTTCATCATCCGTTTATTTCCTGACCACGTGGTAAGGCCAACTCTTGGGATAGGCAGTGTTTCAAATAAATGATTTGTCCACATTTGCAGCGCTTCTGTACCATAGCCGCCATTCCAATAAGTTGGAGAATAAATAACGATTCCAATTTCTAGCCAATTGGAAGGTTGATGCTCCCAATAATATGAAACAGTCCCAATGATATGATTATCAACGATGATGAGCATTTGATCGTCTATCCCTGCTTCCATTCTTTTCAGCATGTTTGCTTCATACGTTTTGTGGTCTACTCTTTCTAATGGAAAATAAGGAGCATCCCACTTTTTCCATTCCGGGTTTTCTGCTCCATATATCAGCTCCCACAATATTGGAATATCTTCTTTTTCAATGAATTTTAAAATGACCTTTTTTCCTTCTAATACAGCTGTTTCTTTATTGTTCAATTTGTTAGTCCCTCCATGTGAGATGATACAATATTTATTGTTTCTTCTCCTAACTACTTTTCGACTAAAGCCATATAAAAACCTTTTAGACATTCATAATTGGAATGAAAATGCTCACAATAGGAATAGTAGTAAAGAAGCTATTTAAAAGAGGTGGAATGATAATGACTCAACAGCAACTGCAAGAGACTGCGCTAGAAATTATGAACACTGATCGTGTTGGAATCATGGCGACTGTAGCAAATAACAAACCGTATGCCCGCTACATGACTTTTTTTTATGAAAATGGGATTCTTTTTACGATTACACACTCAGAAACACACAAAATAGAGGAGATTTTGCAAAATCCTTTTACACATATTTTGCTTGGATATGAAGGTGGAGGTTATGGGGATGCTTATGTAGAAATAGAGGGTAATATTACTGTTACAAGCGGCGATCATATGATAAAAAAGCTTTGGAATGACCACGTTTCTCCTTGGTTCAATGGTCCTGACGATCCTGATTTACTTGTACTCGAAATTAGGCCGCAGCAAATTCGACTATTGAACAAAAAAGGGCTCCCTCCTCAAGTAATCGATCTAGATCAAATAATATAACACTTTCATTATAGGTCGCCTTATTCACCTGTTTCTTTGGGATGTTGTTGTCAGACTTTTTCTTATCCTGTTTGCAATGATTGCATACTAGTCAATTTTCCCCCTTATTAATCAAACTGATAAACGAAACTGATCTCTTGTCAAAGCTCCCGCTACTATTTCACAGCAGCGGGAGTTCTCCTTTTTTCACTATCATTTTAAACGAATCACGTTTATTTCAAATTGTATCATTCCCCTCGGGAACAGTGTCCACTTTAAGATGAGCTAATTCTCATGTACCTCCGTTCAAATATTCATTAAACGTATTTTTATTTTGTATTGACAATAAAAACAGCGGTGATATACTGTGTATATCGTTATATACAGTATATCACCATAAAAGAAAGGAATAACTGAATTGGGAAACAGAGATGAACGAATCATTATCCTTTTCGAATGCAAACAAAATTGGAAAGCAATGATTACCAATATTATTTTTATTGTATTAATTGGTTTTTTGACGGGAAAGTTTATCGATGCTTTGCAGTTTGACAAAGAGCAATCCCATTTGTTTTTCACTGATTTATTGCTATTTGTTGCTCTCCCATTCTGCAATCACTCTTATTATCATTATGTTACCGGACAGCTAACGGATCATAACTGGCGCCGCAACATCTTTTATCGGATGCTGCCTATCCCTACATTAACAATTATAAGAGCGAAAATAATGTTGCATTGGGGGACATTAATCGTTGTGCTAGTTCTATATTTTACAAGTGTGAGCATATTTTCGAGACATTTGCTGGACTACTTGACAATACTGCAATATGTTCGTTTTTCATTATTATGGATTAGCTATATCTTTATTTTAAATATGATTGTGATTTATCTTGAACAGACTTTAAATCGGAAAAAATTTTTTTGGATAACGAGTCTTGTGATTCCGCTTTGTCTATTCGTTATCCTCATTCTCACACATTATGTTTTTCCATTAAAAAGCTTAACGTACAGCAGTCTTCTTTTGGCGGCAAACTACACGGTTATTAGCTTAGGGATTCCTTGTCTTGTTGTCTTTCTACTGCTCTATTTAAAAGCGAAAATGTCTGTATTCATTCTCAAGAAAGACGTGCCAATGCTATGAAAAAACATGATGAATGGAGACAATTGCCTATTATTGTGGATAGTGATAGTTCTGAACCGCTATATGTCCAAATTAAAAACCAATTAAGGGCGCTTATTATGAGTGGCAAATTGTCAAAGGACACGCTGCTGCCATCTATTCGTGCTTTAAGTCAACAGCTTTCTTGCAGCATCATTACAACACGAAGAGCATATCACGATTTGGAAATTGAGGGCATTATTAAAACAAAGCAAGGACTGGGGACATTTGTTACAGAAATTCAACAGCAAGAACAAAGTTTTTATCAGGAAAACGAAATACGCAAAATACTTCGTGATGCCATTACGTTAAGCAAGTCTTTTCAATATAGCAGCAAAGACTTAATACGCATGCTTACAGAAGAATTAGAGAAGGAGGATAAATCGTGATAGGAAATAATCCAGTCGTGTCATTTAGTGAAGTAAGCAAAAAAATCGATCGCTTTCAGTTAGAACACATTTCTTTCTCCGTCGAAAGAGGTACAATCACCTCTCTTGTTGGAGCAAATGGGGCTGGAAAAACATCGATATTTCAACTGCTGTTAGGCATCCTGCATCCAGATAGAGGAAGCATTTCCCTTTTTGGAAAAGAAAATAATCAGCAAAAAAAAGAAGCCTGTTTCGCTTTTGTTCCAGAACATCCAATTGGCTACGAAATGTTAACATCGAAAGAAATAGCCGCTTTTTATGCTAACTGGTACGCTTCATGGGATCAGCAGCAATTTGAAAAAAGATTGCGAGATTATGAAATAGAAGACAATAAAGCCTTTCATCACCTATCGCAAGGCAATCAAAAAAAACTTGCTTTTATTTTAGCATTGGCATCTAATCCATCATTGCTCATTCTTGACGAACCAACCAATGGCCTAGATGTTTTTTCTAAAAAACAGATGCTGGAGGATATCGCAACTTTTATGCAAACAGAAGACAATACTGTCTTTTTAGCGACTCACCAAATGGATGAAGTGAAAAAGCTAGTCGATTTTTTAATCGTCCTTCATAAAGGAAAACTGATTGGAAAGTTAGAAAAAGATCAACTGCTTTATGAATGGAGAAAAGTCTACGTACCTGCCGTACCAGAAAAGCTAAAGGCATGTAAGGATACAATCGTACTTGATAAGCATCATCAATTTTTTATCACGAAGCATTTTTCACGAGCTAAAACAATGTTAATGGAAAAAAAAGTACCATTGATCAAAGCAGAATCATTAGAATTAGACGATATTCTATCGCTTCTGCTTTCAAAAAACAATCGCTTATTAGAAAGTACGCACGCACCTAAATAGACATCTATTTAGGTTCAGAATTATTTTAATAATAAAAAATGAAGGGGAAGGAAAAAATGCCATTTATTTCGTCTGTTAGTTTATATTTTTTTGTATTTCTGTTAGCTGCTATACCATTTTTTGAAGTCATAGCGGTTGTACCAATAGCAATTTTAAGTGGGATGCCCGCTATTCCCGTAGCGATTTTAGGTTTTTTAGGAAATGCATTGACGATTCTCTTGCTTGTCCTTGCTGTTGAGCGTTTTAAAATATGGCGAAAAAAACAGCGCAACGAACCAAAAAAGACAAAAAGAACGGAACGTGCTGTCCGCCTTTGGAATCAATACGGTATGCCGGGATTAGCCATTATTGGCCCACTTTTCGTCGGAAGCCATTTAACTGCATTGATGGGCATCTCATTAGGAGGCAAAAAACGTCTCGTGACGGGATGGATGATTGCTAGTCTAGCAATTTGGACATCGGCAGCCGCTCTTGCTGCTCATTTTGGTTTTTCCTTTTTGCCTGATCATGATGGTGTCTTATCTACTTATTTTCAACAAGGAGGGTCTGAATAAAAGATGTTACAGCTAACTCGGAAAGAGAAAAGTTTGGCGATCATGATGCATAGCAGCTCATTACTCTTAGCCTTTCTCGCTCCCATTATCTTTTATTTCTTCACTCGCAAGAAAAGTGCCTTTTTAAAGGCCCAGTCAATTGCAGCAATCAATTTTCATTTTACGTTATTAACGATTCTAATCATTTCTATTTTCGTTCCAATGGAGCTCCATTACTCCCGATTTAGTATCATCATCATAGAATTTCTTCTCATCATCCATGCGATCTACTCAACAATAAAGGGAAAACTCTATCGATATCCAGCTATTCAGTTTTTCAAAGTTCCATCATTTTAAGACTAGCAGAGTAGTAGAAGTGAAGTCGTTTAATGGTGATTCTTCCTCACATGATTGGAAGTTTGGCTAAGCCCTTTAGATTTGTAAAAGATGAAAAATGGAAACTCCCACTTCATGAATGTTGAAGCGGGAGAATATCATTCAACTTTACTCATTGTTTAGAAGTAAAATGCGAGACATCCTACTTTGATTCCTAGAGCCTTGCTGCCATTAGATTTGAGATGAAATTGCCGTATTCCTACGGAGCCTTTATATCGAATATTCCTAATGAACTGATAAAGACGATAACGATTGTGATTGGTACTAGCCACTTCATCAATGTTCGCCATATTGAAAACCACGAAGGCGATAAATGGTGGCCTAACTGAAATTCAACTTTCACAAGCATTTGATCCATTCGGAAAGAAATAAATAAAGCAATAAATAAATTTCCTAATGGAAGCATAAGATTGCTCACTAAATAGTCTGTTGCATCGAAGATTGTTTTTCCAAACAACGTAAAGTCTTGCAAAGAACTTGAAGACAGTGCGGCTGGAATTCCGGCTGCGAAGACAATAATGCCAGTCAACCATGCAACTGCCTTGCGTGTCCATTTGCCATTCTCGGTAAATGCAGAAACAATAATTTCGAATAAACTAAAGGAAGACGTTAAAGTAGCAAATAAAAACAATAATAAAAATAAACATAGGAAAACTTCACCAAATGGCAGCTGCGAAAAAACAGATGGCAAAATAATAAACAATAAGCCAGGCCCCTCAGCAGGTTCAAGCCCAAAGGAGAACACAACTGGAAAGATTGCCAGTCCTGCTAATAAAGAAACAAAAATATTCATTCCGACAACAGAACCAGCCGACGATGGGATGCTGACTTGTTTGTCTAAATAAGAGCTGTATGTAACCATACAGGAAAAGCCAACCGCTAGTGAAAAGAATGACTGGCCTAATGCATATAAAACGGCTCCGCCCGTCATATTTGAAAAATCCGGCGCTAGAAAAAAGCGGACTCCTTCCATTGCACCATCTAATGTTAATGAACGAATAACAAGAATGATAAAAAATATAAATAAGAGCGGCATCATATACTTGCTTGCACGTTCAATCCCGTTTTTGATTCCTGACGCAATCACGATGACATTAAGGAAAATAAACAAACCAAGACCTAAAATGGTAATGAGCGGCGAACCAATAATATGCTCAAAAAGAGCTGGATACTGAGCATGCTCACTAATCACTTTCCCCGGTATTGATAATGCACTATAGATAAGAACCCAGCCACCTACAACGCTGTAAAAAGACAGCAATAAAAAGCAGCCGAGGACACCAAGCCGGCCAAGCCACACCCAAGTACTTTTAGGTGCCAATTTTTTATAAGCACTTATGGCTTCCTTCCCTGCTCCCCTGCCAATAATAAATTCAGAAATTAGCATTGGCAGTCCAATCAATAATGTAAAAACAACAAAAATGAGGAAAAAAGCTCCTCCTCCATTCATTCCTGTCACATAAGGAAACTTCCAAATAGCGCCGAGTCCTATCGCAGCCCCAGCCGAGGATAAAATAAAGCCTAATTTCGACGACCACTGCTCTCTGCTTTCTTTCATTACATCCACTCCCTATTTCATGGTCGGATAATTCTCTTAAACTATACCATCATACTGTTTATTGATCACAAGTGCAAAAACAGGAATAACCAGCAGTGGTTCATTTTTGATGTCTAGCACTTTCCATTATTTTTTATAGTGTCGTTCTCAAATCCCATAATTCTGGAAAAAAGCGATGATCTAATACTTGTTTCAAATAATTGACACCTGATGATCCGCCAGTGCCTATTTTAAAGCCGATAATACGTTCAACCGTCTTCATATGGCGAAAACGCCATTGCTGGAGCCAATCTTCAATATCAATCAGCTTTTCAGCAAGTTGGTACAAATCCCAATATTGATCAACATGTTGGTATACTTTACGCCAAGCAGCCTCCACAGTTGGATCACCGCCGTACGTTTTAGAAAAATCACGTGTCAATAAAGCGGGATTAATAGCAAAGCCTGCCCGCGCCAGCGCCTTGATGGAAACATCGTAAATACTCGGTGCATGATAAGCCTTCTCCAGCTTCGCATAAAGAGCAGGGTCCTTTTCGTAAATTTTTAAAATATGGCTCGTTTTATAACCAAGCGCAAACTCAATGAGCCGATATTGATAAGATTGGAAACCTGAGGCTTTTCCGAGCTTATCCCGAAACTCCATATATTCCGCTGGTGTTAATGTCGATAATACGTCCCAAGCTTGAATGATTTGAGTTTGAATCTTTGATACACGGGCAAGCATTTTAAATGCTGCTTGCATTTTTCCATCTGCAATTGCTTCTATTGCAGCCGTCAATTCATGGATGGTCAGCTTCATCCAAAGCTCACTCACTTGATGAATAATAATAAAAAGCATTTCATCATGATGATCAGATAAACAGTGCTGACTTCCGAGCAATGGTGTTAAGTGTAGGTAATCGCCATATGTCATATCGTGCAAAAAGTCCGTATGAATCCCTTTTTCTGCTTCCAACTTTTTATTTAACTCAGATATTGGCTTTGACAACTCCAGATTCCCCCTCATTCTTTCAATTAGATGGACCTGATAACCGCTCGAACAGGACTGCCATCAGCTCCATGAATAGGCAGTGGCAGGGCAATCAGTTCATAATCACCTGGCTTCACATGTTCTAAGACGACATTCTCCAAAATATGGACGCCATGTTGATGCAATGCATGATGAGCTTTCAATTCTTTACTATCTAATGGGTCTACTGAAGGAACATCCACCCCAATGAGGAAAATGCCTTTCTTTTGTAAAAAAGCACCGATATCTTCACGTAAATAAGGAATCGATTTAGGAAATTTGGTTGGATTGTCTATTGTCGATGTGCGCAGCAATAAACGAGAAACCCCCTCTAAAGATGATTTGGCCAATTCCTCCCTGCCAATGCTTTCATAGTTAGACACATCGATCACACGAGCTTTCCCAATATACATATTGATATCGAGCTGATGCACTTGCATGCCATTATCATCAAAATGAAATGGGGCATCAATATGCGTACCAGTATGTAAACTTGTTGTTATTTTCCCAATATTTACTGAACCTGTTTGCTGTTTTAAAAATTTCACCTCATAAGTAAATGGGGTATCGCCGGGCCAATGCCTGATATCATTCGTCAAAGGTTGTGAAATATCAATCCACTTATTCTTATTTTTTGCCAATTATGCCACCTCATCACGTTTATTTTCAAACTGTTTGTACTGCTCTTCGTTCATAATCACTTTTAACCTTTGCACCGTTTCCCAGACTTCTGTAAAAGTATTATAGAGCGCTACTGGTGCAAGGCGAATGCCATTCGGTGCTCGAAAATCGGGAATAATGTTGTTTGCTTTTAGTGCTTTACAAATTCGTGCTGCTTCTCGATGTTCTAAATAGACGTGGCCGCCCCTTTGTTGATGATTGAGTGGATTCGCAATTGTGAAGTCCTCTTGTTTTAGTTCTGCGTCGATTAATGCCATCATGTAGTCTGTTAATTGCAATGATTTTGCACGAATATTCTCTATGCCCGCTTCTGCAAACATTGCTAGAGAACCTAACAGCGGTGCAGCACTTAATAAATGCGGTGTTCCCATTTGAAAGGCGCCAGCATGAGTTGCCTGAATCATTGTATGTTCCATATCAAACTGCTTATCTTTTCGAGAACCAAACCAACCAGCTAAGCCTGGCTTTACACCAAAGTGGCGCTTATTCACATAAAGGCCGCCAACCGCTCCCGGTCCGCCATTTAAATGTTTATAATTGCACCAAAAAGCAAAATCTACATCCCACTCGCTCAACTGATGCGGAATGGAGCCAATCGAATGGCAAAGATCGAAGCCAATGACGATATCGCGTTTATGCGCTGCCGCCGTCAACCGTTTTATATCAAGGATTTGCCCACTTCGATAAAGCACACTTGGCAGCACAATCAATGCAATTTCCTCTGACATTTGGGCAATAATATCCTCTTCCTTCAGTGTTCGTCCATCTTCACTCTTTACTTTCACTAGATGGTTATTAGGATCTAGTCCTTTTAATGTCAACTGACTTTGTAAAGCATAAATATCTGTTGGAAAATTTAATTCATCAGCTAATATTTTTGTTGCGGAACCGTTTGGATGGAAGAAGGCAGCGACTAGCTGGTGCAAATTCACAGTAGTTGAGCCCGTTACAATTGTTTCTTCTGGCTCTGCACCAATAAGAGACGCTGTCATTTCCCCTAATTTTTCTGATAGATAAAACCACGGATGTTCTCCCTTTGTCCATCCATCAATTCCATATTGTTTCCATGAATCAAGTATCGACAGCAAAGCTTTCTCTGCTCTTTTCGATAAGAGTCCCAATGAATTGCCATCAAGATAAATCGTCTCAGGCTGTATATAAAATTCTTCTCGAAAGTGAGCGAGAACGTCTTGTTCATCCAACTTTCGTGCATAGTCAATAGATAAGATCCTCTGTTCAGCACCCATTCCTTTCACTCCCCACTTCTGAATTTTCAGTCTTATTTTACTATAAAAAATAATATAAATCGAGTAGGAAGGGCGAAAAACCCATCATACTCGATTCATTTTACCGGTTATCTTTAACAAATATAGCAAGTAAGGCGCTCCCACTAATGACACTAAGAGTCCAGCGGGAATATCATTAGGGGCTAATAAATACCGCCCGAGGAAATCGGCGAAGGTTAAAAAGATGCCGCCAAGCACAATGCTGACAGGAAAAACATACATGTGTTTAACACCAACCATGCGTCGAGCAGCATGTGGAGCCAATAAACCGACAAAGCCGATTGTCCCAACTAATGCTACACTAACGGCCGATAAAAAAACGCCTGCTATGATCATATATAAACGTGTTCGATCTATTTTTATTCCAAATCCAACGGCTAATTCCTCTCCAAACATGAGAACATCATATGTACGTGAAAAATAATATACGATCGGGAAACAAATGATAACCGCTAAAAAGGCGATAAGAACAGAATCCCAAGAACTTCCATACGTACTTCCTGACAACCATGTTAAAACTTGTGTAACACCTAGCTTAGATCGTACTAGGAGCACTTGAATGATGGCGGAACAAGCTGCAGAAAGCGCTATTCCTATTAGCACAAGCATCGTCGGCTGAAAACCAGATCGGCGGCTAAGATATAAAATCGTCGCCATCACAGCAAAAGCACCAATAAATGCACCGAACGGAACAAAAAAGATCGGCAAACTTGGGATCACTGTTAAAAATAACATTGCTGTCATTCCGGCACCTGAAGTGACCCCTAGAACAGAAGCATCTGCCAGCGGATTTCGCAATACTGCTTGCAGTAATACGCCACTAGCAGCCATGAGCATGCCAACAAGAAAACTTGTCAATACTCGGGGTACACGGAAATCCCAAACATATACGTTGTGGAGAAGCTCATGAGTGATTTCATAAAGGGGGGTGAATGAAGTCCCGCCAAATGATATCCCTAAAAAGAGAACAGCTGCTGATAAACATAATAAGATAAGTGCAAGGATTGATTTATTTGGAAAATAATCATTTCCGTCTAATACAGCTTGTTTTCCTTGTCTCCCTTTGCTCATTTTCACCGCTAAATAAACGAGCCACGGACCACCAACAAGAGCTGTCATCGCCCCAACAGGCAGTTCAGATGATTGGGATACAATACGGACGAAAATGTCTGCAGTAATGAGCAGCATAGCCCCTATGACAATGTTTGCAACGATCATATCCCGATGTTGGCTAAAGCCTAGCAATCGTACGAGATGTGGGGCAATAATACCGACAAAACCGATCGGGCCAACTACTGCTACTGTAGTTGCTGCAAGTAAAATAGCAATAATCCAGCCAATTGTTTTAATCGTTCCAACCTTTTCCCCAAGGCCAACAGCTGTTTCATCTCCGAGAAGCAAAACATCAAGTTTTCTGCCGAAAAGCCATGCAACTAAAATAGCTCCCAATAGCCAAGGCCAAGCAAATTGAACACCAGACCAATCTAATTGCAGCAAAGTACCAGAACCCCATAAAAATAAACCGGCTGCCTCATTCGAAAAGAAAAGCTGTAATGCACTTGTAAAAGAAGCAAATAACATACTAACAATTAAACCTGTTAAGGCCACACGAACAGGATCGAGCGTTCTCCCAACCAACCATGAAACGATTACTGCAGCAGTTAATCCTCCTGTAAATGCAACTAAAAGAGGGTGTTGGCCGCTGATGGATGGAAAAAAAATCGTAGAAGCAACGACAAAAAAGTATGCTCCAGAATGAATGCCCAGTGTGCTAGCACTTGCTAAAGGATTTTTCGTCATTGTCTGCATCAGCATACCAGCTATTGCCAAGGCTGCCCCTGCTAAACACCCAACCACAAAACGCGGTAGTCGTGTATATAGAAAAAACGTCAATTGCTGTTCATCGTCCATCAATTGCTGCCAAAAAGTAAAATACCCTGGGGAAGACTGACCTTGGCTAAGATGAATGGATGCTAAAAATAAGAAAAGTAGAATCCCCCCTAATACAGCAAGTGTTTTTTTTATAGAACTAGCCATGTTCATCCCTCTTTTAATGCCGAAACGAGGTTATCAACGATTGTTTCTACGGATAACACTCCACCAAATAACCAGCTATCGCCGCCAAGATCATACATCTTGTCTTCTTTTACAAATGAGTAGTTTTGCCATACTTGATTGTTTTTAAGATTATTAAATAACGGGTCGTCTTTTTGCACTGAATGAATCAATAAAGCATCTTGATATGGAGCCAATCCTTCCACATTTGCTTTTATAAAACCGTATTCAGCTGTTTTTTCTTCTGTAATGATATTTTCCAGCCCTACCTTATTAAATATTTTGCTAGCTGTTGAATTTTGCGTGAAAAGCCGGAAAGATGGCGCCTGGTTAGCACTGAAAGCCTGTGTCAAAACAAATTGATTTGTTGGTAATTGCAACGTGTCAATCTCTTTTTTTGCTTCCTGGTATTTTTCTTCTAATTGTTTCAAAACATGATCGGCTTCTGCTTCTTTTTGCAACAGCTTAGCAGTCGTTTTAAAGTTGCTAATCATATTTTCGTATTGATCTTCTCTAGCTTTTTCTGTATATAATTCATAGAAAATGGTTGGCGCAATTTTTTCTAAATCCTTTTGAATTTTTTCGTGGCTTTGTTTAAACGTAATAATGACATCTGGGTTTAATTTTGCAATCTCCTCTAAATTAGGTTCTTGCCGCTTCCCAACATCAACAACATCATCACTTATTTTTTGATTAATATTCACCCATTTATTAAAGCCTTCTATATCAGTCAGACCTACTGGCTGCATATCTAATGCAAGCATGTCTTCTGCAAAATTCCATTCTAAAATTACAACTCGCTTCGGTGCTTCGTCAAATGTAGCTTTTCCTAAAGAGTGTTCAATTGTAATAGCATCTTTTTTTGAACCTTCAGTTATTTCTTTCTTTTGTTCGCTTTTGTTAGCACAAGCTGCTACAAAAAAAATAGCGAAAACAATTAAAAGTACAATTTTTTTCATTCTACTAATTCCCTTCAACATAATGTCCTATATACTAACAAGCAAAGACATTATAACCTTTATGAAAATGATTATCAATATTAATTACACTTTATAATTATTTATATATGTAATAATATGTATCATAAAATACAGCTATAACTTGCATTTAATACGATACAAAGCCTTTACTGATGTTTTTAAAGAGGGGATTTTAAATGTTCAATCCATTCCTAGGAGGTTTTTTAGATGCTAAATCCCCTAAAACGATAGTGGGGAATGCTAAATCCCCACTAAAATATTGCTGATTGTTAGCAGGAGAGTCATATGTTTTTAACTCTTGTTAATATAACCGTTCACGATAACTTTCTTCTAAGGCGCGTTGAATTGCCTCTTCGTCATGACGTGGATCATTAATGTGTGCGGATAAGATTTTGGCAGGTGATGGCAAATCAGAGCGGTTAGGCCAAGAACGCGGTTCCCATAATTGTGATCTTTTTAATGCTTTCGCACAATGAATAAAACACTCCTCTACTTCCATTCCAATCGCAAGCTTCGGTACTTTTCCTTTTACAGCCATCGTTTCCAACAATGCTTGATCAGCAATGATATAGGCTTTTCCATTTACTCGCAATGTCTCTTCTAAACCTGGGATTAGAAAAATAAGTCCAGCTTGTGGATTCGCGAGAATATTCCGGATAGAATCAATTTTACGATTTCCGGGACGCTCTGGAATGACAAGCCGCTTTTCATCTAAAATTTGGACAAAGCCAGCCATATCACCACGTGGCGAGACATCGCATGTTCCATCTTTATCACTTGTCGCCAGTAAGACAAAAGGTGAAAGTCGAATAAAATCTTGACAATGGTGATCCAAATAATGAATCGTTTTGCGTTTAATTGTTTCTCTTGGGTAGCCAATCAATTCCCGCACTTGTTTTTCGGTTTTCAAAATCTGTTTGAACGGCATGTATTTTTCTCCTTTCCAAGCAGCTACATTTAGATTAGTTCATTGTCTCTTGAAAAACAATGAACTCGTCTAAGCATCCCTTAAACGAGTTCATGAAGCAGTCCTATTTACTTGTTCATTTTTTCTTTGACTTTTTTTGCGTATTGATCAGCTGTCAACATCGCATCTACAACCATTTGAGGCGTTACTTCAAATGGCATATTATTCATTGTTTCATCCGGTTTACAAGCTGCTTCAGCAACTTTATAAAGGTCTTCCATACTTGCATTTTCTAGTTTTATTTCTGCCAATGTTGTAGGAAGGCCAATTTGGACACACAATTCAATAAATCGGTCAATTTCATCCATATCTCTAGACTCAAGGATTAATTGTGTCAACGTTCCAAACGCAACTTTTTCACCATGCATCAGGCTATGGATTTCTCCGTGCAATACAGTAAAACCATTATGTATCGCATGTGCTGCTGCTAGCCCTGCACTTTCAAAGCCAAGTCCACTTAATAAAGTGTTCGCTTCTACAACTGCTTCAACTGCAGGAGTAACTGCGTTTTTCTCTACTGCTTGAACTGCGGAATAGCCATAAGCAAATAACGTATCCCAACATTTTTCTGCAATAGCTGTTGCAGCGAGTGTAGCTCCTCCTCCTGCCATCGCTTTTTTACGGGCTTCGATTGTTGCACGGCCTTCTACCCAAGTAGCCAGCGCATCACCAATGCCTGCTGCAAAAAATCTTGTTGGAGCTTCTGCAATAACTTTTGTATCGACTAAAACTAGATCAGGGTTTTGTGGATAAAACTTATATGATTCAAAGACACCTTCATCAGAATAAATAACGGAAAGTGCACTTGTTGGTGCATCAGAAGCAGCAACTGTAGGTACTGTTACCCATTTTGAATGCAAGCCATACCCTACAGCTTTTACAGTATCAATTGCTTTCCCGCCGCCAATACCTATACAAACACCAATATTTTTATCTTTCGCGTTATCAATAATGCGAATTACTTCATTTTCAGAGCTTTCCCCCTGAAAAACAACTTTTTCTACTTTAATGCCTTCTTTTTCTAAACTACCTACAACTTTATCGCCAAGCAGTTCCCAAACGAAATCGTCGGCCATCACTAATGCAACCGTACCAAGTGGCTTGACATAACTGCCAATTTTTTCAATAACGTTACTTCCTTGTACATATTTACTAGGACTAATAAATGTTTTTTCCATTGATGCCACCTCATTTTTATAACTTGAAGAAAAGTAATTTCTTCTTATTTATTAGCCTATCATATTATCGTCATATAATACCTTGGAAAATTGGAAAGTATTGTGTCAAAATTAATCATTTGTAAAAAAAGGAAATCAATATACTTAAATCACGAATAAACAACTTGATTTCTTTCCACATTTTAGATATGAAGGTGTTCACTTTCTCTTTTTGCTTTTTTGCTTTTCTATCTCAATACTACGCCATAGATATAACGATGCATAGCTTAAATATGGCTGCCATTCTTTGCTGTAAGTGTCCATTTGTTCGTAAGTTGGCTTTTTATCTAATTGGAAAAGCTTTTTTATTGCATGTTGAATACCGATGTCTGCTTTCGGAAAAAGATTTGGTCTTCCTAAACCAAATAAAAGAAAACTTTGCGCTGTCCACGGACCAATGCCCCGAACTTTTGTCAATGTCTGTACAACTTCTTCATCAGAAGCAGTCTGTAGTACTGAAAGGTCTAATTCTCCTGTTGTGATTTGTTTAGAAACCCCGATAATATATTCTGCTTTTCGTTGACTAAATTGTAATTCTCGAAGCGCGTCTACTGTTAGCCCCGCTACTTTTTCAGGAGACGGGTAAAACCAAACTCCTTTTTTTTGCATGCCATAAGTATGAACGAATCTTTTGGTAAGTACATAAGCAAATGCGATATTTAATTGTTGGTGAATGATCGATTTGACGATACAACTGTATGGAGAAAAATCAAGGATGATTGGTGTACCTAAATGCGCTTCGAAAATATCCCTTAGGCTTGTTTTTAGAAAATGACGATGAATATCTGATAGAGACGTTTTCCATTGAAAAATAGTAAAAATATGCCTTAAACAAGCATCCTTTGTTTCTTCATGATCCCCCGAAACAATGAAAAGCGGGTGTGTCGTTGTCCCGATTGCTTGAACAGTTGCAATTTCTAACTTTGGCTCATAAATAGGAACAGTAATTTTTCGTTCCTTCCTATCTATCGCATGAAGCGGATCACGTGCTAGACGATCAAGTGCACGATCAAAATCATATGGACCAATGCCCTCTACTTCCTCTTGCCACATAACAAAAAACTCCTCTCATTTTAGAATAAAGTCGGGTACGAATGTCCCTCTCCGAAAATGAGAGGGTTTCAAATGGACACTTGACTTCATTATCCTTTGGCAATACACAAGATGAAACACACGTTCGATTATGTTCATTATAAACGATCATCTCTTGAATTGCAGTAAGAGTTTTCTTCTTTTGCTGATGAACGTCAATTATTTCAAAAGCCTCCTTCAGGAAGACGGATATGTTTAAATGGCAAGCTGAAAATAAACCGTTACATTACAATGCCACTTCTCTTTCGCTAAATAATCTCTAAACATTCAGAACTCTATTATTATTTCTTTTCCTTACTAATTTCTTTCTCAATAGTTTAACATGCACCATTTTGCATACGCCTTTTAGTAACATAACTTCCACACAAATACAACGCAATAGTCCACGCTGTTAAGCATAAAAGGTGTTCTTTAAAATGCCAGAGGCTTTCTCCAAACTCCATGCCATGTACGATAGTCATAAAGTATTTCTGTGGAATAAGATCACAAATTCAGTTAAACACTTTATTATTCCCATTTGTTGGAATAAAACATCCTGATAAAACACTAGTAATGATCGTGACACCACTTGTGATGAGATGGATATTGCGATCGAATATAGAAGACATAAACAGTCCAAAGACGGTAGCAAAAACAGTCAAGACGGTAAGTAAAATGGCTACTGTTCCAAGTCCAAAACCTATGTTAATGTCAAAAAAAAGTTTGGTTACTATAATCGCAACATAAGATGGTATATAAAGGCATAAGAAAGTAAATATTAATTGAACAAAAAGATACTGTTTTACACTTACCGGTGAAGTCATGATACGCTTGAATGTTTTTAAATTTCTGTCCTCTGGGTATAGCGTTGTTAAGGCCACTCCTTGCATAAGGATAATCATCGTGATAAACCCAAAAATATTCGTTCCTATTCCACGTAATTTCCGTTTCACATCATCGCCTTTATAGTTGTCAGGAAGGGTGCCAGTTGAAAATAAAGTCTGAATTGCTTCTTTTTCCTCGTTATTTTTCAAAGTCATTATTTCATAATCACCATGAACACTTTCCTTTACAATGGCCACATAGTTACCCTCTACAAGTTGAGAAACCTTCGGTGATTCCTCTACCATTTCAAATTGAAAATACGATGATTTAGGAATACTATGCGTATTTTCTGAAATATACGCAATTACTTCTTTCGTTGTGGTTCTCCCAGAAAAAAATATGGAGACTGCTATCATAAGCGGTACAATGACAACCGCAATAAGAATAATTTCATTTTTAGTCCATACGCGTTCCAATTTGTTTCGAAATAAATCTATCATACATATTCCTCCGGCCTAAAAATAATTTGACAAATAACAATACAAACAACAGAAGCAAGGAGCAAAAATAGCAAAACTGGTAAAAAAAGTTGAAAGTCGTTATCATAGATAATGCGAAATGTGCAATCGACCACCCATTTTATTGGTGAAAATATTGATATATCATTGATGACTTTGCCAAATCTGTGAATTTGAAAAAATAAACCACCAAAGAAGATAAATAATGCCAAAGGGATCTGCATAATTGCATTCGCTCGCTCTTCATTTTTAAAAATACAGCAAAACATCGTACCTAGACAACAGCCAAACAAACTGAAAAAATTAAGTACCAACATGACGTAAAAAATATTTTTCCCTCCATAATTTATTTGTAGCAAAAATTGTCCGATAGGCAGCAACAGACCATATGAAAAAGTAGCTAAAATATAGGAAGAAACTACTTTGGAAAGATAAATTTCTGTTTTAGAAACAGGGACATATACAATACGCAAATTTCCTTTTATCACTTTTTCCTCCATAAACGCATTGGATGCAGTCATTGCGATAACGGCCACAGAAAAAATCACCATCTTCACACCATAATAATCATAGGACGTTGTAAGCTCTGTTCCAAAACTGGATTTCGTGACAAAACCCATGATGCCAATCAAAATGAGCGGAAGCAACGTATTAGAAATGACCAAAAATGGATTTCTGAGAATATTCATAAAGTCGAATTTAACTAATTTAAAAAAATTCATATTCCGGCCTCCTTAATCTCTTAGAGTTTTCCCTGTCAACTCAAGGAATACAGTTTCCAAAGATGCTTTCACGCTGCTCATATTTTCAATTTTGCACCCCTTTGATAAGATGAGGGCAATTATTTCATTAAGGTAATCGTTATTCATATCAACAGTTATCGTAATTGTATCGCTAAACACTTCTACATATTTAATACCAGCTATATGTCCAAAACTTGATTTTTCAAAATCTTGTTGTTTTTTCACTTTGAAAGAATAAATAATTTCATTTTTCACTTTCTTATTTAGTTCTTCTTGTGTGCCAGAAGCGATCATTTTTCCATCGTTCATAATAATCACCCTATCTGCAATCGCTTCTACTTCCTCCATATAATGAGTGGAATAAATAATGGTAGCCCCATTTTCCTTTAATATTTTTATAGACTCCAGAATGTGATTTCTGGATTGTGGATCAATACCAATTGTTGGTTCATCCATGATAATAAGATGCGGATGATGAGCAACTCCACAAGCAATATTTAATCTTCTTTTCATGCCCCCAGAAAAAGTTTTTGGCTTCTCGTTTCGTTTATCATAAAGTCCAACTAACTCTAATGCAGTTTTCACCTGACTCTCTAATTGTTTTCCATGAATACCATAAAGGCCAGCAAAAAAACGTACATTTTTTTCTGCACTGATTTCTTCGTATATAGCAAGATCTTGTGGGACAATACCGATAGATTTTTTAATTCGTTTTACATCTTTCCTCAAATCATGTCCTAGAATCGTGACTTTTCCGCTATCAGGTGACAATACAGTAGCGAGTATATTGAGTGTTGTACTTTTCCCAGCACCGTTAGGACCAAGAAACCCTAGAATTTCACCTTGCTTTACAGTAAAGCTTATACTGTCAACTGCTTTTTTTGATTGATAGCTTTTATTGAGATTTTCAACGGTAATAACATTATCCATGTTAATTCTCCCCCTTAACTAGACACCATATTGTCTAATTGGATAGTAGCACTAACGACCAAAATAGTCAACATAGTGTCTAAAAATAAAGTGAAACTTCCATGAGTGGGGGTTTTTTATCATCCTCCGATGATAAGAAGTAGAACAAAGGCTAAGATCGCAGGCGTCCTCGAAAAGGAAACCGCTTTTCTTCGTGCGATGTTGATTCAAGAAGCTTTCCTTATCCTGTAGGCCCGAACCAATCGGACATTTACTGGCAGGTTTCCCCATCTAGACTTCGATTCCTCTTACTCTTGAGATAGGGGTCTTACTGTCAGTTAAGGCTAAATTTGATTAATCACTCTCCTGCTCACTTCCACTCATCACTCAATAAGTTAGCTGAATTCAGTTAAATCAAACGGGGCTGCTCTAAAAGTCATAAAAAAACTTTTAGAACAGCCCCGTATTGAAAGGATGCTTCTGCATGTGACGATGTACATCAACAACTTTTGCTCCATAAATGCTCCCTAGGATGTTTGCTCTAATAGCAGTTTGACACGTTTTACCTTATGATTTGAGCATTTTTTATTGGCCAAATTACAATTTTTGCATCCCCTATTATTGCTTTCATTGGTATGACGCCAATATGTCGACTATCCTTGCTGAAACGCCTATTATCGCCAAGCACAAAAATAGTATCTTCTGGCACCGTTTCATAACCCCATAAATCTTCTAAAGTGAAGTTATCTGTTAGAAGTGCATCTTCACCAAATTGTTCCTTTATCCATTTCTTGTTTTCCTCTAAATATTCTTCCTCATATGCTTTTCCGTTAATGTATAATGTATCGTTTTCGTATTCAATCTTATCTCCAGGCAATCCTATTACTCGCTTTATATAGTCTTGTTTTTCATTAGCATGAAAAACAACAATATCAAATCTCTCTGGTTTGCTTAATTTAGATACAATCATCCGATCTTGATCGTTTAATGTTGATTTCATCGATTGACCATCCACTACAATTGGAGTAAAAAGAAAGAATTTGATCACTAAACCTGCTATTATAGCTATCAGAAAAGACATGATCCATTCAAGTGATTCGGATTTCATTTTTCTTTCTGTCAATACATTCACCCTTCCTATTAAGATAATATCAAGAATATAACTTACTTGTGAAGTTTTTCCCTTCTTTTTTTTGAAAATTCCTCCATCATTTTATTTATGATCTTATTATCGTCTTCTGCAGCTATATTCCTGCCTTCTTCTTCAAAACCATCATGCGTTTCGCCGTCAAATTCATATAGCTTTTTCAATAACTTCCATAACGTTTCCAATTCTTCCGTTGTAAATTGATTGAAAACATCAGCCATAAAATGGACAGCTTTTTCACTGCTTTCAATCACTTTTCTTTTGCCCATTTCCGAAAGCTTCACATTTATTGCACGTTTGTCTTTTTCGCTAGGCACGACACTTAAATAACCTTTTTTTTCAATACTGGTAACCAACCTATTAACGTTTTGCTTACTAGTTCCTAATTTTTTTGCGATATTATTTAATGTGGTTTCATCTTCCGACAAATGGAGAATTGCGATAATCGTCATAAACTGCCTTGAGGTTAAGTCATCTAAATATTTATCCCCTTGTATTTGAAGTTTATTGATAAGTGAGAAAAGTGTCCCATAAACTTGCTGCATTAAAAATAAATCTCTTCGTTCTTTGGAATAATCCATGGTGCATCTCCTTGTAATTTGCTCAATTATAGCTTTATCTTAGCATCCATCCTTTATATTATCAACATAGTGTCTATTTCATTGTGAACTATCAGAAAATGGCGCTATTGCATCCCTTCTTGTTGATCTCCCTCAAAGAAAAGCAAGGGGAAGTTTTTTATTTTAAAAACTTCCCCTTGCTTCTTTATATCGTTTCATTGTTAATCACCATGCAGCGATGATCGATTCTATTTAATCAAGGGATGCATGTACACCGCCTTTATTGGCGGCTACCTTTTCATAAACATATTTAGCAACGACAATATCTACAATTGCAAGGCCTACCGATTTAAACACAGTGATTTCAGAATCCGATTCGCGGCCGGATTTTAAACCAAGTGCAATCTCACCTATTTCTCCATGAATACTGTCTGCTGTGATAAGTCCTTTCTCAAGCGGTACGATCAAGTCGCCTGTTTCTTCTAAAGCAGCTTCGACGGCTTCCACAACAATTTTATCTGCTTGTACCATCACATGTGATGGCAGCTCTTGCATCGCAGGGCGAAAAGAGCCAACTGCATTGACGTGCGTTCCTGGCGTTAATTTACTGGAGAATATCGGCTCAGAGGCATTTGTTGCTGTAATTAAAATATGTGCGGTTTCTACAACCTTATCGGTTTCTTCCATGACAACAGCTTCCAGTTGATACGTAGCTTGAACATATGCTGCAAATGCCAGCGCCTTTTCTTTGCTGCGGTTATAGAGTAAGATTTTTGCTATCTTTCTTACTGCTAATACCGCTTCACAAAGACCCTTGGCTTGCTCGCCAGTTCCAATGACACCTAGTATGCTCGCATCTTCTCTTGCTAAGTATTTTGTCGCTACACCAGATAAAGCACCTGTTCTCATCGTCGTTAAATAAGAACCTTCTAAAAGCGCAAGCGGCTCACCTGTTTCATAGTGGGAAAGGACAACAATCCCATTGATTGTTTTTTTACCTTTTTTCTTATTCTCTGGAACGACATTTACAAATTTCAACCCAATGCTCTCAAGTCCTTCCGCGGTTGAAGGCATATAAAGGGCTATACTTTTCCCTTCAGAAAAAGGAAGAGAAGTGCGAATAGGCGTCTGCGTTTGACCACGGGAATATTCCTTTAATGCTAATTCCGTTTGGTCAATGACTTCTGACATTTTCATATGTTTTTTCTGTTCTTCCTTACTAATAATAAGCAAATGCAATTCACCCTTTACTTCTTGATACAACTTACCTATTTATCTATTGAAAAAATTCCGAACCTTCATCCTATACTACCTTTGTTTCTACTAAATCTCCACCAATATGAGGAATTATTTTTTTTAAGAATAGTGGAGTCATTGTTTCATAACCCCACATTCGATCTGCGGACATCTCTTCTTATTTTTTCACCATTCCTTTTAACACAAAGGCAACATTTGCAGGCCTTTCAGCCAAACGTCGCATAAAATAGCCATACCAATCGTTTCCATATGGTACATAAACTCGAACCCGGTAGCCTTCTTCCACTAAACTTTTTTGCAGCTCAGTTCGAATACCGTATAAAAACTGGAATTCAAATCGATCATTCGAAATGTTCAAGTCTTTCACAAGCTGCTTTGTATATGCAATCATCGCATCATCATGCGTTGCAACCGCTGCATAATTTCCATATTCAAGCTGCCTGCGAATAATGAGTTGGTAGTTCTCGTCTACATCTTTTTTATCTGGAAAAGCAACGTCAGGCGACTCTTTGTACGCACCTTTCACAAGGCGAAGATTCGTACCATACTTCGCTAGTGCTACAATGTCTTCTTCAGTTCGATAAAGATATGCTTGAATAACTAGTCCGAAATGATCATATTCCTTGCGCAAATCTCGAAATAGCTTCAATGTTTGATCAAGATGAGCGTAATCTTCCATATCAAAACGAACAAAAATATTTAATTCTTTTGCCAGCTCTAGAATTTTTCTCATATTATTCAGACAAAAATCATAAGAAATATCTAGGCCCATGGAAGTAAGCTTTAAAGATAGGTTTGAATCTACTTGATTAGAAGCAATTGCTTTTAATGTTTCCATACAATATGCCGTCATTGCACTAGCTTCTTCCTTAGAGCTGACGAATTCGCCTAAATGATCCAGTGTAACCATCAAACCATTTTCATTTAGCTTTTTTACAGCGTCAATGGCTGCCTCCAATGTTTCTCCGGCGACAAACCTACTGCCTCCAAACCGAAGTCCATGCTTTTTTGCTAACTTGTTCAATGATTGATTACCAGCCATAAATAAGAAAAAGTTTTTCATTAATTTTTCCATCCGCTGTATGACACCTCCTAAAATAATTACCACTATATACATGCAACTAATGTGCCAATTGTATTTATTTTGAGTAAATGTCGTCTTATTGTCTTTTTTGTCCGTCTTAGTGTATGATTTTATAAACACAACTGTCTATTCATGTACGATTTTGCATACACTGTCAGAAAAAGAAGAGGAGAAATCATCATCATGAACAATTACTTTCCTATTAGAGCGCTAGAGACACTGCTAGCAGCTTTGGATGAAGCCATTTCTATTATAGATACGGACGGAATCGTTGTATATTGGAATCGTGCTGCCGAAAATATTTACAATATTTCGCAGAGTGAGATAATTGGAAAGGATATTCAGACATTTTTTCAGCGGGCGGACTTGATGAATTTTAAAGTATTAGCCTCAGAGGAACCGGTTTATGATTTGTATCATCAACCGCGCCATGATATGCATGTGCTTGTCACGACTGTCCCTATTTATGATGAAGAAAAAAAATTGATCGGCTCTATGTCCGTCGAAAAGAATATTACTACTACGATTAAGTTAAATGAAAAGCTTTCCTCCACTTCTACTGAGCTGCAAAAATTGAAGAAGAAAATACAAGAAACCCAATATCAAGACCCGTTTCATCGCATTAAAGGCTCAAGCATCGCAATTACAAATGTCATCAAGCTTGCGAAAAAAGTTGCTAAAACCGATGCTACTGTCCTCGTGCTTGGAGAAAGCGGCACTGGAAAAGAGCTCTTTGCACAAGCAATCCATGAAGATAGTCTTAGAAAAAACGAAGCTTTTATTGCGGTGAACTGCGGAGCGATTCCTCAAGCGCTCTTTGAAAGTGAATTATTTGGCTATGAACCGGGAGCCTACACTGGTGCAGATAAGAACGGAAAACCTGGGAAAATGGAGCTTGCACATAAAGGAACATTGTTTCTTGATGAAGTTGGAGAGCTTCCATTAGATATGCAAGTAAAACTGCTTCGTGCTTTGCAAGAAAAAGAGATTTATCGAATCGGGGGACAAAAACCGAGAAAGGTAGACATTCGAATTATCGCGGCCACTAATCGGAACTTAGAAATGATGGTGAGAGAAGGTTTGTTTCGCGAAGACTTATTTTATCGACTCCATGTTTTTCATCTTGATATTCCGCCATTATGTGAACGAATGGAAGATATTTTTGAATTGTTGAATACCTTTTTGAATGAATATGCTTCAAAATATAAAAAAGAGATTCCCTCTTTGAAAGCGGAACAAATGGCAATGTTTTATGCATACTCCTGGCCTGGCAACATTCGCGAATTAAGAAACTTTGCAGAACGGCTTGTTGTCCTCCATGAGGAAGGAGAACGGATCGAGGAGACAGCGATGGCATTTTTGCCAAAAGAAGCTGGTGCAATTTCTTCATCACAAACCGTTGCATCACCATTGCCGCCTGTATACACTTCGCTGGCTGAAGAGAGGCAGCTAACTGAAAAAGAAAAAATTAAACAAATCCTCGAAAAAACGTACAACAACAAAACATTGGCTGCAAAAGAATTAGGAATTGCCCGCTCTACTCTCTATCAAAAATTAAAAAAATATGGACTTGCTTAAAAAATCTAATTTAATGACATGGAAATGGAGGAGCAAATGTAGCGGACTGGTTGTCCCTTGTCCTCGGCGTGTGGGCGAATGCGGTCGCCACGGTCGCGTTGGCCATCGCCGCTAAGGGCAAAAGGACCCGGTACCCTACGCTTATACGTGGGTTCTATGCGAAAGTCAATTATCGCGGTGCTGGTGTTAAATGCCAGCCTTTGACAGCCGCTATCTTCTTGTCCCAGCCGTGGCGTGTTATCCCGCTGGTGGTCGCCGCCGTGGTTTCCACGTCCGCGCTTACTCTGGCGGTCAGGGAAAGAAGGGGGTGTAGCCGGTGGTGAACGTGCGCCCGCTCAGCAAATGTGGAAGATGAGCCTTGTCCAACTTGCCAAGGTCAGCGGGGTTCCGCTCCGGACGCTGGAGGGCATCGAAAAACGCGAGGCCTGTATGGTTTTCAATGCCTTGAAAATTGCCGAGGCTCTGGATGTCACCATGGACGAATTGTGCCGCTAGGAGGTTCCGGCCGCCGATTGAGGCGGTCGGAACCTTGCAGTTTTGTTGTTGCCGGATGCCATCGTGCGTGATAAAATAAGTGCGGTGTTGTATGTCGCAATAAAGCGATAAGGCGAAGTAAATTAGCGCCATCCAAAATACCATAAGGAGAACAGGAAATTGGAATGTATACCGAAAACCAAGCAAAATCTGGATACAAACTTTTTAAAACTGGTTGCTATTATTAGCATGGCTGTAGACCATACAATGAAGAATTTTTTCCCCGATAACTTAGCCCTTGCTATAATCGGCCGTATTGCCTTTCCGCTGTTTGCTTACTGTCTAGTGGTAGGTTGCCTATATACACGCAGCACAAAAAAATATATTGGCAGATTATTCGTTTTCGCCATTATATCACAGCCATTTTTTGTAATGGCTTTTCATCCTACATGGGAAAGCTTTATTGAAAATATTCTCGTTTTGAACATCTTTTTTACGCTGATTGCCGGTGTGCTGGTCATAAACGCGCTTATGAATATTAAAAAAAACTGGTGGATGATTCTGATTGCAGTTGCGATGGTATTCTTCATTGGCCTTGATTACGGGATTTACGGAATAATTCTAATGGTTATCTTCTATCTTTGCCGTAACAAAAATTGGCTTTCGTTTATTCTTGTTTTTATTTTGATGTCATTTTCCCTCCCCGGTGATTTTGTTCATGTGTTCGGCTTTGGGATTGGGCTACAGTTCTTTGCGGTGTTGTCGTTACCCTTTATCTATATCCATACGAGTATCCGACCTAAAATTAATAAATATTTTTTCTATATTTTCTATCCAGCCCACCTCTTTACAATTTTTTTAATACGATTCTTCATTATTTAGGTAATAAAAAAAGAAACTACTTCGCAGTGCGTTAGGTACTTTCTTCCGGGGAGACGTCACAGGCTCCCCGTTTCGTTGCAAAGCCAGACAATACCGGCGAGGACGAAGCTGCATTACCAATGAGCTGTTTCCATCATAAAACATACATAGAGTAAATTTTCAATCAGGGGGGCTCTCATCCGATTTCTCGAAAAAAAGAGCACTTTTTCTTCGTTCAATACATTGTCTTAATCCTTTAGTTATCTCCTTCTAGCACTTCTGCTTCTTACACTTCATAATAGGCGGGGGATGGATTTTGTTCTTTCTTTACTCAGTACAAGAAGGGGCTGCCTATAAGGCAGTAAAACTGACTTACCCCAGGACAGCTCCATTGCTTGAATTTATAATAACCCAATGCTTTTACTCATGAACAATGTTAATCCACGTACTCATTAAATTCCAAGGATAGTTATATGAAACTGTTTCAAATTGGTATACTTTTGAAGATTTCGGTCCAATATGTTTGTCAGAATCAAAGGTTACAGTATGATGAAACGCATCTGCATATCCATTTCCAGTCAAATCAATGGCATAAATCTGAATATGAAAGTTAGGGTTATTCCCCATAAAAACATTCCCGAGCCAATGCTTGCTAGCACCATATCCTATTTCCATTGTCGAAATACTGACTTTACCTTTCACTGGAACAGTCTCGTACTTATTGATGACATTTTCATATCCATTTGCTGATTCTATCGCTCGAATATATACAGAAGTTACTGGAGGAGCAGGATAATAAGAAGGGTATGTGTAATCCAACTGGTTTTCTTTCATACTCTCCTTTAGTGCATTGTATTCTTCCAAACTAATTTTCTCAAATGTAGCCTCTGGATACTCCTCTTGAATACTAGCCATTTCTTTTTTCAAAAAATCGTCCTCATGTTTTTCTGCTGCATCAAATTCACTAGCTTGAACCACTCCACCAATCCCTAACGAAATGATAAGAACTGTCAACAATGAAAATAGTTTTAATCGTTTCATCAATATTCCTCCTTTTTTTCTATTATCAAGATTATTATACTATATTTTCCAACAATGTAAATATTAAATATCATTATTGTAAATAAAGTGAAACTTCCATCAGTGGGGGTTTTCTCTTATCCCCCACTGATGGTTAGTTGAACCAATCGGACATTTACTGGCAGTTATCCCCCACCTAGACTTCTTCGATTCCTCTTACTCTTGAGGTGGAGGTCTTACTGCCAGTTAGATGTGGGATAAAAAGGAAAAACAATTGTCTTTATGATCTAAAATGATCAACACTTTATTCTAAAAATTACATAAATAACAAGGCATAGAACATTTTTAATAAGTGGTGTAATATGGTATTGTTTATGTGTTATAAATGCAAAAATATGCGTATAGATTTTGGGAGGAAAATAATGAAATCGGCATTACATTTACAGAGTAAAGCAAACAAAAATGATGTAAAACTATTTTTAATGTATATATTAGTCTTTTACTCTGTTTGGACTTTTAAAGAGTTATGGTTAGTACAGTATATCTATCCTTTAGGTGAGGTTACATCTGCCTTTTTAAATGCATTGATTAAGATTTCCGTTTGGATAGTTCCAGTTTGGTTATACATAAAGTGGTACTTACACTCTAACCCGAGCAACTATTTGAAAATGAATATTAATATAAAAAAGGGGATATTATGGGGGATCGTTCTTTCCCTTCTATTAGGTTTATATTTTACCTTCATCGTATATATTTTAAATGAAAAAGCATTTAATTTTAAATTATCCTTAGGCAGCTATCTTAATGGTATTCTTTTGGTTGGAATTACAGAAGAAATTGTATTTAGAGGTTTAATTTTACAAGAATTTAATAAGAGATTGAGCTTTTGGAAAGCAAATATAATCGCTGCCTTCTTATTTCTAATCGTGCACTACCCAATTTGGATTTACAAAGGTGTATTCTTCGATTTATGGAGTCATATATATATTATTCTGGTTGGCCTAATCTTTGGATTGGTGTATAAAAAGACAGGTTCGATTTGGTCGGTTGTTATTTTGCATTCCTTCCATAATTTTTTTGTTAGTATGATATGACATCCTGTTTTACTGCAAAAAAGAAAAACTTAAAATGAAGGCTGGTTGTCAGCCTTCATTCTACTTGCCACATTTTCCCTACACTTTAAACCGATAGACAACTTGCTGCATCTCATCAGCCAGCACTGCCAGCGATCGCGCAGATGAAGCAATCTCCTCTGTTGTTGCCAGCTGTTCTTCTGAAGCTGCGGAACTTTCCTGTGACGCTTTTAATCCTTCTTGAGCAATCTGTTCTATCTTTTCAATAGTGTGAACGACTTGTTCACTAAGCGCATTCATTTCTTCTACTGCGGCTGATACATCTTGCACCTTTCCAGTAACCGTTTGGAAAGAGTTTTCGATTTCAACAAAAGCATTTTTCGTTTCTTGTGTATGGTTGAGACCTTCAGCTACTTGTTCATTATTACGTTCCATTGCTTTCACCACTGTTTCCGTTTCCTGTTGAATCTGATCAACAATTTTTTTCACTTGATCTGCAGATTCTCTTGATTCTTCTGCTAATTTACGTACTTCATCTGCTACAACTGCAAAGCCTTTGCCATGTTCGCCAGCACGGGCAGCCTCGATAGCCGCGTTCAAAGCCAACAAATTGGTTTGATCAGCGATATTTGTAATGAGCGAGACAATGCTGCTAATATGTCGAGAATGCTCGCCGAGAGAACGGATCGACCCTGTTGTCTCCTCAACTGAAGAATACATGTCATTCATTTGCAGTACCACACTTTCAATGGATTTGGTGCCATTTTGTGTAACAGCTGCTGCATCTTCTGCGGATTGCAGCATGGACTCACTCGCATTCGATATTTGTTCCATGCCAGCAGACATTTCCTGGATGGATGCGGCCGCCTGATGAAAATAATGAAGCTGCTGTTCAGATCCTTTAGCATTTTCCTGAGAGATGTACGCTACTTGTTCAGCCGCTGAAGTACTTTGTTCAGAGGAAGATGACAGTTCCTCGCTTGAGGAGGCAACTTGTGTACTAGCATGAGAAACTTGTGAGATGACAGTACGCAAGTCATCCACCATTTTGTTAAGTGAAGCTACCAGCTGTCCGATTTCGTCACGATTTTTCACTTTTATTTTTTCAATTGAAAAATCGCCTTTCGCTAACCGATTTATAGCAGACGATACTTTCGCAACGGGACTAGAGATTTGGCGGCTTATGAGTATGCTGATAACAAAGCCAACGATAATAGCAATGATACTAGTGATGATCACTGTTTTGTTCACAACTTCTGTTCGGATTGTTGCATCTTTCTTTCCATTATCCAATTGCTCTTCTTGAAAACCAACCATCTCATTCGCTTTTTGCAAGAATTTAGAACCTGTATAACTGACCTTGCCTCTCAGCATGGATAAAGATTCTTCCTCTTTTCCCGCTTTTTTTAGTGCAATCGTTTCTAAAATATGGTCCTCGTATTCATGCTGCATGTCATCCAACTCGACTAACAGTTGCTTGCCTTCTTCTGATGCTAATGATGCGGACAGATCATCTAAAATAACATGATAAATGCCAATTGATGCTTCAAACTCATTTATGTACATTTGATCGCCAGTCAACAAAAAGCCATTCACTGCATTGGCTTGCTTATATACTTCTTCCTTGAGATTTTGTACAGCAGTTACTTTTGGTACGCTGTCTTCAATTAAATCTATATAAGTGGTATTCACTTTTGAAATTTGCATAATGGAGACGACAGCAATAACTGACAATAAGAAAAGAACTGTCAGAGACCCTCCTACTAGCTTTTTCCCAATGGTGATTTTCCCGGACAATACACTCTTATCTTTTCTTTGTTTCACTGAACTCACTCCAGTTTTTATTTTTTAACTGATAGTGCCCCCTCTTTGCCTTGATTATTTTTTGGATTGAACGATTGTCAGTTCTCGCATCCCCTATTTAATCCCCTCGTTTTTTCATGTACCCTCATCGTTATCTATTACGATGGAAAAATCGCCTGCAATACAGAACGACTATCCATGTAAAGTTTCCATCAGTTGGGTTTTCTCTTATCCCCAACTGGACAACAGGTAAAACCAACAAATGCTAAGACCGCATGCAAAAGGAAATCGCATGCATCATTGCCATAGCTTTCCTAGTTCTCCAGGCCGGAGCCAATCAGACATTTGTTCCGTTATCCCCCATCTAACACCTCTGATTTATTTCGCTTAGATAGGAGATACGGCTTGTTAAATGCGGGGTTTTTTCATAGAAAATACCGCCAAGTGATCATATACATTTTTTCAAATAATTTGTACGTTCAATAGGAGCACAGACTAGCTTCTGAGTTAATCACAGAGCGAGTTTTGGCATAACACTAGCTGACTCTTCCCCCTGAAAAAACATTTGATAGAACCTTTCCACTCGTTTCACTCATATGAGAAGGAAACTGAAATCCAATTAGTGGAAAAGCGAAAAGGTTCCAAGGAAATCACTAGGTTTATACTGATGAAAACTTAGCTATCACTTCTTCATTTTTGGAATTTAATAACTTTCTGATTGACTGGACGTCTTCTTCACAATCGCAATCCCATTGCTCGTTCCAATACGTACAGCACCAGCTTCGATCATTTGCATCGCATCTTCATAAGTACGCACTCCACCGGATGCTTTGACAGCAATCACTTCGCCTGCCTCTTGCTTCATGAGACGTACATGCTCCAGTGTTGCTCCACCCGTTCCAAAGCCTGTCGATGTTTTGACAAAGTCAATACGATGCTTTTTCGCAAGTTGACATAGCTCCGTAATCTCGTGGTTATCAAGGTAGCATGTTTCCAAGATAATCTTTATGACAAGGTGATCTTGGGAAATTTTTAATTCCGCAAAAGCCGCCATTTCTTTTTCAACTAAATCAAATCGTTTATTTTTTACGTGGCCTAAGTTAACAACATAATCTAGTTCACTGGCGCCATCTACAATTGCTTGTTTTGCTTCAAATATTTTTCCTTCCATCGTGTTCGCTCCATGTGGAAAGCCAATGACAGTGCACACTTTAACAGACGAGGCTTTCAGTAATTGATAAGCATCGCTCACATAGGAAGGCTGGATACAAACAGATTTAAATTGATGTGTTATTGCCTCATCACATAATGATTTAATATCAGCTTCTGTTGCCGTTGGATGTAATAGCGTGTGGTCAATGTAAGTATTGATATTCATGTTCATCCTCCGTCCATTTTCTCTTTTATTTGCAGCTAAGTCTCCACCTTCATTTGCATGTTTGTGGAGGGAACACTATTCCATTACTGCGAACTCATATTCATCACTTAAATATTCGCCCGCATTGGAACTGTCAACTAATGCTGTACCACCATCAATATACTTGTCGACTTCTTCTCCCTTTACAATTTTCACAGCCGTTTGGACTGCTAGTTTCCCCATTGTAATTGGATCATTTAACACTGTAGCATCGTATTGGCCGTCTTCAATATGTTTAATAGCTTCCATCAAGCCGTCAATTCCGACAATCGATACTTGATCTAGTAAATTAGCTTGTTTTAATACTTGTAATGCACCAAGTGCCATATCATCATTGTGCGCATATACTAAATCAACATCTGGATGAGCTTGAAGCAAGTCCTGCATGGAAGTAACTGCTTTTGCACGAATGTAGTCATTATACGGACCTTCTATTACTTCAATGCCAGCTTCCTTTTCTATCATTTCATGAAAACCTGCATGGCGCGCCATCATAACGGTACCACCCGCATCTCCTTGCAGCTCGATGATTTTTCCTTTTGCGCTGCCAGCACCGCCTAATAACGCTACTGCTTTTTCACCTGCCAGTCTTCCCATTTCTTCATTGTCTCTTCCTACATAAGCAGTTGGTTGATCATTCGTGTTTCTATCAACTGTAATGACTGGAACATCGTTTTGCTTTGCTGCTTTCATCGATGGCGAAACCGCTGATGGATTCGTCGGGTTCAAAATGAGCGCATCAATTCCTTTTGTTAATAGAGATTGAACATCTGCATTTTGTTTCTCAATATCGTTTTGAGCATCAATCACAATCAATTCAACGCCTAATTTAGCTGCTTCTTCTTTTGCCCCCTCTACTAATGAAATGTAAAAAGGAGATTCCTGCGTTACTTGGGAAAAACCAATTGTAATGTCAGCATCTTTTTTACTAGTGTCTTTTTTGCTTCCACTATCGGTACTCGCGTCATTATCATTGCCCCCACAGGCAGCCAAGACTAGCATCATAACGGAAAGAATGAATCCTATCGAAAATTTTTTCAACACGTTTCAACTCTCTTTCTATTTTTTATTAAAGACAAATTGATTTAATACTAACGCTCCTACGATAATTCCTCCCATAAAAATAGATTGATAGTAGGAAGATAATCCGAGTAGGTTAAAGATGTTCGTAATCATACTCATAATGAGTACACCAACGAAAGTTCCACCAACACCTCCCTTGCCGCCAAATAGGCTGGCGCCGCCTAGAACGACAGCAGCAATTGCATCTAGCTCCATGCCCTGCCCGGCTGTTGGCTGGCCAACAGTTAACCAAGCAACCATCATGATTCCAGCTATAGAAGCTGTTATACCGGAAATGCCAAAAGTAAGTAAAGTATATTTATTCACTTGAATTCCTGAAAGTTTTGCAGATTCCGCATTCCCGCCAATTGCATAAAGCTTTCTCCCAAAAGTGGTGTAATTTAATATCACCATCGCTAAAATAGTTAGCAGCACCCAAAGTACACCAACAATTGGTATTTTATTAAATAAAGTTCCTCCCAATACTTGGAATGAATCTGGTAAATGATAAACTGGCTTGCCGTCCGTTAACAATAAAGCCAATCCTCTAGCGGAAACCATCACTGCTAAAGTAGCGATAAAGGCTGGCACTCGAAGTTTTGTCGCAAAAAATCCACTCATCATTCCTATTAGCCCTCCGATAATTAGTGTAAGCATAATAGCTAATATCGGATTCATTCCACTAACGAGTAGTAACGATACCACCATGCCGCTTAGAGCAAGTACAGACCCAACTGATAAGTCAATGCCAGCAACGATGATAACAAAAGTCATACCAATGCTAACGATGCCTACAAATGATGACTGCTGTAAAATATTCAACAAATTTTGCATCGTCATAAACTTTGGCGATGAAAGAGCCCCTAATAAGAAAAACACTAAAAATAATAATAATAAATTGTATTTTCTCATGTAGAGCCCCAGTGATTTCTTTGGCGACACTGCTGATATTGTTTCGCTCATTTTGTCTCCTCCTTCTATAAAGTGTGTGCTGCAATGTATGAGAATTCATCAATTAGACAGTTTATTCATATCTTTATCCCTTGTTTTCTTCCAAAGCAGGGTAAAGGGCAAAGCACTTTTTTAGTTTGCCTTCTAGATGGCTCCTGCTACCGCCGAATGAAGAATTTCATCCTTTTGCTCAAGCGGAGATTTACATTCATGGACAACCTCTCCATGATACATCACAAGAACACGATCACTTAGAAGAAGAAGTTCCTCGATTTCAGAAGATGCTACGATGACACTTGTTCCGTTTTCCGCTAATTCCTTGATGATGGTATATATTTCATCCTTTGCACCGATGTCTATACCTTGTGTCGGTTCATCAAACAATAATAATCTCGATTCGTGAATCAGCCATTTAGAAATGATTACTTTTTGCTGATTGCCGCCGCTTAAATTCCTCATAAGTGCATCAGGATTTCTCGTTTTAATATTCAAACGATTAATTTGCGTTTTTACAGCTTGCTCAATCCGAAGCTGTTTTAAAAATCCAAACTGAGCATACTTGCTTAACGAAGGCAGGATCGCATTTTCTTTCACATTTAAATCTAAAATGGCTCCTTCTGTTTTCCGATTTTCTGGAACATAGCCCATACCAAGCTGAATCGCTTTTTGCGGCGACGTTACTTGCTGTACTTGGTTGTTGATGCTTAACTTTCCTTCTATTAGCTTATCGACGCCAAAAATCGCTTTTAACAACTCTGTTCTGCCAGCGCCCACTAAACCGTACAAACCCAAAATTTCTCCTTTTTTCACATCAAAAGATATATTTTTGAGCTTCTCATTTTTAAAGCCTTGAACTGTTAAAAATACTTCCTTATGTTCTGTTTTTTTGGCAGCTTTGCGATCTTTCTCCATCTTTCTGCCAATAATCGCTTCAACTAGCTGGGTTTGACTAATTTCTTTCATCTCTTTCGTAAAAACCCATTCTCCGTTCCGAAGCACTGTCACACGATCACCAATAGTGAATAGTTCGTCAAGTTTATGAGATATATAGATAATTGTTATGCCTCGTTTTTTTAAATCCCTAATAACGCGAAACAGCGTTTTTACTTCACCCTCTGATAAAGCTGTAGAAGGTTCATCCATAATGATAATTTTTGATTGGCTGGCAATTGCTTTTGTTATTTCAACCATTTGTTTCGTCCCCATGCTTAAGGCTCTAATAGGAAGCTCAGGGGACAAGTGAATATTTAACTCGGCCAGCAACGCTTGCGCAGATTTCTTCAACTGTTTCCAGCTAACGAAACCTCCCTTTGGCTGCAAGTATTCTCCTAAAAAAATATTTTCAGCTACAGATAGTTCTTCTACTAGAGATAATTCTTGATAAATTGTTGCAATCCCCAACGCCTTGCTGTCCTTTGGTGAATGAATGTTGGCAGTGGCATCGTTAATGATGATTTCTCCCTCATCCATCGGATAGACACCGGATAATATTTTCATTAAGGTGGATTTTCCAGCACCATTTGCCCCAATTAGGCAATGAACCTCTCCAGGTTTGACAGCAAAATCAACCCGATTCAATGCCTTTACACCTGGGAAGCTTTTTGAAATTCCTTTCATTTGCAACATTGGACCCATGTAATGCCTCCTTTCATCAAGTAAACATTCGATCAATCATGTATCCTTTATGGTTTACGATAAGGGATTACAAGCAAGAATAGAATCTTCTCGCAATGAACATTCACTTTCGTCCGATAACCGTTTAGGAAGCGCCATTAGCCAGTCGCAACGCTTAACTCAGTATTATTTTTTCCTCTTAGGTGTCAATTTCTTATAAGCTTTGCCCCTTCTAATCAAAGGTAATATGATCTAATGGAGAACCGCACCTTTCATGCGCTCATATACAGCATCGTCTGAACTCTAACTTAGTGAGCGTTAACCCACTCGGTCTCCTTCCACTTTTACATGCTGAAGCGTTAAATAGGAGATAAATGTCTAAGCTCTTTCATCACTGGAAATAACGTACGATTGAGTTCTAAATAAAGCTGGTAATAATCTTGATACCGTATTGTCATGGTACGATTAGGAGAATATGTTTTTGAAATATGCACCATTTGGTCTGCTGCTGTAAATAAATTTGTGAAATATCCTGCTCCATAAGCAGCAATAATAGCTGCTCCTCTTGCACCAGTTTCTGTATCGGTTGTTGTTTCAATCGAAATTCCTGTTACATCACTAATGATCTGCATCCACAGCTCATTTTTCGTACCGCCTCCACCTGCAACAATTCGATCAACAGTAATACCTCCCTTTTGAAAGGTTTCAATGACATGCTTTGTCCCGTAGGCAGTCGATTCTAAAATAGCTCTAAAAATGTGATATTTAGAATGGGCTAATGTTAAACCAATTAGTCCGCCGGAAGCATGAGGATTTCGATATGGAGTACGGTTGCCCTGCCAACTATCAAGCATGACTAGCCCTTCGCTTCCTGGTGAAATATCTTGGCACTCAGCAATTAATTGATTGAACTTGCCGTTCGTTTTAACGCCTTCTTCAAATTCTTTAAAAAACCATGAAATTAATGAACCGCATGATAACTGCCCGCCTTCCAGCAGCCAGTGGCCATCTACTAAAGGTGCTTGATAAGGCCCCCATAAACCCGGCTGAAACACAGGCTCATGATGATGAATAAGATGAACAAAGCTAGTACCTGTAATTAAGCTCATTTTTCCTTTCGAAATCGCATTCGAACCAATCATCCCCACATGGGCATCTATCCCACCTTGATAGACAGGTGTTGCTTTTTTCAATCCTAATTGTGCTGCTGCATGATCCGTTAAGCCGGCGATTTTCCCGCCAACTTTCACCACTTCAGAAGGCCAATAAGCAGTATAGTCATGAAAACCTATTTTTTCAAAAAATAATGGTGAAAATCCATCTTTTCCTTCAATATAATTCCATTTACAACTGGCATTGCACTTTGATGCAACCCTTTTCCCAGTTAGGCGAAAATTAAACCAGTCTAATTGTTCAAATAAATACCGCCCTTTTGTAAGAAGGCCTTGCTCTTTAAACCAGATTGATTTGGCTGTCATCCATTCTCCAGAAACTTTGCCACCAGCATATTGCAAAATATCCTGCACATGTGCATCCTCTACAGAATTAATAGACTCCTCTTGAGGAGTTGCCCGTTGATCCATCCAACATACTGCTCTTCTCAAAGGTCTTCCATTTGTATCCGTTAACAAAACAGTCGAGGAGGTTGCACAAACAGCCAATGCTGCTATTTGATTTAAATCCACTTCACTTTTTGCCCGATTCATAATAGTCAATAGTGCAGCCCACCAATCTTCTGCATCTTGCTCCGCACAACCTGCATGATCAAAATAAGTCGGATATGGCTGCTGATCCTGATAAAACTTCTTGCCAGCATGATTGTATATACCAATTTTCAAACTTTGTGTTCCTACATCTATACCAAGGAAATATCCATGTTTCTGCATCAACTCTTCACCACGTTTATTTTTTTCTCTCGCATCTCTTGTCTGTATTGCCCTGCTCTAAGCGCCAGGCTATATCATTCCTATCTGATATGTAGGGAATGTGAATGCTGCAAAAATCGCCGCGAATACAATACGCATTTCCACCATAAATATTTCAATCCCGTTGCTTTAAGACAAGAGGCATCTTCCACAAAATAAAGGAAGAGCATGCAAGACGCTATGCTTTAGGCATGCAATCTCTGCTTTCACTTAAAACTTTATATGTCAAGCTCCCCGCCTATGTTGAATCAGGGGAAGCAGCGATTCCATCTGATTTACTGATGGCAAACGTGCTGAATGAGTTCTCTGATCAGATGTACGGCATTTAGCCTTTGATGTTTTATTTTTTGTTTAAGGTTGGATCAAAATTTTATTGAATACCAATTGTTTCTTTTTAATTTTTTGGAACACTTCCGGCGTCTCCTCAATTGGAAAACGATGTGAAATAAGCGGCTCGACCTCTATTTTTCCTTGCGCCATTAACTCAATAGAATAGGCCCATTCTTTTCCAGGAAAAGGATTGGAAAAGGAATTCCAAGAGCCAGTTACACTAATTTCGTAGCGAAGTAAGCGATCAACCGCTTCTTTACTTAATATTAGTTCTTCATTTGAGATACCTAAAAAGACAACTTTCCCTCTTTTTCCACTAATGGCGACTGCTTGATTTTGAGCAATCGGCGAGCCCGAAGTATCCAAAACACAATTTATTGACTGATTAGCAAGGATGGCAATTGGATCTTCTGTTTTTGAATTAATCGTTAAATCAGCGCCGACTTCTTTCGCAACTGCTAGCTTTTCATCAAAAATATCGATCGCAATGACATGTTTTGCTCCCATTTCTTTTGCAATTTGAACTGCAAATAATCCAATTGCACCTAAACCAGCCACAACAACAGTATCCCCCTCTGATACGTTGCCTCTCCATAAACCATGAACAGCATTGGCAGCAGGATCGACCATAGCTCCTGCTTCATAGGAAACTTCATCCGGAAGCTTTAACAAATTCCCTGCTTTTACTTTAATGAAATTTGCCATTGCTCCATCCGTTCTCGAGCCATAATAATTATACGATTCACATAACGAAAATAACCCCTCTTTACAATATTCACAATCATAGCAAGGAATCAACGGTGCGATTGTGACTCTATTGCCTTCCTCAAAACCTTGTACTTTTGCACCACATTCAACAATTTGCCCAGAAAATTCATGTCCTAATGTAATTCCTTTATAATAAGCACCTTTATATAAAGCCCTCGGGATATCTGATCCGCAAATTCCAATCATTTTGACACTAATTAGTACTTCATCATCGTCTATTCTAGGTACAGGCACTTCTTCATACTTTAAGACACCTGGTTCGTATAATTTAACTGCATACATTGTCCATTACGCCTCCTTTATTTCATAGCTTGGTCAAGGTGAATGATTTCCTTGGCTAAGTATTCATCGACAAATAATGTGGAGAGAAACTTGCCTCGCAAAGCTCCTAATACTGCTTGTGCTTTTTCTGTTCCAACTGCAATCGCAATAGCATGCTCTTTTTGCTGTAATTCATCTAATTGCAGACCAATCGTTCGTTTATTTAAATTTTGATCCACTAGCGAACCATCAATTTTATAGTAACGTGAACAAATATCTCCAACTGCTCCTTTTTTAAGCAATGTTTGGTAACTATCTTCTTTAAAATAACCTGCTTGATATAGAACAGAATCATAAGATGGTCTTCCAATGCCGAAAACAGCGATATTTGCTTTTTTCCCAAGTGCAATGACTCTTTGTAAATTAGAATCTGTCATTAGTACATGAGCAATTTCCTCTGAGTCTACAATCGTTGGAGCATATAAAAGATGGGCGTCAGCATCGAAATTTTTCGAGAAATGCTCTAATATTGTCATTGATCCTGTTGCAAAGGAGTTTTGTGCAACCCCTCCGTTTAATTGGACAATTTGCATGGAAGGTACTTTCTTTGGCTGCAAATGATCTGCCACACAAGTCAATGTTTTCCCCCATGAAACTCCTAAAATATCGTTTTCTTGACATATATCATATAAATAATTTGCAAGCGCTTTACCAACATCGGCCATAATAAGATCTGCTTTATTAACAAAAACTGGAGCAACAAAAGCTTTTTTCAAATCAAATCTTTGTTGGAGCTGTTTTGATAAATAATCGACTGAATCTAGAGAATAGCGAATATTTACTTCGACAATGCCTGACTTCATAGCAGCTTCCAAAATACGGCTAATTGTTGGACGTGAGTAACTTAATTGTTCTGCAATTTGCTTTTGAGTAAGCCCAAGCTCATAATAAAGCTTAGCAACTTTGATCATTTCTTGCTTCGAGTACAAAGAAATAATTCCCCCCATCTGAAGAAATTTTGTTCACATGACCTTTACATTTGTTCAAATATAGTTCGAAATCATTATAATATGACAAACCTTTATTTTCAAAGTCAAAATATTTAAAGAATGAATATTGAACAAAATTTCAAACGATTTAGTAAAATAAGGGAAAAAACTAGTACTTTTACTCGGTTTTTCCATAGAAAAAATCATATTTACTATCATAACAGTATTAATGCTGTATTCTGGAAAAAAATTAAAAAAAGAAAAAAACGGATCCGAGGTACTTTTGGCCCAGTCTTTTTCATTTTGAACATATGCATTATCTTATTAACAAGTGCTGTCCCCACAAAACGGCTGCCCATCCAGCAGTACCCACCAGCAGCGCAAATGGCAATGACATATCGTGTTTAATCATTACCTTTACAATGAGCAGCAATATGGCTGTTGCAGGAAAAGCCCATAAAACAGAAGAAATAAAATGGCTCAATGCTTTTGATGACTCCCCTTGTAGTGATAGCCACATGATACTTAACAAACTAACAAGCGGCAAAGCGGCAATATAGCCGCCATATACAGGGTTTTTCTTTGCTATCCATGTAATGATTCCGATGATAATAGCGGAGGCAATTACTTTGATGAAGAAAAACACTTTTTTGCCTCCTTGCTTAGAATATGAAAGCCAACTTCTATTTTCTTTCTTTCTTCATTCGATAAACTTTTCCATATGATCCGAAGTTTTTCATCATCAAGCATCGTGTTTTTCTTTACACACTCTCTCCCTTCATCTGTTAGAGTAAGCATAACCTTTCTCTCATCTGCGGAAGATCGTTCCTTTTTAATATAACCTCTTTCCAATAAACGTTTCGCATGCTCAGAAGCAGTATTTTGTGAAATATGCAAGCGTTCTGCTATTTGTTTTATGCTTACAGTAGATTCTTTATCTATTTGTTGTAGAATCCTAATCAGTTGATGCGATATTTTTTCTGTGTGAGGATAATGTAAATAATAATAAATATCTGTCCAATTTTGATTTAATTGATCAAATTGCTCCAAAACAAACCCTCCTAATTTATATCGTATTTTACGAATTAATCGTATTATACGATATATTTTCCAATGATTCAATTTACATGATTGAAAAATAAGAGGAGAAGAGATTAAGACACTCCTTAACTAAGCAGTTTTTCACTTAAAGCGGTATTTCTTTATTTCTAATGGTCACCTCAACATGTTCTTCACAGTACGGTTATGATAAACTTCTCCATTTTCTTTCGTAGATACTGTTGGTCGCCGACAACACCACCATCAACAAAAGGGAAAAAAATTGTGATTTGCTTAACAAAACATCGACAAAGGGTTCTATTTAGATGAACAACTTTTCTAACTGCACCTCAAAAAAGGCGTCTTCTGTATGTCGATCGTTTCAATTGCTTTTTCGATCATACTTCAACGCCTTCTACGAAGTGGTATAAAAGTTTATTTTAAAATTATTTTTCCTTTGATGTTGAAATCGTTTGACTGTATTCTTCCAATGTCTTCCCGCTTTGTTGGATTTCTTTAGCGATATCTAAGCCTACATAACGCAAATGCCAAGGCTCATACTGATATCCTGTAATCTCCTCTTTCCCTTGAGGATAGCGAATAATAAACCCGTACTCCCATGCATGGTTTGCTAGCCAGACTGCTTCCTCCGTATCTGCAAAGCAATCTTCTACTGCACATCGTCCATCACTTCCAGAGACATCGATTGCCAATCCTGTTTCATGTTCACTATGACCTGGCACCGCACTATAACGTTTTGCCTTTTCCATGCCATCCCTTTCTACATAACGATCAAACAACGATGTTTGAGTGGCATGTGAACGATAAGCCGAGACACCCGCTAAATGGATGCTTTCTTTTTTAGCTCCAGCAAATAAACTTTCAAGTGCACTTGCAGCCTCGCTCCGCATCATACGTTTTTCGATTTTCTCTTCAAAAAGAAAAGGAACTTCAGGATAGACTAAATCATTCGGATGATAGTTTTCTGGCAGTGCATACTGTTTATTTACAAGGACAGCGATACTAGCAGGATTTGCAGCTACTTGATTTGTATTGCCCTGTTTGGCATCTTGCTGTGTTTCTTTAACTGGTGCTTCCGTTTCCACTTCATCCATTTCAGCTTCAGTTAAATCTTGTTTCTCATCTTCATTCATTTCAGATTTTGGCTTTGAATCATCGTTCATTTTTGTATCATTTTGATGATCACACCCAACAAACAGAAAGAAGGAGAATACTAACAACAAAGATGTATGTATCAGTCTACGCAATGTTATTCCTCCTATAATTTTATAAACATCTCGCATTTACAATACTTTAGACTTCAATTTTATCGAAAAGGTTTCATTTTTTTACGAGAAGCTTTTAGCACACCACATAAAAAAAGTGCAATATCTCATGAGAAGCCTATAAAACGAAGCCAACTATTTCTTATACCCATTCTTTATGATGCTCAATTCCAACGATCTTTTTATGTAAAAAAATAGCCGAAAATATATTATATCAAAAGAGATAATGCTTTTATTAGAAATTAATTTCCCTAGCAACTTAAGCGCTTGATTTTTAATGATTGTTTTCTTATAATGAACAAGATTATGCTATTTAAGAGAGATAGGAAGCCATTCTTGATTAAGAATATCGGTTTCCACAATTGACCGCAAAAACTGTGCTCTTTATGCATGGTTTTTATTTTAGATAGTCATTACTTCAAAGTTAGGCAGAAGATGGATATTGTTCATTTTCTGCCTTTTTACATCAACTCTGACTATGATAATGCTGCAAAGCTTCCAATTCGCACAGGAAGGCCACCCCCTAAAAAATAAGCCGGCTGACGTGAGGGCAGCATATACTTTCGTACTGTATATCTCACCCTTTTTACTATATTCTGAAATAGAGTAATCGGTTAGAAAACATAGAATCTCCACCTATTGTCATCCATATGTTGAAATAAATATAAAAGAAAGAGTGAATCCATTGAGAAAAAACATTGAAAAAGCAAGTGAAAACATACGTCTTCAAGAAGGATTTCCAGTGATTGAGCAGCTAATATTAGAGTGTTATTTGAAACCTGGCATTTCTACTAAAAACTTAGCACGTAAAGCATTGTTGCCGGTGCCGGTTGCGACTGCGATTAAAAAGGAACTTATCAAGGCAGATGTACTGAAACAGGATCGCGGTGTGCGATGCACCAATGAGGCTAATACTTTTATCGAAAATGAATGGAAATATAGAGGTTTAAACAAAGCCTTATATCAAACATGTATGGAAAATACGGTCGACTTAAAGAGAGAATTCTCCGATACGTTGTTGCAATTGGAAGCATTATTTCAATTACGTCCACAAGTAAATGTCCAAATAGATCAATCGGCATGTACACCAGAAACGAGTCTAAAACGGGCGCTTCTTTGCTTGCAAGAGCATTCCCTTATTGGGAAGCAAATCTTATGTGTCGGTGATGATGATTTGGTTAGTGTATCGCTCGGCTTTCTTTTAAAACGTTTGTTTCCAAACGAAACTGGGGATAAAGCGTTTATAGATGTAGTCGATATTGATGAGCGCTTTTTAAGCTTTATTCGGGAAATTGCAGAAAAAGAAAGTTTGCCAATAAAATGCCACCAAGTAGATCTCCGGCAGCCGCTTCCGGAAAAAATGCTTGGTCAATTTGACTGTTTTTTCACAGATCCGCCTTATACACTGCAAGGAATGAGTCTCTTCGTTTCTCGCGGAATTAGTGCCTTAAAAAGAATGAAAGGATTGCCGATGTTTTTATCATTTGCTCATAAATCACCTGACGTCACATTGGCTATGCAGCGAGAATTCGTTCGAATGGGGCTCGTAATCAACGAAATGCTGCCGCGTTTTAACGAATATAACGGGGCACAAATGATCGGAAACAGAAGTCAAATGATTATTTTAAAAACAACAGATCAGACAACCCCTGAGTTTACTGCTCCATTTGAAGACGCACTTTATACTGGTGAAGTGAAGAGAACAGTACGAACGTATCGTTGTAAACAATGCGGCGAGGCAACTCTCGTTGGTTTTCAACGTGATATTTCCACAATTGAAGAGCTAAAAAATCAAGGGTGTCCAAATTGTAAAAATGATACATTTGATCTTATTGCTAAAAAAGAGGTTGACTGATTGCACTTAGCAATATTTACGAGTGGGGGGCTTGCCCCCCTAAGTGAAAACGCCGCACGCTTACGTCCTTTTTTCATATGTTGCTTCAAAAGCATCTTTAGCTCCGGTAGACTCAAACCAACCTTTTACTTTTTGAAAATGTTCGATGGTTTGTCAATGACTACAGTGAGTCGAAAGGCAACATATGGTAAACTATTTATGTGAAGTATTTCACATAGTTTTTTATGTTATAACAAGCATGATTCACAAATTGAAGCTAGGAGTGGATAGTATGTCTCGTTTAACAGAAAAAGTGGTAGTTATTACAGGCGCAGCACAAGGAATTGGAAAAGCAACCGCAATTAAATGTGGACAGGAAGGCGCAAAAGTCGTATTGTCTGACTATGATGAAGTGATGCTCATACAAACTGAACAGGAATTAAAAAAAAGTGGAATGAATGTAAAAGCAATGAAATGTGATGTAACGAAAGAAGAAGATATTGCACGTTTGTTTAAAGAAGCTGCTGAACATTATGGAAAAATTGATGTACTCGTTAATAACGCTGGTATTTTTATGAATAATAAAGCGGAAGATGTAAAAGCAGATGATTTTGATAAAATGAGCCGTGTAAATATTAAAGGAACAATGATGTGTATTAAACATGCAATTCCTTTCTTAAAGCAGCAGCCAGGAAGTAATATCGTTAACTTGGCTTCTATCTCAGGCTTAATTGGAACTGCAACACACAACCTCTATATTATGACTAAACATGCAATGGTCGGGATTACTCGAAGCTCAGCGGTAGAATTATCAGAATATGGAATCCGAGTAAACGCTGTATGCCCTGGTCTGATAGAAACAAAAATGGCTGATCAATTAATCGATGGCGACGGCGGCACTGAAGAAGTACGAAAACAATATGAGTCTGCGTATTTATTAGGGCGTTTAGGAAAAGCGGAAGAAGTTGCCAATGCTATTGCCTTTGTTGCTTCTGATGAAGCTTCATTCATCACTGGAGCAATGATCCCAGTTGATGGTGGCTATACAGCAATTTAATCAATATATGATAACACTCATCGGGAGTCTAGCGCTGCTAAAATAACTCCCGACTTTTTTCATTTTACACCATAAAACAGTCACATTTATTTCCGATAAGCCCGTAAAGCTCCTAAGTTCATCCATATAAACAAGAAAGAGAATCCGATCAACACAAGTCCACTCCCCCACCAGCTTGCGAAACCTTCTCCCCTTAGCATAATGCCCTTGAGTGCATCAGCAGCATAATATAAAGGTGTCGCCTTTCCAAGCCACTGCGCCCATTCTGGCAAGGTTTCAAATTGAAAAATACCTGAGAAGAAAACCTGAGGAATAATGACAACTGGAATAAACTGCATTAATTGCAGCTCATTGCGAGCAAACGCTGATAACAGCATCCCAAGTGTCAGCGCACTAAAGGATAGAATCAAAATAATCATTAATACGTCGATAAGCCGCCCAGCATGATACATCTTTAACACATATATACCATAGCTCGTCAAAATAACGGACTGAAGTGAAGCAAAGATGCCAAATCCAATAAGGTAGCCGAAGATAATTTCACTGTTTTTAATCGGGGAAGCCATTAAACGATCTAGCGTTCCAGTCGTCCTTTCCCGCAAAAAAGAAACACCACTAATTAAAAAGACGAAGAAGAATGTAAAAAAGCCAAGCAACACTGGTCCAAATGCATCAAATGAAGTTAAATCTTTACTTCCATGAAGATAATGAATATCCAATTCTTGCTTTGCTCCCTCTTTCATTGTTTGCATCGTTTTTTGAAGCTTCATCAACACCGCTTGATTTTTAGCTGGTTCACTGCCTTCTAAATAAATAGTTGGCGAAGGAAATAATCGAAGATAGGCGTCTATTTTCCGCTCGTTTAGCATTTTTTTCGCCTCAGCTTCTGTCAACAAGACATAATCTGACTTCTCAAAAGGTGATTGTAAAGAGGTGTCCTCGTTGATGACAGCGATTTTCGGTTCATATGCTTCTGTCGTAAACACAACCCAAAGCAAGGTAAAAATGAAAAGCGGCGCCACAATTAATAGTGCGAGCGTTCGCCGATCGCGAATAAATTGACGGCTAATTCGTTTAATTAGCGCTGCAATACTTAACATTGCACCCCTTCCTCCTCTCGCATAAAAATCGCTTCGATATTATCTACTTGATAGGTTTGTAGTAAATCGTCAGGTGATCCCTCTGCCAAAAGCTTGCCTGATTGTAACAAACCAACCCGATCACAACGATACACCTCATCCATTACATGGGTTGTAACAATGATCGTAGCACCTTCCGTTTTTAATTGGTGAAACAGCGACCAAAGCGATTGCCGAATAATAGGGTCTAAACCAACAGTCGGTTCATCTAGTATATAGAGCTTTGGCTGATGCAATAATGCACAAGCTAAAGACAAACGCCTTTTCATGCCGCCTGAGAAATGAAGCACTCTCTTTTGCAAATCATTTTCTAAATGAACCATTTTAGCAACAGCCATCATTCGCTCTTTCCTTTGTCGACCACGCAGCCCTTGTATAGTGGCAAAAAAATCTAAATTCTCCTTGCATGTTAATTCTTCATAAAGCGCATCTGACTGTGCCATATAGCCAAGGTGATGAAAAGCGGAAATAGACGGCTTCCGCCCGAACAATGCCACCTCTCCTTTCGTTAATTTCTCCAACCCCAATAGCACCTTTATTAAGGTTGTTTTTCCAGAACCGGAAGGGCCGATCAAGCCATATATCTCTCCCGAAGCAAGAGAAATGGAGAGGTCATTTAAAACGAGCTGTTCTTTATATGCCTTGGAAATATGTTCACCTTTCAGCATTTTCGCCACTCCTTTCATTCAATTTTTAACCAATCCATGAAAAACAAAAAGTGTGTAAATATCAGACTTCATTATTGAACAGTGTGTCTATTATTTATGGTAAAATAGCTTTGCTGCCTAGACAATACGCAATGATAGGAACAGTGGCTATTAATAGACAAACAACGTTAAACTGTCTTATAAAACTGTCTACACAACGGAGAAAGGATGAATATTCGACATGGAAAACGAATCTATCACTGACTTGCGGGTAATAAAAACACGTCAGGCCATTAAAAAAAGCTTTCTTGACTTATTAAGACAAAAAAGCTTTAGTACGATTACAATTAAAGACATTGCGAATCATGCGATGATTGGAAGGGGTACTTTTTACTTGCACTATGAGGATAAATATCAATTGCTTGACCATTTAATTGACACAGAGCTGAAGAAATTCTCGGATATTATCCAACCAAAAGCATATATTCACAACGATATAGTTGATGATCAAACATTGCTTCACTATGCACAAAAAGCTTTTGTACATTTAAAGGAACACGATTCTTTTTTTCAATCCATGTTTCTAAGAGATGATATTCCTGCCTTCCGTACGAAACTACAACAGCATTTCTTACAAAAGTTTAATAAAGAATTTAAAGATCTTCACATTACAGAACGAATAGACGAGTTGGATAGGGAGATTCTTCTTATCTTTATCTCTTCTGCTGTTATCGGCTTAATCGAATGGTGGGTAAAAAATGGCACGATACAGACTCCAGAACAAATGGCTAAAAAACTGCAAACATTGTTAACAAAAGGCCCGATTCACACACTTGGGCTTCATATCCAAAATAAAACAACATGATCATGGACCATTCCCCTCAAGTTACGATAAATACCCTGATTGCCGAAGTGTCTTATCACTGTGCCGCCAATCTGCAAGTAAGGCCGAACCATTTTTAACTTCAACTTTCTTGCAAGTTCCGATTACTGCCAAGCAAGCTTTATAATCTTCCCATAAATGAAGATCGTGCATGGTGAATCTGTCTACTCGTTCTTGTTCATTTGCCCACATTAGCAGTTCGGCACGTTCAGTCGGGCATGAAACGGTTACATGTTCAAGAGGGATGGTTAATCCTTGTCCTGTTGCTTTTAGAATGGCTTCCTTTCGTGTCCAATATGTATAAAAGTGCTGAACTCTCTCCTCTTTCGGAAGCTGGAACAAAACTTGCCGTTCACTAGGAGAAAGTACTTTTTTTATTAATTCTTCAGCTGATAAACGCGGGTCTATCTGTTCAACATCAATACCAACGGGATTTTCAACTGTAACGGCCATTATTACGATGTTTCCAGAATGGGATACATTAAACTGAAGGTGATCGTCAGGATGCATCACCAACCTTGGTTTTCCGTGAGACTTTCCACATTGAGGACAAGTGCGAATTATATTCAATTCATATGGCTGCAGGTCTGTATAATGAGCAAGCACTAATCGAACAAGGCTGTAAGAAACAAGGGCACGATCTCGATCCTTTGAACGCCTAAAAGAAACATAACGTTCATTTTCTTCTGAACTAATCAAATGCCTAAATAAATCATGTTCATCAGTAACATCTGCATACCATATATGACAAGTTTCAGGTTGAATCTTCTGCTTTAAAAATGATATAGACATGTTTTACGTTTCCTTTCTTCTTTCATGCTCTCTATCGTATTCTTTTGGTTGCTTTGCCTATGATGCAAAATCATTTATTGCTAAAAAATCCTCTAGGCGAAACAATGATTTGCTTTCGGTGATCTTCCACCAGATTCTCCCAACTCTTGGAATAGGAATTAGAAACAGATAATTCGGAAAATATGTTGTTAGTATAAGAGAGAAATGATGGAATATCAACCAAATGTATTTATTATGTTCAATAATTGTCTTTCTCTATTAACTGGCACTTGAATTGCTACTTTCCTCTTATTCAATCAACAAAAAATGAGATGTGTAAATAGACCCTATTTCAGCAATTGTAACTTTTGTTTAACCAAATCCCTCTATGCTTAGCGTAATATACTTGGTAGATACTATCTCAAGGAGTGGTTCATATGTTTAAAAAAGTCATGACGATCGGCCTTTCAAGTACGGTCTTGCTGGGAGGTTTGACACCTGCCTTTATAGAAGCTGCAGCGAAAGAAACTGCATATAGCATGGCAGCATTAGAAAGCACGGACGTAAATTCCGCTTTTGTTGCATTTAAAAAACGTATCAAAGAAACAGATTATATGAATATCCATATTTCACAGCCAGTTGTAAAAGGTTTAACGGATAAAAAATTTGAAAAGAAAATCAATCAAGAGATTGATAAAAAAATAAATATTCTAATAGAAGAACTGCAAAAAGAAGCGCAAAACGAAGCAAAGGAAGCTAAAAAAGCGGGTTATAAATTCCATAAGTATGAGCTCATCGTTCAGTCAGATGCAAAATACGCAGGTCCATTTCTTTCTATTGTCATGACGACAAACATTTATAGCGGTGGCGCAAACGACAACACAACAGTTGCATCTGTCAATATAGTAGACGGAAAACAAGGGAAACAAATCCATCTGAATGAGCTTGTCAAAGATAACAAAGGTCTAAATAACCTCATCTTGCATGAAATCGAGAAAAGCCAAGAAGAATTCTTTACAGGAGAATTTGGTTTCCAATCCTTTAGGGAGGAGCAACCGTTTTATATTGAAAATGGACAACTCGGCATTATTTTTGACAAATATGAAATTGCACCTGGGGTTATGGGAACTCCAGTAATACAGTTGCCTATATCCGAAGTAAAACCATTAATACAACAAAAATATGCTGATTTAATAGTAGAACTCGATCAGAAGGAGCCTTTAAAGGTAGAAGTCAATGGAACCCCTATTGCTGGATATGTAAAAAAAGAAGGCCTAAAAAGCATACCAATGGTTGCACTCCAAGATTTAGCCGTACATTTAGGCTATGAATTAAAGTCTAATCAGGAAGAGCAAACCTATGAATTGCAAAAAAACAACCGTTGGACATCTGTTAAGGTAGGGGAGAATCGTTATTTTTATGGACGCATCACACCTTTTCAATTGGAGGCTGCACCAGAAATATTTGAAAAAAAGGTATACGTACCAGTATCGTTTGCAGAAAAAGTTCTCGAAGCAAATGTGACAACAAACAAACATCATGATATTGAAATTTTAGCCGTCCGTTAAAAATCACGAAAGGATTTATGGAAAGAAAGGTCGTCTTAATGTCCCTAAACCTTTATTTGTTATTCGCATCCGTAGCTGGCCTTTCAGCAGATTGTGATAAAATGCACAACTCCTTTTAAGGATGGCTGTACTGAACGAATAACTGAAGCGTTTTTCAACATTGATTGCCTCAGATGATAAACAGTTTGATTGGGCTGATAACTTGCTCGTTTTGGCTTATAAACCTGTGAATTCGACTGACAATTCCTTTGGTTCGGCTTATCAGCAATAAATTTGATTGATAACTCGCCTGCTTCCTTTTGTTCATCACCGATCGAGTTTCTAGTCAAAAATCGAATGGGACTGTCCCAAAAGTTATATAAACGACTTTTAGGATAGTCCCCATTGCTAGATGAAGAGCCCACCAACATACACCATTACAGGGATTGTACACAAAGCAAGCAATGTAGAAAAAATAGTTGCCGCAGCGGCCATATCTCCATCGGCACGATATTTCGTAAACACAATGGATGCGATTGTAATCGTAGGCATGGTCGATTGAACAAGTGCAACTTGGGTTATTCCCATATCCAAACTGATTAAACTTAATATCAAGATTGTCACAGTAGGAAATAGCAACAATTTAAGTATAATGGGTATACCAAGCTGAAGCTTTGAAATCGAACCTACTTTTCCCCATAGAGTTGGCACTAAAAGTCCAATATACATCATTGCCAACGGACTAGCTATACTAGCTAAATTAGCTGTCAGCGACACAATAAATGTTGGCGGTTGAAACTGAAAATAGCCGAGTGTTAGTCCGACTATGATCGCAATCATCGGAATATTGATCATTGCTTTCAATGAACGAAACGAAAAAGCAGCTTCTTTTTGTAATAAGAGGACGCCAACAGACCAAAGTGTGAAGTCTAAACCAGCATCAAATACTGCTGCCAATAACGCTCCTTTTGGCCCAAATAAAATGGCACAAAGCGGTATACCAATAAAACCCGTATTTCCAAGTCCAGATACAATGGCCATTTCTTTTGCTTTTTGATTTGGATATTTCATCAATCTCGCAACGAGCCATCCTATCCCTATTCCTGCTATATTAATTAAAACAGAAAACATAAAAGTTAAAAAAACAAGGTGAAATACATGAGAATCCATTGGAAATTGAAAAATACTAGCAATGATAATACAAGGCATCGCGACATTGACAATGATGGAAATAAGCATTGCTTGTGAATCAGCATTAAAATCAAGCCTTTTTCTTAATAACATGCCAATACCAATCATAATGCCCATAACCGCAACTGAAGATAAAATAGTTGTAAACTCCATAAACTCCTCCAAAAAACGTGATGACCACGGCAGTTTCTATTGACGGATGTTTTGCTGCATTCTCTGTTTTAAAGATGCCATGCCTATAGACCAATGCTGTTCTATCAATTCCAATGCTTTATCTAGATCACCGCTTGCGATTGTGTCAGTGATGTTTGCATGTTCTTGGAAAGATCGCAGGACAAGGTCTTTATTCCACATGTAAGCATACTCGTAACGGCGAATTAAATGGGTCATTTCACGTATCATTTTCAATAATTTCTTATTTGTACAAGACGCTGTCAAGTGTTGATGCCATTTAGAATCCAATTCCAATGCACGATTTGGATCGTCTTTCACTTCCTTCAGCATCAAGTTCAACTCTCTTAATGTAGATGTCTGCTGCTGCAGCTTCTCCAAACCAGTTATTTGCATTGCTAACTTCTCTAAATGCCAAATAATTGGGTAAAGCTCTTCTACTTCGCGAACAGTAAGCGGCAGCACCATAAAGCCTCGCGCCAAATCAGACCTTAAAAAACCATAATGTTTTAATTCAAGGAGCGCCTCTCGCATAGGTGTTCTACTTATACCTAGTTCTGCGGCAAGAACAGATTCAATAATCCGACTCCCAGCGGGTATCTCCCCATTCAATATCCGATCTAAAATAATTTGTCTAGCATCATTTCGAAGCGGACGGCGAGTCAATTGCCATATCACTCCTTTCAGTGAACTACTCACCACTTATCGACCTTACGTTCTAATTGAAGTGGAAGCTTCTTGGGAACTAGATACTTTTGTTAGCTACTTTTATTTACCAAGCTATAAGGGCAGGCCCTACCCCTAAAGAATACCAACTACATGGCTAGTTTCAGTAACTTCTTACTTGCATTCACATCCCTATCATGATGAGTTAGAAGTGGGAGAATTCTTTACGGAAGCCCAGTTAAAAAAGACTATTGAACTAGCATCTCATTGCACGCACGAACGATCATATAATTGTATCTTCTCAAATTTAATAGATAGTAGAGTAATTGGTAGTTTTAAGCAAAAAGTACAAAAATCCAACGTGATTATTGTATACGATACTGATAATTATGTCAATTTAGATGATGAAAACAATGGACAACAAGATTTTTTCGTAAAGTACCGACACATCAACTTTCATTGCTTAATGGTCGATAACAGATTCACTATGCAGCCATCTTTGAAGTGAAGGGGTTGTTTCAAAAAATCTCCATATTGAATGTCCTATTTATCCCAGTAAGACCTCCACCTCAAGAGTAAGAGGAATCGGTGGAGGATAACTGCCAGAAAATGTCCGATTGGTTCGGGCCGACTTGAATCAACATCGCACGAAGAAAAGCGGTTTCCTTTTTGAGGACGTTGCGATCTTAGCCTTTGTTCTACCTCTTATCAGTGGGATGAGAGCAAACCCCCACTCATGGAAGTTTCACTTTATCTATCATATGTATAGGAGTTACTCCCACTTTCATCATCTTCTTTTCGTACAGAAAAGAAACGAAATACCAATCACGAATGAAATACCCTTTTTTATGCTAAAATCGATTCTCTATTGCAAACTTCATCAATGCTATAATAAAGGCAAATATGAATAGCACTATGAAGGAAGTGAATATGTTGGTTCATTTACAGGATATTTTACATGCTAAAGAGAAAATCAGAAATACGATTCATTTAACACCAATTCTCACATCTACACAGCTATCGAAAGTTTGTGGCAATCAACTATTTTTAAAATTAGAACATCTACAGAAGACGGGATCCTTTAAAATCCGTGGAGCTACGAATAAAGTCAAACATGCAGTCCAACAAGGTGCCAAGCATATAACCGCTGCTTCTTCAGGCAACCATGGCCAAGCTGTCGCCTATATCGCCCAGCAACTAGGCGTCGATGCAACGATTATAGTCCCTGAAGATGTAAGCACATGCAAACGGAATGCCATCCAAGCATATAATGGAAACATCGTCACATGTGGGACAACTTCTGCTGAACGGATTCCGAAAGCGATCGAAATCGCTGCTCAACTTGACGGTGTCTTTATTCCGCCATATGATGATCCTCAAATCATTGCTGGACAAGGAACGATCGGCCTAGAAATTCTTGAACAAGTAAGCGATGTCGATGCCGTTATCATTCCAGTTGGCGGTGGTGGACTATGTGCTGGCATTTTGACTGCTATAAAAGAGACGAAGCCAAGCATTCAAGTGATTGGTGTCGAACCAGCGCTAGCCAATGATACCTACTTATCTCTACAAAAGGGTCAGATTACATCCATTAGTGGGACAGCAACGATTGCCGATGGATTGCGGACATCACAGCCTGGCGACCTAACTTTCCCGATTTTACAAAAATACCTCGATGACCTTGTCCTAGTTTCAGAAACAGAAATCAAACAAGCGCTTCACTTCGTCCTCGAAAGAATGAAACAGGTCATTGAGCCCTCAAGCGCAACAACAATTGCTGCGGCAATGTTTCATAAAATTCCGTTCAAAGGAAAAAAAGTAGCAGCTATCGCCTCAGGAGGCAATGTTGACTTAACAAAGCTTTCACAACTATTGAGTTAATCACCTCTGTCATTTACGATCAATAGGCCCGCTTTGTCAAATGACAGGCGGGCTTTTTATTTGGCCTTTGAAAATCACTCTCTACACACAGTATAAACTACCTAATTTATTTTATCCCTCATATAAAAAATGCCTATTTTTATGGATATTTGTTTTGCATAAAACAGAAAAATTTATAATTAAAAGCTATAAAATGATACAAATGATCCATATTAACAAATTATATTGTGTAGTGAGAATTCTGATAGTACAATATGAGTGTTATATCTTTCCGTTTAATCACTTAATTCCAATTATATGAAATTATTGGATAAGTAACGGAGAACAGAATAACGCAATCAAATGTAAAAATAGTCATTCTTAAAGGAGGTGATAAAAAATGAGTATAAATGGGCCGACAGATGAGTACTCAAAAACACATGAACCTTTTAATCTTACACCCGTAAACAATGATTCACAATTCGGTACAGGGGTATTAACAGGAAACCAAGAAGTTAGAAATAAAGAAGTTGGAGTTAGAGCTATAACCAATATTTTTCATCATTTAAATAAACGCGGTATTACTAACGAGGAATTAAGAAGAGGAAAAGCAATCATGAAAGGAAACATTGTATTTGGGCTTGAGAATATTGGAACTAGAATGATTGATTTTGGAAAAAATGAGATCTTAGACATAAATGAACAATCTTTTATGAACTTCCAACATATTGATGACATCTATCAACAAATTGAAAAACAGACTAAGAATGATATAGAAGACGTCATTCATGATATTTTTTCTTATGAACCTTCTACTTCTCTCATTAAAGGCTTGATAGTTGACTAATCGTATAGAAGGGATGAAATAAGTGCATAAAGTTTTAGGATTTTTCCTATTAAACATAAAAATGATATTTGCAGAAAAAATAGCGTTTGTTTGGTCGATTATTTTCCCTGTCTTTATCGCACTATTAGTACAGAAAAGCATGTTGGATTCATTAACTGATCCAAACGAACTTATCAAGTATTTTGGCTGGTTTTGGGTATTTATTATTATTAGTACATTTTTAAACGGAGTTGGACTTCAAGCTGCAAGACTACGTGAATACGGTTTGTTGAAAACGTATACGTTAATTGCAGGGAATAAGTACATTTTTATTTTTGGAATGCTATTAACGCAAATTGTGTTTTGTTCTGTAAGTCTATTGCTTTTCACTTTTATTATTTCGTCTATATACAATGTATTTTCCCTGAAACTTGTTATCGTTCCATTGATAGGCATGTTATTAGCATTACCCTTTGGTTTGGCTACGCTGTCTTTAGCTAACTTGCCTGTCCAGTATAATAATTTAACGACAATCGTAAATATCTTTATCTATCCAATTTTTTTAGTTGCAGTAAGCTTTCATTCGAGTGAGTTTTATTTACTTAAACTATTCAATCCATACAAATTAATATACGAAATGACGATGACATTCGCAAATGGACTTCATATTTTACAATATAACGGATTTCATATAGGAATCTTCTTCGTCTCCTTGTTCTATTTAGCTATCGGAATTGTCTCTTTAAGAAAGTTAAACTTGCTTTCTGTCATACAAAGATAAAATAAACTTCCATTAGTGGGGATTTTCTCTCATCCTCCACTGATAAGAAGTAGAACAAAGGCTAAGATCGCAACGTCCTCGAAAAGGAAACCGCTTTTCTTCGTGCGATGTATTGCTGCCGAAGCTTTCCTTGTCCTGTTGGCCCGAACCAATCGGACATTTACTGCCAGTTAGATGTGGGATAAAAAAAGAAAGGAATAACATATGGATATAAGAAATTTAACATTTAAATATCCGAAAGGAACAAAATATGTTTTAGACGATGTTTCATTTACATTAAAAAAGGAAAAGATCAACGCCATCGTAGGTGTCAATGGCTCTGGAAAAACAACCCTATTTGATTGTATAACGAGGGTATTAACGCCACAAAGCGGAGACATCAACCTTCCAAATATAAACGAAATACTATATTTAACACAAACAATTTATTTTTCACCAGTTATAAAAGGGAAGGACTTTGCAAAGTTCATCTTACGTTTAGATAATCGGCCAGCCAATAAAGATGTTCAGTACTTTCTAGAACCATTGACAGATCGAGAAAAAGAGCTATTTATTCATTTATGGGATTTAAAATTGGGGAAGATGTCGCTAGGAGAGAGGAAATGGCTATTTATTACTTTGCTTAGTCAAATTATTAATAGAAGTATATATATTTTTGATGAACCAACAAGTGGAGTAGATCCTTCATCACGACGAAAGATTTTTACAAAAATCAGCGCCTTAATCCGAAACGGGAAAACATGCATCATGTCCACACATCAACTTCAAGATTTAATGAATTTGGAATGTCATCTTATCATGCTTCATCAAGGATCGATTGTTTATGAGGGTGATTTTCAAGAGTGGCTGCAAAAATATGATACAAGTAATCCTGATGAAGCTTTTGAAATAATGTTAGATAGTACAGAAAGATCTAATTATCAACAACCCTCATGATTGATAAAAAGAAACCTTTTAATAAAAATAAGCCAAGTAGGTTATCTGGAAAATGATTCTACAATCTTGTATTGTTAAGTAAATCTAAAAAGCGATTCCATGTTAATGGAGTCGCTTTTTTAACTTAGAATTAAATATTTCATCTTCTGGAAGAGAAATAGCTCTTTGCTCTATTAATTCAGTGTCGACAAAAAACTTTTTTATTTCCATTTTCATCATACAATTAAACTTCCATCACCATCTTGAACTACCCGCCACTTAGCACTCTTACGAGTTGCTTGAAGTGGGGGATTCCTACGAACACCAGTGTACCCACCAGTTATTTAGTAGGCTACCCCCGTAGTTCCTACGGTTAGAAGTCTTATGGCTTCGTTTTTAAGATTTTGTCCTGCGTTAATATCTCTATCATGATGTGTATCACAAGAAGGGCAATTCCATTCGCGAAGATTGAGATTCTTAACGTCTTTGTTTTGGTAGCCACAAACTGAACATAATTGAGAGCTTGCAAAGGTTTTAGATACAGTTACTATCTGCTTTCCTGTTCCTTTCCTTGTCTAATCCCTCGTTCTACGCCCTGTTCTATACCTTGTTCTATACCTTGTTCTATACCTTGTTCTATACCTTTTTCTATACCTTGTTGAATTCCTCTTTCAATTCCTCTTTCAATCCATGAATTTGGTAGGCTTAGGATTCCTCTTGCTTCCTCCGGTTCAAGTTGTTTGATCTCTTCCATCAGTTTATTTTCCTCCTTTTGATCGAGTTTTAAATAAGTTTCAAAAAAGCCATTTATTAGTGTCATTTTTGCTGGATTCAATTCCATACGAACAAGCATGCGCAAAAATTCCAGTTTTACTTGGACTCGTTCTTTTGTAGTGACATTCATTTTACTTAGCAACGCAGCAGCAACTGGATTTTTAGCGTAAACAAAGTTTCGCCAATTCATGTTTCGCAGCTGCAGCTTTAAAAATTGGAAAGCAAGCACCTTTTGAAACGGGAAAGCAATGGAAAAATCGGTTGGTTCGTCTCGTTTCTCATCATGGCTAAAGACAGCAATCGGCAGTATCGGTTTTCGATGTGTTTCATATAATCTGCTGAAGTAGATAAACATCCTTTCGTTGAATTTGGTTTGAGAATAGGATTGGGGTTCGACGTGAATAATGATGATCGTATTTTTTCCACGCAGTTTTGTTTCTATGAGGATGTCCACCCGCCTTCTTTCACCAGCAGTTACATCGGTAAAGACTTCCTCAGAAAGCAGCTTCATGTAGGAAAAATCGATATGTGCGTGAATATGCGGGAAAAAAGCTTCTAAAAACTCTGAAAAAAATGTGCGAATTAACTCTTTAAATAAGCGATCGTGATCTGTGTAGCGTCGTGGCTTTTCTCGAAGAACCATCGTTGACAACATTGTAGCACATCCTTATTGAAGTATTGAGATGAGAAAAATAGGGGACGGTCTATGATGGAGAATTCATCTTCATAAATAGTATAGCAAAGAAACCTAATAGGAACAAGTGTTCTTTTTATGTTATTAAAGCGACGTTGAACGATAAAAAGAAAAGGAAAGATTTAGCATGAAAGAGACTGACTTTTTTCGTTTTAATCGCTAGAATAGAGTTAGCATCAATGATCCGGCTTTTTTCATATACGTTTGCACTACAACGTGCAAGAGCTTTACCTTGTTTTAACAAATAAAACCTTGAAGGAGGATGGAGCACATGGCCATATCTTTTCAAAAAAAATCAGAGTTTTTTACGTTTCATGATCCAATGCAAGACGGCGAGTTGATTGACCGCCAGACAGAAGTACGTTTTGACCCGCTGACTGGGGAATCATCGCGAATTATTTTTGATCCAGGCGCACCTTTTACTACACCCGACTATAGTGATGTTGCAAAGAAAACGAGTGGGAAAAATTGTCCTTTTTGTTCAGAAAATGTGATGAACCTTACCCCAACTTTTCCGGATGAACTGATCGCTGGCGGAAGAATGAAAAAAGGGGAAGCAGTTGTTTTTCCTAATTTATTTCCGTATAGCAAACATAATGCAGTCGTTAGAATGACGGATCAGCACTATGTTCCTCTTGAAGATTTTAAGCCCTCATTGATCGAAAATGCATTTGTTGCTGCCCATGATTATGTACAAAAAGTAGTACAATCAGATCCAAAAACAGCATATGCATCGATAAACTGGAACTACTTGCCAGCATCTGGCGGGAGTATTTTACATCCACATATACATGTTTTAGCATCTGAACATCCGACTAACTATCAAGCGACAACGCTTGCACATGGTAAAAGCTTTTATGAACAACATAGGAAAAACTACTATCTTGCGTTAAAAGCAGAGGAACAACAACGGAATGAAAGGTGGATCGGTAGCGAAGGTTCAATTGCTTGGGTTCACGCGTTTGCCCCTAAAAGCCATTGTGACTTTATTGGCATCTTTGATGACGCACCTTCGCTTTCGGCATTAACAGAAAAAAGCTGGTATGTTCTTGCCAAAAGCATGACACACTTATTCGGCTATTTTCAACAGATTGGATTAGCAAGCTTTAATCTAGCAGTCTTTATTCCTATTAAAGCAACACCTGCTGACTGGGTGCATGTCCGACTCATTCCTCGCTTTACATCTGGATTATTAGAAACAAGCGATATGAACGTCTTTAATTATTTGCATCAAGAACCGCTCTCCTTAAAGGTTCCAGAGCAAGTAGCCAAAGATGCAGCTGCTTTCTTTCAGTAAAAACAACGCTCTTATAACAGGTGGAACACTCTCCACCTGTTGTAAGAATCTTTAATCTTTCTTTTCCTGCTGGAATCTTTCTGTTAGTTTATTCTGGTGTGCTTCCATTATTTCTTCAAGGCTAATATCGTAGATGTTGGCTAGTAATGTCACATTGCCAATTACATCCCCTAATTCCTCTACTATCGCTTGACGAGACTCCTGAAGAGATTTTTCCGTTTCATCAGGGCGGTCTCTGCCGATCTCATACGTACGAACTGCTTGCGCTACTTCCCCTACTTCTTCCATTAAAAACCCTACTCTAATAAATGGACCATATTCCGTCCAGCCTCTCTTGCTGTAAAATTCATATATCCATTTCTGTACTTCAGACAATTGCATCATAACTTCTCCCTTTCCACGAATGATCCATTTACTTATTTTTGATTATATCATAAAAAGAACATTTGTTCCGAATCAGCATAAAAAAGTAGTAAAATCATTTTTTCGGTTAACCTTTTTGTTGCTTCATTCGTTATAGAGATGAAGGAGGGAAAAGATGTATGATTCTGCATTTAAGGCCGCACTTTATGAGCAGCTTTCACACGTATATAGATACTTAATAAAAAAGGGAGCTAATCCGCAAGATGCAGAAGACATTGTACAGGACACCGCTTATAAATACTTAATGAATCTTGAAGCGATTGAAGCTGCAAAAGTAAAAAGCTGGCTGTATAGAGTAGCGATAAATCAGTTTTACGATATTCTTCGCAGACAGAAGCGTACAAATCATATCCTTAAAAAAATCGTGTATGACGAAGAAGCAATAGACGATCTCCCAGAAGATATTCTCTTAGAAAAAGAGTTTCAGGAGCATGTTCAGCTAATCTTGCATCAGCTTCGAGAGCCATATCGGGAAATATTGCTTTTAAAATATGATTTGGAGTTAAAATATACGGAAATCGCGGATATGTTAAATATAAGTATCCCCTCTGTAAAAATGACCTTGCATCGGGCGAGAAAACAATTTCTAGACCAATACAGGAGGATGACAAATGAACGAAAAAAATGAGCGGGAAAAATTTAAGGAAGAATTAGATTTAGCTGTTTTTAATAAGACTGTAAAAAAAACAAAACGAAAAGTGTTGTTTCGTCATATTCTTATTTCCGTCATTGTCACAGTTGTTGTTGGCTTCGGGTTCAAACTAACAAGCGACTGGCTTATTCAATATCGAATCAACAAATGGTATGAAGAGGAATTGTTTCTCACAGTAATAAGAGAGCCAAATGTGCAAGTGACGGGTGCCAATTATACTTATGATGCTTTTAAAGCAACTGCAAGAACATTGGTCACTAAAAAGGTGGGAGGACGAATCATTCCATGGGATAAGATCGAAACATATATATATCCTTTCCGAGACCCAAGAGCCAAGGATCCCTCTGGAGGGAACTTTGGCACTTATAATGAGGATACAAAGCAATGGGATATGATTCACGAAGCAACAGGTAAACGTGTAGCTGGTTTTTTTCATCCAGACATTATGTATGAAAATTTGCCAAATAATATGAATTTACTTTCCAAAATGAGAAAAGATCAATATATTGAAATGGCAATTTCTTTCGATCAAGCATATACATTAAAGGAAGTAGAGAACTTCTTTCAAAAAAAGCATCTTAACTGGCTGTGGTTAAATAGCTTTAGCAAAGATAGGATAAAAGCAGAGAACGAGACAAATAGTATGCTAAGAGAAATATCAACCACAACAGGATACGGTATTCCTTATCCAATCGAACTTTCCGATACAATTATTCGGACTTTACAATCATGGAAAAAGTTGCAGCCTGACAATCCAGCTGTTTCTTCTTTATTAAATATAACAAACGACAAAAAAGGAAATTTAAAAACTGAAAATCTCGAAATAATCGGGGTTATCATAAGCGGCGAGCCTAGTGAGCTGCTGCAATATAAAGACCAGCCGTTTGTTCGCGCTTCCTCTTTAGGCGCAACCGTTGATAAATATTAAGTGAAGCGGAATGATACAGGCGGAAGAGATTCGCATGCCTGTATCATTCCCAAGGTACTAAAACCGCATCAAAGTGAAATAATCTAAATTTACGCTAAATCTTTCGGCTATCCTACCCATCCCCACTCATCTCTTTCAGTTTGAGGCAACTTTTCCTGTCATAATATAGCTCCATACATCACGGAAGACACCCGCTTTCTGAAGTGTTGTCAGGGCAACAAGCGCCAGAATGCCGATAAAGATTCCGACAACTCCGAATAACTTTAAACCTGCAAACAAAAAGATAAGGAGCATCAGCGGATTCAATCCGATGCTAGAGCTGTATACCTTCGGTTCTAATGCATGTCGAGTGACAAGGATAATCGGCCATAGTATCAATAATCCAGTGCCTAAAAAGTTGTTCCCTTCGAAAAAAGCATATGCTGCCCAAGGAACGATAATCGCTGGTATGCCAACAACCGGAATAAGATCAACTATTCCCCCAATAATCGCAATCGTAAAGGCATAAGGAGCACCAATAATAAGCAAGCCAATAAAAAATACAAACGCAGTAATACTTGATAAAATGAGGTGCCCTTTTAAATAGCCAAAGACAGCATGCTGCAAATCACGGGCAACTGCACAGATTGAACTGCGAATCCGATTTGGTATCACAGACTTTAGTTTGGCCGCAATTGAGTTCCATTGTTTGCTAATAAGAAATGTAGCAACCATAATGATAATGCTATTAAACGCAAACTTAGGGAAAAACAGGAAAATAGACTTTAAAAATGTGAACAAATAGGCGACAATAGTTGTCCCTGCACTCCCGATAGTACTAGTAATTTGGGATAAGGAAGATTGAACATCTAACGAATCAAGCACCGTACTGATCTCCAAAAACAATTGTTGAAAAGAATCAGAGAGAAAATAATCGTTTAGCCAATTCATCCATACCGCCATTTTTTCTTGCAGTAGTTCTATAATATGAGAAGATTCGGAAATGATCTTTGTCGTAAAGACAAAAATGATCAGTGAGATAATAACAACGATGAAAAGCAGGGCTGTCAAAACTGCTAATCCACGTGGAAATCGACCTTTCTTCTCAAGAAATCGGACGAATGGATTCATAATATATGCGAGCAGCCAAGCTATAAGAAACGGATATATAATCGGAAATCCATAATAAAACAGCGCGATGATTGCTGCAATGATGAAGGCGACCCATAAAGCTCGAAAAATGCGATGAACTAGTATAGCGTTAAATATGCGCATGGCGTTCTTCCTTTCAAGGGTGACTTTTCCTATAAACCGACTGTTCGGTTTAATTGTAGTTAAACGTAAGCCAATACCTACTTGTCCATTTGCTATTCTTTCGTTTTAATCGTTCACTTCCTGTTTAAGTAAGATAACTCTTAGCTCCCCTTAACAGGGTAAATACTAAGTGATTCTTAAATGACGGCAATTCAGTTGTTCCAAATGGCCCCAAATATGGTGCATTCTAATACAAGTCCACACCTTCCATTTTACCATAAATTTAACAGACTAAGCATTGGCAACACTTTAGAGAAAAAGAAACGGCAATCATGAAGATACCGTCTCTGACATTCCATATATAGTATAAAAGTATAAACCAATCATATTAATGAGGAAACCTTTTTATTTTTGGTAAATCGTTTTACCTGTCCTCATGTTCTCTAGGATAGAGCAGTCCCATCGCAAAGAGATGCGCAATTTCCGAGATCAATTCATCCAAATCTGGATTAATATGTTGATTCATATGAGGAAGCGTTAATTGAAAAATGAGAATCGAAGACAGCGTCGAATAAAACACATTAGCCTTAGCTTTAAAATTCGTTTTTGGAATTTTTCCTTGTTCATAAAGGTCATTTAAATAGTCGACAAGATGGTGAAACAATTTATTCGGATACTCGAAAAACAGCTTCTCGAACTCCTCATTTTGATAGATTTCACGCATGTGCACCCAAATAACTTCTTTCATCGGCAAGTTTACCTCAAAAAACGTTTTTGCTAATATGCTAAGATCATGTTCAATATCTCCTGTCAACTGTTGTTCAATTTTAGGAAAGTAATCTCGATATGTTTTATGAGATATTACACTTTCCTGGAATAAATTCTCTTTACTGCCAAAATGGCGAAAAAGCGTAATATGATTTACCCCAGCACGTTCGGCAATTTCACGTGTCGAAGTACCAGCATATCCCTTCTCACTAAAAAGCTCTAAAGCAGCTGTTAACATTCGTTCTCTTGTTTTCTTCTTACTCAAGCCTGCTCCCTCTTTCGTCCCTTATAGTCGACCACATTATATCGAAAAAAGAAAGGAGAAAGCAACTGAATGCATGCACTAATACTTTTATAAGACTGCTTTTTTCAACTAATTCAAATTGATTTGAGTGTCTCTTTTTCGAAGATATTGTACCATTTCCCGAGAATTTATTCCGTTAAGATAGGCAAAGATCACTCCGATAAACAAGGCGATAGAGCCAAGATGAAAGACGAACTGAAAAGCGAAAGATACATGTCTATTCATTGTTTGTGTCAAATCAGGAAATAGCTTTTCCATTGCCTCCTGTTCTTTAGCAAATTTCAATTTTATATTCGAATGTTCGTTAATGGGAGCTTCCTGTAATAAATTGTTTCTTTTCTCATCTAACTGTGCTAAAGCATCCTCTAATGTTGTCTGCTTCCCTTTTTGTTCATCCCCTTCCTTCATTTTCTTTAATTCACCTATCATATATGCCTTGCTTTCCCTTGTAAGCTCACTAGCCTCTACTTGAAGTATCATCTCTTGTTTTGCTAATTTAATTTCATCTTCCATCGAATGCTGCAGTAAAACAACCAAAAGAGCCACTCCAATTGCTGATCCGATAGCCCTGCTCACTTGAAATAATCCTGAAGCAATACCGGCCTTTTCTTCAGGTACTTGTATAATTAGTGCCATTGACAATGGACTAAAAATCATGCCAGAACCTACACCAATCACCATAAGCACTCCGATTGTAACCCAGATTGTACTATCTAAAGGAATATTCCCTAATAAATAAGTACCAATGCCGAAAAGCATAAATCCGATGACACCAAACCATTTTGTCCCCCATTTGTATGCTTGTGCTGCAATTGGTGTTATCAACATTGTTGCTACGGATGAAGAACTGAGTATTAATCCGGCTTCTAGCTGGCTCATTTCTTTAACAGATGTGAGATAGAAAGCCATTAAGAAATAGACACTCATCATGCCAATGCCTAAAAACAAAGCGGCAATATTGCCAAATGTAAATTGTCTATTTTTAAACAGTTCTACTGGAAACATTGGGTTTTTTCCTTTCTTTTCAATCATGAAGAAGAGAAGCATTCCAATAGCTGCGCTGATTAAATAGAAGAGAACGGGGATTGAAGTCCAGCCAGCTTCTTTTACTTGCAATAACCCGTAGATTAAAGCAAAAAGAGAACCGCTTAATGTGATCATTCCGCCCCAATCGATTTTTTTTGAAGCTGTCGAATCAAATGATTCACGAACACTAGATTGGATCAACACGATCGCTAAAACACCAATTGGTATATTAATGTAAAATACCCATTGCCACGCAAATTTTTCAGAAAGAAATCCTCCAATAGTAGGTCCTAAAGATGTCGCTACACCTGCCATAATACCAAATAAGGCTGTCACACTTCCGATTTTCTCTACAGGCATGTGAACCAACACCATTGGAATACTAACCGGTACAATCATCGCCGCAGCAAGTCCTTGAATAGCACGAGAGATAATTAACATTTCAATGGACAACGAAAGTCCACAAAGAAGAGAAGAAACAGTAAACAATAATAAACCAATTTGAAAAATTCGTTTGCGCCCGAATTGATCCGCTAAGCGTACCGCCGTTAGAAGAATAACCCCAAAAGCCATGTTGTAGCTATCGATAATCCAAGAAATTTCACCAAACGCCGCTTCATAATATGCTGTTATTTTAGTCAGTGAAACATTCACAATGGTCGTATCCAATAACGCCATAAAAAACCCCAGTGTTGTCGCTATAATCGGAAGTAAATAATTATTTTTCTCCTTCACCATTACTCCCATCCTCCTTATATAAAATGCAATCGAATGGTTACATTATATATAAAACATCATTTGAAGGCAACTGGTTGCATTCATTTTTTTAATATTTCCGATTATTAAATTCCGTTGTTATTATTGTAGGTATGCTCAGAAGATAAGTTCTCTTTTCGCTGTAATTAGTGTTTCAGCACAAGATATAAAAAAAGGATCGGCCTGTCCTTTTCGTTTATTTGATTGTGCTACTGGCAACACAAAGTAAGATAGATTGATTTGCTTTCATACTAATCTCTCTTTTTTATTTCAGTAGATTTTGAAAAATAGAAAACACCCTATATAAGTGAAAATATTTCTTCATATAGAGATAAATGGAACTTAATAAGATATTCATACGTACTTATATGGAGATTATCAGCATGATCATTCAATCTTTTTGGGAGGTTATATTTTATGTCTATTAAGAGATGCGACAAATGCGAAGAAGAATTAATCAAATGTTATGTAGATCAAGGATTTAAGGGAATTCTAGTAAAAAATCATGAAGGAGATAAAATGTTTGGCAACAAGAAAAATACGAGAGTAAATCCTTATATATGTGGAAATTGCGGTTACACTGTGTGGTATGCAGATGAACCAACAAAAATAAGGTGAATTTTTTAAGAATGAACGAAGAAATGAGGTCTATCCATCATATGAGATTTCATTTTATTGACGTATTAAAGACGATTGTCATTTGTTTGTTTTGGTCACTAGGTATATTGTTAGTTGGTATCATATTATTGATGATTTTTGGTGATCATCATTATTCTGATGCAAGATTAGTGCTTACTGGCAGCCTATTAATTCCTATATTTATTGCAATTTTATATACGATAAAAAAGCATCTATTAGTTAAAAATGGATTAGGTTGGGATGCTCTAGGTTTTGTACCACTAAAGAAAAATCAACTGTTGAAGCTAGTATGGCAGGTGCCATTGTGTTGGTTTATCATTATCATTTCTCAAATAATCAGTTTTGCCTTGTTTTTTGGAGACGAAGTAAAATATACCAAATCAAGTAGTACAGCTGAATTGTTAAGTGTTGGTGGGTGGAAGATGATCATCGTATTTATAGGAATGGCTGTTATTACACCTATATTGGAAGAGATCATTTTTAGAGGGGGAATTTTTAGAGCTCTTTATGAAAAGTGGAATTTTCCAATTGCAGCTTTCGGTTCCGCATTTCTATTTATGCTTGCACACGTACTGATCCCCTTTATTATGCCGGCAATTTTTGTAATGGGACTCGCTTTTGCTTACCTTTATCATCAGTACAAAAGTATTTATGCCCCTATCATTCTGCATATGTTTATAAATGGGATCAATGTGATAGCTGTAAACTTTGTACTATGAAAGAGTTAAATCTAAGGCACAAATGATGATGAAAATTCTAAATCTATTCATCTATTTAATGAAAGATGGTGATTGACTCAATAGTAAGTGCTCTTTTAGTTATATAAATAAATATTCCCCCACATAGCCCAAAAATAAAATGAGAAGTGCTTTATCTTAAATGTGCGCTTATAAGAAGCAGAGTACATTTTAGAAAGAGGCCTTCTTAAAAAAATGGATATGTTTTTTCCATGTGTTCTCCTATAACTTATTCATATCTGTTTACAGGCAGTATACTGCGGTATTGTTTTGAAACAAAGGCTAGATAAACCTTTAAGTACTTCCAGCTAAAATAAGCGATAGAACCGATAATGCCACCGACCACGAGTGCGAAGACCATGCTCCATTCTGTCGGAACAGAAATGCCGGGGCCAATATCCATTTGAATCCATGTAACCCCGAAAGAACGAATAATACCTGCTAGGATAACAAGAACAGTACAAAAACCAAAACCATATGCGATTGTTGCTAATATTGGTACGATAATGACACTTAATTGTGGAATAAAAACCAATTATACGTAAGATCTTTCTCATGGAAGAGGTTGGGTTTTGCTGTAGGAGATGTTCGCTACGGTATGCTTTCGCCAGCTTTCTTGGATCACCTAACTTTCCCAAGATTACTGGTTCCAATTGGCCGTTTCGTATACCTTCTGCAATATGACTTTTGATTTCATGAACAATTTCAAGCCGGTCTTTCTCGGGGAGTTTTTTTAAGCCCCTATCTAATGTCTCCAAATAGTTTTTCACTAACGGACTCATGTGTATCACCTCCTCGTTTTTGCATGAGTCTTTATTTCATTACTTCCAAATATCTTATATTCATACAATTTATCACATTCTACTGTTTATAGCAAGGTACTGGTTATTATGAAGCTGTTAAAACAAATAAAGAAGTTTTGGTGGAATGATTGTTCATTTCGCGAAATTACATGATTTATCATCCACTCTACTTTTTTTTAGCCAAGCGAAATTGAATAATGCTCAAATATCTAACAACTGACACATCTCTACCAATCCAACAGCAATGATTTTACAACCACAGCATACTCTCGGAGCCATAGCTTTATCTTTACTATTTCCGGTGTAGGAGCAGCTAAAAATTGCGGTTCAAATCCTACGCGTTTAGCAATTATTCCAGCTCGAAATAAGTGAAAATCACTGCTTACAATCACAATATCTTTTTGTTTACCTCCAATTAATTGCTTTGTAAACAACAAATTTTCATACGTCGATGTCGAGCTTTCTTCTTTTATGATTCTATTTTTTTCTATGCCATTATCTTCTAGAAACCTAGCCATTGCTTCCGCCTCTGTGATAATTTCTCCAGCTCCTTTTCCTCCTGAAACAATCACCTTCGTATTTGGATTCGCTTCTAAATAAGTGAAGGCCGCATTCATTCGATATAACAATGACAGCGACATCTGTTCTCCATCTAATTTCGCCCCTAGCACCACCAAATAATCCGCATTAGGCTCTGGTGATTTTTTTCCCGCATTTACTATGGAAAGATGGATGACAACAAATGAAAAACAACAAATAAAGATCACTATAGAAAACCATTTTTTCATCCTCTACACCTTTTTCTTCTATGCAGCTTTTTATCTTATCATCTTACATAATAGCTCTTATATCACTTATTTATTAATACCCGCAAAGAAAATTGCTTTCTTTTTGCGGGTATTAGTTTTTTGGCATCGGTAAATGATTGAAAAACGGTTGAAAATGATGTTTAAAAACGTTCTCTCAATTGGTTTCTATTTATCTCCAAAACATTCCTCTGTCATCTTTATCAACGATCATTAATTGTTTTATAAAATCTTCATCGGGGATGATGTCCTCAACAAAATGCCATTTTTCCTTACTATCTCTCCAGTAAACTTTCCATTTATTTTGTTCTAATCGAAATTGGGCAATATGTAATTCAACCCATCTATCACTCTGAAAAGCAGGCCTTTCTTCTACAAGCGTGACGTTATTGCCTCTAAACTTAAAGTTAAGTCTTCTTTGGTTCCTGATGTTTTTGGGCACTTTCTGTTCAATATAATCCGACATGATTTTTTCAATTCTATGTTTAGTGAATGCATCCATGAGCCACACCTCATTCGGTTTTTATTATCATATTCTATAATAAATTCTAATAGCCTTCTTGATTGACGAACCGAAGCCGTTGTTCATTTCATGAAACTGTTTATATCTAAACCTTTGTATACTATCCTGTATTTAAATAATCCCTTTGGTTGAAATCCCCCTCCATCTTTTATACAATACCACTAATTGATAATCATTTTCACTTGTGTAAAGGAGAGAATAAAAGGTGAGTAAAAGGCAGATTCCTTCTACATCATTGCTTTTTTATTTATCCGATATTGATATCTGATTCACTCTTCACAATGGAGCTTTCAATATATAACAGCCATGCAGCATACATTAATCATTTTTGTCCAAGGCAGTGGAACGATATGTATTGATGATAAACCATATTTGCAGCACAAGGCAAAAGCTTTCTTCTGCCATCCGTGGATATTTATTTAATTATAAGAGAATGTAAATGTCAGAGGTAATAACACGTCCCAAATGTATCAACCAAAGATGAAGGAAGAGGGATGACCTTTATGTTATTCTCAGCTAGGGAAATCAAGAAAATCAGTCAGAGTAAGTTAAAAAGTATGTGTAAATGCAGAGGCAAGATGGACGGCAGAAGGAATCACGACGGCTTCTTCATGTCATTGCCTGTGCAGGAGGTGGATTCTTATGTTTAATATGGAGAAAGCAACCGATGGCAATAATAGAATGTCGCTAGATGATGTCCGGAAATATATGGGGATCCATTATGATAAGCAGCTATCTATTGACTATCTTGCGCGTATGGCAGGACTAAGTCCGAACTATTTTGGTGAAGCGTTCAAGAAAGCATTTGGTCAGAGCACCACCGATTACATGACAGAACTTCGTATCGGCCACGCTAAACAGCTGCTTCGAGATTCTGATTTATTTCTACGCGATATCGCGCGAAAAGTCGGCTACAACGATGAGTTTTATTTCAGCCGGAAATTTAAGAAAGAGGTAGGTGTCTCACCTTCTGCTTATAGCAAAAATTCTCGAAAACGAATTTCTGTCTTTTCAGTCTCAGCAATCGGGCATTTGCTGGCACTTGGTATTGTTCCAGTTGCCGCCCCGCTGAATCCAAAATGGAGTCCATATTATTACTACTATTATCATTATAGGATCAAAGTACATTTAGATATTAGCAATAGCGAAACGGAGGAAAACTTCAAGAAGCTGTTGTCAGCTAAACCGGATGTATTATTTGTACAGGACATACCCTCGGTCAATATAATAAAGCGTTTGAAAATGAGTGGAATCGATATAATCCCCATTGAAGCTAAAGACTGGAAAGCACAACTTAGAGAATTAGCAAGCGCATTGGAGAAGCAGACGCGCTGCGAAAACTGGATTCACACTTATGAGACTAAAGCAGCACAAGCGAGGGAGAGCATTCGTGAGTATGTTGGCAATGATGTATTTGCAGTTCTTAGGTTATCTGGAAATAAAATATATTTGTACAGCAATCTAGGTATCAGAGATGTCATTTATAACGATTTACAGCTGAACCTCATTCATCCAGAGAGAGTGCCATGCAATGAGCAAATATCGTTTGAGCAACTATCTGATTTGAATCCCGACCGCCTGCTCTTACTTGTCTGTCCTGATACAGAGACGCGAAATTACTGGCTTTCGCTGCAATATCTCTCACAGTGGAAAAAACTGAAGGCAGTAAAAAACGAGCATCTTTATCTTATACCAGCTGATCCGTGGTTCGATTATTCATGCATAGGAATGAACCGAATTTTGGATGAAATGCTGCTTATGCTAACTGGGAAAAATCCAAATCCCTTTCCTGCTCCTGTCCATGGAGTCCTGCCTGACATTGATTTATAATGCTACACATGAGAATCATTATCAACGAAAGGGGACTTTAATCATGAAGCAAGTTTTCAGCAATCATGGCAGAAAAATTGCCTCCATACTTTCCATCCTGTTGCTAGCAACTAGTTTCCTTGCTGCCTGCAGCTCAAAATCGGAAGGTACAGAACAGGCAAAACAGAAAACAACAGATTCAGCCAGTTCATCGAAAACGGCTGCTGATAGCAGCAAAGAGAAAATCAACGCCTATCCGTTGACTGTAACAGATGAGCTCGGAAATAAGGTGACGATACCAACTAAGCCGACCCGCATATTTGCCCCGGTAATGGAGGATTCCTTAGTCGCGCTAGGCATTAAACCGGTTCTCCAATGGGCGAACAGTGTTCAACCACAGCTATATTTACAAGATCAGTTAAGCGATATACCAGAGATTAACTTTACTAGCGGCCATCCTCCGGCAGGAGAAGCAATTATGGCGTATGAACCAGATCTGATTGTTTTGCACCATGCCAATTATGCCAAGAATGACGTGTATGAACAATATTCAAAGATTGCCCCAACCTATGTGTTCAAGAACGCTTCTGGCGATCTGAACAGTTCTATTCAAGTTTTAGGTCAACTGCTGGATGAGCAAGATAAGGCAGAACAAGCCTTACAAAACTACAACAAAAAGATGAAAGAGGCAAGGTCTAAGCTGGCGTCTATTACGAAAGGGAAAAAGGTGGTGCTGATTCGCTTTAATCAGAAAGGCACGTTCTTTATGGGCTACGATTCCTTTGGAGGTTATGTGTTAACTCATGAGCTTGGTTTTGAACAAAGTGATATGGTAAAGGACGGTGCCTTGGAAGTGTCCTTTGAAATATTGCCCGAATTAGATGCCGATTATATTTTCCTCGTAAATGGCAATATGGCAGAAGATTATTTAAAGGAACTGAAGGAAAGTAAAATATGGCAGAGCATGCCTGCAGTCAAAAATGGTCAAGCTTACGAGGTTTCAGGTGATTATTGGGGCTACGGCGGCGTTATCGCTCACGAGAAAGTGATTGAGGAAGCAATGGGGTTCCTTTTACCATGAGTGGAATGATAAGAGTACCTTATACGCTAGAAAGATATTTTGAATACCAAATGACATCGCAACGACAACTGGAATATCGAATGATGGTAGCATCTCCTAAAGATAAGCCTCCTCCCAACGGCTATGCTGTTATTTATGCATTAGATGGGGATGCGCTTTTCCAAACACTTGCAGAAACAGTCAAGCTGCAAACACGTAAGCCTAAAGGATTTGATCCCATTTTAGTAATTGGCATTGGCTATCCATCACGTGAACCATTCGATATGGAACGGCGTTGCCGTGATTTTACAATGCAGATCCATGAATCTACTCTCCCGTCTCGACCTGATGGGAGTCCATGGCCGCCTAGTGGCGAAGCGGATGATTTCTTAAAATTTATCGAACAGGAACTGATGCCTGTGATTTCTAAAGAATTTCCAATCAATAAGAACAGACAAGCCATTATTGGTCATTCTTTGGGAGGTCTTCTGACGCTTCATGCCTTGTTTACAAGACCTTACTTGTTCACCCATTACGTGTCGGGAAGTCCCTCTATCTGGTGGGGAAATAACGAAGTTCTAAAAGAACAGGAAAGGCTCGCTGAGACTTGGCAAGGGGAGTATCAGAGAAATTTGCTGCTGACAATTGGTGCTAATGAGCTTCCCGATATGCTAGATGGAGTAGAACAGATGGCTGAACGTATGCAACCCTTATCGGAAAAAGGCATACAAACAGAATCAGTCAAATTCGCTGGCGAAGACCATGTGAGCGTTCTTCCAGCTATACTTAGCCGCATTCCAAGATTCCTATGGTCATAAGAAAGTTCGGTACCCCCTCTTGTTTTGCAGAGGGGGTTCCTCAACACTCTCCAACACTTCTTCGATCCTAATTTTTGTAAATGATGAGAAATCCCTCCTTTACACTAAAATCCTTAAAATGTAAGGTTATATTCATTTTAAATTAAGCTTCTTCTATCATACTAATGAAAGGAAGACTTTAAGTAGAACAACCAACGAGTGAAGCTTCCATTAGTGAGGGTTTTTCTCATCCCCCACTGATAAAAAATAGAACAAAAGCGAAGGACACAACGTCCTCGAAAAAGGAAACTGCTTTTTCTTTATGCAATGATGATTCAATAGTTTTCCTTATCCTGTCGGCCCGAGCCAATTGGAATTTTGACTTTCAATTTCTCCCACCTGGCGCTTCTGTATCCCCTAATTTTTTGAAGCTTGCCATTGAGATGTGGGATAAACTTTTTTCCCCTTTTAGAACGAGATCATAAAATGATGAAACCAAGAGATAGAAAAATCTTAAATAAAAATAGGAGTAGAACAATATGAAAGAAAAATTAAAAAGCTTTTTTAAAGAAGTGGAAGAAAATCAATTAATGAACGGAACCGTATTGATTGCTAAAGATAATACGATATTATTTAAAGGAGCCTTTGGCGAGGCAGAAATTCAGCCAAAAAGATTACTAAATGAGACTTCTATCTTTAATCTCGCGTCCGTTTCCAAGCCAATTACTGCAATCGGAATTATTTTGTTAGTACAGTCTAAACAAATATCATTTGATGATGATATTGGGCATTGGTTCCCACAACTCCCTTATAAAAATATTACTATTAGACATTTGCTGCATCATACATCAGGTCTGCCTGACTTCTTGGATTTGTTTAAAAATCATTGGGATAAGCGTAAAATTGCTGTTAATCAAGACGTATTAGACCTATTGATTCAATATCAGCCAGAAAGATTATTTGAGTCTAATGAACGTATGGAATATAGCAACACAGGATATGTGATGTTAGCACTCATTATTGAAAAAGTGACGGGATTATCCTTTAGCGAGTATATGAAAAAAGAAATTTTTCAGCCGCTGAATATGCATCATACAGAAGTATATACACAACGATTGACTGAAGAACAACTAGAAAATTATGCATATGGATATATATTTGATGTTTATCAATATAAGTATGTACTGCCAGATCATTTTCCTGAAACAACATTTGTGACTTATCTGGACGGAATTGTCGGAGATGGAGCAATTCATTCTACAATTAATGATTTGTACTTATTAGATAGGGTGTTAAGAAATGGCGAATGGATTCACGATGATTTATTGAAGGAGGCTTATACACCAGCCAAGCCAAAAAATGGAGGGCCTTTTACTTATGGGTTCGGATGGATATTAGAAGAGGATGCTGATAAAGGAAGGTGTGTATTGCATAGCGGCGGCTGGCCAGGATATGCAACACATTATAGAAGGTATCTTGATCAAGACATTGTGATGATTTTCTTAAGAAATAAAGAGCAAGATTTTGAATTTGAACAATTGATTATAAAAGCTGTAGAGAATATTATTTTCGATGCTCCTTACGAAATTCCAAAAAAGCCAACATTCAATAAAGCCATTAAATTACCAATTGATGATTTGAAAAAATATGTAGGCATGTATGAGTTGATGGAACACCCAAATGCAACAATCGAAGTATCGATGGAAGAAGATAGATTAATGTTGCAGCTGCCTAGCACAATGAAACTGGAAATGCATGCTTCATCCAAAAATGAATTTTTCCTAAGAGGGTTATCCGTAAGTGCTCACTTTAGCGAGAAAGAATTAGAGATTTATTTATCCATCGATAATGGCAACGGCATTCAAACAGCGAAGAAAATATAAAGTGAAACTTCCATGAGTAGGGGTTTTCTCTCATCCTCTACTCATGGGAAGTAGAACAAAGGCTAAGGCCGCAACACCCTCGAAAAATAAAACCACTTTTTCTTCGTGCGATGTTGATTCAAGAAGCTTTCCTTATCCTGTCGGCCCGAACCAATCGGATATTTGACTTCAGTTATCCCCACCTAGCGCTTCTGATTCCTCTCTTACTCCCCGAGGTGGGGGTCTTGACTCGCCAGTTAGATGCGGGATAAATAAACAAAGAATTAGAAGAGGGTGCTTGTAAACTGCACAAGCACCCTTCTTTATTCTTGAAACTTCTTGCGATACTCATAAGGTGTCTCAAACATGATTTTTTTGAACGCACTCGTGAATTTACTCGGATTATCGTAGCCAACTTCATTTGCAATTCTTGTAATGGAGAAATTAGTTGTTTGGAGCAATTGTGATGCTTTTTTCATCCGCTGCTGTCGAATATATCGATAAACTGTCGATCCGACAACCTGTTTGAAGCCTTCTTGAAGCTCTAAAGGAGATAGATGAAATTCTTTAGCCAATTGGTTTACGATCAATGTTTGGCCCAAGTTATGTTCGATTCTTTCCTTGATCTCAATAATTCGTTTATAATTTCGACATTCCTGTGATGCACGAAGAGCGGCATGATGTATTTTGGGAGCTGCAAACAAGGATAGAACTCATTGATCAATATGAGAGACGGAAAAATTTGAGCGCGGTTATGGTTCATTCAACGATCAGCAAATCGTACGCATACAACAGCTGGAAGAAAGCGACGACATTACTTCCATTCTTCCTTATCTTGTCTTTAGAAACTATAACCAATTTATTCAAAATACGGCCATGTTAGTCATTATCAGTGTGCTGTTCATTGTTTCGCCTACTTTTTTAAAGGATCGGCTGCAGCACCTACGAGACCTTCAATATACAGCTAAAACAGGCAGATCATTATTTAAGAAGAAAGCTGCTGCTGGCCTAATCAGTACGTTGATCATTGTCACAGCTGAGCTAATGTTCTATTTTTATCTTTATTCGTTTAATGAGACACAGATGTTTTTCCAGTCGCATATCAATTCTATTTTCAATGGAAACTTCTTATGGTTCAATCTCACCTTTATCCAGTATATTGTCATATCCATCATCGCTGTATATATATTGGCAATTGCTTTTTCCCTGCTTGCTATGTCGGTTTCAAGTATAGCGGCGAACTACATCGTGCTCATCGGCATACAGCTTCCAATTGCGATTTTTGCTTTTTCTTTTGGATTCGATTATCAATACGGACGATCGGGAGTATTTATTTGGCAAAATGGTTGGTACCAATCTGCTACATTTCCATGATTACAGGTGGGATTCTCTTTATCTTCTTCATGTGGAAAAGAGAGAAGCGAATGGATATTGCAGCATAAAAAAGGGGCGGCTCAAAGGAACGGCAGAAGCGTTCTTTTGAGCCGTTATATTCTAATTAAGTTATTTTCCCCCCATCACTTCGATCACTTCTTCAATTCCTTTAATTTTTGCTAATGCTAGCGGTCCTGGCAGCGAAGGGTCTTCCAGATCATATACTTGGCCGTTTTGAACTGCATTTAAACTATTCCATACTTTATTGTCTTTTAAATCTGCTTTCACCCCGCCTTCAATTGGTTCCTGCCAATTATTCACAACAAATAGGTGGTCTGGATTCAGCTCTGCCAATGCCTCCAATGATAATGTACCACCCTTTTCAGCGCCTTTTGTCGGCTTTAATCCTAGTCCGTTGTAGAAAGGATCAAATCGTTCCTCTTCCCAAGTCACAAATTGTTCCTTCCCCCGATACATCGTAAACAAAACAGATTCTTCACTTCTAAATGCAAGCTGCTCTTTGTAAGCAGCTGATTTGCGGTCAAATTCTGCAAGCACACTTTCTGCTTTCTCCTCTTTTCCAATCACTTCAGCAATTTGCTGCAGCGTTTCCCGCCAATCTCCTGCCTCAGGGAAAATGACAGTAGGCGCAATTTGCGATAATGTATCATATTGATCTGCCATATCGTTAGCAGCTATAATGATATCCGGCTCTGAAGCCAACAGTTTTTCAATATCGACCTCATGCCCGAGATCCATGATTTCCTTTCCTTCAATCATCTTGCTTAAATATGGAAAGTTTCTTTCTATAATTGCGATTCCCTGACCCGCAATCGGATATTCATCTAAAACAGCTAAATAATCCACAAAAGAAATATAAGGTGTGGCAATTCTCACTGGCTTCTCTTCAATTACTGTTTCCCCTTGCAAATGTTTGATTGTTCGTGGAAATGACGATTGCGCTTTACTCTCCCCACTTGAAGAAGCAGGTTTTTTTTCTGCTTCTGTTTTTGTGCTTCCTGTATTCTCTGCACATCCAGCAATCATCAACATCATTGCAAGAATAATGATCCTACCTATCCAGCTTTTCCTTTTCATTCTTCTCTCTTTCTCCTTCACTATTAATTGATAAAGATTATCATTTTCATGTAAATCCTACTATAATACGAAAAAGTAATCTACCAGTAGCCGGATAGGTACAGCTGGTTGGCGGGATAATCAATCATTTTTGAAAAATGTGATGATTGAAAAAATAAGACCAAAAAAGCTCCTGTTCACTAAGGAAACAGGAGACAATGATATCTTTAAAAAGATCGTCTTATCAATTCTCCAGGATTAATTCCATATTTTGTTCGGAACGCTTCCGCAAAATAACTTGGGTTGGAGTAGCCGACAGCACAAGATACTTCGTTTACATTCATTTTTCCGTTTTGCAGCAATAAAAAGGCCTTTTCCAACCGTTTTTCCCGCAAATAGCCGAATACAGTTGTACCGTACATTTCTTTAAAACCTTTTTTTAATTTATAATCGTTCAAATCAATCCATCGCGCTAATTCAAGTAGTGTTGGCGGCTCTGTCATATGTTCTACAATAATGTCTCGAGCTTGACGGATTTTTCCCACATCACGTTTGGAAAATCTTGCAGGTTCAGGTTCGCTGTCAAATAGGAAGGAACGAAAAGCCATTGATAAAAGCTGTAGTGCACTACATTCTAATTCGAGGTTTTTCATACTGCCAGTTTTAACAGATTGACAGATTTGCTTAGCAATAACGGAGGCGGCTGGATCGATTTTTTCTTTAAACATTCGATAAGATTTTTTTCCAAGAATTTGAGCAAAATCAATCGATCTTGTATGCACGCCACTGACTTCTTCCATAAAATAGTCGAAGGTTGAAACTGGAATCGCAATTCCCATCATCATATATGGCTGGCTTTCTTTAAATTCAAAATGCGCATTTACTTCTTTCATCAATTGCAATGTACATGATCCCGAAGCAAGTTCATGCTGGTTTCCAGAAACATTCGCTTCTCTCAAGCCTTGAAAGCAATAGCTAAGCTCAATCATAGGGCGCTTCGTTGACATCCTCATTTTATAAGCTCGATATAGCTTGTATTCAGAAATAACGACTTCCAAATCCATCCGAGGAATGAAGCGAAAAATAGTCCCCTCCCCTATTTCTTGATGAGGGGCCAGCTTCTCCGTCCTTTTCCCATGCTTCCTAGACACGCGAAATTCATCAAAAAAAAGATTAAAATTCTGATGGAAGTCAGTCGTATGCATCCTCTCGCCCTCCAATAGCAAAAATCGCTGCGGTAAAACAACGATGATAATGATTTTCAATATTATATAGAAAGTATAGCAAATCATTTTTGTTTTTACTATTGTTAATGCTGCTGTATGACAAATCGCCATGAAAATGTTGCATAAACTAGTTTTGAAATCGACATTGTGTCGTAATTGATGAAAATCTCATATATTTTGGAAAGGACGAGCATTCATTTTCAATGAAGAAGGATAGCCTGCATCTATCTCCTATACCAATTTGTTAAAATAAAAAAGGATGTCCCTAAAACTTCGGAACATCTCTCATAAAGCTCATTTCTTCTTTACTATCGATACTAAATTAGGTTGTGAATATCCGATTGCATATCAATTGGATCAATGACTGCTTCCATTTTTTCATTTACTACCAAGGTCATTCGTTTTTCAGCATTGTATTTTGGCCAAATCATAGCATTTTCCTTGTTTGGTGTGCCCTCTTCTATAAAGTGGGTGAGTGCTTCCTGAAACTTACTAGATAGAGAGCGAATCATTTTATCATCTGCGTTCTCAAGCATCGGAGCATTTTCCCATTTTTCAAAGTTGCCAAAAACAAACGGCAGCTCAAAGCAGTGACATGAAAAAAGGATTACTAGATGGGTAGGTAATTTATACTCTATTCGTTTTATCATATTAGAAGATACGGCAAGGTGTTCATCACGAGTTCTCATCTTTGAATAAAAATTCCCGTCCTAGAGTTGACATGTTATATAGATTTATAGAGTATCATGACGTAATATGACTTTCCTCATTAACAGGGAAGCACTGTTGAATTCGTTGATTGACTTTGAAGGAAGCTGGCATCATCTCATTTTGTATATAATAAGTACTTAAACGATGTGCATGATTCAACCACAAACGCCGCAGCCGCTCTCGCTCCCTTTCTGCCCATAAGTAATCATACGCTCCAAAATAATCTCCAGTATATGTTCTCACTAAACGCTCATAGATTTGCATATTGTCGTATTCAAGCGGCTCCAATTGCTTTAAATCTCTTTCCCACTCTTCCGTGTCAATACTTACAGACCCAATATCAAAAGTATAGCCATCATTCAAGTCATCTCTTTTTATCGAGATTCCTTCCAATCCGTACATTTCCAACGATTGCCGAATGTGAAAGACCGTCGTATAAAGCAGTTTTTCCCGTCTAGATACATCAAAGTCTGGCCATAAAAGTTCCAGAAGAGAGTCCCGATGAATGAAACTTCCTCGGTAGTGAAGCATATAAGCAAATAATTCCTGCGCTTTCGCCGTCCGCCATTTCATCACTTCAAATGTTCCATCCGGCAATTCAACCTTCAATGTATTGAAACAGCTTATGTGTTGACGTTCTTGTTCTATTTCCAGACGCATCATTTTCCGATGTAACAGACGCTCATTCAAACGCTCCACTGTTTTCTTTAGACGCTCTAGCCGAATTGGCTTCATCACGTAATCAATTGCATAAAGATCAAAGGCATCCACAGCGTATCGATCATACCCTGTGATAAAAACAATCTCTACATCAGAAAAGTTCTCCTGTATGCGCTCACCTATTTCCAATCCATTCATTTCAGGCATATGAATATCTAAAAAAACAACATCAGGCTGAAGAGATGTTACCGCTTCACAAGCTTCGAGAGGATCTAAATATGCACCAACAACCTCAACGCCTTCCATCTCGTTTTCTAGCATCTTTTTTAAATACGTTAAAGGCAAAGACTCGTCATCGACTAATATCGCTCTCATTAGTTCTACTCCTCTTTCCGTTTTTACATACCTGACAAGGCATCTTTTTTCAGTCATAGCAGGGTTTCGATAACTTATACCGAATACTTAATTATTATGATAACAAAATTAATCGAACTCCCAAAATTAAAAATTATATTGATTGTCATCTTGTTTTTGACGGTACTCATTGGTGCTCGGCTGTTATTTCTTTCTTCCCATCAATTCCCTGACTATCCACATCCAGTTCAAGGTGTATTAGACTTAAGAGATTATGAACTTAAAAACAACAAGACGATTTCATTAGATGGCGAATGGGAGTTCTATCCAAACCAATTAATAGCACCAAACAAAATCAAAGCGCTTAATAGTGAAAAAAACTACATGGAAATACCAAAACTATGGGAAGATGAAAAAATATCTTATCAATACGGAACTTATCGACTGCGTATACTCGTTAATGACAAGTTGCAGTCGTATGGAATTCGGGCTCCTGTCGTTCGGTCAGCTTCCCAATTATTCGTAAATGAACAATTACTAAACAAAGTTGGCCAAGTGTCGGAAAAAGTTGAGAATTATATACCGAAAAAAGTTCCGTATTCAAGCATCTTTACAGTTGACGGAAATGAAATTGATATTGTGATTCATGTTGCCAACGCTGACTTTACTGGGAAAGGCGGTATTAACCAAACCATTTCATTTGGAAAAGGGGCAGCAATCGAACGTGATAAATGGGTTTCTATCATGATACAGCTAATGGTGTGCATCGTTCTGCTTATTCATGTTCTTTATGCATGGCTATTGTATGTGATTGGCATTCGCCAAAAGACCGTGATTTCCTTCTTCTTTCTCATTTTATCTACGGTTATTTCGGTTCTAATTGATGATGACAGACTGATGTTCGCTTTCATACCGATTAATTGGGAATGGGCAACAAAAATTTATATCCTTTCCTATACAGGAACCGCTATCTTTCTTGTCCAATTTGTCAAGCACCTGTTTCCTAAATATACAAAACTGAGAATCTTGCGTTGGTTTGTACAGCTATGTGGCGTATATATGCTGATTGTTTTATTGGCACCTGCCCAATTGTTGACTCGTACAGCGATACCACTTCCTTATATAACATTAGTTTCTTCTCTTGGGATTGTGGTGCTTATTTTGCGAGCTGCCCTTAAAGAAGAAGAGGATAACATATTCTTATTGCTCAGTGCAACCGCCGTCGCATGCAACCTCACGTGGGGTGTTGCCAAAAATTTAGGTGGATTCCAAATGCCATACTATCCATTTGATGTATTAGCCTCTATTTTAGCTTTGGCGGCATTTTGGTTTAAACGTTATTTTCAAACATCGATTAAGATGGAACTGCTCTCTAAAAAATTACAAAAGGCTGATAAGCTAAAAGACGATTTTTTGGCGAATACATCCCATGAATTGCGCAATCCGCTTCATGGCATCATGAATATCGCTCAAACAATATTGACGAATGAAGGAAGTACATTAAATGAAAAAAATAAGAAAGATTTGGAATTGCTCATTACGATAGGAGAACATATGTCATTTACGCTTAATGACCTCCTTGATTTGACGCAGCTAAAAGAAAAAAACATTCAGCTGCAAATAAAAAGCCTCCAAATTCAAACTATCGCTGCGGGAGTATTTGATATGCTGCGTTTTATGACAGATAGCAAACCTGTTCAGTTGGTGCTTCATATTCCCGATTCATTTCCGAGTGTGGCTGCAGATGAAAATCGGCTTATTCAAATATTATTCAACTTGGTTCATAACGCAATTAAATTTACGAACGAAGGAAAAATTACCATTCGTGCGGAAGTGAAAAAAAAGCATGCATACATCCATATTGAGGATACAGGCGTTGGTATAGATGAAGCCACACAAAAAAGGATTTTCCACCCATATGAACAAGGTGATTCCAGCATTACAGCTATAGGGGGAGGAATTGGACTTGGGTTAAGTATTTGCAGACAGCTAGTAAAGCTGCATGGCGGAAGTTTAAAGGTTGCCTCCATTGTCGGCCAAGGTTCTGTCTTCACTTTTACATTGCCGTTGTCTAATCAGGTGGACGAGGAAGAGCCAGTGTTTTCAGAGGATCGCATAAGCAAGTCGATTGCACATGAAGCGTCACTTGCACTTCATACGCTAACATATCAAGAGACAGCAATAGATGCCAGACAAGATTCTGCCATTTCTACAAGCAATCCTAACATCTTAGCGGTAGATGATGATCCTATTAACTTGAAAATTCTTGTCAATGTTCTATCAACAGAGCAATATCACATTACAACAGCAACAAACGGCAGAGAGGCGCTTGCTAAAGTAAAAAGCAAGAATTGGGATTTGATTATAACAGACATTATGATGCCTCATATGTCAGGATATGAGCTGTCGCGTCTCATCCGAGAACGCTATACTATTTCTGAGCTCCCAATCCTCTTTTTAACAGCTCGCAGTCAAAGAGAGGACATATATACAGCGTTTCTTTCAGGTGCTAATGACTATGTGACGAAGCCATTGAAATCATTGGAATTGAAAGCGAGAGTAAGGGCATTAATCAATCTAAAACAATCAATTGAAGAACGTCTTCGTATAGAAGCTGCATGGCTTCAAGCTCAAATTCAGCCGCATTTTTTCTTTAACACATTGAGCGCGATTATGATGTTCAGTGAGACGGATAAAACGAAAATGAAAGCACTGTTAGAAGCTTTCAGCGATTATTTGCAAACAAGCTTTGATTTTCAAAACGCCGAACGTATTGTTCCAATTGAATACGAACTTGATCTAGTTCGTTCCTATCTTTCTATTACGGAAGTTCGTTTTGGAGACCGAGTACAAATCGTTTGGGAGGTGGACAAAGACATACAACTATCTTTACCCCCGCTTTCTATTCAGCCGCTTGTCGAAAATGCTATCCATCATGGGATATTAAAGCGCGGAAAAGGCGGAGTGATACGGATTCGGATTGCTGAACATGCGAGCCACTTTGAAATAGCGATCAGTGATGACGGTGTCGGCATGGACAAAGATGCACTCTCATCCCAACATCTCAAACGAAGAGGAATCGGCTTGGCCAATACCGATCAACGATTAAAACAGCTATATGGAAAAGGGTTGAATATTCAAAGTAATCCTGATCATGGGACTACCGTATCCTTCGTGATACCAAAGTAAACGGTCGTTTGTTTTATTCAAGCAATACTCGATCATATTTTATCAGCATATATACCGCTGCTTGATGTCTTGCTAGCATATCAAAATCAGGGCGTCGAACCAGAGCTAGTGAAGAGAATGATGTCTAGACTAGATGATTTATTTATGATGTGATAAAGAGTTGCAAAGCGATTATGAAAAAATCGGAATGAATAAAGCTTTTGGAATAATGGTAAGGAATTACAACATGTGATTCTCTCGTTTTTTAGTACAGAGTATGATAAAAAAGTACAGTAAAACGAAGGGGCTTTTGCTCAGCTCCTTCTTTTCCTATCAACATACATCAAATCATTACATCAATGCCTTCCTGGCCTCCGGTATTTTCCTCAAGTTTTTGTTGAGCAATATCTTCCTTTAATTTATCCATTCTCCATACTCCATCTTGAAATTGATCAATAAAGTAAGTCATTTTCTGAAGCGTAAGCGTCTTTTTTTCATGAGGATACAATTCTCTGCCAAGTGTTGCTGCTTGTTTTTCTTTTTTCTTTTCAAGATGCAAAAGGCTCAATTCGGCATTAATCATATAAGTCTTGAGTTTCAGCGTTGTTAGCAGTTGTTTTTTACTTTTTCTATCTCCTTGAAATGTCGAATGAATCATACCAAACTGACCAAGTGATCGGGACATGTCCTTTTCGTAATAATCAATCTGCTTGTTTATGCTGCTTCTTGGCTCTTTTGCTGGATGATAGCTCTCCTTCTTTTTGTACAGCCATTGTAATGGGGCTGCTTTAAACGATGAAAACATTACACTTTTCATCCCTATCCCCCCTTAGGTTCTCTATTATATAAATCGGCATCTTACAGCTGTTTGTGAACTACTCACCACTTATCCACCTTGCGGTCTGATTGAAGTGGGAGCTTCTTGGGAACTAGATACTTTTGTTAGCTATCTATATTTACCAAGCTATAAGGGTAGTCCCTACCCC
>NZ_JAUSTT010000013.1 GCF_030812995.1 Bacillus chungangensis | reverse complement strand
ATGCAAAAGTTATCAAAGCCGGTGAAATTTTACTCGTCGTAAAATTTCACCGGCTTTTTCATGTCAGAGGTGGGTTTTGTCCCAACCTCTTTTTTTACATATTATGACCCTATTCCAATTTGATCCCTTTTTCATCAAAATATTTTTTTGCCCCTGGATGAAGCTCCATTCCTTTCAAACCTTCCAAAGCAGTTTCAGCGGATATAAGCTTGCCTTTTGAATGACCAATTTTGTCTGTATTTTCAAATAACGTTTTTGTCATTTTGTAAACAAGATCCTCTTCCAAATCATCACGAACAACTAACATCGCTTTTATTGCAACAGTTGTTATTTCTTCTTCGCTGCCATACGTACCAACTGGAATTGTGTCCTTAGCATAGTAAGGATATTTCTCTTCCAGTTCCGCAATTTTATCTTCTGTGATCGGTACAATGACGACTTTTTCCGTTGCCGATAACCCTTCAATTGCGCCAGTCGGTGTACCTGCCGTCACAAACGCTGCATCTATATGGCCATCTTGAATGCCGGTGGTCGACTCATCAAATGATAGATCTTGTTTTTTAATATCGTCCAACGTCAATCCGTGTACTTCTAATATTTGTTCAGCGTTCGCAGCGGTTCCTGATCCACCAGCACCTATAGAGACTGTTTTGCCTTTTAGGTCTTCAACAGATTTAATTCCTGATTTTTCAGTCGTTACAATTTGCACCGTTTCTGGATAAAGCGTTCCCATGGCTTTGAAGTTTGTAATCTTCTCTGGAAACATCATCTTGCCATCCAATGCATAAGAAGCAATATCCGTTTGGGTAAAAGCTACTTCTGCTTCTCCTTCTGATAGCGTTTGCATATTCTCAGCAGAAGCGCCAGTTACTTGTGCAGTTGCCTCCACACCATCAATTTCATCATTCCATTGTGCAGTGAACGTTCCCCCTAGTGGGTAATATGTACCACCTGTGCCACCAGTCAATAAACTAATAAACTCTTTTTTCCCGCTTGATTTTTTTCCTTCTGTATTCTCACCTTGTGCTCCATTTGTCGTATCTTTTGAGGTTCCACATGCTGTCAAAATAAGCGAAAGCGCTAACATTAGAATCGTTGCAATAAACAATCCTTTTCTTTTCATCATCTTTTATTTTTTCCCCCTTTTCACATTTTTACAAATACATTTCCCATTTTAACATAAATATCAATCTATTTGTCAATTATGTGAACATTATCACCTAGACAATGTTTTATTCTCTAGGAAATATGATGGACACGCCCGTATGGGGGAATGATGATATATTATCACGTACAACTGCGACCATGGCAAATGAAGGAAGCGGAACTGAATACATTGGTGTATTCAGTTCCAGAGAGCCTCAGCCTCGTATACAGACATCCAAAATTCTTTTTAGCAGTCTGCTATTTTTTCTTTGTAGATTTCTCTAAAAAAATGAATGAAACGATACTTGCCTCTCACTTGGGGAAGGAGGTAATCATTGTATAAAGTTTTTAAAATGCACAGAAAGTCCATTCAATACTTTTGAAGCAAAGATGGAGAAAAAAATTACTAGTTTACTAGGGATGCGTTTTGTAAATGAATAAAGAATTTAAACAATGAGCTTAATCCTAAAAAGTGGAATAAATCAATATTAGAAAAGCTTCCCGTATCGAAGTACCAATCGCCCACAAAGGAAGCTTTTTCATTAAAAAAATTTATAGAAAGCTGTTTTGTAATTTAGAAAAAAACACGGTCTAGTTATCATGACTGAACGTGTTTTTTTATAATATCCTCATCGACTGCTACATTCTGAACCTAATGCACGTGGTATCATCGTTTCAAGAAGGTAATCTTCCTCTTCAACGATTATTTTTTTCAATTCAATACCGAAAAATTCCTTCATTCTTAATTCTGTCATCACTTCCTGTACGTTCCCATAGACAATTCCTTTTTCTTTGGCTGTCATTAAGATGCGATCCGCTAGATAAAATGCATGATTAGGGTAATGAGTATTGATAATACAAGAAATACCGTGTTCCTTTGATAAACGTTTAATTGTTTGTAAAATCACCATTTGTTTTTGAATATCCAAATGCGACTCTGGTTCATCTAATATTAAAACTTCTGGCTCAGATACGAGCGTTCTTGCAATTAAAGCTAACTGCAACTCACCACCACTGATTTCATTACAAGATTTCTTAGCAAGATGCAAAATATCAATTATCTCAAGTGCTTTATGAGCAGCCTCTAAATCCTTTGCAGATGGCTGAGCTAACGTGCTAATATATGGTGCTCTTCCCATCATTACAAGCTCTTCTACAGTAAATCCAAAAACCATTTTATGGGCTTGTGGGACATAACCGACACGTTTCCATAGCTCTTTACGATTTAATGTTGCAAGTGGTTTGTCATCAATTAAAGTTTTTCCCTTTTTCCATTCAAAAAGCCCAGTTATACATTTTAACATCGTCGTTTTCCCTGCTCCGTTTGGACCTAGAATAGCCATTATTTTACCAGGTTCCAAGGAAAAATTGATGTCTTGTGCATATAAATTGGGGAACTTTTTTCGTCGACTTTCATAATAATAATTACCATCCACAACTTGAATTTTCATGCCCAGCCACCTCCTGAACGACGTAATAAATAAGCAAAGAATGGTGCACCAATAATGGCCGTTAAAATAGATAACGGTATTTCGGTTGCCGTTAATGAACGTGCTAAGTCATCTATAATTAACAAATAGATACTACCAATTGCAACGGATATCGGTAGCACGAATTGATTATTATTACCAACAAGCATTCGTGCTACATGCGGAATAATTAAACCAACCCAACCTACAATTCCAGCGACTGCTACGGATGCCGCTGTAATTAAAGTGGCACCTAAAATTACTAGCCATTTTAAACGTGTAACTGGAATTCCCATTGACTTCGCTTCATCTTCAGGTAATGTTAAAATATTTAATCGCCATCTTAATAAGTAAAGTACTAGAATTCCAATTAAAATTAGCGGCCCTCCAATATATAAATCCTTGTAGGTTGCTGTGCCAAGACTTCCCATTAACCAGTAAGTAATTGCAGGTAATTTTTCCTCTGGATCAGCCACAAATTTTGTTAAAGAAATTAATGCATTAAAGAGTGCGGATGTAACTATGCCTGCTAACACAAACATAAAAATAGGCGCATTCTTCTTTGCACCAGCGATTAAATAAGTAAAACCAATTGCCCCTAATCCAAAGAGAAGTGCTAATAGTTGCGCAGAAAGATTTTGTCCAAATAATAATATACCAAGCGATGCTCCAAATCCTGCACCGGCAGAGACCCCTAAAATATCAGGAGATACTAGTGGATTGCCAAACATGCCCTGGAAACCTGCTCCGGCAATAGACAAACCTCCACCAATTAATAATGCTAGTAAAATTCGAGGTAAACGAATATTCAATACTACCGTTTCTTCCATCTGTGTCCATGTTTGTTCAACAGGTAGTACTTGAGAAGTTAGAATTTTAATAATGTGTTCGAGGCTAACTTCGAATCGTCCAACACCTAGAGAAACGATTGCTACCAAAATTGGTAGCAACCATAAAAATACAATTTTCCATTTCTTCATTTATTAATCATCCTTAGTATTTTGCTGCATCTGAAGAAGGATTTAAAATAGAATTAATTTCCTTATCAGAGATATCGAATTCATAAAAATTTTTGTAGTATGCCTTAATCTCCTCTTCTATCTTATAATCAAATAATGCGGGATGATTTTTTTGTGCCAGCCATTTTAACATTAATGGTGCATCACCACTTGGTGGGAACCAGCGATAAATACCTAAAGGGATTTTATAGACTTTGCCTTCTTGAACAGCTTTTACCTGACTCCAATCCTGCCCATTTACCTTATTTTTAAGTAAGTCCTCTGGCTGTGTTTCAGTAAAGTTGGTGATATAAATAATATCAGGATTCCAAGCATAAATTTGCTCCATGTTTACTTCTTTTCTTCCATTTACATCATTTTCAGCAACGTCTATAGCTCCAGTTGCATTGAGCCATTGATTACCAAAGAAGTTTTTACCACCAACAGTAATTGATTTATCATTATGCATATGTAAAATCATTGCTCGTGGCTTATCTTGAGTAGCTACATCTTTTAATTTATCATCAAGCTCAGCCTGTACTTTTTTTCCCTCTTCTAAGAATCGGTCAGCACGGTCAGTTGTTCCTGTTATTTGACTTGTTAAAGTTAACCAACTATTGAATGTTGCTAGAGGCTCAGCTGCTGCTGCATCAATAGCTTTTACAGCAACAACAGGAATACCGGCTTCAGTTATTTTGTTAATCGAATTCTCGTCTGTGGCAATTTCTACATATAACTGAGGATTTATTTTCATTAATTCTTCTACATTCACTTCCCCATTTTGTACAAAAGATGTATTTGCTTTTAAAACATCTGGCGAAATTTTGGCTAAAATTGAATTTTTCGCAGCATTAAATGAATTTGGGTGCATACCAACAATTTCTTTTGTTGAGTTTGTAGCGACGTACCATGTTGAAAAATAGGGTAATATCCCACCTGTAACAACGCGTTCGATGCTGCCTGGCACAGTTACTTCTCGTCCAAGCTGATCCGTAACAACTTTTTCCTCTACAGTAGTTTGAACTTCTGATTTAGAAGATTCAGCAGAAGGTTTAGATACTGATTCCCCTTCTTGGCTGCCACAAGCCGTAAGCATTGCCGTTAATGCTAATGTTGCTAAATAACCATATTTTTTCATTGTTTTTCTTCCTCTCTTAACCATTTTGCTATCCCATGTAAAAAGGGCTTAGACTGATCGATAAAACCAAGTCCAATATGGAACATTGGATCGAGCGTAGTAACAACAAGCTCGCCATTAAAACTTACGTTGTCGATATAAAATAATGATCGACCACCTGGAATATCAAGTAATGATTGAGCACCATTTGGTGGTAAAAACGAACCATGATAATGCCACTTCATATCTCGAAGCGTGATATATTTAAATAATGGGTGTGTCGTGTTTTGCTCATTCATTGGAAGATCATCACCGTCACGTACCCACCAGCTAAAATTTACTTCCGAATCCTCCCAATCGATTGTAGGAAACCAGTTATCTAAAATCTCACCAAATATCATTAGTCGCTTTCCTGATTCTAAAAATGTGATAAGTTGTGACTGATAACGCTTCAAATGTGTAATATCTAAGCGACACGATAATATCAAGGTGTCATAATCCGCTAAATTATATAGATGTAATTCACGAATATGTAAAATATCATCATATAAATAATGAAATTCCTGCTCTGCTAAAAAGCGATTTTGAAAAGGTAATCTATTTGTCACGATTCCAATCATTGTGTCTCCACCCCATACATTTGATTACGTTCATACTCTTCTCGAATGCATGACAGCATTTGCAAACTTAGATGACGAGATGAATTATCTTCATTAATAAAAACCCGGTAGATATCGGTTCCAGCGCCCGCAAAAATTGTGCCGTTTGTCGAATGCCGATCAACATAAATGATGGTCGCCCCACTCTGATCTGTTACTAGCACTTCTGCATGTAATGGAATTTTTTCAAAATATCCACGTGAAAAGAAACCCCTAACCCCTTTACGGTAGTTCAAGTCATATGCATCAATCCCTGCAAATAACGGATGGATAGGTTCTTTAATAATGATTTCACGGTCTTTTAGTGGAATCGGTGATCGTTTCCAATCTGGCACCCCCACTAGCCAAGGTAGTGAAGTCTCAGTTAACGAAAAAATAACGCCACCCTGATTCAAATATTGATCTAAAATGGTTTTATACTCTAATAAAAAATGTTCCTCCACTAAATTTGTAATGATTAAACCTGCATAAGCACGTAAATCTGTATACGGTAAATCATATAAATATAAGAATGTTAAACCACGCCGTCGATCCTCGGCAGTCAGTCTGGAAAATTGAATATCAATACCCACATAAGCTATTGGCTTCAAATCGCACTCTACCTTCTTCCATTAATAATGATTATCATTTGCGTTTAAATACATATTATAGTATATTGATAGTGATTATCAGTGTCAAACCAATTTTATGCAATTTCTTATATTTACAGGTTTTTAAGTCTAATTAATGACATATTCCTGTTTTATGTAGTACGAAAAATATTTTTCTAATATCGTTTAACATCGAACTATTATTAACTGGAGGAATTACTATGAATGCACCAATGACCCTATTAAAGTTAGATCCCGGACATGCTTTCGGGGTAAATGGTCGTATGCAAAAAGACACGGCAAACGAAGCAAAAATAATTGATCAATATGATTTTGCACACGAGAATTTAGAAAAAGTCGATGTTATCATTATTCCGAATTTTATTGATCAAGAATTTTTGTACAATCAACGTGAGAAGATTGCTGCTTTTTTAGAAGAGAAAAAAATCGTGGTGTATTGTGGCCATTTATTTCGTGAATGGCTGCCAGGTTGTGGTCCATTCATGCCTCAGCTTATTCGTAATTATAAAGATTATGAGGTTTTTCCTACTGCAAATTCAGCTATCTTTAAAGGTGTAACTACCGAAGACATGACATTTAAAAAAGGAGTTGCAGGCTTTTTTGCACGCGGTTTTCACTATGCACCAGACAATGCAGAGATATTGCTTACCTTTGCAAATGGTAGACCCGTTACATATGTAGATCGTACTACAACAAAAGGCACTATTTTAGTTCATGCAGGACGTGATTTGCTAGGCTATGCTGATGAAAACAAATCAACAGATCTAATTCGACCACAATTTTTAGCATGGTTGGAAACAGAAGTACAATCATTAAAGGAGAACTCAGGGCAATGAGAAAAATCGGTGTTATATATAGTGGTAATGAATCACATTATCGTACATTCCATGAACCAAAATTTAATCCGTATATTAAAAAATTAATTTATCATCCAAATTTCCTCGAAACGGACATTGACGACTTAGATGTACTTATTGTTCCCTCCCAGTTAAACAACAAACTTTTACTTGCTAGTGTTACAAAAATACACTCGTTTGCTGAGAAAGGTGGAATTGTAGTAGTATTTGGGCCACAGCCATGGAATTGGCTACCTGCACAACAGTGGGAAGAGCGACCAACAAATTTTTGGTGGTGGCTAGAAAAAGATGCTTCAAGTGGTTTAGTCTTACAAAAACCAACACATCCCCTGTTTAACGGTTATTTAACACTTGCAGATTGTACATGGCACCAACATGGCGTTTTCTGGCCTCCTGAGAATGCAGATATTTTAGTAGCAACGGAAGATGGTGGTGCAGTTTTATACATTGATACTACTTCTACTGGCGGAACATGGATCATTACAACATTAGACCCAGATTTCCATTTCGGCTCTTATTTTATGCCTGCCACTGAACGATTCTTGGAGGGCTTCTTCCCATACTTGGCTTATGGAAAACTTTTATAAATTTTTTATATAAGAATAAATGCTTTATTTAGAAGATACGTGAATAATTCAAATTGATATTTGGATAAAGTAAGAAAGGTTTCATTTATTTCCAATGAGTAAACCCGTAAATGCAATGGTCATTCGAAAATGTTGCGGTTATTTTCGTTCTGCAACTGTCCAACAAGTTCAGGCTAAATGATGTGCACCCAAGGGATGTAAGTATTGGTTATTCCAATAATATTAAAAAAACCAGGTACTCACTTTTTAGAGTCCTGGTTTATAGTAATTAGATAATCAACTATTTCAAAATAAAATTTGCGATCATTTTATTTCCAACTAAAACGACGATCGTATTAGCTCTCACTTCTTCATGTGGCTCATCCAACCACTCATTTAATTGTTTGATAGACTTTTTTTGTCCAACACGATCAAGATCAACATTTCGATTGATTAATGCAGCGAGCTGAACAACATCTTCCGCTAGCAAAAAACGCATTTATATCGTTGAAGTCATAGGATCCCATGCTCCTTTCGAGATTAAAATATGGAACAAAATACCTTTTGGTTTACCTTCCTTATGTCTTAAACAATACGAGCTAAAATGAAACATCGTAAAACCAATTAATGGAAGTTATATTTAAACTGGCCATTCCACTCCCAATCTCTCACAGCCTATACTTTGAAATGACAATCATCTTATTGTGGAGTAGCCACTAAAAGAAATCGATGTTGCTTCACATCAATAAATCCATTCTTTTCAATCATTTGATGAACTTGAAATAATTGATCACGATAGGCTGATACTGAAAAATCTTCAATTTGCCATGGGATTGCTTTTAAATAATAGATCAAAGCACCAACGTCAAAAAAACGTTGTGTTGGAAATGCTTCGTCTGTTTCCAAGATGTTAAAACCATTATCCTTTAATTTTCTGGCAGCATTTTCGAGATTCCAATCCAAATATTCCTGCTGAATAGGTGCTTGTAAGATCTCGTTTATTTCAAGACAATCGAACCCTCCGACTTGTTGCGTTAAAAACATTCCTCCGGACTTCAGTATTCTGAATATTTCTTTTTCACTGTATGATTCGTGTTTATTGATAATCAAATCAAACTGATGATTTGAAAAGGGCAAAGAATCATCATCTTTGAATGATTTCACCTTTACCCCTAATGGTTCCAAGGTTTGTTGGGCTATTTTAATATTAGGTTCATATCCTTCTGTTGCATACGTTTTGGCTGGAAATGGGCGCAATTTTGAAAGTAACTCTCCTCCCCCTGTTCCCATATCCAGCATTGTTTCCGCACTTTTCATCATTGGCAGCACTTTTGAACAGTAGGACCATGGCAACAAGCTATTTTGTACTCTACCCGTACTTCCAATAAAAGAAAAATCCCAGCCAGAAAACGGTTCGTCTTCTTGTTTTAAGAACATATCAAATAGTTCCGTAGTTTTCATTGATTGTTCCTCCTCGTTGATTGATTTTAAGATAATAGAATCATACAGCTGACTTTTGTAATACGATACGTAGATATATACGTTCAATGATTCTTATCTGATTTTACTAACCACATCAATGGAGGAGGACGAGCGAATAATGGATAATAATTTTTTTATGTTTCATGTTCTTTAGAAATCATTTTCTCACCTCTCTAAAAATAAAGTGAAACTTCCATCAGTGGAGGTTTTCTATCATCCCCCACTGATGGTTAGTTGAACCAATCGGACATTTGACTTTCAGTTATCCCCCACCTAGACTTCTTGATTACTCTAACTCTTGAGGTGTGGGTCTTACTGCCAGTTAGATGTGGGATAAAATAAATGAAAGACTGACAGTAAGACTACTACCTCCAGCGTTAGAACATTTTAACTAGCACATGGTCACTTATTGTCTCATTTTTTCAAACTATGTTAATATTAGCATAAAAAATCAGAAGTGACATTTATCAATCAATCTTAGTGTGTACTTATAGCAGGATGTGCTGCAAAATGAGCAATGATGCAGAAAAAAGAGTCTTTTTTAAAAAAAGGATGAATATGGCCATTATATCGTTTATCCTAATTTCAAAGATTATAAGATACTCCTTGTTCCAGTACAGCATTCAAAGTATGATAGTAAAAAATAATATTGTCGTATATTCGATTCACAAAGGATAACAATGCGTCAGTCCATTTGTTGATTAAAAAAAGCAATATAAAGAGGAAACGGATTTCTACAGTATAATATGGGCAATACGAGGACTAACCTTCACTTAGTGTTACCTATAGCAACTTTTCAAATCAACTTCAATCTGAAAGTAAACGGAATCAACGTTTCCCAATAACTGCCGATTTATTAGAAGAAGACAATCTTAACCCTTAAACTGGAGAAAAAAACATGAAAACAATTACTTTAGTCACCCCCTCTATCCAATACAAACAACCGTATATTGAAATGCTGAAAGAGTGGAAAGCATCAGGAGAAAAGTTGGTCCCTTTTGTGCTTAACTTAGAGACAAATAATTTTGAAACAATGATTGAAGAAATTCATGGCTATACTGAAGGTAAAAACATTCCAGCGTCATTCGTTCCCCATTCTACATATTGGGCAGTAGATAATGATGGAAAGATTGTTGGCGCCGTGAATATTCGTCATCGGCTCAATGCGTTTCTATTAGAAAGAGGCGGACATATCGGCTATGGCGTACGAACTAGCGAAAGACAGAAAGGCTATGCTTCCGAAATCCTTCGCCTCTCGCTCCTAAAAGTAAAAGCGCTAGGCATAAGAAAAGCACTGGTCACATGTGATAAGCATAACTTCCCTTCTGCTAAAACGATCATGAAAAATGGCGGGGTCCTTGATTCAGAATTTCAAGAGGAAAACGGAAATGTTGTTCAAAGATATTGGATTTTTCTTTGAAGCGACAAACATCCCAAACCTGAACGGAATGGGATGTTTGCATTTTATTGAAGTTTAGGTTGCGTTTTTGTCAGCAGCTTGTAGAGTAATGCCGCTTCTTCTTGGTGTGTCAATGGTTGTTTAGACAGAAAATCAATAGATCCATCTTGTGCAGGTGGCTGTACTTCTGGACCGTAATAACCGAATGCAACCATCATTTGCACAGCAGGAATTGCCCACTCATCTGTTTCGCCTGCCAACTTGACATCGGAATACATTTCAGACGGTATCATGGCGGAAACTACACGCCATATCATTGCTGCCGCTTCTTGTCGAGATATCGCGCGATCTGGGTAAAAGAAACCATCCTTATTTTCTATTAAACCAATCTCTAAAGCGCCTTGAATCGCTGAAGCAGCCGGATGGCCTTTGACATCTTCAAACTGAACAGGCTGCTCGCTTTTTGGCCAGCCAAAAGTATGGAGTAGATCCTCAACGTATTCGGCTCTTGTTATCGAACGCTCTGGTTCAAATGCTATCGTATGATCATTTTCAAATATGCCAATAGACTGCAAGCCTAATATAAACTCAGCATATGGGTGCTTTGAATCAATATCTTTAAAACCAACAGGCAACTGCCCTTTTTGTCCATATCCTAATGGGTTTAAGTAAGGTTCTTTTAGATACATAATAGAACCGTCCTCTCCCCTTTTAAAAGCAGTTAACTGTTTGTTTTCATCCATGAACAAATCAGGGCCGACCTGAACAAGAGATCGTTTGCCAAGAAGTGAATCTGAAACCGTCAAATTTCCCTCCTCTTGTTCAACAGTTGTAACCATACTTTTCGCTCTTAAATCGACATATAGGCCATTATATTTGCTCAATTCTTCAGCAGTATCTGGTTCAAATGCTTCAAATTCTACCGGTTCCATGTACTGTGGGAAGAAATACGTCATAAAAGCAGGGTATAGCAAATTGCGCAGAGCTCCCATATTATTATAAGTGATGAATACACCAGTATTTTCTTCGGGAATTAGCCATAGATAAGAACTATTTCCAGGCATATCTCCACCCTTTGTAATCACATTACTACTGCTGCCGGTGCCAGGGATCTGAAGCGGTGCTTCAAAACCGTAAGTTGTATCAGGCAGTAAAGGATGCATGTTAGATCGATATACAGTCATAGCTTTTGTCGAATCTTGTGATAAAATTTGAGTAGATTCTATACTTCCTCCGTTTAGGAAAGCTATCATAAACTTGGCGATATCCTCTGCAGTAGACAACATGCCTCCTTGCGGCATGACCGTAGGAGTTAACGTATACATCTCAAGCGGTTCTCCATTTCCTTCATAACCGACAGCAAGATTCTCTTTCAATCTATCATCTAATAAAAAGCTGCTATTCTTCATGTTAAGTGGGTTAAAAACATGTTGTTCCATGTAAGTTTGAAAAGGAATACCGCTTACTTTCTCTACTATTAGTCCTTGCAGCATAGAAGCAAAATTGTCATACATATAAGAAGTCCCTGGTTCACGGACAACTGGCGGCATATTTTCCCGCACATAATCTTCTATTTCAACGAATTGATCAAAATCATGATGAATATCTGTTGGCTTTGGATCGCGAATTTGAAACCCAGTTGTATGTGTCAGCAAATGTTCTACCGTTACTGGTTTTTTAAACGGATTATCATAAGTAATATCTCCTAAATAGGTAGCAATATCGTCCTGTAGATCTATTTTCCCCTGCTCCACTAGCTGCATCACAGCAGTAGCAGTGAAAACTTTTGAAACAGAAGCTAGACGAAATACGCTCTTGGAAGGATCAACCGTTTCCTTTTTAGCTGCATCTGCATAGCCGTATCCTTTTTGCAAGATCGTTTTGCCATCTTTGACAACAACAATAGCAGCGCCAGTATAGTATTGCTTTACATCAGGATCAGAAAAAAATTCATCCAAAAATGTTTCTGCGTTCTCCGCAGTCAGGTCAGCATGTTGTGGTGTCTCAGCAGAAATGTCTGGAGCAGCTGCTGCAGGTACAGGTGATATGACCGTAAGTGCAAGCAAAACGATTACAAGCAGTTGCGGCAATCGCCATTTCGAAAATGATTTCATATATTATTCTCCTTTTCGTTATGTATTTTTCATCAAACAATTTCTAATAAAGAGTTTCTGTAACATCTCCTTTAAAATGAGGTCTACAAAGCGAGAAAATGATAGAAAAATAATCTTGGAAAAACATGCTTCCATAACCAATTATATGACTATCAAACTTTTAAAACAATGTCAAGAATATGTCAAATTTTTCATGATTAAAGTCAAAAAATATAAAAAAGGGAGCTGGATTAATAGCCCCCTTTTTCACGTCAACTTCACGACAGCTTCATCAATATTTTTTTTATTAAAGGACTTGTACGTTCAGGGAATTCATTTGTAGAGAAAAATTTAACATCGATACTTTCAACTCCATCTGCCTGCAGCTTTCCACCTATAATATCTTTTGTAACATAAGCAATTGTGACGGGATAGAATTCATCTCCATTTGCAAGCTTGACAAAATATTTTTTTCCTGAAAAAACATCCACCAGCTCTAATGCACCGACTTTAATCCCGGTTTCTTCGTAAACCTCTCTTCGTGCCGTCTCTTCTGCTGACTCCCCTAATTCCATTACTCCTCCCGGAAGACTCCAAATACCTTCTGGTCTTTGCTGTAATAAATATTGATTTTTATCGTTTATGACAAGTGCTACTGCCCCAGGCAAAATGAGTGGCTGATTGCCGATCAACTTTCTTAATTGTTCAATATAGCCCATAGTTGCCTCCATTAATAACATTTTTATTACATACTCAACTTAAAAACATTCTTTCTATCATCTTATGGTTTTCATTTGGCCTAGTGCAAAATATGAAGAAGATTGAACAATTTGCCATGGTCATAAACCATCTAGTCATATACTATTATATAAGAGGTTTACGAAGAGTAAAATTCCTCCAACCTGAGTGCTTTCTCCTGTGCTTACAGTGTGTTTACATCCTTGTTTATACTTTCATCTCCCGATAAAGGTTAGCCATTTCAATTGCACTTACTGCAGCTTCCCAGCCTTTATTACCTGCTTTCGTTCCTGCACGTTCAATTGCCTGTTCAATCGTATCGGTTGTGAGTACACCGAATATAATAGGAATTCCTGACTGCATGGAAGCATTAGCTATCCCTTTTGCAGTTTCATTACTGACATAATCAAAGTGCGGTGTAGCACCGCGGATGACCGTTCCTAAAGTGATGATTGCATCATACGTCTTTATCTCTGCCATTTTTTTAGCAGTTAGTGGAATTTCAAATGCTCCGGGCACCCATGTCACTGTCACATTATCTTCAGCAACACCGTGCCGCTTTAATCCATCGAGTGTACCATTTAAGAGCCTGTCAGTAATAAATTCATTAAATCTTGCCACAACAATTCCTATTTTTAAGCCTGTTCCAATTAGTTTTCCTTCATATTTAAGCATTCCATTTTCTCTCCTTCTTTTTGCAATGAAGCGATTTTCACGTTAATAAATGCCCCAATTTATCTTTCTTCGTCTGTAAATAAAACTCGTTGTCTTTTTTCGCTGGCAATTGCAGTGGAACTCGTTCTACTATTTCTAAACCATTACCGTTAAGTCCAGCAATTTTACGGGGATTATTCGTCAAAAGCCGTATTTTCCCAACGCCTAAATCATTTAATATTTGAGCACTTATTCCGTATTCTCGCAGATCAGCAGCAAATCCTAATTTTTCATTTGCTTCTACCGTGTCATACCCTTCTTCTTGAAGTTTATAAGCTTTTAATTTATTCATAAGCCCAATACCTCTGCCTTCCTGGCGCATATATAAAAGAATGCCTGTACCAGCGGCTTCAATTTGTTTAAGCGCTGCGGAAAGCTGGGGGCCACAATCGCATCGGGTTGATCGGAACACATCACCTGTCAAGCATTCTGAATGCACCCGTACAAGGACTGGCGATTCTCGTGTTATATTTCCTTTTACAAGTGCTATATGCTCCTTTTCATCTACAGCATTTGTATATGCAAATGCTTTAAACACGCCATATTCTGTTGGCAGTGAAATATCAATTTCACGATGAATGAGCTTTTCCTTGCAACGTCGATAAGCAATCAACTCTTGAATAGAAATCATCACTAACTGGAATCGTTCTGCTATTTTTATTAAATCAGGAACACGAGCCATCGTCCCATCCTCTTTTAATATTTCACAAATAACTCCCGCTGGTACCGCACCGCATAGGCTTGCTAAATCGACAGCAGCTTCTGTATGTCCCGCTCTCGTTAAAACCCCGCCTTCTTTTGCAATTAATGGGAAAATATGTCCTGGTTTTTTAAAGTCGCTTGGCATTGCATTTCGTTTCATCATTTGTAAAACCGTTTCAGATCGTTCAAAGGCACTAATGCCTGTTTTTGTAGACATATGGTCGATACTGACAGTAAATGCTGTACCTAATGTATCTGTATTCTCATTTGTCATCGGCATCAGGTCTAATTGTTTCGCTTTTTCTTTCGTAATCGGAGTACAAACAAGCCCTCTGCCTTCCTTCACCATAAAATTAATGACTTCTGGTGTTGCTTTCTCCGCTAATGCAACAAAATCTCCTTCATTTTCACGATTTTCATCATCCACCACAATGATGACTCTGCCTGCTCGCAAAGCTGTTAATGCTTGTTCAATTGTTCCAAACATCCTTTCACCTCATTTGCTATTTTTTGTTTAGATGTTGCAACTAAAATTTAGCGAGATAAAAAACCACTTTCCTCCAATAATTGTGTCATTCCTTTTTCTGCTTTCTGCTGCGGTTTAATAAATTGCTGTACATATTTCATTAATAGATCACACTCTATATTAACGAGCTCACCAACATTTTTAGCTGCTAAAATAGTTGCATTCTGTGTATGCGGGATGAGAGAAATCGTGATTGTGCTTTTCACCACATGAAAAATCGTTAAAGATGTACCATCAACTGCAATCGAGCCTTTTACAAGCAAAAAGGATTCATATGCCTCTGGAACTTCAATCGTCATATAAAGTGCATTTTCCCTATATTCTTTCTTTTTAATAACGGCAACGGCATCAATATGTCCGCTGACAAAATGTCCTCCAAACCGGCCATTTGCTGCTATTGCTCGTTCTAATTGCACCGCTGAGCCGACTACAAGCTGTCGCAATGAAGTCGTATTAAAGGTTTCGGGCATCACATCGACATCAAACGTGTTTGCTGTTAATTTCGTAACAGTGAGACAGGCGCCATTAACGGCAATACTATCGCCAAGCGCTGTATCTTCTAATACCTTCTTAGCTTGGATCGTTAAAGCTAGTGATGTTGTCTGTTTTTTAATTTTTGCAACGTGGCCGATTTCTTCTATGATTCCTGTAAACAGCTGTCTTCACCTCCAACCTTTACTGGTTCAGCAATGATTTTAATATCAGGACCTATCATTCCCACTGATTTAAAATGAAGGGATCTCCCGTCTGCAATTTGATGTTTATCAATGCCTGCAAATGATGGGTACGATTGTCTTCCTCCCAGCAAGATAGGTGCCACATAAAAAATCAGCTCTTGAAAGCAACCGGCATCTAAAAAAGAACCGAGAACGGTTGATCCACCTTCGACCAACAAAGAAGTAATCTCTAGTTTGCCAAGCCATACAAGCAGAGAACTAAGGTTGATCTGGTCATTAGACATTTTTTTCACTTTTATACCTAATTGTGTTAATGCCAATTGCTTTTCTTCTGGCGCATTGGACCCGCAAACAATCCATGTCGCTGCTTTCTGGTCTGTTACAACATGCGAATCTAAAGGTATTCGCAAATTCGTGTCGAGCACGATTCGAATGGGATTTTTTCCACCTCGGGGCAGTCTGGTGGTAAGACGTGGGTTATCTTGCATAATTGTGTTGATGCCTACAAGAATAGCATCATGCTGATGGCGATATAGATGTACATCTAATCGAGTTTGCTTCGATGTAATCCATTTACTGTCACCTGTATAAGAAGCAGTTTTCCCATCGATTGTGACAGCAGTTTTAAGTGTGACATAAGGTTTCTTCGTTTTCATATAATGCATAAAATACTTGTTTAATCGCAGCGATTCTGCTTGACAGATTCCTAGTTCAACTGGGATTCCAGCCTGTTGAAGCTTAGCAAGACCATTTCCTGCAACAAGCGGATTAGGATCAAGTGCAGCGATATAAACTCTCCCTACTTTTTGATTAATCAATAGATCTGCACACGGCGGCGTTCTGCCTTGATGAGCGCACGGTTCTAATGTGATATAGACATCCGCCCCTTTAGCAAGCTCGCCTGCTTGGACAAGTGCATGAACTTCTGCATGTTCCTTTCCCGTCTGCAAATGAGCACCTAATCCAACGATAACACCATTTTTAACAATAACACAGCCAACTGCTGGATTAGGGCTCGTCTGACCAAGCGCCATTTCTGCCATTCCGAGTGCTAACTTCATATAATACTCTGCTGAAGCCATACGTTCCTCCCTTTTTTGAAAGAGTCAATAAAAATCCTTAGTTTAAGAGCGATAAATAGTTAGTTAAACGAAGAATAAGTTACATCCACACAAAAACCCCGAGATTATATCACGGGGCTTCTATCATCAGCACGAATAAAGGAATCTCTCGTACTCGAGGATTCTCTATATAATTGCAAGACAAATAAAAGGATTATCGTTTCATATCAACTACTAGCATGCTTGCATCAAAAAAAAATGAAACTTAAAACAAGATCGCACTAGTAAAAAAACTTGCAAAACGAGTCATCCTGTTTTCCTTCTCCCATCCAGACTTTCACTGTCGGCTTTGGAATTTCACCAAATCCACCGCCTCAATTAATGAGTCGGGTCACGGACTAAGAGATTGCATCTCATCACCGCCGGTCGGGATTTTCACCCAGCCCCGAAGGAAAAACTATTCGATTATTTTCAGTTTAACATAATTAAATTAGGTTGCAATAGCGATCAGCTCTATTTTTATTTACTTACTGTAACCGTATTGGTTTTATCATTCCAACTTACCTTTAAACTTAACCGCTCAGAAATCTCGCGGACTGGCAAATAAACTCGATGATTGATAAGCTTTCCATCTATTTTTTGATTGTTTAGGTATGCTGATTTACCATCCCAATGAACGGTTGCTCCTACTAGCTCGCCAAACTCACGAACTGGTACATAAGAAATACTATCGATCAACAGACCTTGTATACTTTGATCGTGATAAATGATTGTAACCTCCTCTTGCTGTGATTGTTTTGGATTCCCTCCAATTTTCTTTTGGAGACCAAGCGCCCTAGCCAAGCCATTGACATGGCCACGAGCAGCATTGTCTAGCCACGTACTATTTTTCATTAAGGCTGCATCACTAGCATTATCAACAAACCCATTCTCTGTTAAAAGCGCGTCCATTTTAGATTCACGTAACACATGGAAGTTTGCTTTTTTCTTGCCGCGATTTCTCATCCCAATCAGTTTAACAATCTCTTCATGGATGACATTTCGTAATTGAGCGGTCTTCGAGTTGTCAGAAAGTTTATCATATATATAATCCTCGTAGCCGGTTCCTCCACCTGAATTGATATGAATAGAGAGGAAAAAGTCTGCTCCCCAAGCGTTTGCCATATCTGTGCGCTGTTTTAGCGATAGTGTTTGATCGCCTGTACGACTCATTTTAACCGATACATTTTGGTATTCGCTTTGCAACATATCACGAACACGATTAGCGATTTGGAGTGTCACATTTTTTTCTTGCAGTCCATTTCCAATTGCTCCTGAGTCAGTGCCCCCGTGTCCAGCATCGATAAATATTTTCACCATTTACTAAATCATCCCCTTTCTTATGCTTGTTTTTGTCATAATCAAGTAAGAAAATAACTAAGGATATATGGTCAATACTATATTCTTCGTAATACTTTTTTTATTTCTGAATTTAGCTACATCATGATGGAATGATAAAGATGTAAGATGTCAAAAATCTCAAAAAACTGACATCTTCTTATAATATACAAATTTTTTACTACTTAAGGAACGGCAGTGCTCCTATGATATTGTTCTATTTTTAAAAAAAGAAAGGGCATATTTTCAAAAGTACGTAAACTCGCTTTGACCCGAATTCTATTTTTACCTATCGAAGTCTCTTAAGGGGGTAAAGTTAGGAGAGAATCCTAACTTTTTAATTTGAAAATTACTCATTTCATTATGGTGATAGACTTCCTACACTGTTTTATCTCGTACTTTTTAGTTTTACACCCTTTTCTCATGGAGTATGCTTCTTATTAATTCGAATGATTCGGCTATAAAAAAACGACTTAATATTCCCATTATTTATAGAAAGCGGTTACATATTAGCGTTTCTCATGCTATTATATTCCATATAGTTGAATATTTATAAAATTCTTAAAAGGTGGAGATAGCATGTATGTTCCTCTTGTTTTAACCCAATTCCTCGATCGAGCTGTTAAGTTGTATGGAACAAAAACCGCTGTGATTGATGATAATAGGATTGTTTCCTATGCTGATTTACATGACCGGGTTAACCGTCTTGCCAATGGTTTAAACAGTCTAGATATTCAAAAAGGAGACAGGATAGCCTATCTTGCGCCTAATACAATGGAAATGTTGGAAGGTTTTTATGGTGTTTTTCAATTAGGTGCTGTTATGGTGCCATTGAATGTCCGCCTAATGCCTGAAGACTATCTATTTATTTTAAACCATAGTGAAAGCAGTTTACTTTTCGTAGATTATGAATTGTATTCATTCATTCAACCAATCCGGCAGCAATTAAAGACTGTTCGAAAAATTATTGTTCATGGCGGAAATAAAATCGATCTCTATAACAATGATATTGATTATGAATCATGGCTTTCAACATTTTCTCATCATTTATTTTCACGTACAGAGTTGGATGAAACAGACTTAGCTACACTCCTTTACACGAGCGGAACAACAGGAGATCCAAAAGGAGTGATGCTTTCACATCGCAGCAACTATTTACATGCTCTTTGGACAATGCATCATTTACATGTAAGTGATCGAGATGTTTTGCTGCACATCCTTCCTATGTTTCACGTAAATGGCTGGGGCTCACCATTTTACTATACAGCAAATGGTGCAACTCACGTGACATTAAGGAAAGTAAAGCCGGAAACCATTTTCGATAAAATTCAACAGCATGATGTCTCCATTATGCATATGGCGCCTACCGTGCTTAATGCGTTGCTTCAATATCATGATCAACATCAACTAAATCTTAAACAGAAGATTCGAGTCGTTATCGCTGGTTCAGCACCGCCGCCGTCTTTTGTTTCAAGGGTGGAAAAGGATCTTGGATGGGAATTTATTCAAGTATATGGAATGACCGAAACATCGCCGTTATTTACGACATCACAAATCCGAGTTCATCATCAACATTTACCAGAAAAAATCCAATATGAGATAAAGGCAAAAGCAGGCTATCCTATGATTGGCTGCGAAGTAAAAGTTGTCACTGAAAATGGGGAAGAAGTGAAGCCTGATGGCAAAGAAATCGGAGAAATTATCACGCGCCATAACGGTGTAATGGATGGCTACTGGAAAAATAAAGACGCTACAATGGCAGCAATTCGCAATGGCTGGATGTATACTGGCGATATGGGAACAATTGATGAATATGGAAATATCGAAATCGTAGACCGAAAAAAAGACATTATTATTAGTGGTGGAGAAAACATTTCCTCGATTGAAGTGGAAGGGATTCTATACGAACATCCTGCGGTAATGGAAGCGGCTATCGTTGCTATCCCTCATGAAAAGTGGGGCGAAACTCCCCATGCAATTGTTGTAGTGTCAGAAGGTAAATCAGTAACTGAGGAAGAACTTATTCAATTTACGAGGGAACGTGTTGCTCATTTCAAAGCACCGACGTCAGTAAGTTTTGTAGATGAATTACCAAAAACCGCTTCAGGAAAAATTCAAAAAGTCCAATTACGCAATCAATTTTGGGAAAGTACGCGAAAAATTAATTAACTGATTGCTGTCAGAAAATATCTTCAACTCTGAACGGTTAACTTCAGCAATTCGACTCCCACTTATGTTAACTTTTTTAAGTGGGAGTCTTCTCTATAAAGATTGTTATACAAATTAAGCGTAAGTTCGTATATAATAAAAGCTAGAGTGAAAATGAACAAGCCCTAAGTTCATCTTCATTTTTATACATCAGCAAACAATGAGGAGGTGAAAGCAACAATGAATGAAGTAATGTTCCAAAAATTGTTCCAACAGATACAGACCCTTGAAAAAAATATGAAGCAGGAACTCAATAGCATCGAAGAGAAAATGGAGACAAAACTTCGAAATATCGAAGTGAATATGGCTACGAAACAGGAACTTCTAAGCATCGAAGAAAATATGGCTACGAAACAGGAACTTCAAAGCATCGAAGAGAATATGGCTACGAAACAGGAACTTCAAAGTATCGAAGAGAAATTAAATGTTATATATAAACAAGTAGCTGAAAACACTGAACAAATAAATGAACTAACCTCAAGTCAAAAACGTCAAGAAAAATCTCTGCAAATTTTAGCACTGCGTTCTATTGAACAAGAAGGTGTCATACGTGAATTAAAGTATGCGAAGTAAAAACGTGGGATCGTTCGTTGTTTTCGAAGCTATGTACACAATGACAGTAAAAAAACTGAAGTTACCATCTACAGCTTAAAATCCGACAACTAGTAAGGACCTTATCATCGGATACTTCTACATTTTATTTTCCATTTTTAGAATTTTTAGAGGATAAAAAACCTATTCTCCTTTTACCTCCTGCTGTCGCTAATGCTTTACTAAATTGATCTTCTAAATGAACCATTCCATCTACTTTAGAAGCTAATCAGAAACATAGTTTAAATCGTAATAAACTAACCTTTAGTACAGTGAGAGACCATCAGTAAGGGAATGATCCTTACTGATGGCTATGATTCCAAACGTGCAATGCATGAAGTTATTACAGTATGAGAGAATAACGTGAACTACTCACCCACTTTCATTGGGCTATGCCCTTCTTAGAAATGGGAGAATTCTTTTCGAAAATCCAGTTATAATATTCTTGACCACTAAATACGATTTAGGACTGCTGGCAATAAACGTTCCATATCACTTGCTACCATGCTAGCATCGCTGGCATGTGCAGTATACTCATCTCCACATAAACCATGAATAAACACAGCATTGGCTATTGCTGATCGTGGACAATGGTGGGTTGCTAGCATAGCAACAATCATTCCCAACAACACATCTCCGCTTCCTCCCTTAGCTAAGGCTGAATTTCCGGTCGGATTGACGATAATCTCGCCATCAGGAAAGGCAATGACAGTATACTGGCCTTTTAGAACGACAATCACCTGCTCCCTTTTTGCAAACTGTTTTGCCAATTCTATACGATTTTCAGCTATTTCTTGAATGGATACACCTGTCAAGCGACTAAACTCTCCTGGGTGAGGAGTAAGAACAATTGGCGCCTTTCGTTGGAGTGAGCTGCTTGTTTTCCATGCCTTCTCAAGCAGCGCACCAGCATCGATTACAAGTGGAATATTGTGTTCTAGCAATACAGACAATGCCTGATTGATATTTGTTTTATCCTGAAGTCCGGGGCCAATTCCAACAGCTGCTAGCTTATTTGGAACCTTCCCTTTTGCTACCTTCTCTAAACCATCAAAAAGATAAGTTGCTTCTGGAATACGCCCAGCAATAATGGCGCCACAATATGCACTTGTCCCAATCATTAACTTTCCAATTCCTGAACGAAGAGCACCGATTCCACTTAATATTGCACTGCCAGGCATTTCATCACTTCCTGCTATAATCAAGCCTGTACCAAATGTTCCTTTATGAGAAGCAGCTGTTCGCCTTGGCCATGCGTTCTGCACCTTTTCTAACGTCCATACATGCGCATTGCCCGTCTGTGGAATTCCAATATCTATAACACTTGTCTGACCAAAATAAACACTAGATGGCAGCAAAAAAGCAGCAGGCTTTGCACCATGTAAAAAAAATGTTGCATCTGCTTTAAATGCTGTCTCTACTTTTCCATTATCAGCCTGCACACCGGTTGGTAGGTCAACGGCAATCCGTCTCGCCTTTTTTCCATTTGCCCATACAATTACTTTTCGAATCTCCTCTTTTAAAGGAAGCTTCATGCCAACACCTAACAAACTATCAACAATCACATCATAATGTTCCTCGGGATTCCACACAGATAAAGAAAAACCGTGCTGTTTATAGAGCGACAAATGTTGTTTCGCAGCTTCTGTTTTCGGCGGTCCAATAGGAAAAACTAAACTAACATCATAGCCATTTATTTGTAAATAGCGCGCCAACACAACACCGTCTCCACCATTATTTCCTCTGCCGGCTAATACGAGTATTTTCTCTTCTTTATGAATATAGGATAGGAGTGTTTGATACAATCCCTTCCCTGCATTTTCCATTAATGAAAAATAGGAGAGTCCATTCATCATAGCAATTTCATCAATTTTTTTTATTTCCGCTTGCTGATAAATATACATTGTCATCCACTCTTTCTTCTTATCTACATCTTTACAAATCAAGATGGCGCCTAAAAGTGAGTTTTTTTACTCTCGACACATAACTATGCAACATCATTCCGATAATAACTAAGCTGATTCCCACCCAAGAAAACGTAGTTGGAAACGGGGCATGAAGCACGAGCATTTCACCAGCTAGAGTGAAAAGAATTTCTATCGATTGAGTTGCTTCTACAGCTGCTAATTGCTGCATATTGTCTTTTACCAATTCCGTTGCTTGAAAAAACAATACCGTTGCAATAACACCTGAGGTAATAGCGACAAGTAAAGATTGAAAGATTTGATTACCACTCGGAAATCCTACTGTTACAACACCATAAAAGGAAAGTAAGAGCCAAAACGGAATGCTTGCTAGCGTCATCCCTAATACACGTTGATATACATCCAACTTGCCTTTGCAGAGCTGCATCATTTTTCGATTTCCAAGCGGATATGCAAAAGAAGCAAGGAGAACAGGGAAAACACTGAGCAATGCATACTTGATTGATAATTGCTTTGCCTGTTCCAGTTGCAGCAAAAGTACTCCAAGTAAAATAAGCATAGAAAATAGTAAGCCGCGAAGAGGTATTTTCCCCCTTATTTTACGGAAACCATTCTTCGTTGGCACGGATTCATAAAAAAGAGGCGCCAATAACGAACCAGAGATAATGGTTACTTGCCATGTTCCTGCAATCAGCCAGCCTCGACCATATGCCGCCGCAAAACTTAATGGTGCATAAAAAAGCCCAAAGCCAATGAAACTCCACAATATCCATGTGGCCGGATGCTGCTTCATTGCTTTTACAAGTGGGGTGACATTTTTTCTTGCCGCTACAATGATAAACAAAAAAGGAATCATAAAAAAATAACGAAGCGAAGCACTCCAAATCCAGCTTCCGCCTGCAAGCTCCATAGAACGATTTAAAATAAAGGTAAATGCAAAAAAGAAAGCAGCACAAATTCCTAATATGATTGGACGCAAAACACCCCCCACCTTTACAATAAAATAAAATCATACTTTTAAATGGGGGTTTCTATCATCCCCCTACGTATTAGAGGACCTTAAGATAAACATACAACGTCCTCAAAAAAGAAAGCCACTTTTTCTTTATGTGAAGCATTGCTGTCGAAGTGTATTGAATTTAACTTACGTCTTGTTCTACATTAGACGAATCATTGAAAACTTATCATGTTCGTCGACGAAGTTCCTAACACTTTTGTGACTAACATTTAATAAAGGAAGGCACTTCTCTTCGTAGGATGTTGATTGCTAATAAAACTATCCATATTTCTGCCATCAAATGAATGACAGATTTATCATAAAAGCGAGATGTGAGAAAACGTTTTTAACGTTCAACACACTTCCCGCCTTTATTTTAGCATACTGTATTCATTTACCTTGGTTTGCAACCTGTGTCATTTTCTGTTGAATTGCCGCTTCGTCTCCTAAATAATACTTTTTAACTGGTTGCAATATTTCATTTAATTCATAGACTAAAGGAACACCTGTAGGAATATTAAGTTCCAAAATTGCTTCGCTGCTCATGTTTTCTAAATATTTTACCAGCGCTCGCAAGCTATTGCCGTGAGCAACAATTACGACCTTTTTTCCTTTTTGGAGAAGGGGAACAATGTCATTTTTCCAACAAGGAACAACTCTCGCTATCGTATCTTTTAAGCTTTCTCCTAATGGCAGCTCTTCATCCTTCAACTGCTTGTACCTCGGGTCATTCCCAGGATATCTTTCATCATCCTTATTTAATGGAGTAGGAGGAACATCATAGCTTCTTCGCCAAATCTTTACTTGTTCCTCACCATATTGCTTTGCAGTTTCAGTTTTATTCAATCCTTGCAGTGCTCCGTAATGCCTTTCATTTAGCTTCCATGTCTTATGAACAGGAATCCATAATAAATCCATTTCATCTAGCACATAATACAATGTTTTATTTGCTCTTTTCAATACAGAAGTAAATGCTGCATCAAATGCATAACCAGCTTCCTTTAAGATTTTCCCTGCTACTTTTGCTTCTTCTATCCCTTTATCTGTTAAATCTACATCTGTCCACCCAGTAAATCGATTTTCTAAGTTCCATTGACTTTCACCATGCCTTATTAGGACAAGCTTCATTTCCTTTCCATCTCCTTTATTTGTTAAAGTGATGACGATAAATACCGAGCATTAAAATTGCATTAAAGAAATAATGTTTCCTTAACGAAATAATAACGTATCTGATCACTAAACTGCAAGAAAGTCGGAGTAATGTTAAACAACAAAAATTGCAACACTAATGGAAAAAATAAAGCAAACATTAAAAAAGTCGACAATCTAAACAAATGCAACAATGATAAAGTGAAACTTCCATCAGTGGGGGTTTTTTCTTATCCCCCACTGATGGTTAGTTGAACCAATCGGACATTTGACTTTCAGTTATCCCCCACCTAGCGCTTCTGATTCCTTCTTACTCTTGAGGTGGGGGTATTACTGCCAGTTAGATGTGGGATAAATCGATTTTAATGACTAATGTGGAAGTATCTCTTATTTCTCACATATAAACACATATGCAGGTGGAATATTCAACCAAATTTTTCTACATTTCGTTTTTGTGAAAACCGCTTGAAAGAATGCCTTTTTCACAAGTGAATATTGAAATGTAATAAATTTACCTAATAATACATTCTTTATATTTGTAAGAATTCGAGAAGAGACTTCACTTGGGAGGGAAGTAAAGGGCAAACCAGAAATAATGCAATCAACAGATTTAATATGCAGCTCTTCTAATAATGCTTGCAAATTTTCAGCAGAACCTTCAATCACATGAACGTTTGGTTCATTTGCATATTCTCTCTGTAAATCTTTAGCGAAAATTTCGTTAATCTCTACTAAAATAACTTGTGTTTCGCTCTTTTTATTCTTCATCATTTCTTTTGTAAAAACCCCAGTGCCAGGGCCAAGTTCTACGATACATTTTGCAGTTTGAAAATCGATTTGGCTAACCATTTCTTTTGCTAATTTTGGCGAGCTTGGAGCAATTGCTCCAGTATATCGTGGATGTTTAATAAATTCTTTTAAAAACATAACTAGTTGAATAAAAATCACCCTCTATGTATAGTAGTAAGTCTCATTGCTGTTATCGGTTGATTTATATATATAGGCATTGATCTTCTCGCCATCTATTTATAAATCGTGCTGCATTTACTAGTCTGATCCTTATTAAAAAGATAGATTAAGAGTTTTATATCGCTTTTTATCCAAAAGAAATGGTTCATATTTATCATTTTTAATAGTCTGACAACATTAACAATAGGTTCTTCTCTCGTCCATTTATAGAAAAGCTAAATGTAAGATCGGAAAAATCATTGAATAAAAAAATTTGGCCAATGTACGATAACGAAGTTGCCAATCACCTTTTATTTGCAAACAATAAAAACTTTTGAATGTTACCATAAATAATTATTTCCTTCATTATTAAAAAATACTTAGGTTGGCTTTCATTCTTATTATTGAATACAAAATGGCTTCCCTATTTTACCACTTAGCATTGGCTATCGTCAATTTTCGATCTTCTTCTGATAAAGCCAATATTCCATTCACAAAAGCAAAGGAATTTCCTAAGCGGGAAGAACTTTGCTTACTAATGTTTACTATGATGGATTTAAAATGCACTTATATGATGTATGGATGAATTTTCATTCAAATTTCGAAAACCTAAGAGACAAGTAGTTCCTAAACGAAATCCAGGTGATCATCTGTTTCCATTTTTGTGCGTATTTTCTCCTCACTTTTTATGCGGGTTTCTTCACTTCCAAATGAATGAACAATTTTTGTTTCAACTTATTCAAACAGCAATTCTTATTATTAATCTAAATATTCATTGTTTATTTCTCTTGTTCTTTTGTAACTGAGTGAGTTTTGCGCTCATTAAAAAATCCAGCGGCGTTTCTGTTGCCACTGGTGAAAAGTGTATTTATTCATGTAAGTATTTTCTTTGTACACTCTTGCCATTATAAGTAAACAACATCCTTTTCTTTTCTACAACTGTCTCTAAATGAACAATTCTTCCCCAAAGTTGATATATATATGGAAGTACCTTCTCCAAATATGTTAAATCAAGTTCAATACCTTCAAAAACATGCTTTAAATAAAGCTCTCCATTTTTGTTATAATCACCATCATTTACGGTTATATAAGGGAATCCACCATTGACACGTGAACTTACAAGCTGATCACGAATAGCCTTCCAATCCTTATCAACTACCTTATAATCACGGCCTTGTTTTTGAAATAAATACATATCTTCTTGGAGCACCAATTCCTTCGTAAGATAATTGCGCATGAAAGAAATATCTGATTCCATTTCTCGCACTTCAAATATTTTTTCTTGGCCAGATTGTGGCTTTATTCCTCTTTCTTTCATTTTATCTGTAGGGTTATTCCAGCGTTCTTCTATATCTTCAAAGATTTTCACGCCAAGATAGTATGGATTGAGACTTGTGCGTGAAGGCTGAACCACTTCTGCATTTAACTTAGCAAATTCAATTGCTTCATCACTTGTTAAATCCAGCTCCCGAAGAATTCGTTGATGCCAAAATGATGCCCAGCCCTCGTTCATTACTTTCGTCTCTAACTGTGGCCAAAAATAGAGCATTTCTTCACGAATCATTGTCATAATGTCACGCTGCCAATCAGTAAGTTCCCTGCTATATTGTTCAATAAAGAGCACCAAATCTTTTTCAGGTTCTGGTGGAAAAGGCTTTTTCTTTTTTTCCACAGGCTTTTCCTTCTTTTTATCTAAACTCCAAAGGTCATCATATGGGGTAGCTGCTTTTTGTTTCTCCTGCTCCCATTCTTCCTCCTCGTTCATATCCCAATTTAGCTGAGATCTCATCAAAGAAGGATCAATATGTTCTTCAATCGACAAGACAGCATCTAAAAAACGCTCTACTTCCTTTTTTCCATAGGACATTTCGTAAGAGCGAATTCTTTCGGCCGTTGCTGCCATACTTTCGACCATATCACGTTTTGTATTCTGAAATCTTACATTATTTTTGAAAAAATCACAGTGTGCCAAAACATGTGCGACAATTAATTTGTTTTGAATCAAAGAGTTCGTATCAAGTAAAAAAGCATAGCAAGGATTAGAATTGATCACTAATTCGTATATTTTACTTAATCCTAAATCGTAGTGAGTTTTCATTTTAAAAAATTGCTTTCCAAAACTCCAATGAGAAAATCGCGTCGGCATCCCATAAGCTCCGAATGTATATATAATTTCAGCAGGGCAAATTTCATAGCGCATTGGATAAAAGTCCAGTCCAAATCCACTAGCAATTTCTGTTATTTCTGAGATAGCGTATGCTAACTGTTTATCTGGCATATGATTCACTTGACAGCTCCCCTTTTTTCTTTTAAAACAGTCTATGTAGATAGTTGAAAAATCATGAAAAATTGAATATCATGTGTTAAAATACAAGAGATGTGGTAAGGTTAAGTAGATGAGTATTTTACCCTATCTGTGTCATCTCACGACCATTTCAGCCTAAAGTTGTAGTAATGATGGTTCGTATTTTTGTTAACATTAGAGAGGACTGCTCAGTATCCTCAAAATATAAATTTTTTCTTAAAGGTGGTTGTTTTCAATGGCGTTTGTGATTACCTCCCCGTGTGAAGGGGAAAAAGCAGCAGACTGTGTAGAGGTTTGTCCTGTTGACTGTATTGAAGAAGGAGAAGATCAGTTTTTTATCAATCCCGATATCTGCATTGATTGCGGAGCTTGTGAAGCTGCTTGTCCTGTTGAAGCGATTTATATCGAAGATGAACTGCTAGAAGAAGACATGATATACCTTGAAAAAGCACGTAAATTTTTCAATTTAGACTAATGCTGGCAAGGCTGGATATGATAGGTGAGTCAATCGGGAAATATAAGTATTGGAGCAAATAAATATGGCTGACGGTATTTTTATGATGATTGCAGCTTTCGTAATCGTCATTTTGGCAGCAACCTTTGGTACGATTTTAACAAAAAAATATCATAAGACAAATGATCCAAAGAAAAATATGCCGCTGCTTGCCACAATTATTACTGCTGTTGTTTTTACCATTGCCTATTTTCTAAGTGTAAAAAACAATACAAATATTGATTTTGTGCTATCTTGGTTAATTTTAACTATTGGATTATATTTTTCAGCTAGTGTCGTCTTTTTTATCTGCTTTATTATTCCAAAAATGCACGCTGATGGCTAATCACCTTCAGCGTTTTTTAAATCCGTAAAAAAATCATAAATAGGCAACTTTTACAGTGCAACTTTATGAAATAACAGACATACAATAAACATACCTCTTTTCAGGAGGAGGGCTTCGATTGGAGAGAGTGGATTATGATCGTGCTTTATATTATGCACATCGCTCCCAATGGGATGATTTATTAGTTCTCATGGTGCGAACAAAGGATGACTTGCTTTCAAAAAAGATAGAAGACTTGCTCTCTGCTTATCATTTTTCAAATGATTTGTCAGTAATCGAACGAAAGCTTTACTCTTTGCTGCGTTATGTAGAGCATGCGAATGACATGATGTTAACCGCTAATCATATGGAGCAAATGTTCTAAAAAAGCAGTTAAACACTTGCTGTAAAGAACAGATGAGAAGCCAAAATAGCAATGGGATAATTTTCCCATTGCTTCTTTTATTTTTGCAAACCATGTTTCACCGCATATAATGCTGCTTGCGTTCGATCAGCAACCTCTAGTTTTGAAAAAATATTAGATACGTGCGTTTTGACTGTTTTTTCTGTTATATAAAGAGCTGCAGCAATTTCTTTATTGCTTTTTCCACTTGCTATTTCTTTTAAGACATCATGCTCTCTCTTCGTTAATTGCAAATGAAGCTCTTTACCCTCGTTTTGATTGATTCTCGTTAATAAGTGATTGGTTGCTTTCGGATGCAGTGTATTTTCACCATGAACAAGCTTGCGAATAGATTCTACCAATTCATCCGGTTCAATATCCTTTAATTGATATCCAGCAGCTCCAGCTTCAATAGCTGGAATCACATGGTCTTTATCCGAAAAACTTGTCAACATCATAATATGCACGTCTGGAAACCTTAATTTAATGCGCCTTGTCGCCTCTATGCCATCCATTATTGGCATAATCAAATCCATTAAAACAACATCTGGCTGCAAACGTTCCACTAGCTGTATCGCTTCTTTTCCATTACTCGCTTCCCCAGCTATTTCAATGTCTTTTTGGGTTTGCAAAAAGAAGGTTAATCCTCTACGAACAATATGATGGTCATCTGCAATTAACACACGTATCGCCATGTCTCTTCCTCCTTCATTTTAGCTGAGAGCCAGATTTACATTCCTTATACGGTTTAGTAAGGGAGTATAACATGAATAACCGTACCTTCTTTAGGCTTGCTCTTGAGCATAAACGTTCCATTCATCGCTTCAGTACGCTCTTTCATGCTTTCAACCCCGACAGTTGGAAGTTTTTTGCTATCATCATAAAAAAATCCAATGCCATGATCTCTTATTGTAAAAGCTACTTGATGCTTGAATACTTGAAGCTCCAGAAAAATCTCTGACACTCCAGCATGTTTCTTACAGTTGTTTAATGCTTCCTGGCTAATGCGCCATAGCGTTTCTTCCACAAGCGATGGCAGTGAAATCACGCCTTGCAAACTTACATGAACACGTAATCCAAGCATCTCGCCATAACCTTTAATTGCTTCGATTAATCCTTTTTCTAAACCATGGGGTCGCAGCTGCCAAATTAGTGCGCGCATTTCCGTCAAAGCATCTTGAGCCATTTCCTGTATTGAGTTAAATGTTTTCTTCACAATAGGATCTGGAGACATTTCATAGCCGCCTCTTGCAGTTAATGTTAGCGAGAACAATAATTGATTAACCGCATCATGCAAATCCCGTGCAAGACGATTTCGTTCTTCCACAAGCGCTATTTCCTGTTCTCTTTTTGTAAGCCGAATTCGTTTGATTGCAGAGCCAATTTGTAAAGCGATTGATTCCAAAAAAGCCAACTCATCATCAGTGAATTTTTCTTTAAATGGAGCAGCCACGTTTAATAAGCCAAACAATTCATTGCCTGACTGCAATGGGATTGTCGCATGGTAAATAATACCATTCGCCTCTCCACTATTTTTTTTTAATACTTTTTCAATGCGTCGGCATTCAATAATATTTGTAGCCTTTTTTAAGCGATTATCTTTTAATCGGTCGACACACCAACAATTTCCTTTCTTCAAAGACTGGCATTGATTCATACTTAATGCGGGCGGTAAATTTTCGGCAGCTGCTAAATAATGTCCTCCATTTTCTTGTAAGAGAAAAACCCAGCCAGTAGTGAAACCAGTTGCTTTTAGAAGTTTTTTTAGTACGCCCTCCACCATTGGCAACAATTCTGTTTCTTCATTTAAGAGTTCGGCAATTTCTTTTAGAATTTGTAAATGTGCTTGCTTCTTCAAATGAATGCTCCCTCCATCATGACAAACATTTCTCAATAAAGTGAAACTTCCATGAGTGGGGGTTTTCTCTCATCCCCCACTGATAGGAAGTAGAACAAAGGCTAAGGACGCAACGTCCTCGAAAAGGAAACCGCTTTTCTTCGTGCGATGTATCGCTGTCGAAGCTTTCCTTGTCCTGTTGCAACGCCTTTGTGACCGACATCCTCGAAAAAGAAGAGCACTTTTTCTTCGTGCGATGTTGATTCAAGAAGCTTTCCTTATCCTGTCGGCCCGAACCAATCGAACATTTGACTTTCAGTTATCCACCACCTAGCGCTTCTGATTCCTTTTACTCCCCGAGGTGGGGGTCTTACTGCCAGTTAGATGTGGGATAAATTGGCAAATGGTTTCATGTTGATATTTCAACATTTAACCCGGCTTCTGTTAGTTCTTATTCTCTTCATTATAAAAAAAAAGCACATGGGAAGCATTCTTAATAAGATGGAATTCCCTCTACGACTTTTGTCTGAATGCTGAGCTTTTTAGTAGCAATAAAGTAAATTTCTATTAGTGCTTCCTTCACTAATAAGAAGTGAAACAAAGGCAATCGCTTTCCTTATCCTGTAGGTTCTCTACCTAGCACTTCTGATTCCTCTCACTTAACGAGATGAGGGGCTTGATTTTCCAGTAAAATGTAGTCACTAACACAGCATTTCATTTCTTTATATATCAAAACTTCAGGTTCTTTTTCTTTGTTTTGTACATATGTATCACATCTTAATTTCTTCAGCCTAATAATAGTTTAAATAGAAAGATTGCATGCTAATTGTCCGTTTCCTTATGACAAAACATAGCATACAATCTTTGACGTTTGATTTTCCTGTTTATTTTTTGTATTTTACTTCATAAACGTCTTTGCGTCTGTCTTTTAGCTGTTGAACAATCCCATTCTGCCGCTGGCGCCGCAAGACTTCTAAATCTACATCACCAATATGTGCCATTTCAATGTTAGGATTCGTCTCCCCAACAATGCCGTCACGAGCAAATTCAAAATCAGATGGTGAAAAAATAGCGGATTGGGCATATTGAATGTCCATATTTTCTGCTTGCGGCAAATTGCCAACAGTTCCAGAAATAACCGTATAAATTTGATTTTCAATCGCACGAGCTTGGGCACAATAACGAACACGCAAGTATCCTTGTCTATCCTCTGTACAGAAAGGAGTAAAAATAATTTTCGCTCCTTTTTCTGCTGCAATGCGAGCTAACTCAGGAAATTCAATATCATAACAAATTTGAATGGCAATCAGGCCACAATCTGTATCAAACACTTTTACTTCATCACCGGCACTAATTCCCCACCACTTTCGTTCATTTGGCGTAATATGAATTTTATATTGTTTTTCTATTGTGCCATCTCTACGGAATAAGTAAGAAATATTAAATATTTCTCCACCTTCTTCTACAAAATGAGAACCGCCGATGATGTTGACGTTGTAGCGAATTGCTAAATCGGTAAAAAGCTCGATATACTGTTCCGTGTAATTTGCCAACTTTCTAATTGCTAAAGAAGGCGATTTTTCATCTAAAAAGGACATAAGCTGAGAAGTGATAATCTCTGGAAAAACAACAAAGTCTGAATCTGCATTTGATGCTACGTCTGTAAAGTATTCCACTTGGTTGGCAAAATCCTCAAAAGAAGAGATTTGCCGCATCATATATTGTACGACACAAATTCTTACTGGATAACTTGTCTTAAAATGCCGCTTACTAATAGGAACGTAATCTATATTATTCCATTCCATTAACGTTGCAAACTTTTTCGATTGTACATCATCTGGCAAATAATTAGGATTAATACGAATAAGTCTAAAATCATTTATCAATTGAAAAGTAAGAACAGGATCATAAATTTGATGGCGTTTTACTGCCTCCACATATTCCCTTGCACTCATATCCTTTTCATATCGATGATAATATGGGATTCTTCCCCCAATAATAATACTTTTTAAATTTAGCTTCCGAGCAAGATCCTTTCGCGCCTCGTATAATCTTTGGCCTATCTTCATACGACGGTATTGAGGATCTACCATCACTTCAATTCCGTATAAATTATAGCCATCTGGGTTGTGATTCGTAATATAGCCATCATCTGTCACATCATCCCACGTGTGCATATCATCATATTCATCAAAATTAATAATCAAGCTTGAACAGGAAGCAATGACCTTTCCTTCATATTCTGCGACAAACTGTCCTTCGGGAAAAATGTTTAAGTGACTTTCCAAATGCTTCTTTTCCCATGGCTCCATCCCAGGAAAACAAATATCTTGCATTCGAATAATCGTGTCAATATCCTTCTCTTCTAAATTTCTAATGATCATCTTTTTTTCAAACTGTGATAAATCCAATGAGTCTGACACATTGTCAGCTCCTTTCAGCTGTTTATCCTTCTATTTTATCACTTTCTATAAGAAATCATGATAAATTGCGCTTGTCGGAATAATACAGCAGCAATAACTGTTTAGCACATATTTCAAAAACACTCATTGTAAGAGCGTTTTTCTGAAAATGATACCTTCACCATCTCTGATTGGTTTGCCCATACACCAAAAGATGTGCTTTGCTGCGAACTTCGGCGTATCGGACTCATATACCGAAGAAACAGCGATATATGTTTCAAAGCAAAGTGCCAGGCCCTATTGCAGCGGAAAAGATCACAAGTCCAAATGGTACCGTACCGAAGAGTTTCAAGCATCGTCTGCTTGCCCAGAAATCTTTACGAACTTCAGGGGGAACTGTTCGGATAGTAGATTCAACAAATTTCCCTGTCTCAACCGCCATTGCGGCAGTACTTGTTGAAATAGAGCCGGGCGGAATGCGAGAATTGCACTGGCATCCAAACAACGATGAATGGCATTATTATCTTTCAGGAAAGGGGCAAATGACGGCATTTGCAGCTAATGGAACAGCGTACTTTTGATTTCAGTGCTGGTGATGTAGGGTACGTGCCATTTGCATTTGGGCATTACATTCAAAATACTGGAAACGAAAAGCTTTGGTTTCTGGAAATGTTCAAAAGCAGCCGTTTTGCAGATCTCTCGTTGAACCAGTGGATGGCGTTAACCCCTCATAATCTCATTCAAGACACTTTGCATGTTTCATTTTATTAAAAAGTGTTTTTCAATACATGCTTTTATTTTACTTTTCTCTGTCATTAATACTATAATTTTGAGAGAATGTTATTCAACATTAGAAAATGCACGCCAGCCAATCATTTATGAATAGAAAGGGTTGTAAAGATGAATAAACGATCATCTACATTAGTGGAAAACAGCTGGTTTTTCGCTTGGGGGGTAGCGGTTATCGCATTATTTGGCAGCTTGTATTTTTCTGAAATCCGCCAGTATGAACCATGCACTCTCTGCTGGTATCAACGTATTTTGATGTATCCGCTGTCGATACTAATCGGTATTGCTGTTATTAGGAAAGATTATCAGCTTTCTTTATACACGATTGTACTATCAGGAATCGGAAGTTGTGTTTCTCTCTATCACTATTTGATTCAGAAAGTCCCGTTTTTCAGTTCAAATGCGCCAGCTTGTGGGCGTATTCCCTGCACCGGAGAATATATTAATTGGTTCGGTTTTATCACGATTCCATTTCTGGCACTCACCGCTTTCGTGCTAATTTTTATTGCAAGTATGATCGTGTACCGGAAGTACAAGGAGGAAATGTAAGTGAAAAAAATTATCATTTTTTTAGCTGCAGTAGTCAGTATCTTTATTGTGATTGTACTCGTAACGAATATGCAAAAAAATCAAAAACTGGAGAATAATCCTTATCAAACAAAAGATCTTAAACCTGAAACGATTGATCAGCTAGACGATCCTCTCTATCAAAATATTATTCTTCCAGATGAGTTAAATGCAAAACTGGACAATAAAGAAGATGTTACTGTTTATTTCTTTAGTCCAGTATGTTCTTATTGTAATAAAACAACTCCTATCGTTTCGCCGTTGGCAGAAGAAATGGATATTGATTTAGTGCAATTGAATGTTTGGGAATTTGAGGAAGCATGGGACGATTATAATTTGGAAGTAACACCTGTTATTATTCATTATGAAAATGGCAAGGAAAAAGACCGTATTACTGGTTATGGAGAGAAAGAAGCCTTTGAAAACTTTTTCAAAGAAAATGTAAAATAGATTAGGAAGGCACCTCTTTTATCAGAGGTGCCTTATGTTATACTAAATATTCATTTACTGCTTTTGTGTAAATACTAATATCGGTTCCTGGCCTCATATCTCGGAATGCATGAAGACTGAAAGGAAAACATAAATCAAACTGCTGCAAAGTAGACACATTTTTAGTGAACATTTCTTCATATTGGTAGTGATAGTGTCCTTTTTCCAATGACTCTAAAATAATAATAATCGTTTGCAAACTTGTAATCACTTGAAAAGAGTAGCGCATGATACCAGTATATTCTTGGCAGCGTTTAGTCGTCTCCAATACTCCCAATGTCTTAAAATGCTCAATTTCAACATCGTGGAAATGTTTAGGGAAAATCTGTTGATAAATATATTGAATCAATTCATTCATTTTTTCTTCTTGTTCATTTGTTGTTGCTTTTAAAACTTTCATTATGTAAAGCACCTGCCTTTTCAGAATCAAGTGAGATTTCATCCATTTGTCGATTTTCTGTATCCCTATAAAAAGAGAATCTCAAGCTAAGAACGCAGCTTCCCCGAAAACCTATGACGAGCGTATTTAATCAAGGGGGAGTGCGTAGTGGATAAAAACCTCACGAAAGGTTCAGCTTTCTTCAACGTCTAAACATGCAAATTACTGAACCTTATTGACGATATCGCATTAAGCATATCATAGATAAAAGTCTATGAATGGTGGTAATTCAAGGCATTGCTGCTAGAAAATAAGCTAAAAATAATGCAGCAGCTTTTCGCATTTTATCGTAAAGGAGATCATCATTATGACAGCTTGCCAGCAGCACCTTGTAACAATCGTTATCCATGAAAAAATAGCAGGCCTATCCATCGAAGAACTTCTCAAACAATATTGGCGTGCACCTAAAAAACTCGTTCACCAACTGCGAATGGAAAAAGCAGTGACAATAAACAAAGAGAGTCAAAATTGGAAACAAGTTTTGCAAGTGGGAGATGTTCTGCATATTCAATTGTGTGAAGACAGCCAACATCCGATCTTAGCGTCAAACAGTTCAATTGAAGTGTTATATGAGGATGATCATTTGCTCATTGTCAATAAGCCCGCACAAATGGATACCCATCCAAATGAAGCGGAGGAAACAGGAACGCTTGCTAACGTCGTTGCCGCATATTTCCAAAGAACAAATCAACAAAACCAAGTTAGACATGTTCATCGACTCGATAAAGATACAACGGGAGCGATTTTATTTGCAAAACATTCACTAAGCCAAGCCATTCTTAACAGAATACTTGAAGAAAAACGTATAACCCGTATTTACCATGCGTTGGTAACTGGAAAAATGAAAGAAAAATCAGGAAAAATAAAGGAGCAAATTGGGAGAGATCGACACCATCCTACGAAAAGAAGAGTATCGAAAACGGGACAGTCTGCAGTTACCTATTATCGCGTATTAAAACAATACCCTAAAAAAAATCTTACACTCGTGCAGTGTTCACTCGAAACAGGCCGAACACATCAAATAAGGGTTCACCTTAGTTATATTGGACATCCGATAGCTGGCGATGTTCTTTATGGAGGGGAAAAACTTTTTAACCGGCAGGCTTTGCATGCGCGGCAAATTATATTAGAGCACCCATTTACAGGTGAGATCATTGAATGTACAGCTCCTTATTTAGATGAACCTGCTATTTTTAGTGAAGTATAAAGTGAAACTTCCATCAGTGGGGGTTTTCTCTCATCCCCCACTGATGGTTAGTTGAACCAATCGGACATTTACTGGCAGTTATCCCCCACCTAGACTTCTTTTGATCCCTCTTACTCTTGAGGTGGGGGTCTTACTGCCAGTTAGATGTGGGATAAAAGCAACAATTTTTAATGGTGCTGCAATGGCAGCACCATTATGATCGTAAACGCTTACTTTAAATAAAGTGAAACTTCCATCAGTGGGGGTTTTCTCTCATCCCCCACTGATGGTTAGTTGAACCAATCGGACATTTACTGGCAGTTATCTCCCACCTAGACTTCTTCGATTCCTCTTACTCTTGAGGTGGGGGTCTTACTGCCAGTTAGATGTGGGATAAACCAATTTATTTACTAGATTGAAAATGTGAACGATTAATTCCAAATTGCTGGATTTTCCTATATAATGTGCTTCGAGCAATGCCAAGTATGCTGCAAGCTTCATTTATTGTTCTCGTTTCTTTTAACACTTGCTCTATGATTCTTTTTTCATTTTTCCTTAGCGAGCCTACTGTTGCATGTCCCTTGCTATCCCCTTTGATAAAGCGCGGCAAATGTGATAGTTGAATATGAGATTGGTTTTTCCCAGCTAATAAAAATGCACGTTCCATTACATTTCTCAACTCTCTAATATTTCCTGGCCATTGATATTGGACTAGTTTTGCTAATGCGTCATCACTAACTGCATTCGGACCTTCTCCATATGTTTGATGAAACTCTTTTAGACACTCTTTACATAAATGATTAATATCTTCTGGGCGTTCACGAAGGGGGGGAATATGAATAGATAATACATTTAAACGGTAAAAAAGGTCAGTTCGAAAGGAGCCATTATAAGCAATTTCTTCTTGAAGATTTCGGTTTGTCGCCGCAATGATTCTCACATTTACTATCCGTTCTTTATGATCCCCTATTCTGACGATCTTTTTTGATTCAATTGCCCTCAATAAAACTACTTGAAGATCTAAAGGCATATCGCCTATTTCATCTAGGAAGAGAGTTCCATTATTGGCTGCTTCAAATTTGCCGATAGCTCCTCCTTTTTTGGCACCAGTAAAAGCACCTTCTACATATCCAAATAATTCACTCGCAATCAGTTCTTTAGGAAGCATTGCTGTATTTACTGGAATGAATGGCTCATTTCTGCGGTCGCTCTGTTCATGGATGGAGCGCGCAACCACTTCCTTCCCTGTGCCAGTCTCCCCTAAAATAAGCACATTTGCTGTTGATTGCGAAGACAGCTGAGCAACTTGAAGCTCCATTTGGTAATCGTGATTCATCGTCTGAATACGTCCGAAGCAATAAGGAGACTGATGCAACAGATCATTTATTTTTTCTTTCAATAAAAAAATTTGCTGATGATTTGTCTTATAATGAATCACTTCATATAATTCGCATATTTCACGATACAACTCTTTTGTGAGTCTTTGCCCTTCTACGAGTTGCGTAAGCTCTTTTCCCTTTTTACTTGAGTATAAGATAACATCATGTTGAGAAATAACGAAAAGAGCCTCTTCGCTCAATTTTCCCCAAACTTCTAATTCAATGTCATTAAGATAGTCATGTTCTCTCGCTTTCATTCTAAATGGTTTTGCTGGAATGCATTTATTTGAGTCCCAAACGATTTCAAATTGGCCATTAGGAAGAGCTTTCCCAATTTTTACAGGCCTTGAAAGATGGCAATAATCTCGTTCTACACTTACTGGACCACAAGCCGTTTCGATTTTTTTTCCACTTAATTGCTCAAAAACATGACGAAAATCACTGTTCTTTTCTTCTAAAATACAATCCAAAATAATTTTAGCCCCTAAGTATGTGTTATACATTGCGGAAGAAATAACGCACTTCTCTCCTAAGTAAGTGTGGAACTTTTGTATAAAGATTCGATTAAGAGGATTGCTGAATGACTGAAAATAACTTGCGGAACTATAATGCCCTGCAGCTAATGATTCTCCTATCATGTTAATTTCAGATTCTTTCATAATAGGACTAAAAATAGGAATTTTTTCTGGCTTCAGATTCATGCGTTTATACGTTCTATAGAATGGAATCATACTTTGGCCGACAATTGTTGAAAATATTGCGTCCGGTTGTTTTAAAATAACTTCTTCTAAAATAGAGTCGAATTTCTGATAGCCAAAAGGAACATATTTCTCTCCGATTAGTTGTCCATTATTTTCCTTTAAATACGTTTTCACTTGTCCAACTGTTTCTCGTGAATAAATATAATCAGAACCAATACAATAAATGCGTTTCCCATAATGGGACGTTAAATAATGAAGCAGTGTATGAACTTGCTGATTAGGGACTTCTCCTGAATAGAAGACATTTGGGTGGCACTCTTTCCCTTCGTATAAAGTTGGATATACCAAAAGGCAATCATATTTTTCCAACACAGGCAATACCGCTTTTCTGCACGCTGAACTGTAGCAGCCAATAAAAACTTTTATCCCCTCTTTAGCAAGAGATTCCGCTTCTTTTGCTGTTTTCATAGGATCAGAACAAATATCACGAACAATCGCTTGCACCTTTACATGATCTTTGTTGTATTCTTCAATCGCAAATTTGGCGGCATCGCATTGGCCCCGTTCTGTTAAAGCAGTCGTACCTGTTAAAGAAAATAACAAACCTACGCTTAACATGAAAGAAATCCTCCTCTCTCTGTACTGTCTTCGGACATCGTCCCAAAATGAAACAAGACGGTTTATGGGGAATATTATAGCAAAAAAAATAATATTTTTAAATTTTTGTCTTTTTTTGCTACATTCCTTTTCAAGTGAAACTTCCATGAGTGGGCTTTTCTCTCATCCCTACTGATAAGAAGTTGAACAAAGGTCAAAAGCGTCCTCCAAAAAGGAAAATGCTTTTTTCTTCGTGCGATGTTGGATTCAAGAAGCTATCCTTATCCTGTAGGCCCGAATCGATCGGACATTTGACTTTCAGTTATCCCCACCTAGCACTTCTAATTCCTCTAACAGTAAGATGTAGGATAAAAAACCTTCATTTCTCATCATTTTTAACAATGGCATGACAATTGCATAAATAATCATCGTCGACAAAACAAAGGGGAATTTATTTGTTTGTCATGAAAAAGAAAAATAATACAAGGAGATGATTTTTTTGAAACTCATAATTCATGAGCGATTAAAAAGCAAAGGTGTAGATGTACCTGCCCATCATATTGATGAGTTGGAATTACGTTGGGAAACGATAGAACGTCTAAAAGGAGATCAAGCAAATGCATTGTTAGACGATTATGATATCGCACTTCGCCATCTTCCAGGGGGTGATTACGATGCATAAAAGCTTCATTGAGAAACCTGTAGAAGAGTTAGCGCCTCTTATTAAAAAAAGAGACATCTCCCCTGTCGAATTAACGAAAGCTGTATTAGATCATGCCGAAACACATAATAAACAAATCAATGCCTATATCCAAATCACACGCAGCAGTGCAGAAGAAGCCGCTTTAAAGGCAGAAAAAGAAATTGCCAATGGCAGCTATCGCGGGATGTATCATGGGATTCCAATGGCAATAAAAGACAATCTATATGTAAGAAACGAAACAACAACAATGGCCTCAAAAATCCATCAAAATTTTGTTCCAAATTTTGATGCGACTGTCGTCGCTAAGTTAAGAAACGCTGGTGTTATCTTTACTGGAAAATTAAATATGCATGAATATGCATGGGGGATTACGAATAACAACCCACATTTTGGAGCATGTACAAATCCGTGGGATATTGAGAAAATTCCTGGAGGATCTAGTGGAGGATCAGCAGCAGCTGTTGCCGCCGATATGAGCTTTGCTTCTTTAGGTACGGATACCGCAGGATCGATACGAATTCCTTCTTCTGCGTGCGGAATCGTAGGATTGAAGCCAACTCACGGGAGAGTAAGTAAATATGGTTGTTTTCCGCTGGCATGGACACTTGACCATATTGGACCGATGACAAAAACCGTCAAGGATGCAGCAGGCTTGCTTGAAATTATTGCTGGATACGATAAGAATGATCCGACTTCCATTCATGTTCCAACAACCGCCTATAGCGAATATTTAACTGGAGAGATGAAAGATATCGTAATTGGGATCAATGAGGAATATTTCTTTAAACATGTAGACTCTGAAATTGAGAAACTAGTTAGAAAAAACATACAAAATTTAGTTGATCAAGGAGCACAAGTAGAAGAAGTAGAAATACCAACATTAAAATACGCTGAATATGCTGAATTAATCACCATTTTAACGGAAGCAGCAACCATTCACCATCGAAACCTATTATCAAGACCTGATGACTTTGGGGATGACATTCGCCTTCTTTTTGAATTAGGCGAGATTCCATCTGCCGTAGAGTATCTTCAAGCCCAACAATTAAGACAGCAGCTAAAAAAAGATTTCCAACGGGCCTTTGAAAAGGTAAACGTTTTAATTACGCCAACATTGCCGATCATGCCGCCAAAAATTGGCGATGATCTTGCGGACTTAAATGGAGAGAAAGTTGATCTTATTAACCATATTATTCGATTTACTGGCCCCGGTAATCTAACTGGCCTGCCTGCTTTAAGCGTGCCATGTGGCTTAAAAGACGGAATGCCTGTTGGCCTGCAAATTATCGGACCTGCCTTCAACGAAGCAACCGTACTAAATGTCGGTTATGCGGTTGAAAAAACAAATCCATTAGCAAATATTAAACCTCAATTGTCGTTAACTTAAACATATTGACTCTTGTGAGGGGGGGCCATTCCCCCCTGATAGGTAAATACTCTTAAACATCTTTATTCTTGCAGGTTAAACAAGCTTCCTTGGCGTATACATAATATAGGATTTTCATTTTTCCATTATTCTAAAATTAGGGAAGGCAATGACTTATAGGAAGGCGGGGAATGGAAATTGAATACATTGTTTATTGCTGGACATGCGAAACTTCCAGCTGGAATGGCTGCAAAAAGTATTTATGAAACATTAACAATAACGGCTGAAATTGATAAAAAATATGGGGTCATGATTGAAGTTAATTGTACACTAGCAACAGAGCATGGCCGGCAATATATTGCAAATTTATTAAGAGGCCACAGCTTGCGTGATGGAATTGATGAGCCTTTAGAAGAATTAAAAAATGGCTATTTCGGAAAAGCTGGTAATGCACTCGCATCAGCATTGAAGGATTTATATAAGCAATATCAATTACTTCCTGTTTAAGCATTTGATGGAATGAGGAAAGCATGGCAGCAGAACAATAAAAGACGAACTAGCCTTCTCTCATTGCTTTCATTATTCAGCTGCGCTTTCTTCTTAGTCTATAAAGAGAAAACAATGCCTTTATCTCATTTTTCCTTATTCAAGTTCGATTAACGTTTCTCCTTCATTAATAAATCCTCCTTCCTGAACAAGAACATCTTTTACAACGCCATCTTGCTCAGCAGCTATTGGAATTTCCATTTTCATCGATTCTAGAATGACCACATCTTGCCCTGCATTCACTTTATCTCCTTTTGAAACAAGAATCTTCCATACACTTCCTGCCATACTCGCATTTATATTTGTCATATCTAACATCCTCCTACTATTCATTCAACCATTTATGATAATAATGAAAGAGATTGCTCTCTTAATCGATATTTTTGAATTTTGCCAGAAGCGGTCATCGGGTAGTTGTTCGTAAAGAAAATATATTTTGGAATTTTATGACGAGAAATCTCTCCTCTAAAATACTCCTTTATTTCCTCATCTGTAGCACTTTCTCCTTCTTTAAGAATGATCCATGCAGCAATCTCTTCTCCAAACTTTTCATCTGGCACCCCAATTACTTGCACATCTAATATTTTCGGATGGGTATAAAGAAATTCTTCTATTTCACGTGGATATATATTTTCACCGCCGCGAATGATCATATCTTTTAATCTTCCTGTCACGATAATGTAATCGTTTTCATTCATAACGGCAAGATCTCCAGTATGAAGCCAGCCATCTTCATCAATTACTTCCTTTGTCGCTGTTTCATTATTATAATAGCCTTTCATGACATGGTACCCTTTTGTACATAGTTCTCCTTGCACATTCGCTGGAACTTCCTTATTTGTACCAGGTTCGACAATTTTCACTTCAACATTTGGCAATGGTTTTCCAACTGTTTCCACTTTATATTGAATAGGGTCATGTGTACGAGTTTGTGTAATGACAGGTGAAGCTTCTGTTTGCCCGTAGCAAATTGTAATTTCATCCATTCCCATTTTCTCTATTGCTGCTTTGATAATTTCCTTTGGGCAATTAGAGCCAGACATGACTCCAGTACGCAATGTCGACAATTGATATTTACTAAAGTTAGGATGATTTAATTGAGAAATAAACATCGTCGGTACACCATGAAGTGCTGTACAACGCTCCATTTCTATTGTTTTTAGCACATTTTCTGGATCAAATTCTTCCACAGGCACCATTGTCGCACCGACAGTAACACATGCTAAAGTTCCAATGACACAGCCAAAACAGTGGAAAAAAGGAACTGGAATACAGAGCCTATCCTCTTTTGTGAATGCCATACATACCGCAATCTGGTATGCATTATTAATAATATTTCCGTGAGTGAGCATAACGCCTTTTGGAAAACCGGTTGTCCCTGACGTATATTGCATATTAATCACTTCATTGTAATGAAGTGATTGTTCTCGTTTTTCTAATGCTTCATCGCTAATCTCGTCAGCCATCTTAATAAGATTATGCCAATTGTATGTTCCATTATATTTTTTCTCGCTAAGAATAATCACATTTTTAAGCATCGGCAAACGTTTAGAGCAAAGCTTTCCAGGCTCACAAGTTTCTAACTCTGGAACGAGCCTATAGAGAGTATCAATATATGAGTTATCGCGATATTGTTCAATTAAAAATAAAGTGGTAGATTCAGATTGTTTTAATAAATATTCAAGTTCTTTTGCCTGATAATTTGTATTCACGGTCACTAAGACAGCTCCCATTTTACCGGTGGCAAATTGCAAACTAACCCATTCAATCCTATTCGTTGCCCATACTGCAATGTTCTCTCCTTTTTCAATTCCGAGCGCCATGAGTCCTTTAGCTATTTTTTTGCAATGGTCATTAAATTGGGCATACGTATAGCGTAGTGAGCGATCATGATAAACAACCGCTTCGTGATTTGGATATTGTGCTGCCTTTTCTTCTAACAATGAAGCGATTGTATGTTTAATAAAATCGGTCATTGTAAATCCCCCTAAATATATTTAACAGCCTAATTGACGAGCAATAACAAGCCGTTGAATCTCAGATGTCCCCTCTCCAATTTCCATTAATTTTATATCGCGCAAATGTCTTTCGACGTCATATTCACGCATATATCCATACCCGCCATGAATTTGCACCGCTTGGTTACAGGTTCGGAATCCAGCTTCAGATGCATATAATTTTGCCATTGCAGCCTCTTTAGCAAATGGTTTTCCATGATCTTTTAGCCATGCAGCTTTATATACTAAATTTCGAGCTAATTCAATTTCCATTGCCATATCAGCTAATTTAAATTGAATCGCTTGAAATTTCGAAATCGTCTTTCCGAATTGCACCCTTTCTTTTGAATATTGGAGTGCTTTTTCAAATGCGGCTTGAGCAATTCCGACAGCCAAAGCAGCGATGGAAATCCTTCCTCCATCAAGAGTGTATAAAAATTGACTAAATCCTTTTTTCTCATCCCCTAACAAATTTTCTTTCGGTACACGGACATTGTCCAACACAATTTCACACGTATTAGATGCGCGAACTCCCATTTTGTCATAGTTGCAAGAAATCTTGATGCCTTGTGCATCAGTAGGAACAATAAGAGCAGAAACAATGTTTTTTCCGTCCTCTCTCTTCCCTGTGACGGCGGTTACGATTACTTGGCGAGCATACCCCGCATTGGTGCTCCACGACTTCTCGCCATTAATCACATATTCATCGCCATCAAGTACAGCAGTTGTTTTTGTTCCCCCTGCATCGGAGCCAGCATTCGGCTCTGTTAGCCCAAAAGCTCCCAAAGTTTCCCCTTTTGCCATTGGGATGAGCCATTTCTGCTTTTGTTCCTCTGTACCAAAATAGTAGATTGGACTGGCCCCAAGACTAATATTAGCAGCATAGCTTAATCCTGTTCCCCCGCATGCTTTCCCAATTTCTTCAACAGCAATACAGTAAGAAATCGTATCAGCATCTGTGCCTCCATACTTTTCAGGAAATGGAATGCCTAGAAGCCCTAACTCACCTAATTTCTTAAATGTTTCATAGCGAAACGCCGCATCTTTATCTAAAGTTTGAGCATACGGCTTAATTTCCTTTTCTGAAAACGTTTTCACCATACTGCGAATCATTTGCTGTTCTTTCGTTAGCTCAAAATTCACCGCTATTCCCCCTACAACTTTGAACCGACTAGTCGGTCTGTTTTGTTTTTATAAAAACAGCCTAATAATGAATTGGCTGGTTTTTTAATAACATGGTTTTTGTCTGAAAGTCTTTTAATGCGTCTTCCGTTAATAATGAATGAAGAATGAGGTCTGTAAAAATGTGGGCAATTTCTTCAATGGTGAGAGAACCGTCTTGTTTGAACCACTTGTATGTCCAATTAATCATCCCGATAAGTCCCATCGTTGCAATATCTGGCAGCACTTCATTGCGAAAATCTCCCGTTTCCTGTCCTTCTTTAATAACCTGATAAATAATGTCCCGATATTGGTCGCGTTTTTTGTTGATTGCCTCTTGAAATTCGGATTTTAAATACGTACTTTCTTGATAAAAAACAGTAATATGGGGCTTATACATATCGAACACTTTTGTAAAGGAATGAATAATTGCATACATTCGTGAAATCGGTGTTTCATATTTGTCATATGCTTCTTTCGCCTTATCTAAAACATAAGAAATAAAGATGTCATGGATTGAATAAAGCAATTCATCTTTTGATTTAAAGTTATGGTAGAAACCACCTTTTGATGTATGACATCGATCGACAATTTGCTCAACAGTCACACCGTGATAGCCTTTTTCTTCAAACAATATAAGGGCAGCATCAATAATTCTCTCTTTTAAACGTTTTTTTGTCATCTGTTTCCATCCTTTGGCTGTTATCGTATCATAGATAAAAACTTGTGTAAAGGGAATATTTTGAATAATCGGAGTCATGAGATTGTTGAATCCTTAAACTAGATGCTTCAACTCATTCCATTTTTTTTAATCGTTTTTTCATCCCATTAATACGATTCTTCCAAGTTAAAATGTAATGACGACGAGATGTCAGGGCAAGAACTGCTGAAAAGGTTGAATGTGGAGTGAAAGAAATTTAGTTAGATACTACTTTCCCTAAAACCTTCGGCACGGAGGATTTCACAAGCTGCTCTTTCTCCCACTATTTTTAGAAAGAATGAGCAGCGGCGTTTTAAAAGGATTGCTTCGATGTTAGGATAAAACATGTTATTAAAATATTTTTGATTTAAACTTACTTTGATGAATAGAGAGGTGCTATATGGATGAAGTGTATTTTTTTCGATAGATCGCTTATGCATAAGGTATTCAAAAATAATATCTTTAAATAAAAACCAGTATGATCTATCATTCTTGATTAGAGCTTGATTTTCTAATTATTTTAATCTAACCTTCTCATTTTTTTCCAGTTGAATGACTTTGCCATCTTGTATGATGAGTGTAATCGATCCATACTTCATAACAGCTAACATTGCCTTCATCTTTTCGATAATCTCATCATGGTCTTGCTTCACTTTCCCCATTTCCTAAGACCCCTTTCTATTAAAAATAGTTTAAATACATAGTTTCCCTATCGGATTAAACATATTTTAAATGAGAATAATGGAAATAGCAAGAATAATTGTTATTCATTGTTGTTAAAAAATGCTCGCGCTCGCTCAAGATACACGATATCTTCTTCAGACAGCTCGTCTTCCAGGACAATCGCACTTACTGGGCAAGCCGCTTCACATGCACTGCAATCGATGCATACATCAGGATCTATATAAAATTGGTCCTCCCCTTCTTCAATGCAATCAACTGGACAAACAGTGACACAGTCTCCTGCTTTTTCTCCTATACATGGAGATGTAATGACAAACGCCATTGCCTTCTCCTCCTTCTGGGTTTATACAAAGTTTTTCAAATGAGCCGCTTCATTTCTTTATGAAAGATTTTTCTTCTTTTCGTGCAGAATTTCTTCCAGCATCCGATCCTTTGTCCTATCATCAAGCTTGAGCTGCTTTATTTTTTCTCTATATTGATATAAAAAATCAAGGTATGACTCATAAGACTCATCGTATATTTCTGCTAGTTCGTTGCGAATCATTTTAGCTAGTTTCGGACTTGCTCCTGAAGTTGCTACAGCAATTGTCAACTTTCCTCTTCTTAATGTGGCAGGAACTTGAAAGTTTCCAGTCTTTTGGTTATCAACTACATTCACAAGCTGATGACTGGAACTCGATTGGGCAATGAGCTTATTGACTTTTTCATTGTTTGTTGCCGCAATAATAACAAAAGCATCACGTAAATCTTCACGTTTGACCGTTTTTTGCAGCCATCTTATTTGGCGTTCGTCAACTAGCTTTTTAATTGGTGAAATAACAGTTGGACTAATAACCGTAATATCTGCACCTGCTATTAAAAGGGAAGTGATTTTTTTATAGGCGACTTTCCCGCCGCCAACAACAATAACATTTTTGTTTTTTACATGAAGCATAATCGGATATGTTCCCATGTCATCCCCTGCTTTATGATCATTTTTTTCCTAAAACAAACGAGCTTGCCGCCGATTGATTCGTTCTTCATTTCGCCCTGTACTTCTTCCCATTTTCTTATTGCAACATTATTCGAGACTTTCTTCACTTGTTTCACACATTCGATTCGTTAAAGCGACAGCTCGTTCAATAAGCACCTCTTGTAAATTGGTGTGATAGCCGAGATACTCACATAGAATAAAATGCTGTTTCCCTGTCTTTAATTGCCGAACTGTTCTTTCTATGCTTTTCATTAAGATGCCTGTAAATAACAAATAAGGAACAACAAACACTTGCTCATGACGAGATTCTATTGCTAATTGCAGCCCCTCTTCAAAGCTAGGTTCAGCAGCTGTTAAAAAACAAATGCTTACTTTTTTAAAAGGATACCTTTGCTGAAGGAGCTGAGCAATCTGTGCAAGATTATGTTTGACATCAGGATCGCTGCTGCCTCTTCCTACTAATAACACCATAGCATCTTCTTTTATCTTTATTTCTTTTTCATAAATTTTCGCTAGTAAACTTTCAATGATTTTTGAATGGACGCCAAATGGCTTTCCGTATTCAAATTGGATGGCGGGATATAGCGCTTTTGCTTTTTGTATTTCAATCGGGATATCTATTTTTGCATGGACTGCTGTTAGTAACAAGACGGGTACGATGGCGATTTTTGTTGCCCCTTGTTCAGCACAACGCTTTATGCCTTCAGGAATGCTTGGAGACGCCAGCTCTAAGAAACAAATTTCTTGAATCGGAATCGAAATAGCTTTTTTCCCATGCTCAATAAACTCGATCGCTTGTCGAACAGCCTCTTTCATACGGCTGCCATGCCCTATATACAAAATGGCTTGCACCGTTAACCTCCTCCAATAATGGAACAGCTTTCTTGATACGTATTCCTGCTCTCCTTGGTGATTGCTTGTTCGAACCATTGAATGCTGTCTCTAAGTTTCACTACTTCTCCAATAATAATGATGCTTGGGTTTTGAATGTGAGACTCTCTTGCTATCTCAACAATCGAATGCAACGTTCCTGTCATAGTTTGTTGGTTATTTGTTGTTCCCCAATGAACAATCGCCGCTGGAGTGCTCTTGCTTCTTCCATATTTGATCAGTTGATCACAAATATATGGTAAATTGCCAACACCCATATAAATAGCCAATGTATCAATTCCTTTTGCGAGACTTTCCCAGCAAATCCTATCTTCTTTATTGTGCTGGCGATGTCCTGTGACAAAAGCAAATGTTGAACTGAGCGCACGGTGTGTAACGGGAATCCCTGCATAAGCAGGTGCTGCAATCCCAGACGTAATCCCTGGAACGATTTCAAATGAGATGCCGTGCTTTGCCAAAAATACGGCTTCTTCACCACCCCGGCCAAATATGAAAGGATCACCGCCTTTTAATCTAACAACGACTTTTCCTTGCTGCGCATGTTTTACTAAAAAGCGATTAATTGTTTCCTGTTTCATAGAATGGTAGCTTGGAAGCTTTCCGCAATAGATTAGATCGGCTTCTTGCTTTGCATAGCTTAACAGCTGCTGGTTGATTAAACGGTCGTATAAGATTACATCTGCTCTCTGAATGCATTTCATGCCTTTTACAGTAATTAAATCGACATCTCCAGGTCCAGCTCCCACTAGATATACTTTCCCCATCTTATTTATCCCCTTTCAAAACCTCGTTAGCGTTTGGAGTAATGATTCAAGCATGGATGACAAATCCTGCACTTTTTCGAATCTTCTTTTTTTCATGTAATGCGACATGCTCCATTTCTGGCTTCTTTAAAAAGAATTTTTCCAGTTCAACATCAACGAGTCGAAAGGCTGATTCCTCGTCTTTCGCTGCAATGATCACATCAATAACCTTCGTTTTTGTTTGCACTTCAAATCTAAATAATTCCAAAACAATCCCCTCATTTCTATCTCCAATTCATGATGCTGGAACACAAACTTGCTCCATGATCTTGGTAAATCGCTGCTGCAATACTTCGATGCCTACCCGTTTGTAGTAAGTAAAAAAGGATTCACCTGCTATTTTTGTCTCCTTAAAATACTCAATCAATTCTTTCAGAACTGGCTCTAAATATTGTTGTTCAATTTTCCCTTGAAGTTTTTCATTAAATTTCCCGCCATGATCCAACGTGCCTCCGACGTAAATTTCAAATGCATCAAGCATTTTTCGATCTTTCGTTCTCATTTTGATGCCTTGAATTCCAATGTCTGCAATTTGCCGCTGGCCGCAAGAGTTAGGGCAGCCAATCATATGCATTCTGATCGGTACATCAACGGAAACATGTTTATCTAAGTATTCTGCGACGCGCCTCATCCGTTCCTTTGTTTCTACAAGAGCAAGGTTGCAGAATTCAATTCCAGTACAGGAAACGGAATAAGCGATAAATTTTTGCGGATGAATTGTCAGCCTTTCAAAAATGTTTTCTTTCAATAAAGTCTCCACTTTATCATCCCTTATATTCGGAATAATCAGATTTTGAGAGTTGCATGTACGAACATCTCCTGTCCCATACTTCTTAGAAATACGTGCAATTTCAAATACTTCATCTGCTTGAAGTCTTCCGACAGGAACATTTACACCCAAATAATTCAAACCCTTCTGCTTTTGAGGATGAACCCCATAAAAATAGCCAGCATTCCATTCTTTTATTTCATCCTCTCCGCTTTCAGGCAATGGTCCGGTATATTCAAGCAGTTTTTCTGTAAATTTTTCAGGTCCCCAATCAGCCATTAAAAATTTAAGGCGGGCAATATGCCGTTTTTCACGATAACCATAATCTCTAAAAATAGTAGTGATCGCAATGGCAACATCCTTCACTTTTTCAGGTTTAACGAAAATGTTCAGTTTTTTAGCTAAGTATGGTCTAGCGGAAAGACCACCGCCTACTAAAACATGAAACCCTATTACCTTTTTGCCATCTATTTCTTTTGTTGCAGGTGTAAACGATACACAGTTAATTTCTGCGTGTGCGGCATTGTTTACATTTGCACTAATAGACATTTTATATTTTCTTGGCAGATTGGAAAATGCAACATTTTCATGGAAATATTCATGAACTTCTCGAACAATCGGCTCTGTATCCATTAATTCATGGGGATCAATGCCTGCGAGTGGATTGCCAACAATGTTGCGCGTAATATCTCCACATGCACCAGATGTTGTAAGGCTAACTGCTTTAAGCCTTTTAAAAATGTCTGGCATCTGTTCAATCTTTAGCCAATGGAATTGAATCGCTTGCCGCGTCGTAATATCAAATATGCCTCTTCCATATTCTTTGCAAATACTGGCAAGCGTCATCGTCTGTTCATAATTTAAAATGCCAGAATGAACTTTAATGCGCATCATAAAGTATCCAGCTTCTTTCGGACGCTGCAAGTAAAGACCTGCCCATTTAAACAAATCCCAGTCTTCTTGGGGGATCGATTCGAAGCCATTTTCAGCATAATAATCGATATCCTTCAAAATTTCCAATCCGTCTTTTTTTAGCTTTTTCAGTTCTGTTTTGTTTAATTTGGGGTTGTCTGCCCAATGTTTCACATAGGCCATTCCGACTCCTCCTTATATTCTTTTATGAGTTTTTAAATAATCAATCACTATTTTTACACAGCCTGCTATGGAATATCGATCTGTTTCAAGCATAATTTCGGGATGAAGCGGTTCTTCATACGGCGAATCAATTCCAGTAAATGCAGGGATTTCTCCTGCTCGCGCCTTTTTATACAATCCTTTAGGATCACGAGATTCACAGATAGCTAGAGGACATTTTACATATACCTCAATAAAATCATCCGATGAAACAAGCTTTCTAGCTGTGTCTCGATCTTTTCGAAACGGAGATATTAGTGCAGTGATTGCAAATAAGCCGCTATCGATAAATAACTTTGCTGTTTCAGCAGTCCGGCGAATGTTTTCCGTTCGATCTTTATCTGTAAAGCCTAAATCGCTATTTAAGCCGTGGCGAAGATTGTCGCCGTCAAGTAAATAGCTGCTGACGCCAAGATCAAATAATGCCAACTCGACAGCGTTTGCAATGGTAGATTTCCCTGATCCTGAAAGACCAGTAAACCAAATGATGCTGCTCTTATGATTATTGAGCAAATGGCGGTCTCGTCTCGTAATGGTGCGATCATGCCACGTAATATTCTGTTCTTTTTTCATAAGTTTCTCCCCCTTTTTTTAAGAGGTTTTCACCTCTTTTTTTAATCCGTTGATTAGTACACTAATGACCTCAGGACGGCTAAATGTTTTTGGCGGGCGGCCGCCCTTTCGCAGCAATTCTCTTACTTTTGTCCCCGATAAGATCACATGATGTTCTAGATCGTGAGGACATGTTTTGGAGGTCGCCATATTTTCACATTGCTTGCAATAAAAACTATGTTCAAAAAATAATAAAACAATGCCTAGCTCTTCATGTGTAAAATGATCAAAAATCTTCTGGGCATCATATGTACCGTAATAATTGCCGACGCCTGCATGATCACGTCCAACGATAAAATGAGTACACCCATAGTTTTTTCTTACCATTGCATGAAAAACAGCCTCTCTTGGACCAGCATAGCGCATCGCTGCTAGAAAAACGCCTAAAAACACATGCTCCTGCTTATAGTAGTTTTGAAGTAAAACTTCATAGCTTTCTAGTCTTACATCTGGTGGAATATCATCTTTTTTTGTTTCTCCGACAAGCGGATGCAAAAATAAACCGTCCACTGTTTCAAGTGCTGTCTTTTGAATGTATTCATGTGCACGATGAATTGGATTTCTTGTTTGAAAACCGACAACCGTTTTCCAGCCACGCTGCTGAAATTTTTTTCGAGTATCGATTGGATCAAAATAGTAGGTGGAATACTCGTTTTGTAGTCGTCGAACAAGGGTAATAGACCCTCCAACAAAAATATTCGGCCGCTCAGCTAACTTTCTAACACCTGGATGCTGTATATCTGTTGTTTTATATACGTACTTCGCTTCTTTATCCTTATCAACTACAAATATATCCGCAACATCCATTACTCCATATACGACTCCATTTTGTATAAGTTTTATTTGATCGCCTATAGAGAATGATTTTGCTTCAGTTTCTGTTGCTGGGAGGGTGATTGGTATTGTCCACGGTTCACCTGTCGTTAATCTCATATTGTGTAAGACAGACTCATAGTCCTCTTTACAAAGGAATCCGGTTAAAGGACTGTATGCCCCAGTTCCAATGAGCTCAAGATCACTTAAAGCTATGTCATCTAATTCAATCGCTTTTGTGATTGATTGATAGGGAACATTTGGGTTCCAACGATTGATTAAAGTTCCTCCATGCGGTTGACTTAATCCCATAACAAATACCTCCATCATTTTTTCATCATATTTGCTAAAACAGGGCCGTTCTACCTTTTCTGATGTAATCCACATTCCGTTTTTGCATGATGAGCCCAGCGTCCAGCACGTAAATCTGTTTTGTCAGCTGTCGGATTCGTACACGGTTTGCAGCCTATGCTTGGGAAGCCTTGATCATGCAGGGGGTTATAAGGCAATTGATGTTCGTGAACGTAGCGCCATATATCTTTCCACGTCCAATGAATAAGTGGACATATTTTTATCGAGCGAAATGTCTCGTCTTTATTAATGAAATGAGTATTGCTTCTTGTGATCGATTGCTCTCGGCGCAGTCCAGACAACCATGCTGCTGCGTTGTTTAAAATCTCTTGGAGCGGAATAACTTTTCTAATCTGACAACATGCATCTGGCTGTCTTTCCCAAAGTGCTGCGCCACGTTCCTTTGCCTGCTCTTCAACAGACAATGCTGGTTTTTTCATAATGATCATCAATTTAGGATATAGACGACGTACTTTTTCAATAAGTTCATATGTTTCTGCAAAATGAAGACCTGTATCAAGAAATACAACCTTCGCTTGCTCATTTACTTTTGAAATGAGATCAATCATGACAATTCCTTCAACTCCAAAGCTGCAAGCATACACTAAATCATCATCATAAGTTTCGTATGCCCAGTGCAGCACCTCTAAAGCACCTTTTGTCTCATTAAGTATCTCAAAGTCACGCTCAGGCTCCAGCCATGATTCATACGTTAGCTTTGCCAACGTAAGCCCCCTCCTTTCTTCACTAATATTGAAAACTAAAAAGGCGACTTTAACGATAAAACCGTTAAAGTCGCCTCTAGTTTGTCTAGTCAGCGAAACAAGATTGTAATTTCTAACCATCTTATCCAGTTATAAATCAAATGTCAAGTATTTATATAGGAATTGTTTAATTTGAAAACCATCGTTGGATCTCTCCTCATTCGTATCTTAAGTAACTTGCTCGTTTCTGCTTATAAATCAATAAATCTGGTAATAACCCGCCTGCTCATCCTTTCATCACTCGATCAAGTTAACCGAATCTAAAAACCGAAAGGGAATCTTTCTAAAAAAGCCAAAAAAGATCAGCTTCACAAATGTGAAACTGATCTACTCTTTTTAATTGCCAGCTTTTACCCATCCTGCAATTTGAACGGTGCGTTTTGCTTGATGTTTAACTGCTGCTTCAACATCCTCAATCATGTTGCCGTCTTCGCCAACGGTAACACTTGTACCATAAGGATTTCCTCCTGCTGCATAGATGGAATCGTCTGTATACCCAGGAGCTGCGATTAAGGCTCCCCAATGCATAACAGAAGTGTAAAGAGCATGGATCGTTTGCTCTTGTCCGCCATGTGCATTTCCAGCGGAAGCCATTGCACTGACAACTTTATTCACAAGCTTGCCTTGAGACCAAACACCACCTGTTATATCAAGAAATTGCTTCATTTGTGAAGGAATATTTCCAAAACGGGTCGGTACACTAAAGATTACCGCATCTGCCCACGCTAAATCATCTGGTGTTGCAGTTGGAACATCTGTTGTTTCATCAACGTGTTTTTTCCAAGCAGGATTTGTTTCAATAATCTCAGGTGAAGCTAACTCTTGCACTTTTAATACTTTTACTTCTGCTCCAGCTTCTTTCCCCGCTGCTTCTGCCCATTTTGCAAGTTGATAATTTGTACCTGTAGAACTATAGTATACAATGGCTAATTTGACATTTGACATCTTTATCTCTCCTTATTTCTAGTCTTTTGATGACACGATCGTCCCTGGAGCCTTTTTTTCTGCTACTGTAAGAGAACTTGGAATAAGCTCCTGAAAAAACATGTGTGTTTTACTGATTTACATTTCCTTTTCCTATCTACTTATCCCAGCACATTGTCATTCATTCAGCGAGGTCATGAGGGCAAGTCAATTAACATCATTCTGCTCTTCTTTGCAGCTTTTATCCTTAAGTCTGTTATATTAGTCATGCGTGCAGCATCTCGTCTTTGCAATAATTCTTTATTATTTAGCACCACTTCTCCTTCGATAACGAAAAAGAAAATCTTTCTATCCGGATGCTGCTGAAAATCGATCGTCATTTCTGGTTCTAAATCGCCCAAATAAATAGTCAAATCCTGATGAATAGCAGCTACCTTTTCCCCAGCATGCTCCTTTGATACAACAGGCAATAACTGATTATGCAGTGCTTCAACGCCAAACGTTGATTTTTCATATGACGGAGTTAAACGAGGTGTATCTGGCAAAAACCACATTTGCAAAAGGTTGACTTCCTCATGTGCTGATGGATTTACTTCTGAATGAAAGACACCTGTTCCAGCAGACATTCTTTGAATCTCTCCAAATGTAGTCGTTGCTGACTCCCCTGTGCTATCCTCATGTTTTAATTGCCCTTTCAATACGATACTGACAATTTCCATTTCTTCATGAGGGTGTTTCCCAAAACCTCGACCTGGTGCTATGTAGTCATCATTCAACACTCGAAGTGGACCAAATTGAAGATTGTTTGCATCATAATACTCAGCAAAGGAAAAACTAAAATGACTTTGCAGCCAGCCTCTATCCATGAAAAAACGTTCCTTAGCACGATATATATTTATCATGGCTTTCCTCCTATATGATATGACTTTCCATTATTTTTCTCACGCTGCTATGTTTCCATACAAAGATAGGATAAATAAAAGTCTCGGAAATGATTATCTCGACTTCGAGATATATTGTATATTGTTCTTGTCGTTTCGTCAACATCTTTGTTTCTTAGGATGAATGTGGCAATAATCAAGATTCTCTAAAAGTAATATAAACAATCTCCTCCGTTTTTGTAATAAATTCTATATAAACAAAAACAGAGAATTCTCTGTTATCCTCTCTTAACCTTAACTTGAATTTTTCAATGGAAATAGATAATTTTTCCTCTCTTCCAATATAGAGGTAATCAATATTTTGGCTATTTGGGTATTTCTCTTTCGTCTTTCAAGGTGATTATTCCCCATTTGGCCATACAATGGTACGATTTTTTGTGCATGAACATTGCATTCTACCGTATCCATTTGAACGAAATGAAAAGCGAATAGCGAAATCATGACGCATAAAAAGCTTAAAAAGGTTTTTCTCATAAACATACAATATCATCCGGCTTCCTTACACTTATATTTGATCATAATATCCCCTTTGTTCAAACAAATATAATAAGCCCCCTCTTCAGAATGAAGCTGGAGCTTAATCGTTAAATATGTTCACTGACTAAAAATCAATATAATCCGGATCTTTACCGTATCTTTCATCCTTATTAAGTGCATCTATTTGCTTCATTTCTTCTTTTGACAATGAAAAGTCAAACAAATCGGCATTTTCTTGAATACGTTCGGCACGAACGGATTTCGGAATTACAATAATATGATGTTGCAAATGCCAACGCAGAATAACTTGGGCAGGTGTCTTCCCATGCTTTTTAGCAATATCATTTAATATTGACTCTTTTAAGATGCGACCTCTTGCCAGCGGCGACCATGCCTCCACCGCGATTTGATGTTCGGTGCAAAATGCTCTTAATGGAACTTGACTAAGAAGTGGATGAAGCTCTACTTGATTAAGAACAGGCTTCTCATTTGCTTTTGCAAATAACGTTTCTAAATGGTGGATATGAAAGTTGCTGACACCAATCGCCCTAACAACTCCTTCATTATAAAGACGTTCGAGAGCACGCCAAGTGTCTAAATATTTTTCCTTTACAGGCCAATGCACCAAATATAGATCGATATAATCCATTTGCAGTTTCTTAAGCGAACTGTCAAAGGCAGCCAATGTCTCATCATATCCTTGCTCACTATTCCAAACTTTTGTTGTTACAAATATATCCTCTCGTTTAATACTAGCATTTTTGATTGCATTCCCAACACTATCTTCATTTTGATAAAAACTTGCAGTATCAATTGAGCGGTACCCAATCTTCAGCGCTTCTTGCACTGCAGCCTCTGTCTCCGCTTTATCTTCCATTTTATATACCCCAAGACCGATATATGGGATTTCCACACCATTATGTAATGTCAACTTTGTCTGTAGGCTTGATGACATTTTTATCATCCTTTCTTGTATTTTTAGACAGTATATATGTTTGCTTAACAAAGAAAAATAAAGTGAAAGTCACAAACGCCCACGAAAAAATTTTTTTTCCTTCGTGCGCTGCTGATTCAAAAAATTTCTTTAGCCTGTATATAAGTACTAATTGGACATTTGAATGTCAGATACCCCCCACCGCTTCTCTTCTGCCAGTTTGATGTGGGATAAAGTTGTACTATACTTATTGTAACAAATAAATAACCTTTACTAACATTGATTATTTGTGACTTTGTTCACATTTTTGTTAAGATTGTATAAAGAAAGATTTGAACGATCCTTTCATTTTCTTCGTTTTTCAGCTAAAATAAGAACGTTTGGTGATTTTGTTGTCTACAGCATAAAAGAGAAATAATTTTTCATTTATAATCCGTGTGTCAAGGACTTCTTCTCTATTTTTTGCCGTGGACTACATCAACCTTTTGATCATCCTTTTTTAGTTTTTTCCATTATATGAGGAGGTTCTTTTGATGGTATTTAAAAATAAAAAGGACAAATTCGCGATTTTGTTAGAAAATATTGCTGTTAATCTAAAGGAAGGTGCAGATTTTTTTGTCAATTTTAAACTAAATAATACGGAAGACTTAAAAGTTTTCTCTGAAAAGATGAAGGAATTTGAAACAAAAGGCGATTCTTATGTCCACGAAACGATTATGGAGCTAAATAATGCTTTTATTACACCGATTGAACGTGAAGATATTTTAGCTCTTGCGATGATTATGGATGATGTCCTTGATGGTTTAGAAAGTTGTGCTGCTATTTTTGAGATGTATTCTATTACGAAAGCAGATGACTTTATGATACAATTTGTTGATGCTATTCACCAATGTACGATTGAAATTGAAAAAGCTGTCGAATTGCTTTTTAGTAAAAAACTACCGGAAATTCGACCATTAGCCATTAAAATCAAAGATTACGAATCAACATGTGATGATATTTTACGTCAATCCATTAAAGAATTATTTGCGGTTGAGAAAGATCCAATTCGTTTGATTAAAATAAAAGAAGTATACGAAAATTTAGAAGATATTGCAGATCATTGTCAAAATGTAGCTAATACACTAGAAAGTATCGTCATGAAAAACGCATAAGGAGTTTACAAATGGATGGTGTTCTTTTATTAACTATACTTATTGTCGTTTGCGCTTTAGCCTTTGATTTTATCAATGGATTTCATGACACTGCCAACGCAATTGCAACCTCTGTATCTACGAAGGCTTTAAAGCCTCGGCACGCTATTCTATTGGCTGCAATCATGAACTTTGTCGGTGCCATGACATTTACTGGGGTCGCACAAACAATTACAAAAGATATTGTTGATCCTTTTACACTAGAAAATGGCCCGCTCGTTATTTTAGCCGCGCTTCTTTCGGCTATCGCATGGAATTTAATCACATGGTATTATGGAATTCCAAGCAGTTCGTCACATGCTATTATCGGTTCAATCGCTGGCGCGGCATTGATGGCAGCTGGTCTTTCTGCGCTTAATTTCAGCGGTTTTCTAAAGATTGTACAAGCACTCATCTTTTCGCCGATCATAGCGTTTGTATTAGGTTATATCATTTACAGCATCTTTAAAATCGTGTTTAAAAACTTTAACTTGGCGAAGACCAATAAGCACTTTCGTATTATCCAGATTTTCACTGCTGCTTTACAAGCTTATACACATGGAACAAATGATGCGCAAAAAGCGATGGGAATTATTACGATGGCGTTGATTGCAAATAATTATCATACATCTACTGACATTCCTTTTTGGGTTCAATTTTCCTGCGCACTTGCAATGGGCTTAGGGACATCTATTGGCGGCTGGAAAATTATTAAAACTGTTGGTGGGAAAATTATGAAAATCCGTCCTGTGAATGGTGTTGCAGCAGACATTAACTCGGCAATGATTATTTTTGGTGCAACGTTTCTTCATCTGCCTGTTAGTACTACACACGTGATCTCTTCCTCTATATTAGGAGTAGGTGCATCACATCGTGTGAAAGGCGTTAAGTGGGATACTGCACAAAGAATGTTGATGACATGGGTCATCACCCTTCCAATTTCTGCTGGATTCGCAGCAATCATTTACTTTATTTTGAATACTATTTTTTAAAGAAATATAGGCTATACCAGGATAGATTAAAAAAATATGCTTTGCCCAAGAAGGAATTTCTGCTCATCTTTACAAGAGCAGAACCTTTTTTATGTCCATATTTCACTATAATGAAATACGGAATTGGGATGTGAAAAATGTTCACATCCCAATACTGTTAAATAATGATCCAACAAGTTTAACTTTATCTACAAGTATTGTTTGATATCCAGATTTATTTTTTCAAGATATAAATGATTTTATTAAACTATATTCCCCTTGGCATTTTTAATAAAATAAAAAAAGACACATCGTGAAGAAATTTACATTTCACGTGTGTCCATTATAAAAGCGAGTAATTGCTTCTTATTTAAGCATATCGCTGCATTTCAATTGCCTGCTCCCCTGCATCATGAGGTCATCGTTAACAAGCATTTTTGCAGCTCATGCATGTTCATTTTTTCATAACCATCATATAGTAAGACCTTGTCTGAAAATGACATCTGCTTTGTGACGACATTAGGTACGACGACACAATGAAGTCCTGCTCTTAACGCAGCCAGTGAACCATTGACAGAATCCTCAACTGCGATTGCTTCATTGGGTTCTATCTCAAGGGTTTGTATAGCTTTCTGATAGAGAGCTGGGTCAGGCTTTACTTTTTCTACATCATCGCTCGTGCATATCACATCAAAATCATGATATAGGTCAAAACGTCTTAAGAAAGGCTCTATCCATGCGAGATTAGAGCTAGTTGCCAGGCCGATTTTACAGCCAAACGTCTTTACCTGTGTAAAAAAAGGTAAAAATCCGGAACGAAGAGGTAAATGATTGAGCTGCTGCTCAACCCTTTCAAGCAGTATCTGTTGGAAAGATTCCTGCTGAAAAAGTCCATTCGTTTTATCCATAATGTAACGAATCAATTCTTCATTCGTTGTACCGATTATACGTGCGAACACTTCTAATGGCAGATCGATATCATATTGTTCTTTCAATAGCAATTTCGTTTGTTCAAACCATAATGCTTCTGTATCGATCATTGTGCCATCAAAATCAAAAATCACTGCCTTCACCAAAGTGAACACCTCCGTAAGTGAACTCGTAAAATACGACACTTGCATCCGGGAGTCAGCTCCCAAAAAGCCTATAAAAAGATGACTTTACTTTTCTAGTATATCATATCGTGTCGACTTCTTCATGGAAACCCTTGAGAGTTCAAAAACTAAGAAGCGCTCGATCATTGGCCATTTGTTTGCCGCGTATGCGCTGAAATTCTTCCATTAATTTTTCAATCGTTAAATGCTGCTTCTCTTCTTCATCTACTTCCAAAATGATTTGTCCTTTATCCATCATTACAAGGCGATTTCCAAGATCTAATGCCTGCTGCATGTTATGCGTCACCATTAACGTCGTTAGTCTATGCTTCTCTACTATTTCCTTCGTTAAATTCGTGATCAGTTCAGCTCGCGAAGGGTCCAGTGCAGCTGTGTGCTCATCAAGCAACAAAATTGACGGTTCTGTGAAAGTGGCCATTAATAGTGAAAGTGCCTGCCGCTCACCGCCTGATAACAAGCCAGCCTTTGCCGTTAAACGATTTTCAAGACCGAGATGCAAGGCAGCTAAAGCTTCTTTAAAAAAAGCACGTCGATTCCTATTAACGCCATTACGCAGACTTCGTTTTTTATTCCGTGAATAAGCGATTGCTAAGTTTTCTTCAATCGTCATCGTCGGTGCAGTGCCTGCCATTGGATCTTGAAACACCCTGCCAATCATCGTGGAACGCTTATATTCTGGCAGTTTTGTGACATCTTTCCCTTCAATATGAACAGTCCCTGCATCTGGAAATTGAACACCAGAAATAATGTTCATTAACGTTGACTTTCCTGCACCATTACTGCCGATCACGGTGACAAAATCCCCTTCTTTTAAAGTGAGATCAATATGATCAATCGCAATTTTTTCATCAGGAGTAGCCTCATTAAATACTTTACTTATATGGGCAAGTTTCAGCACTTAATTTCCCTCCTTTTTTACCGCAACATCAACATTTGCCATCCGTTCAGCATAACGCCGCTTTTTTCTACGCTTTTCTTTTTGGTTTTCTAAAACTTTTGGCAGAACAAGTGCCAATATGACGATCAACGCTGTAATCAATTTCATGTCGCCAGTATCAAGCACTTTCATCCTTAGCGCCATCCCAAGTATAATACGATAAATAATAGCCCCGCCAATGACGGCTAGCGTTGTACGCATCATTGTTTTTGTTCCAAAGATTGCTTCGCCGATAATAACCGAAGCGAGACCGATAATAATCATCCCGATACCCATGCTTACATCAGCAAATTTCGAATACTGTGCAATTAAAGCTCCGGATAAAGCGACAAAAGCATTGGAAATCCCAAGTCCTAAAATGATGAGTAAGTCTGTATTTGCAGAAAAGCTGCGGATCATTCGTTTGTTATCCCCAGTCGCACGGATGGCCAAGCCAACTTCTGTTTGTAAAAAGCGATCCGTTATCAGCTTAATCATAAAAGTGATTAACGCTACTACTATAACAATTCCCCATGTAGCAGGTACATCTTGAATACCGATTTTTTCCGCAATTCCATTAATCCAGGCATCGATTCCCAGTGAAGACCAAAAACTCGTAAACTTTGAAAATAGTGTTTCCGTATTGATAAGTGGAATATTAGGTCTTCCTACAGAATCAGAAGTGACGCCCATAATGCGCAAGTTAATAGAATATAAGGCAATCATCATCAAAATCCCTGAGAGCAGCGGATTGATTTTTCCTTTTGTATGCAAAAATCCTGTCATACAGCCTGCCAAAAATCCACTTACGAGCGCTAAGGAAGTTGCGATAAGCGGATCATATCCTAAAAAGATCATTGTTGCAGCAACAGCAGCTCCGGTAACAAAGCTGCCATCAACTGTTAAGTCAGGGAAATCAAGTACGCGAAAAGATAAGTAAACCCCTAAAGCCATAATGGCATAGATGATTCCGAGTTCAATCGACCCAAATATAACTGTAAACATATCGAATCATCTCCTTATTATTCAACAAGCTCTGCTTCCCATTCAGGCTTTATTTTGACACCGATTGTTTCTGCAGTTTTTTTGTTCATTTTCAATTTTAATTGCTGTGGCGGCTGCACAGGTATCTCAGACGGTTTCTTTTCCCCTTTTAATACTTGCACTGCTATTTCACCTGCTTCATAACCGATATCGTAATAATCAAACCCGAATGCTGCAAATGCACCGCGATCAAGGGAATCAAGTTCAGCAGTTAACAATGGAAGTTTTTTCTCATCTGCAACTGACACAACCGATTCAATTGCTTTGATAACAGTATTATCAGTCACAATATAAAAAGCATCGACTTTACCGATGAGTGATTCCGCGGCTTGTTTGACATCTGCCGTCGTTGCAACAGAGGCTTCCTCTAACTTTAAGCCAAGGTTGTCCAGTATTTTCTTCACATTGTCCACTTGTGCCCGCGAATTTTGTTCACCTGCGTTGTAAATTGTCCCAATAGTAGCTGCTCCTAGTTCTTCTTTCATAAATTTCAATGTATTCTGAATTGCTTCAGGATGCATATCAATTGTCCCTGTAACATTTCCTCCTGGCTTCTCCATTGATTGCACGAGCTCAGCTGCTACTGCATCGGTAACAGATGTAAAGATAATCGGAATGTCTGTTGTTTTACTTAAAGATGCTTGAGCACTTGGTGTCGAATTGGCAAATATAAGATCCACTTTCGAATGAACTAAATTTGTGGCTATCGTATCATTTGCACTATTATCGTCTTGTGCATTTTGAATATCATAGTTAACTTCTAAACCAGCATCCTCCAATGCCTTTTTAAACCCTTCTTGGGCAGAATCCAAAGATGGATGCTCGCTTATTTGCGTAATTCCGATGTTAAAAATTTCTTTATCTCCAGTTGAATCCCCTGTTTCTTTTGTTTGTTTTGAACTAGTTCCACAGCCTGCTAGAAACAGTGCTGCTCCAAGTATTGTAATTGCGCTTTTCTTCCATTTCATCATGCCTGTTTCCTCCCTAAATCATTCGTATGACTAACGATCACTCTTTTTTCCTATTTTAACGCTTTTCTACCTAACCCCCTAGTTGTATATTTATACTTTTTTGGTTCATGATTCCTGGTTCACCTACTTTAAAAAAGGTATGAAGATATCGAATATGTTATCACTTAGGTATTTCTACCGTCAACAATAATTCAAATTTTAAAATTATTGTACCAATATGGACAAACCTTATTTTTATTCAGTCTAAACGTATGATTGCATTTTCTATATCATCTGTTATATAATAGTCTATATTTTATTATTTTGTATTAATACAGATAATGAAGGAGGATGTAAATATTGCGTGAAGAAGCGTTGCAAATTCATCGGATGCATCAGGGGAAACTCTCCTCAAAATCAAAAGTGGCAGTGAAGAATATGAAGGATTTAAGTCTTGTCTATTCTCCCGGCGTAGCTGAACCTTGCAAAGAAATCCAGCAGAACAAAGAGCATCTTTATCAATATACGATGAAAGCCAACACAGTGGCAGTTGTAACTGACGGTACGGCGGTTTTAGGGTTAGGAAATATTGGAGCAGATGCAGCTTTGCCTGTAATGGAAGGAAAGGCGATTCTTTTTAAACATTTCGCAGGAGTCGATGCTGTTCCACTCTGTATTGATACGGCTAATGCTGAAAAAGTGATTGAAACTGTTAAGCTCGTTCAATCTTCTTATGGCGGCATCAACCTAGAGGATATTAAAGCGCCAAATTGTTTTATCATTGAAAAACATTTAAAGCAAGCGCTTGACATTCCCGTTTTCCATGATGATCAGCATGGCACTGCCATTGTCACAACAGCAGCACTAATAAATGCCTTAAAAATAACAGGAAAAGATTTTTCCACGATAAAAATTGTCATCAACGGTGCCGGGGCAGCAGGAATTGCAATTACAAAGATGTTATTGGATTTTAAAGTTCAGCATATGCTTGTTTGTGATACGAAAGGCATCATTTATCAAGATCGCGGTGATGGCATGAATGCCATCAAGGATGAAATTGCTTCTATCACGAATCCAGCACAGAAAGCAGGTACATTGGAGGACGCAATAGTTGATGCAGATGTATTCATTGGCGTCTCCGTTGAAGGAGCATTAACAAAAGCAATGGTACAAAAAATGAAGCATGATCCAATCGTTTTTGCATTGGCAAATCCAAATCCTGAAATACATCCAAATGAAGCAAAAAAAGCAGGGGCACGGATCATTGGAACAGGACGATCTGATTTCTCAAATCAAATTAACAACGTATTGGCATTTCCCGGCATTTTTAGAGGGGCTTTAGATGTAAGAGCAACTGATATTAATAAAGAAATGAAAATTGCCGCTGCCAAAGCGATTGCTTCATTAGTAAACACTTATGAGATGAAGGAAGACTACATTATTCCTTCTCCCTTTGATGCACGAGTTGCTCCGGAAGTAGCAGCCGCAGTAGCTTCTGCTGCAATGGAAACAGGGATCGCTCGTCAAGTCATTGATTTGAATCAGCTTCGAAATAACTGCTACCAGCTTTCCTCTGTTAAAATTACGTTGGCAAATGCAGTCATATAAAGCTCTTATTATTAGAGCCTTCATTTTATAAAAAAGCATCCTCTATCACTTATGCGAGAGGATGCTGCTTTTTTAATAAACTCCCAATCAAGCGCACAAAAAGATAAAAATACTTTCATTTCTATACGTCCAATTTTTAAGCAGTTTATCTTTAAACTTGAGCTAAAAATACTGCTGAAACAAATGTATAAACGAAATTGATTGACTTTCATTTTACTAGACACTACTATTTTAACTATGGTAAATAAATTTCACCTAAAGAAACAATTTTAACTAAAAGAAAGGAGAAGAAGATTTGCTCGTTAATAAAAAAACAACAAAAAGAATCGCAATGACGAATGTACAAACATGGCGATTAAGTATGGTTGCTATTTTGTCGGTCATTTTTTTATTTTTGGCAATAATTTTAGCGGTCTCACTCGGACCTATTAACATTCCATTTAGTGAAACCGTTGGAATATTGTTGAATAAATTGCGTATTTCTCTAGGCATAATGCATAACGAGCAGCCGACAATTGTCATCACTGAAGTTCGCCTCCCTCGTGTTCTGGTTGCGGCACTTGTAGGAGCCGCACTTGGCGTATCTGGAGCCGCTATGCAAGGTTTATTTCGAAATCCACTAGTAGAGCCGGGCTATGTCGGTGTATCTAGTGGTGGAGCATTAGGTGCAGTCTGTGCCATCTTTTTTGGCTGGACGAAAATAAGCAGTTGGTTTTTACCGGGAGCCGCGTTTTTAGGGGCGCTTGTTGCTATCTTAGTTGTGTTGTCTATTTGGAGCATAAATAGCCAAAGAAACATTGTCACGCTTCTCTTATTAGGGATTGGGATCAATTCATTTTTTTCAGCCCTCATGAACATCATGATAGCAGCATCCAAAAATGAACAAGAGTTGCGAAGTATTGTTTACTGGCTGCAAGGCGGATTAGAAGCACGAACATGGGGTCATGTAACACTTATTTTTTTCCCTATTCTCATTGGCTGCATCATTTTATGCTTGTTTGGACGTGATTTAAATATGATGCTGCTCGGTGATGAACAAGCGAGCAGCTCTGGAGTCAATGTAAAAGCGACTAGGTATATCGTTTTAATTCTAGCCTCCTTCATAACAGGATCAGCTGTAGCAGTAAGTGGGATTATCGGTTTTGTCGGTCTCATCGTTCCTCATATCATGCGCTTTATCATTGGACCTGATCATCGTTTATTACTCCCTATCAGCGCGATCGGCGGAGCAATTTTCTTAATTCTAGCAGACCTGATTTCCAGGTTAATCATACAGCCAATTGTTCTGCAAGTTGGTGTTATCTGTGCCATCATTGGAGCACCGTTATTTATCATGCTTATATTGCGAACAAACAAGGGGATGAATGCAACATGAGCATCATACATACAAGCGGGCTACAGGTAGCCATTGAAAAAAAACCAATTCTTACCGATATTCATGCCAATATCGATAAAGGAGATCTTATCGGATTGATAGGCCCAAATGGGAGTGGAAAATCAACTTTATTAAGAACACTTGCTGGCTTGCAAAGAATAACAAAAGGCACTGTTACAGTAGCTGGAAACGAGCTTCATACCTATAAAACGAAAGAAAGAGCAGCATTAATGAGCTATGTTCCACAAGAGACAAAGGTCAATTTTCATTTTAGAGCAAGAGAAATTGTCTTAATGGGCAGACATGTGCATACGTCGCGTTTTGCAACGGAAACAAAAGAAGATATTCGTTGTGCTGAACTCGCTTTACAGGAAACAAATTCCTTGCATTTAGCGGACCAATCAATATTGAATTTATCAGGAGGACAACGGCAGCTCATTTTTCTTGCAAAAGCATTGGCGCAAGAAACACCCATTATGCTGCTGGATGAACCAATATCAGCTTTAGATATTCATTTTCAGCTCCATATATTAGAACTGCTGCAAAAACGTAGAAATCAAGGCGCCACAATTATTGCAGTGCTGCATGATTTGAATTTGGCTGCCCGGTACTGTAATAAATTAATGTTAATAAAAGATGGTCAAATGCTGCAATTTGGAAATCCTGAACATGTCTTGACGAAACAGCTATTAAAAGATGCTTATCATGTGAACACTCATATTCGTTTCGATGACGCGACAGATTCAGTTACTGTCACTGCATTTCGATAAAGTGAAACTTCCATCAGTGGGGGTTTTCTCTCATCCCCCACTGATGGTTAGTTGAACCAATCGGACATTTGACTTTCAGTTATCCCCCACCTAAACTTCTTCGATTCCCTCTTACTCTTGAGGTGGGGGTCTTACTGCCAGTTAGATGTGGGATAAATGAAAATTAAATATATAATGGAGGATTTAGAAAATGCAACTTAGAACAAAAAGCTTTGCTTGTGCAATCATATCTGTACTCTTATTAAGTGCTTGTACTGGAAAAAAAGAAGAAACGCCAGAAAATGCATCTCCAAAGAAAGAAGAAATGTTAGAAGAGACAAAAGAAATGAATGCTTTTCCGCGTAATATTCAGATTGGAGACAAGACAATTTCTATTCCTGAAAAACCAACGAAGATAGCTCCTCTCTCTCTTGATGTAGCAGAAATTGTGTTAGAGCTTGTTGATGAATCAAAAGTAGTGGCAATCTCAAGTAGTATAGCTGATCCATATTTGTCTACACAATCTGAAAAAGCTGCGAATATCGAAAACAATATTGCCTCTGCGACTTCTATTGATCCTGAACAAGTGCTTTCATACAAAACTGACTTGTTATTACTAACAAAATTACATGGCCAAGAAGAGGATGCTGATCAAGTACTTAGCCAAGCTGGAATTCCTATTCTTTCATTTGATAAAATGGAGACTGTAAAACAATTCCAAGATAACTTATTCATTATTGGACAGGCAATTGGTGAAGAAGAAAAAGCAAACACTTTAGTAGAAGAAATGAATAATAGAATGGCAGAAATCCAAAAACAGATTCCAACAGATGCAGAAAAGCCGACAGTCCTTGTACTTTCGGAAGTTGGCCCCGGAACAGGCCCTTATATGATGGCAGCTGGAAATATTTCATATGATATCATTCATCTTGCAGGCGGAGCCCCTGCCGTAGATACAATTGGCCTTGATCGTTCAACCAAAGCATCTGTGGAACAAGTAATAAAAATGGACCCTGATTATATCGTGCTTTTAGACTGGGCTGGCAGAGGCGAAGAAACTTATAAAGATTTAATTGAAACACCTGGCTGGAGCACTTTACAAGCAGTAAAAAACGATCAGTTAAAGGTATTAGAAGTTAAATACTTATTAAACCCAAATACGAAAGTAATAGATGGTTTAGAAATATTAACAAATTGGATCTATCCTGCGAAGGAGTGAGTTCATCATGAATGGTCTCATTTTATTTAGTTATGGAACGATTCATTCGCTTGATGATGTGGAACCTTTTTACAATCATATTTTTAATAGAAGACTGCCAAACAAGCAGATTATCGAAAAAGGAATCCAAAAATACGCTGCAATAGGTACATGTGATCCCCTTGGCTCGTACAGTATTCGCATTGCAAAAGCGTTGGAAAAAAGACTAAGCAGCGCTACATCACAAAAGTGGAAAGTATATATTGGCAATAAACATACGTCGCCTTTTATTGGAGACGTCGTCAAACAATGCATAGAAGATGGCGTTACTAAAATTTTTACATTGCCGCTTTCCCCTTTATATTCTCATTCTGGTACGAAAAAATATGAAAGGACAGTAAAAAAACAATTAGCTCAAATGGAAGCAGCCATTCCTGTGCTGCATATACATGATTATTTTGATAACAAAGCTTTTATCATGCTTATTTCTGAACGATTACAAGATGCGATTAATTGGCTGCCTAACAGCGTGCGCGCTCAGACAAAAGTGATTTTCACAGCCCATAGTCAGCCTGGTTTGCCGAGTGGACATAAAGAATTCATTCGACAGTACCAACATTTAGCAGAACAAACTGCAGCCTCCATTTCATGGAGAAATTATGAAATGGCATATAGAAGCGGCAATCCAAAACCGCAAGTCTGGTTAGAACCAGATGTACTTGAAGTCATTCATTGTGCAGCTAATGATGGATTTAAAGCTGTCGTTGTTTGTGAACTTCTTTCGATGATTGAAAATGTTGAAGCAATATATGAAGCAGGGGTGGATTGCCAACAGCTTGCTCAGGAATTACATTTAGATTTTGTTCGCACGCAATATTTAAATGACAGCCACGATTTCATTGAAGTATTAATGAACCTCGTTTTAGAGAAATGGGAAAATGACTGCTCAAAAGAACTTTTTTAACGTTCTTTTGAGCCTTTTCTTTAGAATTGCCTCCCGCTTTCTTGCCTCGTCAATAACATCCTCATCAACTCTAACTTGCTTAGACAAACATTCATTCGAAGAAGTGAGAATAGAATTTTAGTTCTTTAGTCTTATTTTTAATAATATTCGTACAGGTAGTTGACTTTTCATTTTAAAAATCGTAAATTTGCATCAGAGAAACTTTTTTAATTTAAGGAAAAAAGTGTCCCATAACCAAATCAACGAAAGAGGTGATAAATTGTCTACTTTTACCTTGCCTAAGCTGCAATATGAATATGATGAATTAGAGCCATATATTGATGCTCGCACACTTGAAATTCATCATTCAAAGCACCATGCAACTTATGTAAATAATTTAAACAATGCTTTGGCAAACCATGAAAGCTTACAACAAAATTCTTTAGAGGAGTTATTGCGAAACGTTGATTCACTGCCTAGTGATATTCAAACGGCTGTTCGCAATAATGGTGGGGGACACTACTGTCACAGCCTATTCTGGGAAGTCATGAGCCCTAAAGGAGGCGGCGAGCCAACTGCTGATATTGCTAAGGAAATTGATTACTATTTTAAAAGCTTTGATCAGTTTAAAGATCAACTATCCCAAGCCGCTATAGGCCGTTTTGGAAGCGGATATGGCTGGCTAGTCTATGACAAAGGAAAGCTCTCTATCACGAGTACACCAAATCAAGATACCCCTCTTGTAGAAGATAAGGTGCCGCTTCTCGTCATTGATGTATGGGAGCACGCCTATTACTTAAAGTATCAAAATCGTCGGCCTGAGTTTGTTACAAATTGGTGGGAAACGGTTAATTGGGACATGGTAAACGAACGTTTCCTACAGGCAAAGTCAAATGAGAATCTGTAAAACATGGAAAGTCTTGAAATTGTATTCATTGTTGTACACCGATTTTAGTTAATGTGATGTTGTTTCAAGTTAGTGTGATGTTATTAGTTCATTGATGTTTTTATTAGCGGTAATTCAAACGTCATGTTGAAAACTCCCGGTTTGCCATTCCGGGAGTCTTTTTTTTGTCCTCATGATATAATTGCGTACTCACTCATAATAAAAACGAAAAAGAGATTGGTACAACTGTTTCAGGCATATCATGTAACTTAGATAACAGGGATTAACGAAGACGTAGATAAAATTGGTTTCATTTCCGAACAAATCTGTCATCAATTCATCCAAAAAAATCGGAAATATAAATTATTGGTGGTTAAAAGAAGGAACTTCACCCCACTTCTTAGTTTACACGCTTAATCTCGTTCTTCTATTTTTCTCCATATTAAGTACAATATATGCTACCTAGTCTGAAACGGACAGTAGTTTCTTAATCTCTTCAATAACTACATTAGGTTCTTCGTAGTGGATAAAGTGATTCGTGTTTTCTACTAAAATTTGATGACTATTCGTAGACCAGGATTTTAAAGTTTCCTGAGATTCGTGCCATCCTTTCATTTCACTAGTTTCAGCAGTTAAAATGACTAATGGAATGTCTCCAAGGTCTCCATTAGAAATAACTACTTTTCCATTTTCATTTAAAAGTTTCCTCTCATTTAACATTGTGCTGTTCCAAAGGTGCTTTAAAGTTAATGCAGTATTCTGTTCTTTCAAATCTTCCGGCAAGTAATTGTTTGTATTTAAACCTTCATACACACTGTCCATATTAGCTAATAGACGGAGTACTCCTGTATTTTTCAACCCTTGCATGAAGTAATAACCAGTTGACACTGTATTTTCCATGTTTAATGCAAATTCTGGACTTACTCCATCAATTAATACAATTCCTTTTATTTGCTCAGGATACTTTTGGGCATAACGCATTACTTCCAATGAAGCCATGGAGTGTGCTACAAAAATATAGGAGTCATTACCACTAGTTTCTTTTAATACATCACTAATTTCCTCTGAAATATTGTCTACAGATCTCTTTTTAGACGTTTTATCGCTCCACCCATATCCTGGACGTTCATAAACTACTGTGTTCGTATACTTACTAATTTCATTTTGAAGATAATACATATCTGAATAAGGTGAAGAGGTCCCACTGCCAGAGCCGAATACAACCGTTACCTCACCTTCTCCGGCTTCATAAAAATGAATCTTTTCATTTTCTAATTTAATAAAATTGCCTAAAAAAGAATGATTTTTTTGATCCGTTCTCACACCTATGTATTGATAGATAGAGGTACTAACAACAAAAATGATAGCCACCAGAATAAAATAGAGTAAGTAGCTCATTTTATTCTTCCTTTTTTTAAAAATTTTCATCTATCACTTCCTCCTTATTTATATAGTAAACAACGAATAAGCAGTGAATATAAGAAAAACAAGAACCATTAGGTCAATTGAACTATAAAGCTCCTTAAGTATTACTTCAACAGTTCCTTTGCTCTACACGTCCAACTTATCGGAATTCTATTATCTTACATAACAATATCAAAAAAAGACATGTAACAACATGTCATTTAATCATAATACTGTAAATATGGGGTGGGTTGATAGTTTGGTTGATAATAGGGCTGATATTTATTGGTGTTGTAATTCCAATAATTTACATAATGGGTATTTTGATAAGCTGTCCTTTTACTCCCTCTTTCACATTCTTTAGGAGGACCAATGAATAACGAAGGATTAACTGGTGCAATCGTTTTCTTCCATTGATTTTCATCTATACAATAAGTGTGCGCTATTATATTTGCAGTGGTCAACTTTAAATGTCATATTTGAGAACGACTTCAGGAGTTGGTGCATTGGACAGCCCCACTATATACTTTAAGTGGGACTGTCAATAGCTCACTGTGCAATTGTTTGCTTTTCACTGCTAAAAAAGTGCTTCATCGCAAAAAAGACATCTTTTTTTTGTTTTAAAATGTAGGAACGAAATTTATCGTCCTGAAAATTTTTGTATGCTGACATTAACGTTGAATAACGATTGTATTGATATAACTACCCAACATATACCCAAATGATCGATTATTCCGAATATACTATTTTCATAAAATGAAAGAAGCCCTTAGACAGATGTACATACTACACGAAATCGTTAATATACAATAAGTTCTTAGGAGTAAATACTAAACATAAATAAATACCTATCAACGGCTTTGTTTATTCTAAATTTCATAGAAGTAATTAAATAAAATTTCTTCAATATTCTCCCACCCTTAGTGGTAATTTATATCATATCAATAGTAACCGTTAGCTCTAGGGTGACCTAGAATCTGAAGGAAGTATGATTATTGATTATCATAAGCTATTCGGTTAATATTCATTAATTGTCGGATACTTACATTATCTGTAATACTACTGCCACCTATTGCACCACAACCTAGCGTTAAAGATGGAGAGAGCTTCGTTGATAAGCCGATTCCTCCAAATGTTCCAGGCGTGTTAATCAAAATGCGTGATGCTTTAATACGCAAACCAAAATCTTGTACTAAATCGCCATCAGTCGTATGCAAAATAGCTGTATGACCAGCACCTTCATTTTCTAAAATAGCGTTACATGTAGCTATTCCTTCCTCCCAATCATCAACGGTATACAAGGCTAAAATAGGAGTCAATTTCTCGCGTGAATAAGGATTGTCTGAACCTATTGTTGTTTCTTCTGAAATAAGAACAGTAGTGTCAGTAGGAATAATAATGCCACATAGTTTCGCAATATCGGTTGCTGGTTTTCCTACAATTTGTGGGTTCATTGTGCCATTTTCTCGCATGATAAACTTCGCAACTTGTTCTGATTCCTTTTGATTCATAAAATAAGCATGCCGGTTTTTCAATTCCTGAACAACTTGTTCTTTCACACTTTTCTCTACGACAAGTGACTGTTCCGAAGCGCAGATCGTGCCATGATCGAATGTCTTACTCGTAATAATTTTATCAATAGCTGCTTTTATATCAGCGGTTTTTTCAATAAATGTTGGTGCGTTACCAGGTCCTACACCAATTGCTGGGTTGCCTGAAGAGTAAGCGGCTTTTACCATTGGACCTCCGCCAGTCGCTAAAATTAACGCTATATCATCATGCTTCATCAAAGCTTGTGTTCCTTCTAGACTTGGTGACTCAATTACTTGTACTATTCCTTTCGGTGCACCAGCTTCTATTGCTGCTGCCTCTACTAAACGTGCTGCTTCAACAATTGTATTGACTGCTTTTGGATGAGGTGATAATACAATTGCATTTCTCGTTTTTAATGCAATTAATGTTTTAAAAATAACCGTTGATGTCGGGTTAGTAACAGGAACAAGTGCTGCAATAACACCCATTGGCACTCCAACCTCTATTACTTTATTTACGTCATCCCGATGAATAACACCAACAGTCTTTTCATTTTTGATGCTCTCATATACCTGCTGGCTGGCAAATAAATTTTTCGTTGTTTTATCTTTTATATTTCCAAAGCCTGTTTCCGTATGAGCTTTTATCGCTAAATCCTCTGCTGCTTCTGTTAATTCCAATGAAACAGCTTCCACAATTTTATCTACTTGTTCTTGGGTAAAATCGGCATATACTTTTTGAGCCTGCTTTGCTTCATGGATGAAGGTTTCTATCTCAAATTCGTGAGCGTTTTCTTTTGCTAAATTGATAGCCATGTTGCCATCCCCTTTAAATTGTATTTTTTCTACCTCTATCATAAAGCGTTTACATATTAAGTCGTTAGGATTATTTTTGGCTTTATTTGCACTATTTTGACACTTGCTCACAATTTCACAATTAAAACTGAAGTACTAACTCCAATCATATAGCTTACAATGTATTCATGCTATACTTATAAAGAGGGAGACGATCTGAATAAATAGTGAGGTGTTGTTCATGTGCCGTGTTTTAATAGCGAGTCCTTATCAAGCAGATCGAGAGTTTTTAAAACGACTATTTGGCCAATACTTTTTTAATGTTACTTTTCTTGAAGACGCTTTGTCAGCTGAAGAAGCGTATCAACATTCACTGGTGAAACAACCTGACATGCTGATTTTAGATCTAAGTGGCTCTAGTAATGATATTTTTCATTATAAAACAAACATTGTAAAGCGTTATCCTAACGTCAAAGTGATTTTACTAGATGATGAGGAAAATTTTAAACATATTCAAACTGGCATTCGTTGTGGTGCGATTGATTATCTTGTTAAGCCATTGGATGTAGAGGAATGCAAATCTGCGATCCACCGTGCTATTTTAGCGTTAAATCAAGTTTCTTTACTCCATTACGAAAGAAAATCGGTTACAGATACTATTAAAGAAAGTGCCAGTCAAATGATGCAATATGTGCACGAACATTATAATGAAGAAATTAATTTAGATTTATTAGCTCACTTTATGCATTTGAACAAAAGTTATGTAAGTCGTTTTTTTAAAGAAACAGTAGGCATGACGTTTTCAAGTTATTTACGACATTACCGAATCGAACAAGCGAAAAAGCTATTACGAACATCTGAGTTAACAATAACAGAAATTGCTGAACAAGTTGGATATCCTGAATTAACCTACTTTAGTCGCATTTTCAAAAAAGAAACTAACCTCACGCCGAATGAATTCAAACAAATCTTTCAAGGTGAACACACTCCAGCTGATTTAGCATTTGCCGAGGAGATGTCAGCAAAATAACACTTTTTTATTTAAGTGAACTACAACCGCCACATTCACTATCCTTACTGAATTATTGATTACTATCTAATTTCATTGTTATATCAGCACTTACTATTTATAAACTGACTAAACATAGTAATATATCTGTTCATGAACTATCTAAAGCACGTCATTGAAGATGAATGTATTTTAAGTGGAAAGGCTAAAACTTCATAAAAACACTTGATTAGCGGTAAGAAAGAAACTGTCTGTTTTTTCGTATATCACAATAAAGTGAGACTTCCATCAGTGGGGGTTTTCTCTCATCCCCTACTGATGGTTAGTAGAACAAAGGCTAAGGTCGCAACGTCCTGTTGCAACGCCTTTGTGACCGACATCCTGTCGGCCCGAACCAATCGGACATTTACTGGCAGTTATCCCACCTAGACTTCTTCGAATCCTCTTAACTCTTGAGGTGGGGGTCTTACTGCCAGTTAGATGTGGGATAAATTTTAATTGGCTTGAACGGCAATCTGAAATTTTGTAATGTGCATAACATTAACCAATTTTGGGGTTTATATCTTACCTATGAGGGATTGGAAAGACGCCCAGTTGGACGTCTCTTTTAGATGAGGAACAGCCCGTCATTATGGCGGGCTATTTTTATTTTTCTGAGTGTATCAAAGGCAGCAGATTGTTCCGCAGGCGATTCACGACAACAGCCATTTCCTGGCGAGTGATGTTTTCTTGTGGACGTGTGCCGTCAAAGTATCCATTAGCAACAGCTTCATCCCAATCTTTTTTCGCCCATGCGGATGGTTTATTTTTGTCCATTTTTGGTTCCTCCTTTGGCACTGTAGGATTTGCAATGCCACTTTTCTTTTTCAACCCTAACGCCCTAGCCAAACCATTGACATGACCACGAGCCGCTTTATCCAGCCACGCATTGCTTTTCATCAGTGCTGCATCACCAGCATTATCAATGAACCCATTCTCGGTTAAGATCGCATCCATCTTAGATTCACGTAGCACATGAAAGTTTGCTTTTTTCTTGCCGCGGTTTTTCATTCCTATCAATCTAGTAATTTCTTCATGAATGACATTTCGTAGTTGAGCTGTTCTTGAGCTGTCGGACAACTTGTCGTAAATGAAATCTTCATAACCTACTCCGCCTCCTGAATTGATATGAATAGAAAGGAAGAAATCAGCTCCCCAAGCGTTGGCCAAATCTGTCCGCTGTTTTAACGATAGTGTTTGATCATCTGTACGACTCATTTTGACTGATACATTTTGGTATTCGTTTTGCAGCATATCACGTACACGATTAGCGATTTGTAGTGTCACATCATTTTCCCTTAAACCATTTCCATTTGCTCCTGAGTCCGTTCCACCATGTCCAGCATCAATAAAGATCTTAACCATTTTATCCATCCTTTCTGGTACTTGATCATATTTTGTTAAATTGTATTTCTCAATTATATTGATCACTTTACTTGGATAAGCAGGATCTGTAGCGTAGCCAGCATTCTTGACTGCATGTGCTGCCTTTCGGTAGTCTTCTTCACCAACGACTGCTCGGTATAAATCCTGATTCCATGAAACACCGTTTACGTATTTGTTCACCAAAGCTTCGATACTTTCACGCCAACTTGGATATTTACAGAAAGCTGCGTTTACTTTGATTTCTTCCCCATTTACAAATTCTTTCGTTAGGATGGTGACGGACTCTCCATTGTATGATCCTTTTATCCCAAACAAGTTCTTCCCTTTTTGAGCCAGTTCCGACTTGCCAGAAGCACTTTCAAGTATCGCCTGTCCAATGATTAAAGATGGAAGAATATCATTCTCTATTCCGATATCCTGAGCATAAGGTGCAATTTCATCTATGAAGCTCATTTTTTATCACTATCCTTTTGCCTTAGTATTTCTATCGCTTGCCTAATTTGACTTGGAATAGGCAACCCGATGCGGCCGCCATTTTCCGTTATGGATAGTAATTCATTGATGATATAAAAAATAATAACTGCCATCATTACTAATGGCTCCTCTCGAATACCTGTTTCGATCATCACTACATCAACTAAGTTAGCTACAGCAACCATAAGAAAAATGAATACTTTCCTAGCAATTCCTAAAAGACCAACATTAGATTTCAATCCGCCTTCAAGGTATGCTGCCGTAAGTCCACTAGCATAATCCATCATAACTAATGCTATTAAAATACTAAGCATAGGAGACCATTCCCCAAATAAAAAAGAAACGACAGCCGATACAGCTGCCGCCGTCCATTTTAAAAAACCTTCCATTTTTCTACTCCATTCTCAATTAGATTAATGTTATTTACAAAAATAAATTTTCTATTATACGAGTTTTCTTTCATGTTTCATTCGTAGTAAATATGAAGCAAACATTTTAAGTTTCTAATTTTTTGTATTAATCGCTCCTGTAAATGAAAGTTCTTTCAAGCTCTACAACAACTATATGTTTAGATAGTTTTGACATCCGATAATCTCCTCCTTATTGTCGTTTTACATATCTAATATAAGAATGTGTATTTTAAAAATAACAATTTACGAAACTACCTATTTCAATCAAAGAAGTAAAAGTGATTAACGACACAAGGTATTGTTTTAAACGTTTTCTAACCTATCTATAAATAGGCTTAGGCTTAATCGCTACCTTATATATTGATCCGTTTTTCAAAATTACCACTAATTTGATGACTTATCCGCATATAAAAAAAGCACTCATAATTGAGTGCCTGAATAATTCCATATACTAAAACCCATTTTATTTACATCTTTTAGAATAACCACAATGACAGTTTTCTTCAACAGTTTCATGTACATCTCTCTCAGTGATTGGATAGAAATGTTCATTCCAAATTACTCTTCTATTTACATTAATAACCTCAATTGGGTGAATGTGTTTCACTACACGATGATTCGTTCTTTTCTTTACAATCTTTTTAGTAGGACATATAAACACATCATCCCAATGAGAGTCTTCGCATCTACATCTATTACAATGGCAGCTCATTGAAAGTACCCCCCTTTTTCAGTTTTTTTACTTACGTTATATCTTATGAAAAAAAGGAGAACTTGTCTTAGACATAATAATTAAATTTACTAAATTAACTAAGAAGCCCTTTAATATTTTTAGGAAGTGATAAAATAAAGACTTGAAATTGGAGGCGAATGTCCAGAAAGGAGTACTGGCTCCCTCATCTCGCTAATTCTTTAGTAATTTTATTGCATGTCGCCTTCTTCATTTCAAAATGCAAGATGGATCAGATTAAATAGCTTTTTCTACTCTTGTGCCTAAGAGAATACAAGACTCTTGACATAAATAACGATTCCCTCCGTTATTGTCGAATCTAATCGAATTACATAGAAATTTTTGAACGATATCGCTTATCGATATTTCCTTCTAGATAATTCGGTTAATTTAGGCAATTTTATTAAATTTAATTTTTGCCTCCTTCCGTTTATTCCACATTTAATAGATGAAAATAGCTTGTCCACCTCATCAAGCTCACCAGGAGCTTGAACGTCGGTTAAACAAAGTGGCAGCGATTCCTTTTAATACACTGTTGCCATTCTTCCATTCTCTATCGAACCATTGTTTTTGTTCTTGGTTTGTCATATGAGCGAGTGGAGAATGGATGATGACGGTTGTATTGCCAAACTTGAATGCTTTTGGTGGCTTCATGCGGTCATCCCCTTTGGAGCATGTATATGCACCATCTTCAGGTGGACGACCCTGTTAAAATTCTTATTTATTTTTTAGTCCATATAGTGTAAAGTAGGTATTAAATGAAAAAATTGGGAGATATTCTGAAAATATATGAGGCAAAGAAGCAATTAATGAAAGCCGATTAACCCTTTTGAAATTGCAAAAGCACGTAATATTGAAATATTGTTTGAAAACTTAGGTAAAACTTTCGGCTACTATAGCTCTTATATACGCGTTCAGTTTATTCATATTAATAACAGATTGGATATTGCTACTCAATATTTCGTGTGTGCGCACGAATTGGGACATGCCATCTTACACCAAGATGTCAACACTTCATTCTTGAAGGCGCATACATTTTTTTCACAAGAAAAAATAGAAGTAGAAGCAAATACATTTGCAGTTGAACTGCTAATGACAGATAACGCCATTTATGAGTTCAAGGACACTAGCCTGACAATAAATGAGATGGCTGAAATCTATGGCGTTTCTAGGGAAGTTACACATTTAAAAAATCTTCAATATTGAATATATATTTTTTTGCCCTTTTTGTAGTTCTATAGACATGTGAAAAAAGAAAGTTAATCGTTCCATTTAAATGTAAAAAAATTACTTGAAGGGGCAGTTAGGAAGAGTTAATTGTATGGAATAGTTTCTTAATAAGAACAAATAAATTTAATAGGAGGTTTACTCATGTCAATATTCCAAACAATGAAAGCTAATATAATAGGAAATCCTTCTTTATACCCAGCTCAAATAAAAGCTTATGAAGCTGCCTTAGCACACTATGAAGAATTTCCAGACTATGAGCATAGAGAATCACTTATTGTCATGCCCACAGGCTCTGGTAAAACTGGTGTCATGTCCATCCTGCCTTTTGGATTATCGAAAGGAAAAGTCTTAATCATTACTCCTGGAACAATTATTAGAGAAACCATATTTCAACATTTTAATTCCACTCAAAATCCCGAACAAACTTTTTGGATAAAAAGAAATATACTTATAGAACAGCAACGCCTTCCAAACAGCTATTTATATATTGGATTTAACTCTGAGAATAAAGGAGAAAAATCACTTACCTTATCTAAACTTAATGGTGCGGAAATTATTATCACTAATGTACATAAGATAGGAAGTAGTAAGGATGAAGTAAATTTAATGAATTTATTAGAACCTGACTTTTTCGATATGATTATAATTGACGAAGCTCATCATGTAGCCGCTACAATGTGGCAAGAAGCACTAGAACATTTTAAAGCTACCAAAGTAATTAAATTAACTGCCACTCCATTCAGAGGAGACAAACAAACAATCACTACTCATTCTTATGATCCCATATATGAATATACGTTGGGAGAAGCTATAAAGGATGGATTACTCAAAAACATTGTTAAATATGAAGACATTCCAGGTGAGGTCACATTTTTTGACAGAAATACTAACAAGAAGTATTCTCTTGAAAAAGCCAAAGCTCAGCTAGGAAATGACTTTGTTAGTCGGTCTATCGCAATGTCTGAATCATGTTCAAAGGAAGTTATTAAACGAACTAAAGAAGCTTTTGATACAAAACGTACAAGCTACCCACACCACCAAATTTTAGCTGTTACATGCAATGACGAACATGCTCAAGATGTCTGTAGATGGTTCAATGAGTTAGGTTTCAAGGCCAGCTATGTAAGTACGGCTAGTGTTTCGAAAAAGGATATAGAACAAAGACTGAATGACTTCGCTAACGGTATATATGATGTAATGGTCAGCATACAATTATTAGGTGAAGGATATGATAACCCTAATATTTCAATCGTGTCACTCTTCCGGCCTTTTAAAACACTTGGACCATACGCTCAAGCTATTGGACGTGGATTAAGAAAAATTTATAGTGAAAATAAATTAAATCCCATCGATAATTTCTGTAACGTAATTTATCATCAAGAATTAAATTTAGAAGAATTATGGAAATACTATAAAGAACAAGAAACCTTTGGGGATATCATAAGACAGCAACACAGAGAGATTTCCGAACAATTATCATTCGATTTCGATGAACTTGGCTACGTTGAAAAGAAAAGTACTGGTGAAAAAACAGAGGTAGATGAAGATCGTACTCCGATCTCAGCAGTTCAAAAACTTAATGTTTCAACTTATTCATCAAAAGGAGTAGGAAAAGAAGATTCATTTACTGCCAACGGTATCGAAGAATATAAAAAAGCTCAACAACAAATTATTGAGATGAAGCAACAAGAGCTAAAGCAGTTCAAAGAAAAGATGGATGACTTAGTTACGACTGGAGCATTATCTGAGGAGGATGCCCAAATTCTAATAAAATCTCGTGAACTCGAGGCCCAAAATAAAGTTAACAAAAATTATGAAGAATTCCATGACATAGTGATGGCTGAAACTCTTCGTCAAGACTACATCAATTGGTTGAATTTAAAAGTAGAAGACTTTTTCAAAACTTCTAATCTTACAAAAAAAGGTTATGATTTAAATAAAAATGAGGAAAATCTAGGAGTAGACAAGATTAATAACATAGGATATATTATAAAGAATATCAATCAAACACTATTTCGTGAAACAAGAAAGCATATCTCTACTTATAACGCTATAGATTTTGCGAAAGCAAAAGAAAGATCACTTAAAAAATTTGAGTTTTGGCTTAAACGTTACGGTAAAAAGGAGGAATTATAAGTGAAAACTACACTATTGACTCCAACAAAGTTAAGACCAACTAACCATTACCTAGATATAATAGCAAAAATCAGATGTAATGGAGGAAAAATAAGTGACTTTTATTACAAGGAAACCACAGATGGTTATATGAAAATTTCTTTTCAACATACCTATCCTCATAGTAAAGTTATCTTTAAAGAACAAATCACTTATAATACTGAACTTCATATTACGAATTGGATTGTTCAAACAAATAATAGAACAATTACCTTATATGACGAAATTTCATAGATGAATTGAGCCCCTCCTTAATAGGCGGGGCTTTCTTATACAACAAAACAATACATACATTCCCATTTTTCCGGCAAATATCTGTCATAATGTCAGCAAATCATCATATACACTTTAAAGGTGATCATCATGTACAGACCGAAAAACCTTGACGTTTACATTTATTTGAGAAAAAGCCGAAAAGACATGGAAGAAGAAAAGAAGGCAAATGCTTCTGGTACTTCGTACGACACATTAGATCGACATCGAAGGCAGCTGTTGGAATTAGTAAGAATAGAAGGGCATCATATTGTTGAGATTTTTGAGGAAGTCGTTTCTGGCGAATACATTATTGAACGACCAGAAATACAACGTTTGCTGCGAAATGTAGAAAATGGCGCTGTTGATGCAATACTGGCAATGGATTTAGATCGTCTTGGTCGTGGTGATATGTTCGATATGGGTTTAATCTTCCGTACTCTTCAATACTCAGAAACGCTTATCGTTACGCCAACAGAGGTGATTAATCCGCTATCGGAAGGTGCGGAGCTGCTGTTTGGAGTCAAGTCCATTATCTCACGTGAAGAGTTAAAAACGATTACAAAACGTATGCAGCGAGGACGTGCCGCTTCAGCAAAAGAAGGAAAATCGATTTCGAAGAAGCCGCCCTACGGTTATTTAAGAGATGAAAACTTAAAGTTATATCCAGATCCAGAAACAAGCTGGGTCGTACAGAAAATTTTTCAGATGATTGCTGATGGCTGCGGTCGAAAGCAAGTTTGCAGTGAATTAGAAAAACTAGGAGTACCGAATCCGGGGGGCGGCAAGTATTGGGAGAGTTCAACTATATCAAGCTTTTTAAAAAATGAGTCCTATATTGGGCATATCGTTTGGGGGAAGACTAAAAGTGTGAAGAGAAACGGGAAATACATGAAAAGAAAAGTTCCTCCTGATCGGTGGCAGCGGCACGATAACGCTCATGAACCTATTATTAGCAAAGAACTTTATAATAGAGCGAACGAAAGTCATAGCGGGCGTTGGAGACCCCCGTTAAACCCCTCCAGATCACTTGCGAATCCATTAGCTGGTATTTTACGTTGTGAGCTATGCAATAAATCTATGATATATCAGCCAAGAAAAGACCGGCCGACAAACCGCATTAGATGTTCGAATACCGCATGCCGCGGGGAACAAAAAGGTGCAGCTCTCGAACTAGTAGAAGAAAGAGTTTTACAAGGATTGGAGAAGATCTTAGGACAGTTTGATTTTGAAGAAGAGCGAATAGAAACCCCGAATCAAATTTCTATTAAACAGAAATCATTAGATAAGCAAAAAAGAGAGCTAGTTAAGTTAGAAACACAAAAAGACAATTTGCACGATCTTCTGGAACGAGGAGTTTACGATATGAACACTTTTTTAGAAAGACAACATATTGTTGTTGAACGAATACAAGAACAACTACAGATGATTCATACACTTGAAGTTGAAATCAAAAAAGAAAAAATGAAGGAAAAGCATGGTGGAAAAGTTATCCCAAAGATTCTGTCTGTTGTAAACGCTTATCAGAATATTGACAATGTAGAGGAGAAAAATAAGCTGCTTAAATCAGTGTTAATAAAGGCAACATACAGAAGAAAAAAAGAATGGATTAAAAAAGATGAATTTGTTATACAATTGTTTCCGAGATTTTGAGGCAGCCTTCGCTGCCTTTTGGGTATATGTTGGGGGCTCATATTGATTGACCTCCCCATATCCAAAGAGATTCGATACTTGCATTAGTTCGGAAACAAGTTGGACACATCGGTGATTATCCGATGTTAGGTTATCTCCATCTGAGAAATGAAAAGGATAGATGTTATATTCAGAAGGATGATATTTTTCTTCTATGATTTCTAATGCTTTGCGATAAGCAGATGAACATATGGTTCCGCCACTTTCGCCTTTGGAAAAAAAATCTTCTTCTGTCACGATTTTTGCTTCCGTATGATGGGCGATAAAAACAATCTCGACCGTTTCATATTTCGTTCGCAAAAACCTTGTCATCCAGAAGAAGAAGCTGCGTGCCATATATTTTTCCCAAATACCCATCGAACCACTTGTATCCATTAATGCAAGTACGACTGCTTTTGACTCTGGCTTATAAACTTCGTTCCATGTTTTAAACCTTAAATCTTCAGGGAGAATTGGATAAAAACTTGGTTTTCCACCCATTGCATTGCGCTTAAATGCGGACATCATCGTTCTTTTTTTATCAATATTTCCTGTAATGCCTGTTTTTCGAATATCATTATACTCAATATGTTCTAACATATGAGTGTCATGTTCTTTTTTCTCTAAATTGGGAAGCTCTAATTGATTAAAAAGTGCTTCTTCCAACTCCATTAAAGAAACCTCTGCTTCAAAATAATCTGCTCCTGGCTGATTTCCAGCCCCCTGGCCTTTTCCTGTTCCCTGCTGGGATGCAGGATCACGAGCGACAATATCTCCGACTTGACTATCACCATTCCCCTGGCCAACATGTTTGTTTTTGTCATAGTGATAACGAATTTTATATTCATCCAATGAACGGATAGGAATCTTTACAACATCTGTGCCATTAGACAAAATAACACTTTCTTCTGTAATCAAATCAGGCAAATTCTCTTTAATCGCTTCTTGTACTTTTTCCTGATGACGCTCTTGATCATCATATCCCTTACGATGGAGGGACCAATCTTCATTTGAAATCACAAACTGTTTTTGCGTTGTATGAGACACTCTGTATTCCCTCCTTTACATGATCAAATACCATGAATATCCATTATCAACCACTTTGGAAAGATGACGCGACACTGCTACATTTCATACTTTATCTTATGCAAACAAGTTGTATTATTGACAATAAAAAGTGCCAGTCTGATTAAATTGGCGACTTGCCCTCACTATTTTTAAAAAATGGTAAATCATTTCAACAACAAGAGAATCAGTTTGTTTTTCAATTCAGCACTCCTATTAATTTATGCTTAGGTGCCTCTGTATGGTTACGTACAGGTGCTCAAAAAAGGAAAGGATACGATCATCAGTTTAGAAGTTTTTTAAAAAACGATTTATTAAATATATTCTCAAGCAGAATGATGATGTAGCGTACCGATTTGGGGACAGGAAGAGAGGGAAACAACTGACTGCTGAAGGACAGTCGTCTTCTACTGAATAATGGTGTCTGGGAGTTATCGAAAGAGTACTGGACACCCAGACACTTTGACTCTGTATTAAATTTGAACGAAAAACGCTATTTAATTATTGTAAATGTTTCCCTTTGAATCCATATAGACTGATTTAATAATAGATCGTTGAAAAGGATGCCCATTTTTCGTAAGACCATTTAAATCAATTGTAAAATTATATACCCCTTCACCATGATTAGGAAACGTTACTGATTGCTCGTTGTCTTGCTTTGATAAAATGATACCATCTTCTTTAACATTGTTATTAATATATTCAACATGAACTTTTGCTTCAAGCTGATTGTCATCTATTTTATGATCACCACTTTGTATGGATAAGCTTAGATCATTTCCTTTGTTTAACTGTACAGAAAGCTCTTTATTTATGTCGCTTTCATAAACTGTATTTAATAAATAGCTCTCCATTGTTTGAACTGCTGTTATCTCCCAATTCCCTGCATCAGGCTGGTCTATTTCGATTGTGTATTCATACGCCCCTTTAAAAATGCCTTCTGATATTTCATTAACGATAAAATCTGTGTATTCTTTCTGAGATGGACTATTTAAAGTAAGATTCGTCGATTCTTTATCACTAATCCAACTAACTGTCATTTTTTTAACACTATCTTCGACAATAATTGTTTCTGTTGTCATGTCGCGATATGCTCCCCCATGTAAATAAGAGAATGCAGGCTCACTCATGTTTGTATCATCTTCATACGTATATGATTCTGCTGTATGAAAATCAAAAGTGCTAGTTTTTAAATAAGGCCGGAATAAAGAAAATGTTGAGCTGCCGTTTTTAATAGATTGATGATCCCAGTTGTCCTTTTTTACCTCTTTTGCATACGGAAGACGGGTGCTGTCAACTGTGATCACCCCATCATTTTGTCCAAATTGTTTTAAATACAATCCACCCCAGTACAACGCACCGCCAAACGATCCCCAACTTGTACCTGAAAAAGTGTATAATGGATTCTGTTTTACATTGCTATGGCGATCTGTCTCACTCCGATAGTAAGACATGTAGCTTGTCTGTACAGAATAGGTGGCATCATTTTTTAATCCAATGATAGCAGCTAACCAACCAGCCCATTTGCTATATGCCAGATCAGCCAGCTGTGTTCCATGATGGGGAGAGCCAAGGGTAATCACACTGTTGACATATGGATGCGCATTGTAATGGACAAGAGCTGTTTGAGTATCAACACCGCCTTTACTATGTGCAACAACAACAAGCTTTTTCCCAAAATGATGGTACACATCCTCTAGCATCTCAGCAAGCAGTTTACCATTATCCCACATATTTTTATCGGGATATAAATCAATAAAAGCAGTTTCATAGCCATTTTCATAAGCGATTTTGTCCATATCATTGCCTTCTGTCCAAGTAAAAGAGGAACTATTAAAGCCGTGAACAAATACAATTGGCGACTTCGCTGGATCAACCTCATCTGGGGTCGCACCAGCATACCATTCTCCAGGATTTCCCGGCGGGTCCCATTTAGAACCAGCCAGTGCGTTTAACGGCAAGATAAAAATACAAGCAAGCACTAACAACAGAACATTTTTTTTCATCATCTTCTCCTTTTATTAAAGTTTTTTAAAACGGAAACCGATAGTTTCCGGCTTTAACACTATGAATATATGCTTAATTAAAAATTTAATGTTTAGAATATTCATTATTTAGGAGGTTGACTGAATTAACGAATGGAGTAATTGACTTCCTAAGGTCCGAAAAACTAACTTTCTTTATTGTTCCTTTGATCGCCTACAAGTTGGAATTGATTGAATAGGGGATTGTTGTTTGTTATTAGATTGCCATAATATTCTATCAATTTCAAGCAAAAATAGAAAAAACTCGTATAAGCATCGCTTAAACGAGTTCTTCTACCTTATTACATCTTAAATGTACGAACCATTTCTTGTAATTCATCTGCCATTTTCGTTAAAGAAGCTGCTGAACTTGAAATATCCTCCATTGATGCTAATTGTTCCTGTGTAGAAGCAGAAACATTCTGTACTCCTGCTGCTGTTTCTTCAGACACTTGCATAATCTCGTTGAAATGGCCAACCATTTGTTCAGTTCCGACTGAAATCTTTTGCACAGAAGCAGATACTTCTTGGAATTGCGTAGATACATTTTCTACGAATTGTTTCATTCTTGCAAAGGAATTACCGGCATGATTTACAACTTCAATTCCTTTATCTACTTCAATTGATCCTGATTGCATCGACTGAACTGCTTTATTTGTTTCGTTTTGAATGGTTAAGATAACCTGTCTAATTTGTTCTGTTGCTTGCGAAGATTGTTCTGCAAGTTTCCGAACTTCATCGGCCACTACTGCAAAGCCTTTACCGTTTTCCCCTGCTCGTGCAGCTTCAATCGCAGCGTTAAGCGCAAGCAGATTCGTTTGTTCAGCAATTCCAGAGATGACATCAATGATTTGTCCAATTTGCATAGAATGATCGCCTAAGTCAGATATCGAATTGGATAGTTCACTAACCGTTGTTTTTATATAATTCATTTGATTTACTGATGTTTCAATTGCTTTATTTCCTTCTTGAACAACATCGGAAGCATTTGCCGCTGTTAAGGAGGCTTCGTTGGAACTGTCGGAAATATGCTTCATTGCTGTTGATATTTCTCCTACCATTTGGGTACTTTCTTCAAGACTTTGCGACTGGCGCTCTGAACCAAATGCAACTTCTTGTATTGAATCAGAAATTTGTTTTGCAGCATTGCTATTTTGTTCCGTACTTGCTGTTAACTGCTCCGAAGAAGCAGCGAGTGATGTTGCTTTGTCGTTCACACTCAAAAGAACCTTCCTTAATGAGTCTCTCATATGATCAAACGATGCTGCCAACGTACCAATCTCATCATTGCTTGTTAAAGTTGCTGTTTCACTTAAGTCTCCATTGCTAATTTTTTTAGCACTACCTATTAATGAAGAAATTGGCTTAATGATCGAACGTATCATGAAAAGGATTAAAAGTAGTCCTAATGCTAAAGAAATACCGATAACGATTAACATCTTATTTAAAATTGGTTGAACAGATTGATCGACTTCCTCTTGAGAAAAGGTCCCCACTATTTTCCATCCAGTTAATTCATTCGTTAAAAATGCTAATTTACTCTGATTTCCTTTGATTGTATAGTCAAATTTTCCAGTCTCTGAAGCTTGAATTTTTGTAAAATAAGCATCCTCTGCTTCAGCTCCAGGTTCTTCAGTTGGATGAGAAATAAAATGATTATTAGAATCGACTAAAAATACATAGCCTTTTTTTCCGATTTTCATCTCGTTAATTGTTTCTGTTAAACTATCCAGTTTCAAATTGACCGCTACTACACCTTTTCCATCTGCAGTAGCTTTTGCAATCGTGACAACAACTTGTTTTGAAGATTTTGATATGTAAGGATCTGTGATGATAGCTTTTCCTTTTTGTTTCATGGCCTCTTGATACCAAGGTCTTTCACGAGGATCATAGCCTGGTGGATTTTGAAAAGATGTTGGTGAATTCATAAATTCACCGGTTTCAGTACCAATATATGTTTGCTCCACATCAGGTTTTGAAGCTTGAATTTTATCAAGGATTACACGAGTATGTTCATCTTGATTATCTTTTATATGATCTGGCTGCAAGGTATCTGATAAATAATCAATATTTTGGATTTGTGAGTCAACGAATTGAGATATCGCTTGATTAATCAATTGAGTGCTCTCTTCAGCACTATCCATTACTAAATGATTAATTGTATTTTCGGCGCTTTGATAAGAATTATAACCTATGATGATGCTTGGTATTAATAAGACAGCTAGAAAAGAAATGAGTAATTTATTTTTTAGTGTAAAATTTATTTTTTTAGAAGTTTTCATTTTTGTCCCCCAGATGGATGTTATTCATTATATAAAGTAAATTGAATTGAAGATGATTCCACTGATGTAAAGACGATGAAATTCCTTTATTTTAAGAAAGAGCTGGCTTATTAATAATGAATACACCGTATGTGCCAGCCACTCCATTTCTAATTAAGTGTCATAATAAGTTCGATGACGTTAGTCGATAAGAAGGCCGTTCTTCATCTAAAAATGTAATACTAATCTACTTTTTTGGAGCCAATTCAACTGCTTGACGCATTGCTTCTATAAGGCTTTTTTCATCAGCAATTCCTTTTCCTGCAATATCAAAAGCTGTGCCATGGTCAACACTTGTACGAATAATTGGCAGACCAACGGTAATATTTACACCTGTATCTAACCCTAATACTTTTACTGGGCTGTGTCCTTGGTCATGATACATCGCCACTACAATATCAAAGTCACCGCGAACAGCGCGGAAGAATAATGTATCTGCTGGAAGCGGACCGACAACATTCATACCTTCACTTTGTGCTTTCAGTACTCCAGGAATAACTTTCTCTTCTTCCTCTCCATAGCCAAATAATCCATTTTCACCGGCATGAGGATTAATTCCACAAACAGCAATTTTTGGAGAATGATTGCCTGCTTTTTGTAATGTATCATGAGCAAGCTTGATCACATGATATACTCGCTCAGGATGAATCATATTGACTGCATCAATTATACCTACATGCGTTGTCACATGAATGACCTTTAAATTTGGAGCAGAAAGCATCATGGAAAAATCGGCAGTATTCGTTAAGTCTGCTAAAATTTCGGTATGGCCTGGATATGGATGTCCACCTTTTTGCAGTGCTTCTTTATTTAATGGTGCTGTACAAATTGCATCTATCTTATGATCCTTTGCTAATTCAATCGCTGTTGCTAAATATTCATAAGCAGCATGCCCAGCTTCTGCAGAAACTTCTCCAATTGTCAAATCTGCCGGCAACAAATCTAAATCTAAACAATATACGGTTCCAAATTGAAAAGATAAATGTTCCAAATCATCAACAGCTATCACTTGTATTGCTAAATGACTGTTCACAAAACTTTTTGCACGTTCAAGCATTTTACTATCGCCAATGACAATCGGTTTGCTTATCTCATAGAGTTCCTTATGTGCAAGACTTTTTAAAATAATTTCTGGTCCAACCCCGGCCGCGTCTCCCATTGTAATACCGACTACTGGCTTATTCTGCATCATTTGTCTTCACCTTTCTTGTCATGTATTTTAGGGCGTTAACTAAAGATTGCTCATTTCCAAATCCTCCAGCTTTTGTTATCGCCCAGTATTGCGCTTTTTCTCCTTGGAGCTTTCCAAACGGAAGTCCTGGTTCTACTTCGGAATAGAGTTGCATTTCCGTTATTTCAAGCTGTGAACAGACAGCTTTTGCTGTATCTCCGCCAGTTAACACGAGACCATTTAATCTTGTAAACTTGTAGAGTAGGCTTTTTGCAATAACTCCTAGTCCTCTTGAAATTGCTTCACTTACTTCCGTCTCTGTAAGGCCAAGTGATTGTCCAACAGCCTTGGCAGCTGCACGATTATGGTCAGATGAAGCGACATAAAGGACAAAGTGCTCGTTATGTTCATGTGCTTTTAAATCCTTGATCAAATGGTCTATTTGAATCGAGTCTTTTATTAACTCAATTGGATCTATCTCGATAAAATGAGCTTTAGTCATCTTTTCAACCATAGCAAGCTGATTTTTTGTTACCTCTGATAAGCTGCCTGAAACAAGCAGCGTTTTATTAATTTGACGGTGTTCTTCCTCGCGAGCTTGAACAGGATTTATCTTTAAGACCTGTGTTAAATATTCACTTAATCCTGCAGAGCCAGCCCAAACAATCCGTTTACGAAGCTGTACAAATACTTTTGCAATTTTCTCTAAATCTGCTTCTGTTTTACTGTCGCACACAAACCATTTCTTGCCACTTTCGAGAGCCTCTATAATGACTTCCATCATGCGATCACAAGAGCTCTGTAATAAAGTAAAATCAATCAATGTGATATCACTTTGTATATGCTCTTGCAGCAAAGCTGGAATATAGCTTTCTGTAACTGGTGTTTTTGGATCTTTTCCAAACTCTGTTTCGGTAATTAATGTTCCATTTACGAAATGATGTCCTTGAATAGTCTGACGATTCATTTTAGGAAAAGCAGGTGCAAAAACAACTAAATCTGGCTGATACGCTTGTTCGAGTGCAGCCAATTCAACTGCAATGTTGCCCCTCAATGTTGAATCTACTTTTTTATATATGTGACCGTACCCTCCCTGTATAAGGAGAGCAGCTGCTTTAGATACTGCTTCATATGCTTCTGCCTCTGACTTGGCTCGGCTATCTGTATCAACAATTAATACATCTGAATTTGTTTGTACATGATTGCTCCGATAATCAAATAATACTGTAGAAGACAATCCTTTTTTTGCTAACTGCACACCTGCATCGTTAGCACCTGTTAAATCATCTGCTATCATTCCAATTTTCTCTGTCAAACCAATCACACCCTTAGCTGTCAACTTTCATCATGTTTCCCTGCTCAAAAGTGAATCCTTTCTTTTCTAGACGCTTCACTAAAAACGCAACATACAATGGTAATAGTATAGCAGTTGTCACAACAGATGCAGCTACTTGAACGGTGGCAATATCTACAAATGAAGCGAAGCTTGCATTCGCAGCGGCAATAGCTGCAGGAGTAGCAACTGCATTTCCAGCAGTTGAACCTTCTGCTGCCCCAACAATTGGATTCCACTTAAAGGCTTTAAAGACAAAATAACCAGCTGTACCTGTAAAGAAAACCGTTAATAATCCGAGTGCAATCCCTGCTAATCCACCTTCAATAATTGCAGCAAAATCAATTCCCATTCCTAGGGCAAATGCGAAGAACGGAATTAACATCGAGCTGCCTTTATCTAAAAATACACGCATCTCTTCATCTAAGTTTCCTAGTACCATACCAACGAGGATTGGAAGTAAAACAGCAATAAATGATTGTAATGAAAACATGCCATCAACGAAACCCATTGCACCAAAGATTGATAAAGCAACCATTGTTAAAAATGGACCGTCATTTAATGCTAATAACGAATATGCAGCACGATCTTCTTTACTGCCGTATTGGCCAACAAGTGCTACAAACAGACCGCCGTTGCTGTTTGTCATTGCCGCAATTACAGCAATTGGCGCTAATCCTAACCATAATCCATTATCTCCAGCAAATAAGTATGCTATTAAACCAAAGGCTGCGCCTACAACCCATTTGGTTACTAAAAGCGTGGCTCCTTTTCCTACAGAGACACCGAAAGATTTTACGTTAATTTGTGCACCAGTACACAAGAGAAATAACGCAATCAATGTACTAGCTCCATTGACAAAGAGTGCTTCTGTAAAGTTGCCTATTCTAAGCAGATTTGGAGCAAACGTATTTAAAATAGCTGCAATAAGCAACGGTACAACCATCATTCCTCCGGGAATTTTCTCAAGCGTTGCTTTAATCTTCATTTTAACATCCCCTTTATGTATGAAAATAAAACAATTCCATTTAATTTGTAATTGTTTACAGCTTCATTGTAATACTTATATTGAAAAACGCAACACTTTTCCTTAAAATAAATGATTAATAAGTACTATTCCGCATTAATTGTTGCAATATTAAACAAAATAATGCATTTTATGATCTTTAAATGTGATCGCTTGCTTGGAACTGGACGAAATTATTTTTTATATCTGCTAGTGATGAGTAAAAATACTCATTTCCTAAACATAGACACAAAAAAAGCAAGCTGAACTTATTGTTTCAGCTTGCGCCATAATGTTGACCGGTTTATTCCTAATCGCTCTGCTACCTTTGTCTGATGATGATTCTCTTCTTCCATTACTTGCTTGATAATTCGCTTTTCAATCTCTTCCAATGTCCCTGTAAGAAAGTCGTTATCCTTTACAGCTTTGTTCTTTTTCTTCCTTTCCAATAACTGTTCAATCATGTCTTTTTCGATCACGTACCCTTTTTCTTCCACAACTGCATCCTTTAGAAGCGTTTTCAATTCAGCTACGTTTCCTGGCCATGAATATTGCTCCAACAACACCACCGCTTCCTCTTTTATCTTAATTGCCGATGTTCCTAGCTGCCCATGGAAGGAGGCGACAAAATAGGTGATTAAAGGCCTTATATCCTCTTTGCGATCTCGCAATGGAGGAATTGCTGCACGAATCGTTTCATCATCGAAAATAAAAGAATGTAAAGAAACGATTTCTTCCCTTAAAGATAGGATAATCGTGAAACCTTTTTCTCTCCATGCATCCAACAATGAAACAAACTTATTCATTTCAGATGGCGGCAATAAATCAATTTTATTAATACAAATAGTACAAATATCATGATCGTTGATTTCTTTTAATTTTAAGGCTTTCATTGCCGTTATGTTTGTATATAATCCCTTTCCATCATGCTTTTTATGATGAATATAACGAGAAATAAGCCCTTTTCCAGTTCCTTCTTCTCCTAGCAGCACCCACTGGCTAGTAGCCTTATTCTTTTCAATATGTGACAAGCAGTTGTTCATCTTCTTACTTTGATGAATAAGCATCGGCAGATGGGCAATTGTTTTAGCTTGCAGCTCTATCTGTTGAGTCGGATGTTTAAATTCAGAAAATGAAAATAAAAAGCATAGTCTGCCATCCACTATTTTTTTCAATAATTTTTGTTTTACATGCCTTTGTTTTTTATTCAAGACCATTGCCACTGTCTCATCCAACTGCTCTTGACCAATAGAGGAGATAAGATCAGCAAGCGGTATTGGACATGAATCAAAATGCTCCCATTGTTGATACACGATTTGGCCCTTGTCATTAAGTACGATGATATCTGACATACTCATACTTTCTTGCAATAGAGAATGGAGAAGTTTTATTTCCCATGTTTTTCTTCGATGGAGACGATACACTGATTTCACTTTATGGAATGCCTCAAAAATTGCTTCCCGCCCTGATTGAATAAGGATGCTTTCAAGACAAAACCTTGATGCAGTATTGACAGTAACAACATCCCCGATAATTACTTTGAAGCCATTCGACTTTAGCTGTTTGATAAGCGGCTCTACTTCTGCCGCTTCCTCAACAGTAAACACTTCAATAGAAATATCCAATAAATCAGTGATAGCCTTCGCTCCTAGAGTAATATTTGAAAAACCGACAATCGCTTTTTTACCAGGAAAATCATTTGCTAAAGTCAACACTCGAAGCATATCATACCCAGACACATGGACATCAATAACTGGAACATCAACTACCTGCTCTATTAGTTTTGCAGTCCCTCCGCGGCTAATAATCACATCCACTCCTTGTACTTCCCCCTGCTTTGCTAATGGAATCGCTTCCTGAAGATCCCCTACTTCTATTTGGATATTTAATTCTTGCTCCTCCCGTCCGCATTCTTCTATCAATGAAGTCATAGCTGGATAAGGAGCAATAAACAACGTTTTAATAGCCATGATCGATCACACCTAAACCTATATTTGCTACATTAATAACATACTGGAACATAAATCGCAACTAAGCTGTTATTTTTTTTAATCCCTAACCTGCTATTTACATGGAAGAGAAATTAAGTTTTACATGAAAAGCGAACTAAAAAAGCCGTAGCAAGACGGCTTTTTAACAGTATATTTTACATCTTTAAACAGAAATCACATTAAAGGCGTCTTCTTTGTAAGAGGATGGCAAAAATACCCTTAATGGATGTTTCACTTTATCGATTCAATAAGCTGCCGACATATTTAAGCAAGTCATTCGCGGAAGTAGAGTTATACCCATAATCGTCAATCAATCTGGCCACAACCTCGTTTATTTTCTTTAGCTGTTGTTCATCAGGTGTTTTGGAAGAAGTTGTGATTTTCACAATGTCTTTCAAGTCCGCAAACAGTTTCTTTTGAATAGCCTCACGTAATCGATCATGTGAGTAATAATCGAAACGCTTCCCTTTACGGGCATAGGCGGAAATTCGGATCAAAATTTCTTCGCGAAACGCTTTTTTAGCATTTTCTGAAATGCCGATTTGTTCTTCAATCGATCGCATAAGCTTTTCATCAGGATTGATTTCTTCATCTGTCAGCGGATCATGAAGCTTGGAACGATTACAGTATGCTTCCACATTATCAAGATAGTTATCCAATAATGTCTTCGCCGATTCTTCATAGGAATACACAAACGCTTTTTGAACCTCTTTTTTAGCAATATCATCATATTGTTTTCGTGCTAAAGAAATATATTTTAAGTACTTTTCTTTTAGTTCGTTTGTAATAGATGGATGCTGGTCTAGTCCTTCCTTCAGTGAACGAAGCACATCTAAAGCGTTAATTGAAGATATTTCTTTTCTAATAATTGTTGAAGAAATGCGGTTGATGACATAACGTGGATCAATCCCGCTCATTCCTTCATCCTGGTATTCCTTTCTTAATTCTGCAATATCGGCTTCATTAAAACCTTCAACATTTTCCCCGTCATATAGTCTCATCTTTTTAACCAAATCAATATCGCCTCTTTTTGGTTCCTTCAAACGGGTCAGTACTGTAAACATAGCTGCAACGTGAAGAGTATGAGGAGCGATATGAACATGAGCAACATCACTATCATGAATCATTTTTTGATAAATTTTTTCTTCATCAGATACACTCAAATTATATGGTACAGGCATAACGATAATTCTTGAATGCAGCGCCTCGTTCTTTTTATTCGAAATAAACGCGCGGTACTCTGTTTCGTTTGTATGCGCCACGATCATTTCATCTGCGGAAATGAGCGCAAATCTTCCTGCCTTAAAGTTACCTTCCTGCGTTAATGACAACAAATGCCAAAGAAATTTCTCATCACATTTCAACATTTCTTGAAATTCCATTAATCCGCGATTCGCTTTATTCAATTCACCATCAAAACGATACGCTCTTGGATCTGATTCAGACCCGTATTCTGCAATCGTTGAGAAGTCAATACTTCCAGTTAAATCAGCAATATCCTGCGATTTCGGGTCTGACGGACTAAAAGTGCCGATTCCGACACGCTTATCCTCGGAAAAAAAGATCCTTTCCACCATGACATCTTCAATACGTCCACCATATTCTTCTTCTAATCTCATCATATTCAGCGGTGACAAATGACCTTCGATTCGAATGCCAAACTCTTGATAAAAATCATCCCTTAGATGAGGCGGTACTAGGTGAAGGGGATTTTCATGCATAGGGCAGCCTTTAATCGCGTAAACGGCTCCACGTTCAGTTCGTGTATAAGCTTCTAAGCCTCGTTTCAACAATGCCACCAAAGTTGATTTTCCTCCGCTTACTGGCCCCATTAACAACAATATTCTTTTTCTCACATCCAACCGTTTTGCGGCAGGATGAAAGTATTCCTCTACAAGCCTTTCCAACGCTTCCTCTAAGCCAAATAAATGATCATGAAAGAATGTATAGCTTTTCTTGTCATTTATCTCCTCAACCCCTGCATCATGTATCATATGATAAATTCGTGAATGTGCAGATTGTGCAATGATCGGGCGCTCTTTTATCAATTTTAAATAATCAGCAAAAGTGCCTTCCCATTTCAATTTTTCTTCTTCATCTCGATACTGTTCAATTTTTTTTAGAATATCCATCATGTCCTCCCTCTAAGCAGTCGTTGAAGTATTTTTATACTTTATGCTCAAAGCGAATTGAAGATGAATAAAATGAATCTTCCTGCGCTTTATTGATGACAATTAAAAACTCGTAAACTATTTTGAATGTTTCTTTATACGTTAAAATACGTTATAATAATGAAAAACGTCCCGTTTTAATTATTGGACAAGTGATGACTAAAAAGGAGGCCTACATAAGCATGAAAACTCTTCTTATTTTAGGGGTATCTATCGCTTTTCTAGCATGCATCTTCACAGCTGGACATGAGGATAAACCAGGAGACTATCGTTAAAAATGAAACTGCCATCAGTGGATCACTGATCATTTTTTTGATCAATTAGAAGTGAGAAAGCGCTCACTTCCTAATAGAAAGAGGCTGATTCAATAGGTTGTTTGCCATCTGTTGAATCAGCCTCTTTTCCTGTATACATTTACTTTAAATCTTGAAAATGCTGCTGTCGCAATGCTTCGTAAACTAAGATCGCAGCTGTATTAGAAAGATTCAATGATCGCACTTTATCATTCATTGGGATTCGTAATGCCCGTTCTTTATGTTTCTCAATAAAATCCTTCGGCAAGCCAGACGTTTCTTTCCCAAAAATAAAATAATAATCCTTCTCCACTTGACTATAATCAAAGTCTACATAATTTTTTTCCCCGAACTTGCTGAGTAAAAAATAATCCCCATTCGGATTTCTCGCAAAGAAATCCTCTAAAGAATCATAATAATGAACGGTTACATGCTGCCAATAATCCAAGCCTGCACGACGCAGCATTTTATCATCTGTCGAAAAACCAAGTGGGCGAATCAGATGAAGTGGCGTATCAGTTGCAGCACATGTCCGTGCAATGTTGCCAGTGTTTGCTGGGATTTCTGGCTGAAATAAAACAATGTTAATCGTCACAATGGTTTCACCTCAAACATAATAAAACGAAAGGACAGCTGTCTTGCTGCCTCTCTTCAATAAACACATACATATTATAACACTCATTTTGTGATTAGGAATCATCTTTAATCGTAAAAAACTTATATTGAATATTGTCTGTATAAGCTGCAGAATCTTCATACGTCCAAAACCTCAATCTGCTATTATCCGTATGAGCATTTACTAACGGCTGGCCGTCTGCATCCTTGCCGGTAACAATTGTATTATGATCATAGCGGCCATCCCCTTCAAAATCATAACAAATAACATCACCTAATTGTAATTGCTTAGCAGAACTTACTTCATCAGCACGGAGACCTGATTTGGAAGAAGCCAAGTAGGAACGTAATGCATGAGCGACAGACCAACTATAGCTCCAATTATTATGCTGCATCCACCAACCTTTGCTGCGGTTAGTATAGCCTCGCATCGGGGCCCCGCCAGCATGCAGACACTGGGAAATATAATTCGTGCAATCAACATGAAATGATTTATATGCTGGATTATAATCATTCCACCATCTTTCGGCATACTGAACTGCTTTCAATCGATCATAAGTATAATATTGTCTTTCTTCTTCTTCCAGCGGTTCATTCTCAAAATGTGAATCTGGCAATATGGATGAACGATCTATTCTCTGCTCTTCGTCAGCAACAAGCTTTCCTTGTAAAAATGCTGCTTTCCAATGCTCGATTTTTTCTTCGACATACATAAGCTCATACTGTCTAACTAAAAAGCGTAGATGAATGTCATAGTCTAAGCATATACACGCTTGCTCTTCGTACTTATTTCTGACATTTGCTTTCGCTTCAACCTTGATAATATCTGCTTTTCGTTTCGAATAACAATCCAGCTTTCTTTTCAATGCTCGATCATCGCCGGGAGTATGAAGATACTGGCTTATTCGAGCCTGCACATTCTTCATGAGTTGTTCTTTCATTTTTTCTCCTCCTCTTCTTATGAGTATGAGAAAGAGAAAGAACATAAAACAATAATGCTAACTATTTACTTCATTCTCCGTTAGAAAAAAAGCAAGTCCTTTGTTAATTTCATCTAACACCGTTTTTTCTTGTTCTGTTTCTTGAGCAGCAAGCAAAGCAGCCTTTGCTTCCTCGCCGCCAATCTTCCCTAACGCCCACGCTGCTGTTCCCCTTATAACAGGTCTAACATCTTTTTCTAAAACTGTAATCAGTTCTGGAACTGCAGACGCTTCTTTATAGTGAGCAAGTGCGATGATTGCATTTCTTTGGATTGGTTTTTTTCCCCGCCAGGAGCCAGACAGCTCTCCATACTTTTCTTTAAATTCACGATTGCTTATTTGCAGCAATGGGGTTAATAGCGGTTTCACAATTTCTGGTTCCGGTTCCATCTCCTCATGAAAATGAAAGTCTTTTCCTTTATTCTTCGGGCATATTGTTTGGCACGTATCACATCCATAAAGGCGATTGCCAATCTTTGTACGGAACTCATCTGGCAAAAAGTCTTTTGTCTGGGTTAAAAAAGAAATGCAGCGCTTGGCGTTTAATTGCCCTGCTTGCACCAATGCTCCTGTTGGACAAATATCCAAGCATTTTGTACATGTTCCACATTGATCCTCAAGCGGTTCATCAGGCTCAAATGGTAAATTAGTGATCATTTCTCCTAAATATACATAAGAACCGAATTCTGGCGTGATAATGGCACAGTTTTTAGCACTCCAGCCAATTCCTGCTCTCTCTGCGACAGCTCGATCGACTAGTTCTCCTGTATCGACCATTGATTTACAGCGAGCATGAGGAGCCTTTGAAACGATAAAAGCTTCTAATTTTTCTAATCTATCCCGAAGAACAGCATGATAATCTCTCCCCCATGAAGCGCGGCAAAAAATACCGCGGCGTGCGCCTTTTTTGCCAATTGGTGTTTGTTTCATTTTGGAAGGATAAGCTAAGGCAATCGCAATAATCGAATATGGTTCATCAAAAATTGCCGATGGTGTAACCCGCTTATGAATATCCTTCTCTTCAAACCCTGATTGATACCCAAGCTCCTCTTGACGAATGAGTCTGCTTTTCATTTCCAGAAAGGGATCAGAACTTGCAAATCCTACTTTATCAATTCCAATTTCTTTGCAATGTGCAATGATTTCTTCTTTTAATTGTTGATAATTCATGCTGTCCCCTCCTCTAAGCATTTGTTTTGTTGCTTTGTATATCCATTCTATTAAGAAGGAATCAGTATGTTTTTCCTTCTATCCCTAAATTTTCAACGAATAGCCTAAACTTAACTTTTTTTGATTCTGCTTACTTTTGAAATGCAATTCATCGTCTCATTTAAAATAGCTATATTTCATTCAACACTTTTAGCGAAAGATCGTTTTGAATAAGTCCTTATTCTTATGATAAACTAGCAGCAAGAATTTGGAGGTGAAAATATATGGATGTCATGATCGATTCTTCCATATGCAGAACAATCCCGCAATTTAAAGTAGGCCTCATCCATTATACCAATATTCAAGTAGCGCAATCACCACAAATGTTAAGGGGCAGGTTCCGCCTTTTTCAAGAATCTTTATTTCTAGAATTAGAAGATAAACATATTGCTGATCTTCCAAATGTAAAAGAATGGCGAGACATATTCAAAAAGACTGGAAAAGACCCGAACCGCTATCGCCACTCCGCAGAAGCATTATTAAGAAGAATGAAGAAACAGTCTTTTCTTTCTAGTGTTAATTCTGCTATTGACGTCAATAATTTCTTTTCATTAAAATGGCAAATGCCGCTCGGGATTTATGATTGTGACAAAATAAACGGCAATACGATTCAATTGCGAATTGGTGAAGAAAATGAAGAATACGAAGGAATAAACGGCCGTTCAATTTCACTGCAGCACTTGATCATTGCCTGTGATGAACGAGGCGGATTCGGAAGCCCGTTTGTTGACTCCGTTAGAACAGCAGTTGGCACGGAAACAACAGAAGCAGTGCAAATTGTTTATTTAACCTCTTCTTTTCCTAACGATGAAATTGACGCGTTGCTTCATTCATTGAAGACGATGTTTATCCAAATGAATGGCGGTGAAGGGACGATAAGTATTAAAACTTGTCCATAAATGAAGGGTCTACTATAGATGGAATGTTATCGAGATGAGAGAAGGGCTGTCAGTTTCATTAGATTATTTGAACGATTGAAAGTGAACAAGCATTTTGTTACCTTCATTTAATTATTATCAGCCGAAACAATCGAGTTATAAACCAATTTCTCCGATTTGTCAGCCAAATGAAGTTGCTTATCGTCCGAGATCAATTACAGAACCAAATACAGGTGGAGAAAAAATAATCCCATTTTTCTCCACCTGTTTTCATTTATGGACTAATTACAAGCTCATTATTCATTTTCTTCACGCAGTCCTTCTACCATGTTCATTTTTTTCATCTTTCGAAGCGGGAATACCACGGAGCCAATTCCAATGATAATTGCACCGATGACAGCAAAAATGATTTCTTGAATCGGCCATGTATATGACATGATTTTTATCCCATTTAATTGGAGATGGAGAAGGAGTGTAATGCCAATTGCACCAATAATACCCACAATACAGCCAATGATGCTATAAAGCACACCTTCCAGCAAAACCATTGCCTTGATTTGTGCCATTGTCATCCCTACCGCACGAAGCATGGCAAATTCTTTACTTCTTAAAATAATGTTCGTACTTACTGTGTTTAAAATATTCAAACTGCTTACAAGCGCAATCAGGCTAATAAATCCATACACAAAGACTTGCAATTGAGTTTGAAAGTTTTTTCGCTGTTTTAAATCGTCTTCAGCATAGATGACGTGCATTCCCGGTTTTCCTACCTCAAGCATTTCCATATATTTATTCATTTTTTCTCGATCAGCCTCTTCTGTCAGATAAATATCCATACCAAGAATATCATCTAGTTTAGAAGGAATACGGAAGGCTTGCTTCTCTTCAGATGAGAAAAATGATGTTAGCTTCGCTGCCGTTTGCGGCGTAATGATAACAACAACTGTATTGTTACTATCTATTTCTTCGCTAAAAGCTCCTTTTTTTAACACAGCTGAAACGTTAAGCTCAACATCTTTTTTCCGGTCTATATTTGTTTGCTCATCTCCATCATCATTATTTACATAAGCTTGATCCATATTCACATTAACCTTGTCGCTAGGCTCATAATATGTCCATTGATCTATCACTACCTGTTCTTTAACAGGATCGTATACTTCACTTCTTTGTAATATAATTGCGCTATTTTCCTTCTCCATTTTCTCAAAATCCACTTTTCCTGATTTTATATATGGCTTTAAGGCTTCTATACGCGATTGATCATAAACTAGAATCGTTGCACCGATATATGTTTTTCCATCTAAGGATTGTTTAGATGCCCAAAGCAAGTCCTGATTTAGTTTTTTCTCTTCAGGGAAAATATTCCCAAATAGCCTTTGATACTTCGGATAAATCCGTTCTACTTCAGGCATACGCTTTAGCTCCTCAAATTGCTCCCTCATTAGGATAGCATCTTCCGGTTCATCACTGTACGATCCGTACGCTATATATGTGACATCGGTTGACTCATTGTCAGTTGGGACAACTTCAAGTGCTGATTGGATAAAATGGTGAAAAACAATAAAGAGAACAACACTAATTGCAATCGAAAAAGCTGTTAAGAAAAAGCGTTTTTTATTGCGGCCGATATTTCTTTTCGCTAGTTCGATGGCATAAGAGTAAAACGGAATTTTTGTTTTCTTTTTTCGTTTGCGAAGTTTCTTCTGCTCTTTTCCTCCTGATCTAATGACTTCAATAGGAGAAATGCTGCTTGCGGTATGTGCTGGCAGCAATACAGAGATCATCACACTGATAACAGCAACGACACAGCTTGCGCTAATAACGAGCGGATCAATAGAAAGTGCAAATGATTCGATACCAAGGACATTAGATCCCATCATTTTCAATACAATACTAATGCCGCCTAAACCCGCTAAAACACCAATTGGTATTGCAATAAAGCTAAGGATAATCCCTTCTACCATAATCAACTGCCTTATTTGTTTAGGCTCGGCGCCAATAGCGCGCAGCATTCCAAAGTGCTTTATCCGTTCCATAACAGAAATGTGAAAAGCATTATAAATAACGGCAACCGTTGCAACGACAATTAGGACAACCAAAATCACAGAAATCATTGTTAAAGCCTGGTTCCTTCCATCAATCCCACTTTCACCTAATAGCGAAAGCAGACGATAGTTTTCCGTAAATCCTACGTCTCTGCCTGGAAGTTTAGAAAATTCTTCACCATAATCACCTACATGCTTTTCATCTTTTAAGCGAAAGAAAATACTTACATGTCCTCCTTGTTCTTCATTCCATCCTGCGTATACTTCACCAACTCGCTCATATTGACTGGCGATCCTGCTGCTAGAAATCCCCGTGAGCGTGAATACTTCCTCCCTTTGTTCAGTAGCTACCTTGATATGATCGCCAATGTGAGCATCACGATAATATTTATTGTACAGCCACTCTTCAAGCACAGCCTCTTTCCCATTTTGAGGAGCACGTCCTTCTTTTATTTCAAAAGGAAGCATCTTTTCATAGCCAGGAGTAATTCTAATAAGCCGCATACTATGCCCATCCTCATCCCCTTCAATTGGAACGGATTCAAAATTAGTAATAGCTTGCTTATCTTCAATAAGAATATGATCAGACAACTGTTTTAAAAGCGCCATGTCTCCATCGTAATAAGCATAATGGTAATTTCCTGGATAGTTGCGGGCTTCCTTAATATAGCTATCCTTGATGCTCTTTGCCATTGTCATTGTCGTCACGAGCATGGCGACAGAAATGATAATCCCTAATAAAAAAAGAACGGTTCGCTTTTTGTTCATTCTTATTTGCTTAAATGCGAGGCTCAAATAGGATGTCATCGCCTATTCACCTCAACATTTGTAATCTCTCCGTCCTTCATGACAATCACTCGATCTGCTTCCCCAGCAATCGTCATATCATGTGTAATCATGACGAGTGTTTGATTAAATGATTTTACAGAGAGTTTTAGCAAATCAACGACTTCTCGTGAATTTTTTGAATCTAAGTTTCCTGTCGGTTCATCTGCTAAAATAACAGAAGGCTTATAAGCAAGTGCACGCCCGATCGCTGCACGCTGCTGCTGTCCCCCAGAAAGCTCAGATGGCAGATGGTTTCTCCTCTCATCCAACCCTAAAACAGCAATCAATTCGTCTAAATACCGTATATCAGGCTTTCCTCTATCTAATAAGATGGGCATCATCATATTTTCTTCTACATTCAACACTGGTATTAAATAATACGATTGAAAAATAAAACCAAATTTCCGTCTGCGAAAAATCGCACGCTCTTTTTCATTGAACGCAAAAAGTGACTGTCCATCTATTTTAACGACACCTGATGTCGGCTCGTCAAGACCTCCTAGTAAATGAAGCAGCGTACTTTTCCCAGAGCCGCTCGCTCCTACAATCGCTACAAATTCACCTTGATAAATTTGTAGATTAATTTCTTGAACAGCTTTAACAGCCACATTCCCTGTACCATAAATTTTCGATAATGCTTCTGTTTCGATAATCGGTTTCATGGTTCTCCCTCTTTTCTTAACGTTGATTAATACTATAAAGAAGGAAGCTTACATGACACTTACAATCTTTCTTACAATACTGTAAGAAAGATTTAAGGAATTTTCAGGAATTGTCTCATACTGAATGTATGACAGACATATAATTTTCTTCGTAAATGCTGAGTTCATTCATTTTCTGAACAAATATACAGAAAAAAGCGCACACCACAGTTAGGTGTAGCTAAATAAAGTGAAATTTCCATCAGTGGGGGCTTTCTCTTATCCCCTATACAAAGGATTTCAAGCTAAAAGCGCGACGTCCTCGAAAAAGAAAACCGCTTTTTCTTCGTGCGATGTATCACTGCCGAAGCTTTCCTTGTCCTGTCGCAACACTTGAGTGACCAACATCCTCGAAAAAGAAGAGCATTTTTTCTTCGTGCGATGTTGATTCAAGAAGCTTTCCTTATCCTGTTGACCTGAACCAATCGGACATTTGACTTTCAGTTACCCCCCACCTAGCGCTTCTGAGTCCTCTCACTCCCCGAGATGGGCTCTTACTACCAGTTAAATGTGGGATAAATACCTATAGCCATTGTCCAGCATTTTTTAAAAAAGTAATCTCAAAAGTTGTTCCTACGTTTTCTTCGCTATCCACCTTAATCACACCAAAGTGCTTTTCAATAATTGATTTTGCCAAGGCGAGCCCCAAGCCTGCACTCGTTTTTGAAGTCGTATGAGCTGTATGAAATTTTTTAAAAATATGAGGAATGTGTTTGGCAGGAATCCCAGCACCTTGATCCTGTATCCTGACATTAACTGTAACAAGTGTCGACTCGATAGACACGAATACGTTTTTGCCGCTGTCAGTATGTTCAAGCGCATTTTTCAATATATTGCTAAATGCTTCTGTAAGCCAAGTTTTATCTTGCAATAATGCATCAGGTTGTTCATCCGTCTTTATTTGAAGACCAACATCTTTAGCTTGAAACAACGCTGTTACTTGCTCACAAGCTTGTTCAACCGTTTTATGTACAGAGAAAGATTGATACTGAAACCCTACCGCATCTGCTTCTAATCTAGCGAGCATGAGGAGGTGTTGAATAAACCAATCCATTCGATCCAACTCCATTCGCGAACGTTTTAAAAAGTCAGATCGCTCCTCAGCTGTTAACTCTTGTTCCAAACATTCTTGAAAAATAGAGAGCGAGGCTAAAGGCGTCTTTAATTGATGGGAAATATCTGCAATCGTGTCCTTTAATTGGACTTTCTCTTGTTTGAGCAATTCGACTAACTCCTGCAGCCTTGTACCCATTTCATTCATCTGAAACTCAAGCCTTCCCCATTCTCCATCATCAATTACTTCTACACGTTCAAATAGTTCACCTGTCGCTGCTGCTTCTGCGCGATTCGCCATCGATTTTACCTTCTTATTGGAATGGACATATTCTCTCAAAAGCATCATCAAAAGCAACAGAGTCAACAGCAAAAAAAAGCTTACTTTTCCCCAGAAAAAAGGGCTGTTCTTCCGTTCAAGATAAGGGACGAATTCACTTGGGATTTTTTCTGTTAATCCATAGGCCTTTGCTAACCCCTGTCCCCTCCTGACATCTTCTTCAGAAAATGATTGCCCTAATTTCACTCCAAGTTCTGCTGCTAGAGAAGGATCATTTTTTGCAGCGACACCTAGCATACCAAAGTAAACAGTCATTCGTTCTGTTTTTAGTTTGTTCGTTTCAACTATGTTCAAACAAAAGAAAAAAGCGAGCATAAGAAATAAATAAAGAAAAAAGAAACCAAGCAGCCGCTTCAAGCCACGATTAGAAAATAATGATAATATTTGATCTAAAAATCGTTCCATCGATAGCCAGCCCCTCTAACCGTTGTAATATACTTTGGATTTCTCGGGTCTTGCTCAATTTTTTCTCGGATTCTGCTTATATTAACTGCTATCGTATTTTCATCAATAAAAGAGGAATCGATTCCCCAAAGCTGCTCAAGTATTTGTTCTTTTGTCAGCACCTGCTGTGGATGCTCCATCAATAATTTTAACAAGCGCCACTCTGTTTTCGATAAAGGAATTTCCTCCTCTTGTAGAAAGAACTTCATATCATCCACAAATAAAGAAAGATCTCCAGTTCGCAACACCTTCGGTTTCTTTTTCTGTTCCTGATGTTGGCTTCGACGCAATGCTGCACCAACGCGAGAAATTAATTCCCGTAAGCGAAAAGGCTTCGTAATATAATCATCGCCTCCAAGATCTAGTCCGACGACAACATCAATTTCCGTATTGCGAGCAGTTAAAAAAATGATTGGGATATCGCTTGTCTTACGCAGTTTTTGACAAAAATCAAAACCGCTCCCATCTGGCAAGTTCACATCCAGCAGTATTAAATGATGCTGTTTTATCTGAAGTTGCTCTTCTCCTTCTGCGATGGTAGAAGCAACCGTTACTTCATATCCTTCTTTTTTTAAGGCAAATTGGATGCCATGCTGTAAAGATGGATCATCCTCCACGATTAAAATTTGATTATTCATTAGTGAGTCCCCCTTTTGGAACATCCGCTTCTATAGACTTATTCTATATAATTTAGTGGAGGATGGCTATACGCAGCAAGGATTTCATCTTTCCAATCATAACCGAGCGAATGATCATTGCTGCAGCGACGCTATTGTTGCTTTTAATCCTTCCTTATAGGACGTAAGAGGAAGCGGGCCAATTTCTCGCTCATATTTGTCGCCCTTTATATAAACAGGAGCATTAAATAAATATAATAGCTCGACCATTTCTCTCATTTGCATCTGAAACAGCCCAATTAGCTGGAGCATCATTTTATTAGCAATCATTGGCTTTTTTTGAAGGCCTGTGAGTGAATGAATGAGTGCAAATAAATCTTCTCCAGATATAGGAGAAATGCCTGGGATATACCATTCTTCGTTCACACCTCTATCTTTTAGTGCTATTTCTACTAATGCACGTGCACCGTCAAACGTATATATATATTCCCTCTTTACTTTCGGATCTCCGATGTAAGGCATTCTTTTATTTTTGAGAACGGCTGCTAACATGATATGAATTGCCGTGTTTTGTGCATTTGGGCCATAGAAATCTGGAAAATGAACGACGCTAGTTGGTATCTTTGCTTGAAGTGTTTTCTCCGCCATTTGTAAGCGAATTGCTCCTTTTTTTGTCGTCGGCTGCTTTTTCCTGTTTTCATCAATCCATCCACCAGACTGTTCGCCAACAGCATAAATATTATCAACGAGTATAAATTTAGCACCAACCTTTTCAGCAACTGCTAGTAAATTTTCTAACATCGGAAGCTGCTTCTCTGCCCATTCCCGATATGGCACATTGATCGCATGAACAATAAGATCCACATCCGCTGCAGCAGCGTCTATTGTTGCTTTTTGTAGTGCATCTCCCGTCTGAATTTGAACAAGAGGTTCATCTCTAAATAACGTTTGTAATGTTTGCTCGTTCCTTGCAATCGCAATTGTTTTGATTCCTCTACCTGCTAACTCTTTTACAACTGCATATCCCATTCCACCTGTTGCTCCAACTACCATTACTTTTTTCATCGTCTTTGTCTCCTTTTAATTAACCACTGGTCAATTGATATTGTGAAAAAACCCCATTTACTTCATGGGGGAAAAAATGGATGTAATAATAAATGTAACATGCGTTTCTGCTAACGAATGAACTTCATCAAATGATGCAACTTCCCGGCAAAAATGTGAAACAAAACCATGCAGCGACAAAAAAATAGAATACGCCTGCCTCACATCCAATTTATCCGTACATAGCTGCAGCGCTTGAACAAACAATTCATAACTTTTATTAGGCCCTTCCTGCAAATAACTTTTCACTTCAGCATCTTTCACCATAAACATCACTTCATATTGGCTTTGATTATTTAAGCCAAATTCAATAAAGCCTAACAAAATCGCTTTTAACTTCGCTTTTGGTGATAAATCTTGCTGCAATACATCATGTAATTTCTCATTTAGCAACTGAAAATCTTGCTCAACCATGGCATAAAACAATTCTGCCTTATTATCAAAGTGATAATAAAGAGCACCATGAGAGTAACCTAACTGTTTGGCAATTTGCCGCATCGACACATGCTGATAACCTTCGCGAATAAAAAGATCATGAGCAGCTTCCATAATCACTGAACGCGTCAATTCTTTTGCAACCACTTTACGAGCTGACATGGCAACCTCCTTTGTTGATATTGCTTCCATCAATTTGGATATTTCTCCCCTATAAAGAGAATTTTAAGCCCGGCCAAATTAATTAACCACTGTTCAATTAAATCATTATTCTCATAAAAAGTAAATAGTTTTTTTATAGACAATTTAATTAGTATCACAAAAAAAACGCAATGCTTCGCTATCTAAGAGTCGAAACACTGCGTTATGCACTATGTATGGAGCGGGTGATGGGAATCGAACCCACGACAACAGCTTGGAAGGCTGTAGTTTTACCACTAAACTACACCCGCATATTCTTTTTAAACGACCTCTTTATTATATCCATTTAGTAAGAAATTATCAAGCATTTTTTAAAAAAATTTGTCAAAATGTGTCGAGCTTTGTTTGATATCACATACATATTTAAATCAAAGATGACAATCGTTCACATCGATGTGAACGATTGTCATTATAATAAAGCAAGCCATTGGTGTTCTGGTTCATGTATTTGGATTGCTTCTTGTAGCCATTGCTTTTGGTCTTTTGAAAGATTATCCTTTACGGTTAGAAAATCGCGATGATCTTTTTCCTTCGTATTTTTTACTTTATACAATAAAGTGAAACTTCCATCAGTGGGGGTTTTCTCTCATCCCCCACTGATGGTTAGTTGAACCAATCGGACATTTACTGGCAGTTTCCCCCACCTAGACTTCTTTGATTTCTCATACTCTTGAGGTGGGGGTCTTACTGCCAGTTAGATGTGGGACAAAGCGATTTCTGGTTGAAGATAAGGCATACCCGAATCAGTATAACTCCAGATCGAGTTGCATGGGTAAGTAATGGACTTGTTCCTTCTAAATATCCATTTGCTATTTTGACACTCATTTAAAAGCATTTCGATTTTTTGACCACTCTTTTTATTTTCTGCGTGTATTTCATGAATTGGCAACGCTAAAAATTCGTCTTCCCATTCGTAAAATTCACCTTTTATCACTTTTTTAAATTCCCAATCTGGAAGATAGTTTCTTATGTGACGTTGATCTTTTCTAAACAAAGAGATTTCGATGTCTTGATGTTTTCTTGTTTCCTGTCCAACAAAAAGGTCAATTGCCCAACCACCTGCAAAAAACCATGGTTTCGTAAATGCAGACATTAGTTCAGCGATGCGATGACATTCTTTGAATAACATTTATTCAATCCCCTTCTACATCATTATTCTCTCTATATACATTCAATAAGTCTATTTTTTCTCCTCTCTTATGAAAGGTTTCCTATTTTCTGCTTAAAGATCAAAAAAAACCGTTATCTAGTCAACCTAGCAACGGCTTTTTTTCACTTTCATCTATTAAACTTTCAGCGACTCGCTCACTAAAAATGCAGCCTCCGTTTTTTCACGCACTTCTTCAAGCGTAACACCTTCTTGCAGCTCAACTAATTTCATGCCAGCTTTATCAAAATGAAAAACAGCAAGATCGGTAATCAAGCAATGTACAACTGCTTGACCTGTTAAAGGCAACGTACATTCCTTTTTCACTTTTGTTTCACCATATTTATTTACATGATCCATGATCACAACAATTCGCTTTGCCCCGTGAACAAGATCCATCGCTCCACCCATGCCTTTTACCATTTTTCCTGGGATCATCCAGTTCGCTAAATCACCTTGTTCTGAGACTTCCATACCGCCGAGAATTGCCAATTGAATATGACCGCCTCGAATCATTGCAAACGACTCTGCACTATCAAAGTACGAAGCGCCCATTTTAGCTGTTACCGTTTCTTTACCAGCATTAATGAGATCCGGATCGATCTCTGTTTCCTGTGGATAAGCACCAATACCTAACAAGCCGTTTTCTGATTGCAACATGACATTATATTCACTTGGGATCATGTCAGCAATGAATGTTGGCATTCCGATCCCTAAATTGACACACATGCCATCTTGAATTTCTTTAACCGCCCGTTTCAAAATTTTTTGTCTACCATTAGTCATCAAAACATCCTCCTTCTCTATTTACTAGCAGTTGTTATTTTTTCAATTCTCTTTTCATATTGTTTACCAACAAACACCTTCTGGACATATACACCAGGTGTATGAATATCATCAGGATCCAACTCACCTAGTCCCACAAGTTCTTCTACTTCCGCAATTGTCACTTTTCCTGCTGTTGCTGCTACTGGATTAAAATTTCGTGCTGTTTTGCGAAAGACTAGATTGCCGAAAGGATCAGCTTTCCATGCTTTAATAAACGCATAGTCGCCAACAATACCTTCTTCCATTACATATGTCTTTCCGTTAAATTCTTTATGCTCTTTTCCTTTCGCTACCTCAGTACCAATCCCAGTTGCGGTATAGAAAGCTGGAATTCCTGCTCCCCCTGCACGCAAGCGTTCTGCAAGCGTTCCCTGAGGAATGAGTTCTACTTCTAGTTCTCCACTTAAGAATTGCTGTTCAAACAGTTTGTTTTCTCCAACATAAGAGGCCATCATCTTCTTTATTTGCCTATTTTCAAGGAGAAGACCGAGTCCCCAGTCATCCACTCCACAGTTATTGCTTACAATTGTTAAATCCTTCGCACCATGCTCACGTAAACTAAGTATGAGCTTCTCTGGTATTCCACATAATCCAAAGCCGCCTACAATGATTGTTGAACCGTTTTTTATTTGTCTAATGACATCATCTATAGTGGATATCACTTTTTCCATCTTCTCATCTCCATTTTTTACATAAATAATGTCGCTGCAAAAGCAATGATAAACACTGTCACTGTTTTTAAAATTGTGACGATGAAAATATCCTGATAGGATTGGCGATGTGTAAGCCCAGTTATCGCAAGCAAGGTAATGACTGCTCCATTATGAGGCAATGTATCCATACCTCCAGAAGCCATCGACGCAATCCGATGCAGCATTTCTGGACTAATGCCCACTTGCTGAGCTAAATTCAAATAATGGCTGCCCATTACTTCCAAAGCGATCGATAATCCTCCAGAAGCAGAACCTGTAATTCCAGCAAGTACGTTAACAGCAACGGCCTCCGAAACAAGCGGATTACTGCTCGCATTGAATACCCCGTTTTGAATGATTGTAAATCCAGGTAAGGTTTTTACTACATTGCCAAACCCGACCTCTGAAGCTGTATTGAAAATTGCAAGCAGAGAACCCATAGCTGCAGCAGTTAATCCAGTTGTCAACTTCAATTTAATACGTCTAATATTGAGCAGCATAGCCGCCAAAATGCCAATCATCAGTGCGACAATCAATGACCAGGAAGATGTGATCGTATTTACATTCGTAATATTAAATGCATCTGCTAAAACGGTTTCATCATACCAATTTTTAACAGATATTGCACTGCGGCTAAATATGAAATTAAACCCTACTACTAAAATAAGTGGAAAAATTGACAGCCAAAAGTTTGGGAGCTTTGTTTCCCCTGCGCTTTCTGGCTCATTCGTGTGTCCAGTGCCATAACCTTCTCCTTTGGCGAGCGCTTGCTTGCGTCTATGCTCAAGCCAAAGTATTCCTCCAATAAAGATCATAATAGCGCCTATAATTCCTACTGCTGGAGCCGCATATGTATCTGTCCCAAAATAATTTGTCGGAATAATATTTTGAATTTGCGGTGTACCAGGCAAGGCATCCATTGTATACGTAAAGGCTCCTAATGCAATCGTACCTGGTATAAGTCGCTTAGGTATATTTGCCTCCTTGAAAATAGCTGCTGCAAATGGATATACCGCAAATGCAACGACGAACAAAGAAACGCCGCCATATGTCAATGCTGAACAAGCAAGAACAACAGCCAATATTGCTCGTTTCGAACCTAAAGATCTAACAATTGTTTGAGCAATCGAAGCTGCTGCTCCGCTTATCTCCATTACTTTCCCAAATATAGCTCCTAGGAGAAAAATAGGGAAAAATGATTTTATATAGCTTGCTGCATGAGACATGTAGACCTCCGTATAGCTGGGCAACAAATGGCCGCCGGATAAAAACACAGCTAATAACGTGACTAACGGTGCAACAATAATGACCGGAAATCCTCGATAAGCCAAAAATATGAGCAGCCCTAGTGCTAAGACAATAGCTAAAATTTGAAAGAACAATATAAATCCCCCTTTGTAAAAACACTCCTTTAAGGCCGATCAGCTATACAATCAATGCACTTCTCCCAAAGCAATTCAATAGTCATGAATCGGCTTCACCCTTTGTTCTTCAAACACTTCAATATGAAACTCCTTCCAAAGTCTCGAAAACTTAAAAAGCCCTCTTTTTAAACCTTTTCCTCTCCTACTTACGATAGGCTGGCTTCTTTCCCCGCTTTTTACAGCTTCATGATTCCAAATAAAGCTGCCTTCCCCAAGTCAGCCTATTCAAATTAGAAAAAAACAAAACGCTATTATGATGACTTCTAATAACCTTGCAAACTATTACTAAACCACTCGCCTAATACATTGCAAGTTACATGCCAATCTAAAAATCGATAAAATTGCTCTTTATTATGACGCATGCTCCATTCTTTTATGTACATATAAAGTGGGACTCAATTTTTAAAAATCGATGTTAAAGTGAAACTTTCATCAGTGGGGGGTTCCTCTCATCCCCCATACAAAAGATCTCAAGCTAAAAGCACGACGTCCTCGAAAAAGGAAACCCGCTTATTCTTCGTGCGATGTATCCCTGCCGAAGCTTCCTTGTCCTGTCGCAACGCTTTTAGTGATCTACGTCCTCGAAAAAGAAGTTCACTTTTTCTTCGTGTGATATTGATTCAAGAAGCTTTCCTTTATCCTTGTAGACCCGAACCAATCGGACATTTGACTTTCAGTTATCCCCTACCTAGACTTCTTCGATTCTTCTTACTTTTGAGGTAGAGGTCTTTCTGCCAGTTAGATGTGGGATAAATGATGTCTTAATAAGTATAAAAACCCAGCTTTCCTGAAAAACTGTTCGGATAACTGAACAGTATCTTCCTTAGCCTTTATAAAGTGTCCGGCTTTCATTACAATACTCATTTCAGGCTATCTTCATTGTTTGGATTGCCTTACAAATACCATTTTCAGGTATATAATATTAAAAAACTATCCTCTGCCAGGGGCAAAGGATAGTTACTTATAATAGCAATCCATGCTTATTCATTTTTTCATAAAGAGTAGTCCTACTAACCTTTAGCTGCTTTGCCGTCTCTGACTTATTGCCATTGGTTAACTTCAAACAAGCAACAATCGCATTTCGTTCCGTTTCTTCTAAAAGATCGGCTAAAGGACGAGCGATTATTTCTTCTTTTTGCCCCGTAATCTCCTCAGGCAAATGGTGAGGTGTAATGACATCCCCTTCATCTACTATGTTCAAAGCCCGCTCGATGATATTTTCAAGCTCTCTTATATTTCCAGGCCACGAGTACACAGTCAATAAACGTTGTGCATGATCATTGATTCTCTGTACATGTTTTTTCATTATCTGTTCATATTTGTTCAGAAAGTAGCTAACAAGGGTCTCAATATCCTGCTTTCGTTCTTTTAATGATGGAATGTTGATTTCCATTACCTTTAACCGATAAAATAAATCAAGGCGAAATTCACCCTTTTCCACCATCTCTTCTAAATTTCGATTCGTTGCCGCAATCACTCTCACATCAATGGGCGTACTGACAGTGGAACCAACCCGTTCAATTTCTTTTTCTTGCAAGACACGCAAAAGCTTCACTTGCATATGTATAGGAAGCTCGCCAATTTCATCAAGAAAAATCGTCCCGCCATCTGCTGCCTCAAATTTCCCAGCTTTTCCACCCTTTTTTGCGCCGGTAAACGAGCCTTCTTCATAGCCAAATAGCTCAGATTCCAGCAGCTCAGCAGGGATCGCCGCACAGTTTACTTTCACAAAAACCCCCATTGCGCGTCTGCTTTCATTATGAATTGAATGAGCAAATAATTCTTTTCCAGTTCCTGTTTCTCCCAAGAGCAGCACATTGGAATCACCCCTAGATGCCTTTTTCGCCTGATTTTTGGCATCTATAAATGAAGGACTGCTTCCAATTAAATCATCGAATGTATAAGAAGCCTTGTTGCTTTCGCGAAAGTCTCCTTTGTATTTCTTCAATTCTATTTCTAGGGAACGGAGACGCTTGAATAGTGCGGTAAATTGCCCAACATTTTTAAACAAAATCTTCCCTACTGCCCCCACTACCTTGCCTTGTTTAAACATTGGCGACCTTGTTGCAATAATATAATTTTTATTGATTTTTTGAAGTTCAGCTGTCTCTTGTTTCCCTGTTTTTACAACTACATGCATACGTGTATTTTCAATTACTTCGGTTACATGTTTCCCAATGGCGCTTTTTTGATCAACACCTAAGAAATCTGCATATGCCTGCGTTAACAGTTGGATATACCCATCTGTATCAACCATCACTAGGCCATCATAGGCAGACTCCATCATATCCTTTAGCAAAATCTCTTGATTTTCTTCTATATTCAACAATCGATTAGATGCATTTGTAAATGAAAATAGGTAGAGATGATAAACATCTTCCAATTCCTCGAGCTGCATTTTCCTTATGACAACGTCCTTATTTGGCAAATGAATATGTGTGGTTGTCTCTAGAAGCATATTTCTTTCAAGAATGATAGATAGATTAAACTCCATTGCATTCTCTTCAAAATGTTTGGATAATAATTGGTTACAAAAGAAGACCTCTTTTTCATTCTTAATCATTAATACCCCAAATGGCAATCGTTCTAAGAACGCTTTCATGATGAACAACAGATTAGAATCGTCCTTGATCATTCCCATTCTCCTTACTCCCATCATTTCTATATCATTATAGCATAGTGAAAACGAGGAAATCTGTTTCCATCTTACTCGCAATTGATTATCTTTCTATTATTAATGCCGTTCCTTGTCCTCCACCAATACATAAAGTAGCAAGTCCACGCTTGGCCTGCCTCCGTTTCATTTCATATAGCAATGTAACAAGGATGCGTGCTCCCGAAGCGCCAACAGGATGTCCTAATGCAATACCGCCGCCGTTCACATTCACTTTGTCTTTATCTAGTTTAAGGTCTCTCAACACAGCAAGAGATTGTGCTGCAAAAGCTTCATTCACTTCAAATAAATCGATATCTTTTACTGTCAGCTTCGCTTTATCCAACGCTTTTCTTGATGCAGGCACTGGCCCGTATCCCATAATGGTCGCATCTAGCGCCGCATTGCCATAAGATCTCATCGTTGCCAGAATGTCTAAGCCTAGTTCATCCGCTTTTTCCTTCGCCATTAATACGAGCATTGCCCCCCCATCATTAATCCCAGAGGCATTGCCTGCTGTGACTGTGCCGTTTTCTTTAAATGCTGGACGAAGTTTTGCAAGCTGTTCAATCGTTAAACCGTGGCGTGGATGTTCATCTTGATCAGCAACAATTGCCTTGCCTCTTTTTTTCATTTCAACAGGCGCAATTTCCTCAGCAAAAATTCCTGAAAGCTGAGCCTTCTCTGCCTTTAATTGACTTTCTAGGGCAAACTCATCTTGCTGTTGTCTACTAATTTTCCATTCTTCGGCGATATTCTCAGCAGTTATTCCCATATGATATTGATGAAATGCATCTGTTAATGCATCGTATAGCATCGAATCAACCGCTTCGGCATTGCCCATTTTTTTCCCCCACCGAAATTGCGGCAATATGTATGGAGCATTGCTCATGCTTTCAACACCACCAGCTAGAATCACATCCGCATCTCCAAGTGAAATAAACTGCGCTCCCATTATCACTGTCCGCAGCCCTGATCCGCATAGCTTATTAATCGTGAACGCGGGAGTACTCTCAGGGAGTCCTGCATGAATAGCTACTTGACGTGCAACGTTTTGACCTAATCCTGCTGAAAGGATATTGCCGACGATCACTTCATCAATTAATTCAGGTACAATTCCTGCACGTTTGATTGCTTCTTTAGCAGCCACCCTTCCTAATTCTACTGCTGAAACGCTTGCCAGACTGCCTCCAAACGAACCTACAGGTGTTCTTGCAGCTCCTACAATCACAACTTCTCTCATTTAATGATCCTCCTTATTTTTAAGTCTCTCCAATTGAATGAGCTGGCGATCTCTTTTCCTAATTTTGTTGGGAACGAGAGCCGCGTCATAGCTGAATATGCCCTCTCCTGTTTTCGTTCCGAGTTTGTTCTCTTCTACTAGCTGACGAATCATCTTGGGAGCCTCGACACTTTGATCCAACGCAGGAGCGACATTTTCGAATACCCTTTGCCACGTATCCAATCCGCCAAAATCGGCTATTTCAATTGGTCCTGTGAATGCCCAACGAAAACCTGGCCCTGCAGTGACAGCAGCATCGATATCTTCAGCACTGGCAACTCCTTCTTCTAATAGATAGAAAGCTTCACGCATTAATGCAGTCTGCAACCGATTGGCAATAAACCCAGATATCTCCTTTTTAAGCAGCACTGGCGTCTTCCCAATGCTGCGAATCAAGTTCATCGTTGTATCAACAACATCCTTTCTTGTTCTCTGATGCTTTACAATTTCAACTAAAGGCACTAAATGACCTGGATTAAAGAAATGAGTAATGATCATTCTTTCAGGGAATTTCGCCTTCTCAGCAAGAGTAGAGATTGGAAAAGTAGACGTATTAGAAGCAATAATCGTCTCAGGGCCAATCAGTGCATTTAATTTTTGATACAAATCCCATTTCAACTCAATGACTTCAGGTATCACTTCAATGATCACATCTGCATCTCGAACCGCTTCAGCCAATTCTCGCTTATAGATAAGATTCTCAGCTGCATCCTGTTTCTTTTTTTCTGACAATACTCCTTCTGCTGCAAGCAGTGACAAATTGTCTAGAATAAGCTGCTTTGCCTTTACAAGATTCTTTTCAGCAATATCATTCACTACGACAGCATATCCTCCCATCGCAAAGGACTGGGCAATTCCGCTTCCCATTACTCCCGAACCGATAACGGTAATATTTTTTACCATTTTCATGGCCTCCTTATTTCAGTAAAAGCGATCACCTCTATATACATGCAAAAACCGCGCCAAAATGAAAAAAGCAACCTCAACTTTAGAAAGAAAGGGTTGCAGCTCGTTTAAAGACGATAGTGGAAAATATCTTTTAAAAAATCCCTTACCATGAGAGATAGATAGAAATAACAACTAAGCTTTGTTGACAAACATATTTTTTTTCCAAATGAAATATGTTACACTTTTAGAGAAAACCAACCTCATTTTTCTATCAAACCTTCCCCACGACTTCATATTGTTTTCCCTGCTTACATTTATCGCTATTTTCAGATTTCTAATAGAACAGTTGCAGCTTAGACCATTACATTTTTTTTGGAGGAATGTATCATGGTACAAAATAAAGTGGCAATTATTACGGGTTCTGCAAGAGGAATTGGCTTTGAAATTGGTAAAATATTTGCCGAAGAAGGTGCGAAAGTTGTTTTATCAGACTTAAATGAGCAAGTGGAAGATGCAGCGCAAGAACTTAAAAATAGAGGACTTGATGTGATTGGTCTTCAAGCAGATGTCACTGTAGAAAAAGATATTGTTCTCCTCATTGAACAAACTAAGAAAAAATTTGGGCGTGTGGATATACTTATTAACAATGCTGGCCTTCAGCATGTTTCGCCAATTGAAGAATTCCCAACTGAAAAATTCGAGCTCATGATCAAGATTATGCTGACTGCTCCCTTTATTGCAATCAAGCATGTATTGCCGATGATGAAAGAACAAAAATTTGGCAGGATCATTAACATTTCATCGATTAATGGCTTAATAGGCTTTGCGAACAAGGCGGCATATAACAGTGCAAAACATGGTGTCATTGGACTCACGAAAGTAGCGGCTTTAGAAAGTGCTTCCTCAGGCGTTACCGTCAATGCGCTCTGTCCTGGGTATGTAGATACGCCATTAGTACGTGGTCAATTAGAAGATCTCGCCAAAGCAAGAAAAGTACCGCTTGCCAGAGTGATCGAAGAAGTCATCTACCCGCTCATTCCACAAAAACGCCTGCTTGATGTCAGCGAAATTGCTGATTATGCAATCTTCCTAGCGAGCGATAAAGCCCGCGGCATAACAGGCCAAGCAGTGGTACTTGATGGAGGATATACTGCACAGTGAAATAAAGTTTAAACTTCCATCAGTGGGGGTTTTTCCCATCCCCCACTGATAAGCAGTAGAACAAAGGCTAAGATCGCAACGTCCTGTTGCAACGCCTTTATGACCGACATCCTGTCGGCCCGAACCAATCGGACATTTGACTTTCAGTTATCCCCCACCTAGACTTCTTCGTTCCTCTTACTCTCGAGGTGGGGGTCTTACTGCCAGTTAGATATGGAATAAAACGATTCAGCCGCAGGAAAGATGCCGTTTTGCTTTCCTGCGGCTGAACGTTGCTAGATATGAATCTATCAAAACAGCTGCATTTTCATATAATTGCGACAAATGATAGCTTAAATTGAAAGAAACAGTTTTATAGTAAAGCTGTTAATCTATGATCATAGTTATATCCGTAATTGTTGTACGATTAAAATAATAGCTAAAGCCGATATAATCTACCGTATCATTTTACTTGACCACTTAGCTGTGCAAAAGCAGAAACTGAAAGGGTAGGATCAGAACCAAAGAAAAAGAATACTTTTTTTTAAGAAAAAAATAATGAATCACTTATTGACACCTACGACAACTTGTCGTATATTCATCTTACGACAAGTTGTCGCAGTAATAATCGGAGGTGCACACCCGATGAAAAATTTAGGAAAACTGTCTGAAACAGAAATGGAAGTGATGGAGGTGATCTGGGATTTAGCTACCCCCGTAACAGTTAAACAGCTTTTGGATATTTTCGACAGCAAAGACTGGAAAACTTCAACCGTATCCACCATACTGAAACGGCTGATCGATAAAGGGTTTCTGACAAAATCAATGAACGGGAAGGTAAATTTTTACGAACCTGCTTTGACATGGAGCGAGTACAAGAAGTACGAAACCCAAACTTTTCTTCATCGCTTATACAATGGGAAAGTAAAAAATTTTATAGCCGCTCTGGTTGATGATAATGAACTCAGTCAGGATGACATAGCGGAGTTAAAAGAGTGGTTTGTCCGCAAGGGTGGTAAGAAATGATGAGTTTTTTCCTTTCCCTCCTTATTACGTCATTCGTTGGTACGATCATATGGGTTTTGCAAAACTGTATTAAGCCTGTCACGCAAAAGGTATTTTCTCCGACATGGCATTACTATTCGGGCTTAATCCCTGTATTTTTTCTGCTTGGCGGTTCTGCTGCAATCATCAACGGACTGGTTCCGTTTATCCGTTCGATTATACCGGTACCGGATACCGACACCAATCTAACAGCTGAAACAATGACTGAAACGATGACTGAATCAATAACTGAAACAATGACTGAACCATTAGAACGCGTCATGCCTATCGAACAAACGGCAAGTCATTTCTCGTTTCTCGATCGAATGATGTCAGGTCCGTTGTGGCATGAAAATATAAAAGAGATGATTTTCTTCGCCATTCTGGTTTGGGCAGTGGGCACAATTCTTTTTCTTGCTGTACAGATAAAGCGGTATCTGGCCTTTAAGCGTTCGATTTTACAAAACAGCCGCGTATGTGAGACGGTGAAATGCCCTGTCAAGGTAATCATCAGCGCACGTGCAACAACTCCGATGCTTATGGGATTGTGGAAACCTATTGTTATTATGCCAGATATCCAATTGGGCGACAAAGAGCTGGCTATGATTTTATCCCACGAGCTCGTTCATTTAAAGCGCGGCGACCTACTGGTGAAACTGATCGTACTCGTTGCAAATGCAGTTCACTGGTTTAATCCTGCGGCTTATTCGCTCAACAAACAGTTAGATATGCTTTGCGAACTCTCCTGTGATGAAAAAGTCGTTCAGAATATGGATACGGAAAGTCGCAGGCTTTACGGAGAAACGATTTTATCAATGCTGGAGTATGGTGTCAAGCAGAGAAATGTTGTTTGTACGAGTAGTTTTAACAATTCTAAAAAATATATAAAAAGGAGATTGAATAATCTTATGATTGCGAAAAAACCAAAAAAATCGATGATTGTGCTCTCAGCTGTTGCTGCAATTTCCCTAATTGGAAGTGGCGGGGCCGCTACGTATGCTGCTACATCGATCGTCCCCTCTGAGAAAGCGCTATCTAATCAAGCAGAATCACTATCTAATCAAGCAGAATCACTATCTAATCAAGCAGAAAAGCTAAGAAAATCCTATGAGTTGACTGCCTATGAGTTGACTGAGAAGGTTAGACCATATCTCGACAAGGATCTTCCGGTTCCACAAGAATATCTGAATGCTATTAATACGCTTCCCCTCCTTAATAGTCTTAATGATCTTTATGGATACGTATCCTCTAAGGAAGGGTTATCTAATAAAGAGGAAACGCTAAAAAAGATCAATGAGTTAAGAGAGAAGGTTAGTCCGTATCTCAACAATGGCCTTTCAGTTCCACAAGAATATCGGGATGCTTTTGAAGAGCTTGATGATACTATTACAAATTATGCTCTCCTTACTAGTCTTAATGATCTTTATACAAACGTATCCTCTAAGGAAGAGTTAGCTAATAAAGAGGAGACGCTAAAAAAGATTAATGAGTTAAAAGAGAAGGTTAACCCTTATCTCAACAAAGGCCTTCCTGTACCACGAGAATATCGGGATGCTATTCATTCATTAGTACAACAATCCAAGGGTGCTAGGGGCGATGGTTACATCCAACATTCAGATGGAACCGTCGAACACGTTGATAAGGAGGGGAATCGGACCCCGCTTCCTCCTATGAAAAATCATTTTGACCCAAAGTTTGACGAGGAAACGCAAAAAAAATACGATGAGTTGAATAAGAAGATGAACGCGTATATCAACCTAGGGATTCCAGCACCAGAGGACTATATAAATGCGATTAATGCGCTTCATCTCTTTCATACTATTAATGATCATTATGCTTATATATCCTCTAAGGAAGGATTATCTAATAAAGAGGAAACGCTAAAAAAGATCAATGAGTTAAGTGAGAAGGTTAGCCCGTATCTCAACAATGGCCTTCCAGTTCCACAAAAATATCGAGATGCTATTCAAGCGCTTGATTACCTTAAGGCTTTTAATGATCATTATGCTTACGTATCCTCTAAGGAATGGTTATCTAATAAAGAGGAGACGTTAAAAAAGATCAATGAATTAAGTGAGAAGATTAGCCCGTATCTCAACAATGGCCTTCCAGTTCCGGAAGAATTTGCAAATGAGTATCATCCGCTTCATCTCCTTCGGACTATTAATAATCACTATGCTTACGTATCCTCTAAGGAAGGATCATCTAATAAGGAGGAAATATTAAAAAAGATCAATGAGTTAAGTAAGAAGGTTAGCCCGTATCTCAACAATGGCCTTCCAGTTCCAGAAGAATATAGTATTGAGATTAATAAAATGGAAGATTATATTATTGAGACTTATGGAATTGAAGATTATACTATTGCCGAGCGTAAACGATAGATTTCACTGATTTCTTCCGTATCCAAATCAAATCGAAATGAGTTTTATGGAATAAAACCTTTTGCTGGCAAATGAAGAAGTGGAGTTGATTGAATTGTTACAAAGAAAATTAAAGTATATTGCACTTAGCTTCCTTTTCGCTTTAGTGATTAGTGGAAAAACTGCGAATGCCGCCGAGGATTTCTTCTTTTGGTCGGATGTAGTGCCTGTACCATCATGTTACAACAGCCCCGATGGTTCTCCGAAAGAAATGGGTGTTATAAAAGATGGCAAGAAAATAATAATCGATGCTCTCCCTTGTGAGGAGGCGATAAAAAACCGTGTCTTAGTCTTTGTGAATGGGAAATATCTCCATACTTATGTCGATACCCACGGAGCCGATCCATTTATTGAAAATGGTCGAACAATGATTCCGCTTCGGGCAATTGCAGACGTATTCGGATTTGACGTGAAATGGGATGAAAAGGAAGGAAAAATTACGCTTACAAAAGACGGCAAGATCATCATTTTACATATCGGTAAACCGGAGATACTCGTTGACGGCAAAACAGTATCTTTTGAAGGGGCAGTACCGATGGTGAAAAACGGCTATACATTTTTACCCGTCCGACAGCTTGCCGAAATACTTGAGATTAAAGTTAATTGGGATGGAGATAAACGGTTAGCGACGTTTACGGATAAAGAATAAAGTGAAACTTCCATGATTGGGGGTTTTCTCTTATCCCCCAATCATGGTTAGTTGAACCAATCGGACATTTACTGGCAGTTATCCCCCAGCACCTAGACTTCTTCGATCCCTCTACTCTTGAGGTGGGGGTTACTGCCAGTTAGATGTGGGATAAATTATTTACGAACTGTCTTTCAGCCTTAGTTTGGTTCGCTGGACCTGAACTAAGGCAATTTTTTTTGAAATCATGTTTGTTCTTGTTGCTGAAAGTTCAGTCGGGTTGACGTGAGACTGATCTTGTACCGAAAAAATGCCCTCAAGTTTCAACTCTTTAACTATTCATTCGTGTTAACTTTGAGCCACGTATTTCTCAGTAGGATATTTTGCTTTTATGTAAACGTTTTTACACTGAAACAATAAAAGCCAACATTTCTCTCATTGTTTCTAAGTAAATGTTGGCTTTATCCATTCTCAATTGTAAAGATTTAAACTACTGTTAGCAACTGAATTTTATATTTGCTCGCTATATGCTGAGAAAGAAAGTATTTTCCATCTCGGATCGTATACATTTTATGACAAATAGAAGCCACTTGTGGATGATGGGTAACAAGAATAAGCGTTTTTCCCTATTGATTTAATGTTTTGCACAGAGCTAGTACTAAATATGAAGACTTAACAATTTATCTTGTTCCCTTACAGATTCTTTTTGAATTGCTGTTATCTCAGTATAATGAGATGAATTCGTCACAATGATTGGTGTAATAACTTGATATCCTGCTTCTTTGATTTTGTCAATATCAAATTCAATAAGTATGTCGCCAACTTTTACTTGATCACCATGTTTCACGTTAGATGTGTAATACTTCCCATCTAACTGAACCGTATCGATTCCGACATGGATTAAAATTTCTGCTCCACTTTCTGAAACAAGACCAATCGCATGCTTTGTTTTGAAAGCAACTGTTACTGTTCCATTGACAGGTGATACAACTTTTCCAGAAGTTGGTTTAATGGCAATACCTTTCCCCATTGCTTCTGATGAAAATACTGGATCTGGAACTTTAGATAATGGAATAACCGTTCCATCTAGTGGACTTAACACTTCTTCGTCAGATTTTTCTTTTGTTTCTTCGGAATCAATAGTAGGTTCATCTACTTCAACTGGATCTTCGAATCCCAAAATGTAAGTTAATACAGCTGAAACGATAAATGCCGCTATGATACCAATGATTAGCCCCATAAATCCTTGACCACCAGGCCCATAGAATGTTGGCAGTGTTAAAAGTCCAGGCGCACCAGAAGCAAATGCTTTAGTACCTGCTTGACCAATAATCGCTCCACCAACTGCACCACCGATAATACCTGCAATAAATGGCCGTTTTAATCTTAATGTTACACCATACACAGCTGGTTCTGTAATACCAAATAGAGCAGTAATAGTGGCGGATCCTGCTAATGCTTTTAACTTTTTGTTTTTCGTTTTAAGAAAAACCCCTAACGCTGCACCTGTTTGTGCAAATACCGATGCTGCTGCTGCTGGCTTTACACCGTCACTTCCGTTTACCGCAATGTTATTGATAAATACAGGAACCAATCCCCAGTGAACACCAAAAATAACAAGCAATTGCCAACTAGCACCTAAAATAGCACCAGCTAACATCGGATTAAAAGCAAATGCTGCGACCATTACCGCTGCGATGCCGTTCCCAACATTAACTCCAATAGGTCCAAATACAATTAAAGTGAGAGGAACCATTACAACAAGAGAAATCAAAGGCGTGATGAAATTTTTTACACTTTCGTGTATGAAGCGATTACAGACCTTTTCTAGTTTACTCATAACAATAACAGATAAAATAATCGGAATAACAGTTGATGAATAACTCATCATTGTTACCGGAATTCCAAAAAAAGTTATCGCTGCATCTTGATCCTTAAGCGCAATAATAGAAGGATAAAGTAATGCACCTGCAATTGTTAATGCAGTAAATACATTTCCTTCGAATTTTCTTGCAGTTGTTGCCGCCAACAATAATGGTAAGAAATAAAACAAACTATCAGCAGTAGCTGCTAAGATAATATAAGTTGTTTCAGTTGTTTCTAACCATCCTGCATTGCTTGCAATTAATAACAAGCCTTTTAAGATCCCGGCTCCTGCCATTACACCGAGCAATGGAGCAAAAATACTAGAGATGATATCCACAGCTTGTCCAAATATATTGCCCTTTTTTGCTGTATCTGAAGCACTTGTTTTTTTGGAATCACTTAATATATTAGAGATTTTTCCAATTGCATTGTACACTTCAGGAACAGTATTTCCAATAACGACTTGGAACTGTCCTCCACTTTCTTTCACTGTAATAACACCTTCAGTATTTTCTAATTTTCCTTTGTTTGCTTTTGTATCGTCTTTTAAAACAAAACGTAATCGTGTTGCACAGTGCACAAGCGATGTAACGTTTTTCTCTCCGCCTACTAGCTCTATAATTTCCTTGGCTAATTTTTCGTAGCTCATTACGACACCTCCGAGGCTTTTTATTTTTTGCAAACAAAAAACCTAAGCCATTGAAAAATAATAGACACTACCGTCTAAAGAATTTTTCATGGCTTAGGTTTTGCCTGCATAACCAGTAACAATCCAAGCTTGCAAGTTATTTTATTATTGTCTGATTTAATGTTAGTATATATCGATATTTTATTTTGTCAACACTATTTATAAACATCCATACTACTTTTTTGTAAAAAGATCAACATTTATCTATTCACAACCCGTTCAATATGTATAGTTAAGTAGAGCATTTCTTCATTTGTTAAATCGTGTTCATATTTATATTTAATATAATCCTTAATCTTTTCGGTACACTCTGCTGCTTCTTTATGCTTCTGTTTAATCATAATATATAAATAATCATCGTCGTTTTCATAATGCGTTCCTTTAAAAATACGTTGCGCGAAAAACTTTAAATGAGTGATAAAGCGAAAATAGTTTAATGAATCCTCTTCAAATTCTATATTGAAATGATATTTCACAATACTAATGATTTGTTGTATAAACTTCGTAATATTCATTGTGTTGATAACATCTTCATTCATTTCTGCATTAATAATATGAATTGCGATAAAACCAGCTTCATCTTCAGGCAAGGAAATATTAAACTTTTCATTTATTTGCTCTAATGCTTTTAAACCAACTAAAAATTCTTCTTTATATAGTTGTTTAATTTCCCATAATAAAGCATTTTTTATTTCTGCTCCTTTTTGGACCCGTTCTATAGCAAAATTAATATGGTCTGTTAAAGAAACATAAATGTTCTCGCTTAACTTTTTCCCTAAATTATTTTTAGCATCATGAATAATTTCTTCAACAACAACCATAAGCTCAATAGGAACTTCACGAAGCAGCATCTTAAAATTATCGGATGTTTGTTTATTTTTCAAAGCAAAAACCTTTTGAATCTTCTCTTGATCTACTTCTTCACCTACTTTTTTCTGAAAAGCAATTCCTCTCCCCATAATAACAAGTTCCGAACCATCTGCTTGTAATACACTAATAACATTATTATTAATAACCTTAGCTATTTTCACGGTGTTTGCCTTCCTTTCTTTATGCTTGTAGACAATGATGTATCATTCTCTCATTTTGGGTGTATATTCTTTTAATCGAAATTTGGTTAAGAGGGGAAATTGTCGATTTATAAAAAATAAAGTTTCTAAATAAAAAATAACCTAAGCCACAACAAATAAATAAGACCATTTATGATCTTAAACATTTAGTGACTTAGGTTTTGCCTGCATGAGCAGTAACAATCCTAGTGAAAATCGATTATTATAATATTAGTATATATTTGCTTTGGCAACCTGTCAACGCTTTCATCGAATGTATGAAACCTACAAATAGCGGAAATTTTTTAAAATCTCCGCTATAGAAGTTCCTCTATTCGCCTAAATTTTCTCCATTTGACTTAATAACATTTTTGTACCAATTAAAACTTTTCTTTTTCATTCTTTTCAATGATCCTTTTCCTTCGTTATCTCTATCAACGTAAATGTAACCATAGCGTTTTTTCATTTCCCCTGACGAGGCACTAACAATGTCAATCGGACCCCAGCTTGTATAGCCAATGATCTCAACACCGTCTTGAATCGCTTCCCCCATTTCAACGATGTGTCGTTTTAAGTAGTCAATTCTATCATCGTCGTTAACTTCTCCTTCAGGTGTTACTTCATCTACCGCACCAAGTCCATTTTCTACAACAAACAACGGTTTTTGATATCGGTCATACAGTTGATTCGCAGTAATGCGGAACCCTTTCGGATCAATCGTCCATCCCCACTCTGATTTTTTCAAATAAGGATTTGAAACAGAGCCAAACACGTTGCCGCTTGTCATATTTTTAATTACTTCCGAATCCGTACTTGTTGTACGACTTGAATAATAACTGAAGCCGATATAATCTACCGTATGATTTTTCAATATTTCTTCATCTTCAGGTTCCATCTCAATCGTTAAATGATGATCTTTAAAGAAGCGCTTCGCATACGCAGGATATGCTCCACGTGACTGTACGTCAATAAAGAAGTAAGACTCACGGTCTCTTTCCATCGCTTGGTAAACATCCTCTGGATTACATGTATAAGGATAGAAAGTGCCAGCAGCCAGCATACAACCTATTTTTGCATCCGGAATAATCTCATGACAAGCTTTTACAGCCAGTGCACTAGCAACAAGCTGATGATGTGCTGCTTGATATTGAATTTGTTTTTTGTTCGCCCCTTCTTCAAAAACAAGGCCCGCACCTAAAAATGGTAAATGAAGCAGCATATTAATTTCGTTAAAGGTCATCCAGTATTTCACTTTTTCTTTATAGCGGGTAAAGACAGTTTTTGCGTATGTTTCAAATAAATAGACAAGCTTGCGATTTCTCCAGCTGCCGTATTTTTCAATTAAATTTACCGGTACATCAAAATGTGCAAGAGTGACGACAGGCTGAATATCATTTTTGATTAGTTCATCAAATAGATCATCATAAAATTTTAAGCCAGCCTCATTAGGCACTTTATCTTCGCCTGTTGGAAAAATACGTGCCCAGGCAATTGAAACACGAAGCGCTTTAAAGCCCATCTCAGCAAATAATGCAATATCCTCTATATAACGGTGATAAAAATCTATTGCTTCATGAGATGGATAAAATTCACCTTCAAGGGGAATTAAGGATGGAACATTCCCTTTCATAATATCTCTTCGTTTTTCACCTGTTGGCAGTAGATCAACAGTCGTCAACCCCTTGCCATCTTCTAAATAAGCTCCCTCAGCTTGATTGGCAGCAATTGCACCGCCCCATAAAAAGTGATTTGGAAATGTGTAGTTTGCCATAATAAAACTCCTTTTTTAGATGATGAAGGTAGAAGGGCAATCATTTTAAAATAAAAAAACCTGAGCCGATTTGAACACACGTGTAGTGTAAACAAATCAGTTCAGGTTATGCCCTATCGGTAACATTCCTTAGAAATAATCAATATGAACTTACTAATAAACCTAACAGTTCTTTCTAGTAATGTCAATGTTGAAAGTTGGCAACTACAACTTATTGTAAAGACGAGTAATAGTCATTTAATATCGTAATGCAATCTGTCATTCCCGTTTATTGCTAATATTTTTGCACATCTTAATATCATAAGAATAGGCAGTTAAATTGCTAGTGATGTAGAGATGAATGATAGAATTTATCAAACACTTATTAATCTTGATTACGTAAAAGAATAAATACCTATAAACATCCACAAGTGTTCTATACTTATTTAAATTCTGACTAAATGGAAGCCTTTCGCTTCGTTTTTCTAGTTTCCACGACCAAAAAGGCCATAAAAACACAAAAAACGGCTTCCCATTTCGGGAAAACCGCTTCAAATAACGTTTATTAATACCGGTGGCCGGGATCAAAATAATGGTTAAATTATTGATACTACAAGGTTTTTTATTAGCAATATGTAAAATTTTTGTAAAACAACTAAATTGAAAAATATAAGTTTGTCCATCTTTTTCTCATTTATTTTCTTTTATCATCACCAATATATAATTCTCTAAGTTATAAAGACTTGTTAAACAAAATTCTCTAACCCTTTTAAAGAAAAACATTAATTTTAAACGATTTTATCTTAACTCGTCATTCAAAGGTACAATGACTTCATCTAATGTCTTTCTCCACTGACGCTTCATTTCTGGTCCATATTTCAATGGTTTTGCATCTGGATGTATGGCTTTATACTTATCAAATTGCTTGCTGTTAATAATTCTCCCAATATTCGGAATAGGTTCTGTTCCTATCACATATTGTATCGCAGATAAATGCAGTTCATTTTCTTCCACAAACCAAGTTTTCGCAAATTTTTTAATCGTCTTGTTACTTGCTTTAGTGAAAAAGCGTCGTTTCACTACAAAAATATCTTCCTCTGAATCTATTTCTTTGGTATCAATAGCGTTTAAAATCGAACGGTATACTTCTTTAACAATTTCTGATTTTTTCAGTTTTTGAAGTGCTTTTTCGATCTCGTTACGGATATTCTGATTATTGGCTGAGTACGTTTCTAATAACTGGTCAATATAGGTTGAGTCAATATCATAAATTTTAATCGCATTTTCTCCATAAAATTCAATGTCTGAGAAATCTGGTCTCGGTCCATTTTGGCTCCCTTCATCGACTAGCGAACCCTTGACCGTGTTGTATACGCCAATATATTCTTCTAAGGTCTTCACCTGTTCTTGAAGTACTTTTGACTTCTCCATATCATCGTTGTAATCATCATACGTAACTAAAGCTTCGTAGGCATTATTCAACTCTTGGAAAGCTTTCACAAATTCAACCCGGGTTTCAAGCGGTGAGTGCTCGTTAATATAGGTTGGATTTGGAACTAACGTTGATAGCACTTTGTGAGCTTTTTTGAAGTGTTTCTTCGATTCATCATAAGTTGGATAAACAAGCTTGGATTCCTCTTGTTCTTGAGAATATAACTTTGTCGCATTCTTTACATTTTGTTCCATTGTCGAAGGTTTTCGGAATGTCACAATCAATCCCTTTGTCTTTCCTGGATAAGTACGATTGGTTCGAGAAAAGGCTTGGATCAAATTGGCATAACTTAAATTTCGATCTACAAATAACGTTTGAATCGTTGGTGCATCAAATCCAGTCAATAAGCGATCTACGACAATGACAAGGTCAATTTGTTTCCCAAATTCTTTGAACTCTGCTTTCTTACGAGCTAAACGATTGTTGATATCGCCATTATATCGTTCAATATCTTCTATCGACCAAGCTGTGTGATAATAATCGTTATACTCCTTGATAATTTCTTTCATTTCATTTTGATTTTGTTTGGAATTATCTTCGTTTTCTTGTATCGAATAGGTGATGGCAATCCGAGGGAAGTCCGGATCTTCAATCGTACGCCCCGTTCGAATCGGATGTCCAGCAAATTCTTTCGTCAACCATTCTGGATCTTTGGTCATTTCCTTGATTGCCCGATAGTAGCGTTTTGCCATATCAATCGAACTTGTTGTTAAAATGGCAGACTTTTGTGGTCGACCATTTTGGAAATCAAATTTGGTATAGGCATTATCAGGTCGAAAAATCTTATAAATGACTTTTTGAATATGTTCATCGCTTTCGAAAGTCAATGGTTCAAGATATGCTTCCTTTTCCATTCCATCCATTTGATCGATAATATCGTTAATTTCATCATCACTAAAATGGGCGTATTTTTCATTTTTCCGCAATTGATCAAAAATGTAATTATTTAATGATGTTGGTTCAATCGTATCTTCATGCTCTACTTGGAATCCTAAAACAGCCCCATCATCTAATGCATTCTTAATGGTATAAGTGTGCAAAACTTCTCCATATTGATCACGAGTGATGCGAGCTAATTGGCCTTTAGCTTGTTTTTTATTTTCATTAAATATTGGCGTACCTGTAAAACCAAACCATGTAGAATTTGGAAAGAACCCCTTAATCACTTCCATCCCTTCAGCACTTAACGCTCGATGGCATTCATCTACGACAAAGACAATATGTTGCCCCAGTAGTTTCTTAAAACGTTGGGTGCCTTTTTGTTCCTCTTGCCTTTGGGCATAGCGCAAGGCAGCTTCTAATTTTTGACGAGTGGTAATAATCACTGTATTGGAATTGGCATCAGATAGTAGAGTATTACTTAGCTCTTTCGCACTTCCGGTCCCGACAATCAAGCTATTAGACTTGGCATTACCAGAAGAAATACCGGTATTAAACTCGGAAGCAAATTTGGTGAATTCAGTGGTAGTTTGATTGTCCAAGTCTTTTCGGTCAATGAGCATAATTGTACGATCTACACCTGATTTGCGAGCTAATAACTTCGTAGAAACAAAACTTGTCAACGTTTTTCCTGAACCAGTCGTATGCCAAACAAATCCGGATACATGCTTCATGGCAGATGTAAACAAGGCTTCAATAGCATGAATTTGATACGGTTTTAACACCATTAAGGTTTTGTTGTCTTGGTCCTCACTTACAATCGTATAATTTGCAATCAAGCGATGTGCATCTGGAATATTTAAAACTTGTTTCACAAATTCATAGAGATTTTCTACTTTTCGATTATCTGTGGTCCGCCAGCTAAAGACAAATTTCTTATACATGTCTTTTGGCATCGCATTAGCAAAATAGCGAGTCGTTTGTTCATTGGAAATAACAAATAACTGAAGAGTAGAAAAGATATTATTTCTAAACAGCCCTTCTTCGGCGTATTTCTTGATTTGATTATAGGCTTGGAATACGCCGTCTTTGGCACTGACTTGCTTCAATTCAATTTGAACAATGGGCAACCCATTGATTAAGAGTGTCACGTCAAATCGGCGATCACGATAATCAACGTTTGCCTTTTGTTTCGCAATCTGATGAACAACTTCGTATGTAGAGATTCCGCCACCAATGTCTTGGTTGGAGTACAACACCAACGACATTGAACCCAGGGATACATCTTCACGTTCAATCGTTATGCGAGAGATCCCGTTCTCCCCTTTAAGCCATCTAGCAGCATCAAAGGGTGTCTTTGTTTTCGATAGTAATTCTGTTTTAATAGTGTCAAATTCTTTATCAGAAATTGGATGTTCCCCAATTTCTGATAAGTTATTTTGCGTAATTTTTTGACGCAAGTTCTTCCATAGATCTTCTTCCGATTTTAAATCTGGGCGATAGTTCCACTGATTATGCCCTTCCCCTAGCACTTCAATCAGGCGACGTTCCACTTCAGCTTCATTGTGATGTGGTATCTTTGTCATGTTTCTCCCTCTCTTCTATTCGCTTAGACAAACATCTTTTGTAGAAATGCTTTTTTCGTTTCTTTTAAGGCTTCTAACTCACGTTGATGAAGAGCGATCGTGTTGTCGAGTTTTTTGAAAAAGTCACCGATTTTGATTTGTTCATCTAATGATTTAGGGACTTCCACTTTTAACTGCGATAGCGATTTTTGACTAACGCCTTTAGCAGTTCCTCCACTTGATAGTGAAGATAATTCATTAAACACTTTAGGGGAACAAAGCAATACGCTAAGAAATTCATTAGTTATTTTGTTCTCATGGACATCAAAGGCTATGGTCCTTTGGCTAAGAATATACCCCTTATTATCAGGTACTTGAGCTACATTTCCCATAGGTGCTTCTGTCGTAAATAGTACCTGTCCTTGTTTTAATTCCCGCCCCCCCATCCATTTTTGATACAATTCTTCATCACCGTAATGGGCATCAGCAGAAGGATCTATATATCCATTTTTTACATTTAAGGCAGATAGAGCTAGATAACCTCTTTCACTCCATTCAAGTCCGAGTTTTTTTGGAGTTCTACCTCTAAAATCTATAATACTTTTTATGTTATCAAAAAACTTACGCTGTTCCCAATCTCTAGTAAATCCTGGGAAACGAACTTCCGGCACGGACTCTCCTTCTTTTAGAAACATTTTTTGCAAGAATCCCTGTTTTGTTAGTTTGAGGGTGGTTAGTTCTTGCTGATGAAGAGCGATCGTGTCATCTAATTGTTTGAGAAAGTTACCTATTTTGATTTGTTCTTCCAACAACGGGAACATACTTTCAAATTTTAGAAGGTTCGTAACGCTAATTCCAAATACCTTCATTCCTGTACCTGTCTTGTAACCATACTTTCTAAAAATTGGTGAATGAATCAAATAGTAAAGAAACAAAGAATCTACTTGTTTTGGTCTCAAAGCTATTGTATGGAGTCCAGAAACTAGCTTGTATGGCGTATCTATGGTAATTACAGCAGGTGTGGCTATTCCTTGATAATCTTCCGAAGCATCAGCTAATACTAAATCTCCCTTTTCCAGTAGTTCATAATTTCCAGCTTTTATATTCGGCAAATTGCTAGACTCATCTATTACATCTGCAACTTTCGTATGGATGTCACCGTAATGAATATACTTGTACCCTGTATATTCACTCGTCTCCACATCACGAGATAAAGAATATGATTTAATTCTATCTACTATTGAATCCAGTTTACGCTGTTTCCAACCTTCAGTAAATCCTGGGAAGCGAATTTCTGGTGTACGTTTATTTCCCACGATTAAACACCTCTAATGCACCCTTGATCCATTCTGCGTTTTCTTCATCAAATTGTAGCGAAGAAATTATGTCATATAGACTAGATTCTAGTTCTGCTTTTTCTTTTCGAATCTCTTGAATGGTTGAACCAATTGTAGCCATATCAACAGGCTCCTCTTCTTCAAAGGTATCGACGTAGCGAGGGATGTTCAAATTGAAATCATTCTCTTTGATTTCATTAAAGGTAGCGAGGTGGGCATATTTCTCAACATATTCTCGCTTCTTATACGTTTCGACAATCTTATTAATATTTTCTTTGGAAAGTTTATTTTGGTTCTTTTCTTTCGTAAACTCTTTGCTTGCATCAATAAATAAAACATCCCGAATGGTACGATTTTTCTTCAAAATGATGACTGTTGTTGGAATTGATGTCCCAAAGAATAAGTTCGCCGGCAAGCCAATTACGGCATAAATACTGCCATCTTCTAATAATTTCTTACGAATCATACCTTCTGCAGCTCCACGGAACAGTACCCCATGTGGTAAAACGATTGCCATTGTTCCTGAATCTTTCAAATGATAGAACCCGTGTAAAAGAAAAGCAAAGTCTGCTTTTGATTTTGGCGCTAACTTCCCGTAACGATTGAAACGAGAATCATTTAAGAATGTATCATCTGCGGACCATTTTGCAGAGTAGGGTGGATTCATAAGGACAGCATCAAAGGTATAAGGCTCATCTGTCGGCCAATCTTTGTTCAATGTATCCCCATTCCGTAAACGCATATCATCTTTATCAACACCATGCAAGATCAAGTTCATCTTTGCTAGATTATAGGTCGTTGTATTTAGTTCTTGCCCATGAAACTTTGCACTATCTGGATGGTTAATATAGTTTCGAATATTCAACATCAAGGAACCTGATCCCATGGTTGGGTCATATACACTAAACAGTTTTTTATCTTCTTGACCAATTGTAGCAATACGAGCCATCATGTCAGATACTTCATGAGGTGTGTAGAATTCTCCTGCTTTCTTACCAGCTTCTGAGGCAAATTGACCTATCAAGAACTCATAAGCATCCCCAATGACATCGCCATTATGTCCTATCACATCGATATCATTTAGTTTCTTCAGTACTTCTGTAATGGTAATGTTTCGTTGTTGATCATCTGATCCCAGTTTTTTTGATTTCAAATCCACATCATCAAACAATCCATTAAATTGATCATATTTCGTAGACAAATCGATAAAGGCTTTATTCAAATCATTCAACTGAAACGTGTTTTGTTTAGCTTGATTGGTTAGTACATTGAATAAATACTCTGGTTCAATATCATAGCCCAATGTATCCACTAACGTTTCAATCAAGTCATTTTTTATCTCTTCATCTGCTAATAAATCCCTATACAATTGAGTTTTTTTTTCTTGTGTGTCGTATTCTTCTAGCGATTCATCTGCTATTTCAACTACTTTTTCTAATAACTTATCAGATAAGTACTTGTAAAAGATTAATCCTAATAAGTAGTTTTTGTATTCTGATGCATCCATTTTGCTTCGCAAGTTGTCTGCGGCACTAAATAATTTTGAATTTAATTCAGCCATGTTGCGTTCCTCACTTTTTCTATTATTGGTCTAACTTATTCAATATTTCTAAAGATATATAATAAAGGCAAATAAAGAGACAAGGAGATGTTATCTAATGCACATAGGAAATAAAATTAAGGAACTAAGAAATTTAAAGCTATGGACTCAAGCTAAATTAGCTGTAATTACAAAAGTAAGTGAAAGAACTGTACGTAGATTAGAGGCTACTGGAAAAGCTGAAAGTGCAACTTTACTTTCTATTTTAAACGCCTTAGACACTAACCTACAGAACTTGAAAATATGTCTGATAATGAAGATGTTCTTAAAGCTGAGAGCAAACAAAAATTCGCTAATACAAAGTTTCTTCAAAGGATAATGAATGGGAGAGAGCTTGTTAAAATTATCTCACACACACAACAATATGGTTACGATTATCACGACTCAATTCATTTGCTCTTACTCCTGTTTCCAATTTCGGGGTACAACAAAAAAAGAACCTCACACACAGTGAGATCCCTTATTTCCTATAGTCTTTTTCCACTTTTCTCGATACCGGTGGCCGGGATCGAACCGGCACTCCGTGAGGAACACGATTTTGAGTCGTGCGCGTCTGCCAATTCCGCCACACCGGCAAGCAGATTGGAGGCGGCAACCGGATTTGAACCGGTGGTAAAGGTTTTGCAGACCTCTGCCTTACCACTTGGCTATGCCGCCATTATGGAGCGGAAGACGGGATTCGAACCCGCGACCCCCACCTTGGCAAGGTGGTGTTCTACCACTGAACTACTTCCGCAATTGTGAAGCAGACTTTTAATTATTTTATGTTGAATTTCACATTCACTTTTATATTATACATGACCTCAACTGCCCAACACAAGCATTCACTGGGCCAGCTGGATTCGAACCAACGCATAACGGAGTCAAAGTCCGTTGCCTTACCGCTTGGCTATGGCCCAACGATGATATAATATAAATGGGGCGACTAATGGGAATCGAACCCATGATGTCGGAGCCACAATCCGATGCGTTAACCACTTCGCCATAGCCGCCATAATTTTTTGGCAGGGGTAGTAGGAATCGAACCCACACTGGAGGTTTTGGAGACCTCTGTTCTACCGTTAAACTATACCCCTAAAATGGTGGAGGGGGACGGATTCGAACCGCCGAACCCTGAGGGAGCGGATTTACAGTCCGCCGCGTTTAGCCACTTCGCTACCCCTCCAAATATTAAGAACATAAACGTAAAAAGAGTGGTGGCTCGGGACGGAATCGAACCGCCGACACATGGATTTTCAGTCCATTGCTCTACCGACTGAGCTACCGAGCCAAATCTTAATGACTCTTTCAACAATTATGTATCTTTTTTAAAATGGCGGTCCCGACGGGAATCGAACCCGCGATCTCCTGCGTGACAGGCAGGCATGTTAACCGCTACACCACGGGACCTTTATTTGATTGCGGGGATAGGATTTGAACCTACGACCTTCGGGTTATGAGCCCGACGAGCTACCAGACTGCTCCACCCCGCGACGATAAAATTTATTTTACTTGTACTGTCCTCTAGCCTAAACTAGAAACGATGGTGACCCCTACGGGATTCGAACCCGTGTTACCGCCGTGAAAGGGCGGTGTCTTAACCGCTTGACCAAGGGGCCTTTATTTTAATAGAATATGGCGGAGAGCAAGGGATTTGAACCCTTGAGACAGCGTTAACCGTCTACACGATTTCCAATCGTGCTCCTTCGGCCAGCTCGGACAGCTCTCCTTATTATAAATGGCTCCGCAGGTAGGATTCGAACCTACGACCGATCGGTTAACAGCCGATAGCTCTACCACTGAGCTACTGCGGATCAATAATAAGTATTTCTTTCCTATCGGAAAGGCTTCCATGTTCCATTCTATATGTCAGGATTGTTAGCAAAACTATTTAAACTGACATATTCTATTATATATGATTTTATTTATTTTTCAAGTATTTTTTCATTCTTTCAAAACTAGATAGTGGAGAAATGGTCAAAACCGAAAAATATTACTATATAGGTTAAGTCCTCGATCGATTAGTATCTGTCAGCTCCATGTATCGCCACACTTCCACCTCAGACCTATCAACCTGATCATCTTTCAGGGATCTTACTAGCTTGCGCTATGGGAAATCTCATCTTGAGGGGGGCTTCA